>NZ_MOYN02000012.1:0-73907 GCF_001896795.1 Thermomonospora sp. CIF 1
CCGCAGCCGAAGCCGCCGCTGCCGCCGCTGCAGGGGTCTGCCAGGGCCGGTGATCCTTGCAGGGCGGCCTCGCCGAGGACGGTGAGGGAGCTTGCGAGGATGATGGCGGCTGCGCTGAAGGCCGTGCGTTTCGTGGTGCGGCGGCCGGATGGTGCGGCGGGGGACGCCTTGTCTGCGGCTCGCGCAACGGTGTTGCGGGCTCTTGAGAGCAGTGGGCTGATCAGCATGGTTTGTCTCGCTTTGTGTTGGAGACCTTCCAGGCGCCGGATTCGTATGTGACGGCCGTGCGGTACTGGTAGGTGCCGCCGGGGCCGCCGCCGAGGCGCTTGCCGGTTTTGGCGGAGAAACGGTAGGCGGCCAGGGTGCGCATGCAGTCGACGACGTAGACGGTGTAACCGTCGTCGGAGCGGGCGTACACGCGCGGGTTGGAGATGTTGACGAAGCGCCAGATCACGCCTTTGGCGCGGGTGCGTTCGATGTCCTCGGTGAGAGTGGTGAGCAGGGGGTCGGTGGCCACCTCGGACAGCGGGGAGGGATCGTTGGTCTCGTACGCCTTTTTGTATGCCTTTTGGTAAGCGGCGTAGCTCTGCAGGACCTGGGCGTCGACCTGTTCGGTGGGCAGGGTGTGCGGGGCCGCCTGGGCCGCGTCGGAGGCGGCCGGGCGGGCGAGGCTGCCGGAGGGGCGGAACGTTCCCTTCCCGGAGGAGCCGGAGGCACAGGCCGCAGTCAGGCCGGTCAGCGTCAGGAGGCCGAGAGGCCGAACGAGCCGGGCGAGCATGCCTATCCCTGGTCGAGTGCGTGCCTGCGGAGCGCGGGGTACGCAGCGGAAGCTTACAGAAGCTTACAGAGACGCCTGTGACGGGAAAAGAGGATCGTTGCGTCCAGGCCCTTCCGGCGGTGAAGGGTTAGGTGGTTGTGACCTGCCGGGTCTTGGCGGGCGCGGCGGCGTCCGGGGCGTTACGGGCGTGATGCGAAGAATAGGGGAAGCCGGGGCCGGTGGTTTCCCGGCGTGAGGGAGAAAACCCGGGTGGAAACCGGTTCATCGGCCGGACCGCCCCGTAGCATGGGCGGACGCGGGGCTTGAGAGCGGTCGTGCGGCCGCAAGGCCCCGGATCGGTATGACGACATGGAGGGCCCGGTAATGAGCCGACGGCGGATCATCGCCATGGGGGGTGGGGCGGCGGCCATCGCCGCGATCACGATCGTGGGGTTCGCGGCAGCGAGCCAGGCCGGCCGCGCTCCCGATGCGCAGGAACCGGCACAGCCGGTGACGCATGAGGTGCAGCAGGATCCGCAAGAGGTCGAGGAGTACTGGACCGAGGAGCGGATGCGCAACGCCAAGCCGGCTCCCATGCCGGAAGTGAAGTAGTCGGCCGGGAGCCCGCTGAAGAACGCCTCGCACGAAGACACGACAAAGCGACGGGCCGTCGCCGGAGTGGTCCCCGGCGACGGCCCGTCTTTTCAGCTCAGCGGGTCGCGGTGAACGCGGGCCTCAGAGCTTGCGGACCGTCTTGTAGACGCTGGCCGCCGCCTTCCCGTGGTACGGGGAGTACATGTAGGTGTTGACCGTGGAGTGGGTGCTGTTGACACCCACGATCCGGCCCCAACCCTTGCTGTTCATCCCGTAGATCCACGGGCCGCCGCTGGCGCCGCCGCCCATGGTGCACTTGATGCCCAGGCCGATCGGCGCGTTGCTGTGGAAGCGGACACCCACGGTCTTACCGGTGCAGTAGTACATCCGGTGCCGCTGGGTCGGCTTCCCGGACGGCAGGAACACCATCGGGTAGCCGAAGAGGCGCATCGAGTAGGTGCGCTTCTTGTAACCCCAGTTGATGCCCTGGGCACCGGTCCGCGCCTGGATCCGCTTGCCCTTCCAGTTGCGGACGGTGAAGGCGGCCAGGTCGTACCCGTAGCGGCGGTTGACGTTCTTGCTGTTCACCCACTGCTTGGCGACCACCAGCTTGAGGGCGGTGTACTTACCGCGCGGCGCCTTGCCGTCGCGGTAGCCGGGCACGAACATGACGTTGGTGTGCCACTTGCCCTTGGGGCCGCCGCTGTGCAGGCAGTGCCCGGCGGTCCACACCGAACGCTTGTTGGGCGCGTTGACGACCGAGGCGCTGCAGACGTAGTCCTGGCCGTTCCGCTTGAAGAACACCCGGCCGGTCGTCTTGGCGATGCCGGAGTTGCGCTTGCTGGCCGGCCACTGCTTGGCCTTGATGACGGCCGCCGAGGAGATGCCGCCGGAGGCGGCCGCGGTGGCGCCGACGGGGGCGGGCGCCACACCGCCGGGGGCCACCGCCGCGTCGGCGGGGTCGACGGCGGCGGCCGCGGTGGCGGCGTTGTTCACGGTCTTGGGCACCGGAACGGGCTTGGCGGCCCGCATCCGCTTGGCGGTCCAGTACTGGAGCGTCGAGCTCGCGGAGACGTCGTTGACGGTGTGGACGACGACGTCGCTGGACGAAGGAGCGCTCGCCTTGCTCGCCGTGGCGGTCTTGTCCGGCCCGGCGGCGGCGAACGCCACGCTCGCGGTCGCGGCGGCCGTACCGATGACGGCGGCCGAGATGGCGATGCGGGGGGCTGAAAGACGCAAACTGCTGCCTTCCGTTTGAGACTGTTCGGAGCGGGGTACGGACGGAAAACCAAACAGGTTCTCGGCCAACTAGTCAAGCTGAAACCAAGTTGGCTATATCACTTTTGTGAAGTTTGTGGCTTTCTGTCCGAAATACTGAAGTGTGTGCGACCGGATCCGGCCGATCCGCGGATTCGGGCGACCGGATCGCCTCCGTTGGGCGATCCTTCCATATGAGGCCGGGTTCGACCGATCGTTCTCAGATGACGGATCGGTAAAGAATCATCTGCTACCGGCCGATATCGCGCACCAGGTCCAGGGCCAGCAGCAGGTCCAGGTGGATGAAGGTCTCCAGCTTGGCTCCCGGAGCGGCCGCGGGGTCGGCGGCGAGCTCCTCCAGCACGGCCAGCGCGGCCGGGCTGTCCAGGTCCTGCGCCAAGGCGGCCTCCGCGTCCGCGGCGTGCCGCCGGCTCATCGGCCTGCCGGGGGAGCGGGCCCACTCCGCCAGCAGGGCCCGCCAGCGGCCGAGCCGCGCCCGGGCATCGGCGGCCTGCTCGGGCAGCCGGAGCGGTTCGCGGTAGGGCGCGGACAGCATCGCCATGCGCAGCGTCACCGGATCCTCGTCGGCGAGCGACGACAGGGAGGACGGCTCGATGGGATGGACGAGCATCAGGTGCGCCGCTTTAGGACAGGCCGTTTCGGGCGGATCCTGCTCGGCCACCACCACCTGCGCGGACGCCGCGTCACCGGCGGGCACGTCCGGCACGTTGAATCCGGTGAGCGGCCAAGGGCGTGGGGGCGGCCCGGAACGGGTGAGGAGCGCGCGGCTGCGCCGCCGGGCGGCCGTGCGGCAGAGCACGTCGGCCGTGATGAAGGCGCGCAGCCCGGGCCCGTGCACATGGATGTGGAGCGGGCCCGGCGGCAAGTCCACCGCCCGGCCTTGGCGGGAGTCGTGAATCCGCACCGTCCCGTCCCTGCCTTCAGCCGTTCCGGTGCATGGCGGGCGTCTCCGGCGGCGGTCCGCCCGCGGGGGGACCCGCAGAAGGCGCGGCCTGCGGGTGCGGAGGCATGGCGGTGTGCATGTGGGGGCCGGTTCCGGGCGCGGGGCCTTGCTGCATGGCGGGCTGCATGGGAGTGACGTGCGGCGCGCTCGGCGGCTGCTGCGGAGGCGGTGGCGTGCCGGCCGACCCCCCGCGGCTCGCCGACCCGCCGCGGGGGCTGAAGGTGGGAGCCTTGCCGTCCGGTTTGCGCACCGCCGCGAAACGCAGCCGCACGTAGTCGGCCACCCACCCCGACTCGCGGCGCAGCGCGGGCGCGGCCAGTTCGTTGATGCGCGCCAGCAGCGGCTCGACGATCTCCGGGGGGACCTCTTTCAGCGCGCTGGCGGCGAACACCCGCACCCAGTCGGCGGCGCCGTTGGGTCCCTCGGTCATCAGGGTGGGACGGTCGAAGTACTCCAGCAGCCGCACCGTGAACCCGGCGGCCTCGAGCTTGGAGGCGTACTCGGCCGGGGTGGGGAAGTACCACGGCAGCTCCGGCTCGGCCAGCCCGAAGATCCGCCAGGCCGTCTGCATCGCGGCGATCAGCTCCGCGCAATTGCCGGCGCCGCCCATTTCGGCCACGAACCGCCCGCCCGGCCGCAGCGCCTTGTAGACCGCCTTGATGACCGCGTCGGGGTCGCGGGTCATCCAGTGCAGCGCCGCGTTGGAGGCCACCGCGTCGTAGGGCTCGCTGGTGGTGAAGTCGTGGGCGTCGGCGACCACGAAGGACAGCTGCGGGTAGGTCGCAGCGGCCTGCGCGATCATCTCCGGCGATCCGTCGATGCCCAACACCTGGGCGCCGCGCTCGGCGATGGCGGCCGAGAACACCCCGGTGCCGCAGCCCAGGTCGATGATGCGCTCGTCGGGCTGCGGATCGAGCAAGTCGACCAGCGGGGCGCCGTGCGCGGAGACGTACCCGAAAGCGGAGTCGTGTGTCGCAACGGCCCAGTTCACGTTCGTAACTTAGCCGACAATGCGAACAGTTGAACGAGGGTTGGCCAAGGGTATGCCCGACTCGGGCGAGCCCGTTACCCGCAGCGTTCACCGAACGACGTTCGGTCGCTGAAAGAGCCGGTACGGTGCCTGCCATGGGCATGCAAGGCCGAACTCACGGCGAGGTGACGATCGCCGGCCGGCAGACGCCCGAGGGGCTGACGCTGGTCACCCGGGGCCTGGCCGAGCGGGGCCTGCCGGAGCTGGCCGTCACCGGCCTGCCGCTGCTGCTGGGCCGGGGCTGGGCCAGGCTGCTGGCCGCGCTGGCGGTCCGCCTGGCCGCCTGCGGCGGCGACCCGCCCGGCGACCTCACGCTGACCCCCGATGATGTGTCGGCGATCGGCGCGGCGACCCGTCCCGGCTGGTCGAGCCTTACCGTCGGGCTGGCCCGCGACGGCGACCGGCTGACCCCCGTGCCGCCGCCCGGCTACGACGGCCCGCCCGAACGCTGGTACGCCGACGCGGTCACCCGGGTCTTCCCGACCCTCCGCGGCTGAGGCGGGCACGTCCCCTGAGACGGCACCGAACCGAACGCTCCCAGAACCGGGGGATACGTAATTAATAAGGGCGCATGGCGCCTGGAACCCCGCGCGCCGCTCCCCGGCGATTGCCGAGCGGAGAGGGGGAACGGATGGAGGGCCGGGCCTCCTCGAGGAGCCCGGGTGACGGGCGTGTCTAGAATCACATTCTGTTGCTGGTGGTGCAAGGAGAGGGCCGCGACGTGACGTACACCCAGATCGACTACAAGGTCGCCGACCGGATCGCGACGATCACGCTCAACCGCCCCGACCGGCTGAACGCCTTCACCTTCACCATGCGCAACGAGTTGCTGGACGTCTTCGACCGGATCGACGCCGACGACGAGGTGCGGGCGGTCGTGGTCACCGGGGCGGGCCGGGCCTTCTGCGCCGGCGCCGACCTGCAGGCCGGCGGCGACACCTTCAACAAGGACAAGAGCCTGGAGATGTTCGGCGGCGACGACCTGCTGGAGGACGGCACGCCCCGGGACGGCGGCGGCACCGTGGCGCTGCGCATCGCCCGCTGCCTCAAGCCGGTCATCGCCGCCTTCAACGGCGCCGCCGTGGGCGTCGGCGTGACGATGACGCTGCCCATGGACATCCGCCTGGCCTCGGAGAAGGCCAAGTTCGGCTTCGTGTTCGCCCGCCGCGGCATCGTCGCCGAGGCCGCCTCCAGCTGGTTCCTGCCCCGCGTGGTCGGCATCTCCCAGGCCATGGAATGGGTGGCCACCGGGCGGGTGTTCGACGCCCGGGAGGCGCTGGCCGGACGGCTGGTCTCCCGCGTCTGCCCGCCCGAGGAGCTGCTGCCGGCCGCCTACGCGCTGGCCCGGGAGATCGCCGACAACACCTCGGCGGTGTCGGTCGCCGCGATCCGCCGCCTGATGTGGTCGGGCCTGTCGGCGTCCTCCCCGTGGGAGGCCCACCGCGCCGACTCCCGCCTGATGGCGGAGCTGGGCGCGGCCCCGGACGCCGCCGAGGGCGTCACCTCCTTCCTGGAAAAGCGCCCGGCCGCCTTCCCCATGCGCGTCAGCACCGACCTGCCGCCCCAGGTCCCCGACTGGCCCCGGCCCTGACCCGCGGCCCCGGCGGGCGGGGCATTCCGCCGGGGCGATGGGGCATTCATGGGGGTATGGCATCAATCAGGCAGCTGGTCGCCCTGGTCGCCGCCGGAGGCGGAGCCTGGCTGTTACCGGGATGCGGACGGGCCGAACGGGCACGGCCCGCGGCCGAGTGGACGCAGGCGCCGGGCACGGCCGCGCTCCCTTCCCGGCGGGCGCCGCGCGAGCCGTACCAGGGGGAGACCGTCGACTGCACCCGGGCCAAGTGCGTGGCGCTGACCTTCGACGACGGCCCCGGCCCCCACACCGCCCGGCTGCTGGACCACCTGGCCCGCGCCCGGGCGCGGGCGACGTTCTTCGTGGTCGGCGCCCAGGCGGAGGCGAACGCCGCGCTGCTGCGCCGGATCGTCGCCGAACGCCACGAGCTGGGCAACCACACCTGGTCGCATGCCCGGCTGACGGGACTGCCGGCGGAAGGGGTGCGCCGGGAGGTGCAGCGGACTCAGCAGGCCGTGCACCGCTGCACGGGGGTGCGCCCGAGGCTGTTCCGCCCGCCGTACGCCGTCACCGACGCCCGCGTGGCGCGGGCGGCCGGGCTGCCGCAGATCATGTGGAGCGTCGACCCGATGGACTGGCGCGCGGCCGACCCCGAGCGCACGGTGCGCGCGGTGCTGCGGGACGTCCACCCCGGCGCCATCGTGCTGCTCCACGACACCCATGCGCCGACCGTGGCGGCGGTCCCGCAGATACTGGCCCGGCTCGAACGCCGGGGATACCGGTTCGTGACGGTGTCGGAGCTCTTCGGCGGGACGCGGCTGCGGGCGGGCCGTACCTACCGGCAGGCGCCCGGCCTGCTCCCTGTGAAAACGCCTTGAACGAGCCGACGCGCGCCGGACCGTCCCTCTGCCCCGAGCCGGGAACGTTCCGGCTCTTCGTTCCTGAAACGCCGTCCGGACGAACGCCCCGTTCAGGACCTGCGGCGGGGCGGGGGAGGAGGCGGGACCACCTTGCCCGCCACGACCGCATCGCGGGGCACCTCCACCAGCTCGCCGCTGCGGCGGCGGACGGTGAGCACCCCGCCGCTCCACGATTCGAGAACGCCCACGATGTCGCTGTACTCTCCCGTCGGCAGGCGGCGGCGCAGCGAGACCCGCCGGCCCACGTCCGCCTGCGTCAGGGAGACCACGAATCGTGCGGCGAAACGGGCCGACATCTGGTGCCCCCCAAGTCGAATCGACGATCCCCCAGCCGCAATACTAGGTGGAGCGAGCTTGCGGTGAGCCGTGGCGCACGGCGGGGCCGGAAGAACCCGAGAGGAGTCACGACGTGACCTACGTCATTGCGCAGCCCTGTGTGGACGTGCTCGACAAGGCGTGCATCGAGGAATGCCCGGTCGACTGCATCTATGAGGGCAAGCGCCAGCTCTACATCCACCCGGACGAGTGCGTCGACTGCGGTGCGTGCGAGCCCGTCTGCCCGGTTGAGGCGATTTACTACGAAGACGACATCCCCGACCAGTGGAAGGACTTCTACAAGGTCAACGCGGAGTTCTTCGACGACCTCGGCTCACCCGGCGGCGCCTCCAAGGTCGGGAAGATCGACAAGGATCACCCGTACGTGGCCGCGCTGCCCCCGCAGAACGCCGACTGAACCTTTTTCAACACGCCGTCTCCGCAGGTCGAGACGGGGCCTTGCAGCCAGGGCGGCGCCGTGACCGGCGACGTCGCGGCACCGGAGGTCACCGGGGCTCCCGTCCCCAGGGCCGTGGACCAGGCGTTGAAAAGGATTCACTGACGGGAACGCTGCAAAAGCCGAGCTTCACGGGCATCGCGGGACACCCCGCGATCGGCACGCTCACCGGGCCATCGGGCCGTGGCCTGTGCGAGGGCCACGGCCCCGTGGCGGCACGAGCCCGGTGAACGACGAGACCTAGAGAGGGGCTGCGTGTTCACGCTCCCGGACTTCCCCTGGGACCGGCTGGCCCCGTACAAGCAGATCGCCGCCCGGCACCCCGGCGGGCTGGTGGACCTTTCGGTCGGCACGCCCGTCGACCCGACGCCCGAGCCGATCCGCCGGGCGCTCGCCGAGGCGGCCGACGCCCCCGGCTACCCGCAGACCTACGGCACCGCGGCGCTGCGCGAGGCGGCGGCCGGCTGGCTGCGCCGCCGCCTGGGCGTGGCGGGGGCCGACCCGGCGGCCGTGCTGCCGGTGATCGGCACCAAGGAGCTGGTGGCCTGGCTGCCGACGCTGCTGGGCTGCGGCCCCGGCGACCGGGTGGTCTTCCCCGAGCTGGCCTACCCCACCTATGACGTGGGCGCCCGCCTGGCCGGGGCCGAGCCGGTCGCCGCCGACGGGCTGCTGCGGCTGGGACCGCTGCGGCCCAAGCTGCTGTGGATCAACTCCCCGTCCAACCCCACCGGCAAGGTGCTGCCGGCCGAGCACCTGCGCAAGGTGGTCGCCTGGGCCCGCGAGCGGGGCGTGCTGGTGGCCAGCGACGAGTGCTACATCGAGCTGGCCTGGGAGGACGACCCGGCCAAACAGCCGGTGTCGATCCTGCACCCGGAGGTGTGCGAAGGCAGCCATGAGGGGCTGCTGGCGGTGCACTCGCTGTCCAAGCGCTCCAACCTGGCCGGTTACCGGGCCGGGTTCGTCACCGGTGACCCCGCGCTGGTCAAGCGGCTGCTGGAGGTCCGCAAGCACGCCGGCATGATGGTGCCCGCCCCCGTGCAGGCCGCGATGACCGTGGCCTACGGCGACGACGCCCACGTGGACGAGCAGCGGGCCCGCTACGCCCGCCGCCGCGCCGTGCTGCGGGAGGCGCTGGAGCGGCACGGCTTCCGCATCGACCACTCCGAGGCGTCGCTGTACCTGTGGGCCACCCGGGACGAGCCCTGCTGGGACACCGTCGCCCACCTGGCCGAGCTGGGCATCAGCGTCGCCCCCGGCGACTTTTACGGCGCGGCCGGATCCCGGCACGTCCGCGTCGCCTTCACCGCCACCGACGAACGCATCGAGGCCGCGGCGCAGCGCCTCTGAGACCGAATCGAAATCGGGATTTCCCCATCCGGTATCGGATGTGTGTTGCGTCCGGTCCGCGGAGGCTCAGTAGGATCTGCGCGCTGGGTGTTGATCCCTTTCCGCACCGTCGCCATGGGAACGCGGCAACGCCGGACGGACCCGCGTCCCGCCGGCGCCGGTCGGTGAGGGGAGCAGCGGACCGACTTCCGGCGCGTGGAGGTGTGGAGCATGCTGGCCGCGGTGGTCGTGCTGCTCGCATTGATCCTGCTCGCCCTGATCGTGCTCATCGTGGTGCTGGTGCGCCGCCAAAGCCCGCACGAGCCGTCCCCGCAGCCCCGGCCCGCCCCCGCCGACCCGTTCGCCTCGGTGGGCGAGACGGCCGGCGACCCCCGCGCCCTCAAGGCCGGGGACATGGTCGAGTACCTGGGCACCCGTTACTTCGTGCGCGGCTCGGTGCGGCTGCGCGAGGGCGGCTACACCTGGAGCGAGCACCTGCTGGACGCCGACACCATCGAAGGCACCAAAGTGTGGCTGTCGGTGGAAGAGGACCCCGACCTTGAGGTCATCTGGTGGACCGAGGCCGACGTCGGCGACCTGCGTCCCGGCAGGCCCACCCTGACCTTCCAAGGGGTGGAGTACCGGCGTGAGGAGCACGGCACCGCCGAGTACCGCACCGAGGGCACCACCGGCCTCGGCGACACCGGACGGGTCGAGTACGTCGACTACGCCGCCCCCGGCGGGCGCTACCTGTCGTTCGAGAGGTTCGGCGGCGGCGCCTGGGAGGCCGGCACCGGTGAACGCGTCCCCGCCGGGACCTTGACCATCTACCCGGGGAGCTGAACGGCCGTGCACACCGACGCACCCCGGGCCGGCGGGGCCATGACCGCACCCGCGCACCGCGCCGGAGGCTGACCGCCGACCATGCGAGCCACCCTCGACGCCCCCTACCGGGACACCCGGGCCGACGCGCTGTCCTTCGCCCTCGGCCTGGAGCCCTTGGACGCCCTGGCGGTGCTGCCGGTGCGGCGCGGCGGGATCGACGTGGAGATGCGCCTGCTGGGCGCCTCCCACCAGGTCTTCGCCGGGCCGGTCAGCGAGACCGTCGCCTGCCTGCCCGGCCGGGCCGGCCCGCTGCCCGGCCGGATGCGCACTCAGGTGGACGGCTGGGCCTACGACTTCGGCGCACAAGTGCACACCCACGGCACCGATGCGGCGTTCACGGCGGCGGTGCGGCACCTGTGCGCCGCTCTCGCCGACCGGGACGACGCCCTGGTCGGCACGTTCCCCGGCTCGCCGCACGCGGTGACCGCCCTGGCCCTGGACGGCGATCCGCACGCCGGCACGCTGGGCTGGCGCACCTGGCACGCCTACCCGCAGACCCGTCAGATCGTCGTGACCCGCACCCTCCTGGAGGTCGCGCTGTGAAACATTACGTGGGCGGCGGCCTGCTGGTCCTGCTCGGAGCGCTCGTCGTGGTCGGCGCGCTGGCCGGCGGGAACACCTCGCCGCGCGGCTGGATCGGCGCGCACTACGCCAAGATCGCAGACGGCGCCTACCGGGCCCCGGAGCCGCCGACGAAGGTGGCGGCCGCCCTGTCCGGCAAGTTCAGACCGACGGACCGGGTCTACGACCCCTCCGGGGTGTTCCTGCGCTACCCGGACATGATCGTGGCGGTGCTGCCCGACGGCAAGGGCAGCCGGGTGCTGGTGGACGATGTCGAAACCGGCTACCGGCGGCACCACAGCTCGGTCGGCGGACGGTGGGGCGGGCCCGGCGGGCGCGCCTCCATGTTCCGCGGCGGCGGACCGGGAGGCGGCAAATGAGCGGTCCGGCCAAGTACGCCAAGTGGGAAAAGATCGGCAACCGTCTCTTCGTCTACCTGTTCGTGATCTCGGTGTTCGTGCCGATCGTCTACCTGGCGTTCAACGCCACCAGCGATGACGGGGACGCCACCGTCTACACCGGCGGGCTGTTCGACCGAGATGGGGCCGCTCACCTGGTGGACCGGCTGCGCACCGCCGCCGACGCCCAGGGCATCTGCTACGGCTGGGCGATCGACACCGACCTGCCGGACTTCCGGTCCTCCTACCCCGACACCGGCGCCGTCACCACCCCCGCCCCCGCCCCGACCCTCTCGGCGCCGTCGGAGCTGGAACAGCGGCTGCGGGAGCTGGAGCGGCAGGCGGTCCTCGACCTGGAGCCCGATGAGGACGTGGGCTCCAACCTCGGCGCCGGCGTCGACGCCCGGCGGGACCCGGTGCGCTGCCCCCGCTGGGTGGTGTTCACCGCCGACTACTCCTACAGCTCCTACGAGGAGGAGTGGACAGCGGTGAGCACGCGCATCGAGACCAACCTGCCGCTCACGCTGGACGCCTCCGACCTGCATGCCGCCGGGATCACCGATGACGACCTGCTCGGCATGCGGCCCTATGCCCGGCTGGCCGACGCCATCGGGGCGCTGCCCATGATCGTGGCGGAGAAGGGCGCCGCCGACCCGGTGCCCGCCCCTCCGACGCGGATCCCCTCGGCCGGGGACACCGTCTCCCCGCCCGGCATCGGCCGCTACATCTGGATGGGAATCGGGGGTCTCCTGGTCGCCCTCGGCCTGACCTGGATCATCGTCGCCGCCCTACGAAGCCGGAGGAGTGCCTGATGCTGAACACCATCGTCGAGGAAGGCGGCGCCGCGCTGGCGTACGGCGCGGTCGGCATCGCCCTGCTGGCCCTCGGCTTCCTGGTGGTCGAGGTCACCACCCCCGGCAGGCTGGGCCGGCAGATCTGGAGCGAGCACAACGCCGGCGCCGCGCTGATCCTGGCCGCCAAGCTGATCGGGCTGGGCGCCATCGTCACCACCGCCATCGCCACCAGCGAAGAGGGCCTGGCCGACGGTCTGGTGAGCACCGCCGCCTACGGGGTGCTCGGCATCATCCTCATGACGCTGGCCTTCTACCTGCTGGACCTGCTGACCCCGGGCAAGCTGGGCGCCATCGTGGTCGGCCGGGAGGGCCGGGCGCCCGCCGACCGCATGGCCCCGGCCTGCTGGGTGGTGGCCGCCACCGATTTGGCCATCGCCGCCATCGTCTCCGCCGCCATCGCCTAGCCCCCCGTCCCGTCTCCGCCGCGGCTGCGCCGTGAACCCGGCGGGGGAGCGGCCGCGTGCGCGGCTCTTTGGGCGCCGCCCGGGCCTGCTGCGGATGTGACGGTGGACTCGGGCGGCCGGTCCGGACGGTCCCGCCACGGCCGCCGGGCCGGATGCGGACTCCGGGCCGCCGGCCTCCCGGAGATGGAAACCGCATGGTGATCGGGACGGATAGCCTTCCCCCGATGCAGGAAGGGGATGCGGCGTGACCACTGACCAGGCCGAGTCCGAACGGGCCGAGCCGCAGGAGGCGGACCGTCCGGCGGTCGGGATCCGGGCGGGGGCGGCCCGGCTGCTGGTGCTGGCGGCGGTGTTCGCCTGCGCCGCCTGCGGGCTGGTGTACGAGCTGGCGCTGGTGGCGCTGGGCAGCTACCTGATCGGCAACGCCGTCACCCAGGCGTCGATCGTGCTGTCGGTGATGGTCTTCGCCATGGGCGTCGGCTCGCTGGCCGCCAAACCCCTGCAGCGCCATGCGGTCATCGCGTTCGCGGCGGTGGAGGGCGCGCTGGCGCTGCTGGGCGGGCTGTCGGTGCTGGGGCTGTACGCCGCCTACTCGTGGCTGGGCGTGTACGTGCCCGTCCTGGTGGTCGTGGCGTTCACCGTGGGCGTGCTGATCGGCGCGGAGATCCCGCTGCTGATGACGCTGCTGCAGCGGATCCGCCGCCAGGACGCCGGCAGCGCGGTGGCCGACATGTTCGCCGCCGACTATGTGGGCGCCCTGGTCGGCGGGCTGGCGTTCCCGTTCCTGCTGCTGCCGTTCTTCGGCCAGATCAAGGGCGCGCTGCTGGTGGGGGCCTGCAACGCGGTGGCGGGCATGGCGGTGGTGCTGTGGCTGTTCCGCGGCCAGGTGCGCCGGGCGCTCCGGGCGGCGCTGTGGGCGGGCATGGCGGTGGTGCTGGCGGTGCTCGCCGGCACCTACGCGCTGGCCGACCGGTTCGAGGTCTCCGCCCGCCAGGCCCTGTACCGGGACCCGATCGCGCTGGCCGAACGCACCCCCTACCAGGAGATCGTGATCACGAGGGCGCTGCGGCTGTCGGGCCGCTCCGATATGCGCCTGTTCCTCAACGGCGACCTGCAGTTCTCCTCGGTCGACGAGTACCGCTACCACGAGGCGCTGGTGCACCCGGCGCTGGCCGGCGCCCGCGGCCGGGTGCTGATCCTCGGCGGCGGGGACGGCCTGGCGCTGCGCGAGGTGCTGCGCTACCGCGACGTCCGCCGGGTGACGCTGGTGGAGCTGGACCCGGCGATGATCCGCCTGGCCCGCACCTACCGGGAGCTGGCCGAGCTGAACGGCCGCGCCTTCGACGACCCGCGGGTGCAGGTGGTCAACGCCGACGCCTTCACCTGGCTGCGCCGCCTGCCGCCCTCCCGGCAAGGCGCCTTCGACGCCGTCGTCGTGGACTTCCCCGACCCCGACGACGTGCCCACCGCCAAGCTGTACTCGCTGGAGTTCTACGGCCTGCTCCAGCGGGCGCTGGCCCCCGGCGGCCGGGTCGTGGTCCAGTCCGGCTCGCCGTTCTTCGCCCCCCGCTCGTTCTGGTCCATCGAGAAGACCATCCGCGCCTCCGGCATGGCCACCGTCCCCTACCACGTGGACGTGCCCAGCTTCGGCGACTGGGGCTATGTGCTGGCCGCCCCCGGCCGCACCGCCCCCGCGCTGCGGCTGGACCCGTCGGTGCAAGGCCTGCGTTTCCTGGACGAGCAGGTGCTGCGGGCCGCCGCGGTCTTCGCCAAGGACCTGCGCCGCACCGACGTGGAGGTCAACACGCTGGTCCGTCCGAAGCTGATCGACTACCACCGTCAGGAGTGGCAGGACCTTTAGCCGGGCGGTCGTCGTCGGCGGGGACGGAGCGGCGGATGGCGCGGTCCACGGCCTGCTGGAACGAGGTGACCAGGGACTGGATCATCAGCGGTTTGAGGCGGGCGGCGACCTCGATCAGCATCTGCCGTTCCTGGGGCTGGCGGCCCCGTTCGCGGTAGGGGCGGACCACGGTCTCCTGGAAGTTGCGCTGCAGTTCTTCGGCCAGGGCGGAGGTGTGGCGCTGGACGGCCTCTTGGGAGGCACGCAGCGTCTCCAGCGGCAGCGGCAGCTCGGCCAGTTCGGCGCTGACCCGCAGCAGGCCGGGGCTGATCACGCGGACGCGGCCGGCGGGCAGTTCCTCCACCACGCCCAGCGCGGCCAGCCGTTTGATGGTCTCGTCGTCCAGGTGGCGGCCGGCGCGGCGGTCCAGCTGGTGGCGGTCCATCTCCTCGGGGCGGTCGGGCGTCCACGGTGACAGCAGGGCCCGCTGCAGCGCCAGGTCCTCGGGGGTGGCGTCGTCGGGGATGCGTTCCAGGTGCCGTTCGATGGCGGCCAACGTCAGCCCCAGCGACTGCAGTTCGCGCACCAGCTCCAGGCGGGCCAGGTGCTCGGGCCCATACAGCCCGGTGCGTCCGCGCAGGCGGGGCGGCGGCAGCAGGCCGCGTCCGGCGTAGTAGCGCACGGTCCGGACCGACACCCCGGCGCGGGAGGCCAGCTCGTCCACCGTGAGCTCCATACGCCCCTCCCTTATGCGACAGTCCTGGTGTTACATTAACTCTGCATCAGAATTCACTTACATGTTGAGGAGACCCGCCGGATGGGACAGGAGATCTTTACCGAGGAGCACGAGGCCTTCCGCGACATGGTGCGCTCCTTCATTGAGAAGGAGGTCGCCCCGTACCACGAGCAGTGGGAGAAGGACGGCATCGTCTCCCGCGACGTGTGGCTGGCCGCGGGCCGCCAGGGGCTGCTCGGCATTGAGGTCCCTGAGGAGTACGGCGGTGGCGGCAACCCCGACTACCGCTACTACGTGATCCTCAACGAGGAGCTGGCCAAGGTCGGTGCGCACGGCCCCGGCTTCGCCGTCCACAACGACATCAACGGCTCCTACCTGCTGAAGCTGTGCAACGAGGAGCAGAAGCGGCGCTGGCTGCCCGGCTACTGCTCCGGTGAGATCATCACCGCGATCGCGATGACCGAGCCGGCCGCCGGCTCGGACCTGCAGGGCATCAAGACCACCGCGATCAAGGACGGCGACCACTACGTCCTCAACGGCTCCAAGACCTTCATCTCCAACGGCATCCTGGCCGACCTGGTCATCGTGGCCGCCAAGACCGACCCCTCGGCCGGGGCGCGCGGGGTGAGCCTGCTGGTGGTCGAGCGCGGCATGGAGGGCTTCACCCGCGGCCGCAACCTGGAGAAGGTCGGCATGCACGCCCAGGACACCGCCGAGCTGTTCTTCGACAACGTGCGGGTGCCCAAGGAGAACCTCCTCGGCGAGGAGGGCATGGGCTTCATCTACCTGATGCAGAACCTGGCCCGCGAGCGGCTGTCCATCGGCACCTCCGCGCTGGCCGGCGCCGAGGCCTCCTTCGAGCAGACCCTGGAGTACTGCAAGACCCGCGAGGCGTTCGGCCGTCCCATCGGCAAGTTCCAGCACAACCGGTTCGTGCTGGCGGAGATGAAGACCGAGCTGACCGTCGCCCGGGCCTTCACCGAGCAGTGCATCCTCAAGCAGGTCAACGGCGAGCTGACCGCCGAGGAGGCGGCCATGCTCAAGTACTGGAACACCGAGCTGATCAAGCGGGTCGTCGACCGCTGCGTCCAGCTCCACGGCGGCTACGGGTACATGCTCGAGTACCCCATCGGCAAGGCCTACCAGGACGTGCGCATCCAGACCATCTTCGGCGGCACCACCGAGATCATGAAGGAGATCATCGGCCGCTCCCTGGGGGTCTGACCTGCACTCGTGACCGGGCGCACGGCACCTGTGCCGTGCGCCCGGCCGTTAAGGCGCCGCTGGACGCCGAAATATGCTTTTCGGCTTGTCTGTGACCGTTGAGCTGGAATTTCGCGCCTTCGCGCGATCGCGCTCATCGGTGAGATGAGCGAAGCGGCATTGAATCTTCTTCAGTGAGCGTGGGTCTCGCGGACTTGCAGGACGAGGGCGGTCTGGGCGACATACTCGTCCCACTGCGTACCCGTCCCACTGCGGGCGGCGGCGCAGCTCGTACAGGACGCACCGGTTTTTCAACCGGGCGATCGCGTGTTCGGCCGGGCCGCGCGGCCGAGCGGGGGCGAATCTGAGGGACGAGCGGGCATGAGAGCCCAGACGATCTTGCCTTGGCCGGTGGCGGCGGGACGGGTGCCGGCGTCCCTGGCGTAGGCCGCGATGATGGCGAGGCCCCGGCCGGACTCCGATGTTTCGGAGGCCCGGCGGGGGAGGGGTCCCAACACTCCAGGAGCGGGGACCCGTTTTCAACGGCGCAGCGAATGCGGATGTGGCGGCCTCGGGCGGCGGCCACGGCGTTGGTGACGATCTCGCTCATCACCACCATGGAGTCGTAAATGACCTCACGGTCGTAATTCCACCTGGTAAGGGCGTAGCGGACCATCTCACGGGCCAGGACCACCGAGGAGGGCTCGGCGAGCAGAGTCAGGCGGACGTCCGGAGCGTCGGAGGCCGATGAGGACTGGGCGATGGTGTTCATGAAGCCGTCCTGAGGTCGGGGAATTCTCCCTCACTCTCGGTGTTCTCTGGCTAACGTGTGGTGCATTGAATGCAATGCAATACACGTACGGATGAGCGATGAGTGTCAGGGAGACCATCGACCCGAAGTCTTCGCTGGGGGGCCTGGTTGGCTTTTGACCTGTGGTTTTACCGGACTCAGAGAGGACTTTCGCCGGCCCAGACCGCCATGATCGTCAACGTGACGCGAGGGACTGTATCCAACTGGGAGGCGGGCCGTCTCCGGCCGGCTGAGAAGTGTCTGAAGCGCCTTGACGAATCCTGGAACACCGGAGGCCACTTCGAGTGACTTCACCTCTTCGCCTCAGCCGGACATGATCCCGATTGGTACAGGCAGTACCTGTAATACGAGGGAGCCGCGAAGATCATCAAGGTGTACCACGGGAAAACAGTCCCTGCTCTGGCGCAGGCAGAGGAATACGCTCAGGCGATCCTCAAGGCCGCCGGTCGCGCCTCCGAGATCAAGAGCGGTGCCAAGGCCCGGCTCAAGCGGCAGGAGATCTTGAAACGCGCGGACCCGCCGTATCTGTGGATTCTCATCGACCAGGAGGTCCTTGAGAACGTGGTCGGCGATGCCGCTGTCATGGCCGAGCAACTGCGCTATCTGCTCGAACTTGCAGAGGCCGATCGTGTGTGCATCCGGGTCGTCCCCAGGTCGGCCGGGTGGCACCCGGGGCATGACGGGCACTTCCAGGTGCTCACGACCGGTATCAGGGAGGTCGCATATGCCGTGGCGCAGGTCGCTGGAAGGCTGATCGAGACCGGGGACGAATCTGCCGTTCTGGGAGTGCGCTTCGATCAAATCGGGGCGCTGGCTCTGCCCCGGGCGGAGTCGAAAGCTCTGATCGAGCAGACGATGAGGATGTACCAGTGATCCAGTGGCGCAAGAGCTCGCACAGCGGCGGTGGAAACGATGATGCCTGTGTGGAGCTGGCGAGGTTTCCCGGTGGGATTGGGATCAGGGACTCCAAGCGTCCCGAGGGCGGCCGGTTGGAGGTTTCTCGGGATGCGTTCGCGGCCTTGCTGGCGCGGGTGAAGTGTGGTGAGCTCTGCCGGTAGCAGTCGGATGCCCGCTCATGAGAGCGTCCGTCGTCCTTGCTGGTCGGGGGCTTTTCTCTGCGCTGCGTTCCGGGCTGTGCGCCGGGTTCTGCGGTGAGGTCGAGAGGACGTCGAGGATGTACCAGTGATCCAGTGGCGCAAGAGCTCATACAGCGGCGGGCTGAACGACGATGCCTGTGTGGAGCTGGCGAGGTTCCCCGGCGGGATCGTGATCAGGGACTCCAAGCATCCTGAAGGATGCCGATTGGAGGTGCCCCGGGAGGCGTTCGCGGCCCTGCTGGCACAGATGAAGCGTGGTGAGCTCGGCCGATAGAGGTCGGATGCTCGCCCGTTGGGCGTCCGTCGTCCTCGCCGGCCGGATTCCTTATGGAGAGGGTTTCTCAGCGCTCCCGAGACCCAATGCTGAGTGGTGCGGGGGAAACGGCACGGCGACTTGGGCGTCGCACCGGTCATCGTGCCGTCCTTTCTGGGAGAACCGCGGCGGTCAGGGGCCGGCCGCCGCGGCCGGATGGGGGCCTTGGCGTTCCCCGGCGCGAAAAGCACACCGCCCGCCGGGCGTAAAGCCGCGACCTGCGAGGGCACGGACCTGCTTCACCGCGTGGCCTGACAACCCCGGCACTTGAGGCCGCGCGGGGAGCAAGGGTGAAATGATCGCCATTGGGCCGTGCCGTCGCAGGTCGCTTGGAGGCAGCGATGAGACGGGTCTACCGGGGCAGTGCCGCGGTGCGCATCGACGGCCGGGCGGCGGCGACCGTTGCGGTGACGATCGAGTTCGGCGGGGAACGGCCGATCTTCATGATCGCCTCCACCGGGAGCGGGCCCGGTGAGCTGCTGTGGATCGCCGCCGACGACGATGACGCCACCGTGGTCTTCGACCCGGCCGGCGGGCGGCTGACGGCCGACACCGATCACCGGCACGCCCCGGCGGCGCCTCCCACCTGGTTCGCCCCGGCCGGCGGGCCGCTTGGGAACATGGCGCTGCCGCAGGGCGCCGACCGGGCCCATGCGGTGCTGACGGTCTCTGCGAGCGGGCTGACCGGCTCGCTGACGATGAGCGGCACCCGCTTCGACGGGACGCCCACCCACTGCGCCGCCGAGGTGACCGCCGTCGCCGGGACGGGGCGCCGGTGACCGGCGACGAGCTGCTGAACCGCTTCCATGCCGCCTTGAACGCGCTGCAGGCGGCGCTGCGGGCCGGGGACTACCCGGCGTTCGTTGAACGGCTGACCGAGCTGGCGCGGCTGCGGCACGCCCTGGCGCACGCGCCCACCGTTTCAGAGTCCTGGCAGCGTGTCCGCGGCGAAGCCGCCGCGATGCTGCGCATGGACGCAGGCTGGCTGAGCCAGATGGTCCCGAAGCTGCCGGCGGACTCCCCGCAGGCCGCCCTCCTGACGGAGGCGAGCGGCACGGCCGTCCGGGCCGCCGGCGAACTGGAGGCGCTGGGCGCCGCGCCCGACGCCGCCTCACGCGCCCAGGAGATCCTCGGCCGCGCCGAGACGGCCCTGCGCGAGGCGGCACGGGCGGCGCTGCGGCACGACGAGCACCTTTTGGACGAGGCCCGGCGGCGGCGGCGCGAAGAACTGCTCGACCACCTGGCCGCCGGCTCTCAGGAGGTGGCGGCCTGCGAAGCGGCGTGGTGGGCGAGCCTGGACGACGACTCCGCACAGGTCGAGCTCGTCAGGGCCGTCACCATCATCGCCATCTACTTGACCGGGGCGGCGGCGCGCGCCGGGCAGCACCGGTGGCGGCTGCAGCGGCTCGACCTGCCCGCCGCCGCCGACTGGCACCGGCGCAGCAACGTCGAGGCGCTGGCGAAGCTGAACCGCTTCCTGGAGGGGTGGCGGGGCGGCCTGGCCGACGACTGGGCGCGGATCGAGGCGATGGACGGCGCCCGCACCGCTCACGCCGCCTTCGTCACCGCCCTGTACGACCTGGGCGCCCTCCCCGAGGCGTTCGCCGCCGCCGAGATGGCCCGCGCCCGCGCCCTGGCCGACCTGATGACCCCCGGCCGTCGCACCGCCCGCGTCCTCACCCCCGACCGGCTGCGCCGGGCGCTGCGCGGCCGGGCGGTGGTGGAGTACTTCCTGGCCGGGGACCGGCTGCTGATCTTCTGCCTGAGCCCAGAAGGCGAGCTGGCCGCCGCCGACCGGACGGTGGACCGCGCCGCCCTGACCGCCGCCGTCGACCGGCTGCACGCCCTGCTGACCGCCCACGACCTGGACTCAGCGGGCCTGGCGGAGCTGGGCCGGCTGCTGGAGGAGCTCGGCCGGACCCTGTGGGAGCCGCTGCCGTGGCTGCCGGAGGACGACCGGCCGCTGCTGGTCGTCCCGCACGAGGAGCTGCTGCGGGTGCCCTTCGCCGCGCTGCGCACCCCGGACGGGCGGCCGGTCGCCGCCCGTCACCCCACCAGCGTGCTGCCGGCCGCCGCGCTGGCGGCCCGGCTGCCCGAGCATCCGGCCCGCCCGGGCGGCCCGGCCCTGCACGCCCTGGTGGCGCCGGAGCCGATGCCCGAACCGGACCTGCGGCCGCTGGACCGCCTGGCCCGCCGTTTCCCCGCCATCGCCGCCCGCTACCCCGGCCCGGTGCGGGTGCGCTACGGGGACCGGGCCACCGTCGCGGAACTGGCGCACGTGCCGCGGCTGCGGCCGGACGTGCTGTGCCTGGCCACCCACGCCAAGGCCCTGCCCGAGCGGCCGCTGGAGTCCTACCTCGCGCTGGCCGGGGAGCGTCTGGAGGCCCGCCGGGTCGCCGAGCTGGAGCTGCCGGCCCGCCTGGTGATCCTGGCGGCCTGCGAAAGCGGCGCCGGCCGGGTCAGCGCCGACGGCGTGATCGGGCTGAGCCGCTCGTTCCTGCTGGCCGGGGCCGGAGCGGTGCTGATGACGCTGTGGTCGCTCACCGAACGCGACACCCTGGCGCTGCTGACCCGCTTCCACGACCACTACCTGGCCGGCGCCGCTCCCGCCCGGGCGCTGCGGGCCGCCCAGGCCGAGCTCGCCGCCGTTTACCACGATGATCCGCGACGCTGGGCGGCGTATGTCCTTTTTGGATCTCCTGACTGACAGGCCTCTTATGTGAAACCCTTGCTCACATGCCGGGGTTGGAATTCGACGTGCTCGCGCACCTGCCGCTGGGCGCCGAAGAACCGCTGCAGGGCCGCGCCGGAACGAGGTTCACCCGAGAGGCGGGGGTCATCATCGGGCGTCCCGTCGTCGAGGCGCTGTCCCCTTCGGACTTTCCGCCATCCGCCGCCTCCCGGGTCGACTTCGACCGATGGCGGTACTTCCAGATCCGCTTCCCCTTCGACCTGGAGGAGGCCCGCTACGGCCAGCGCTACATCGAGGCCCAGTACGAGGTCACGCTGATCGAGCTGGACGCGGTGGCCCTGCAGCTGGGCAAGACGCCCCTGGCGCCGGACGCCGGGCCGCTCCCGGACGAGGAGCTGACCACCTTCGGGCTCGGCCAGCGGGTCTTCCGCTGGCGGCTGCGCCCCCACGGCGACCGGCCGCTGACCGAGGGCAGCAGGGTCGTCCGGGTGGTGCTGCAACTGCCGCCGGACCTGACGGTGCTGCGCGGCGAGATCGGCGTCTCGGCCCTGCTGCAGGACGCCGCCGATCCCGGCGAGACGGTCCGGGTGAACCAGCCGGGCCCGCAGCCGTTTCGGCTCAACCTGTCCGACGGCGCCTTCGACACGCTTCCGGAAGCACCATGACCGATACCTACCACCTGTGCATGGCCACCGACCTGGAGTCCTACAGCGGTGTCGGTCTCGACGGCCACCGGCGGCTGCAGGAGATGCTGTTCGGCGCGCTGCAGGCGGCGCTGCGGGCCGCACTCGGACCGGACCTGGAGGACTGCAAGCGGCAGCCGCAGGGCGACGGGGAGCTGACGGTGCTGCCCTCCCACCGCAGCGACGGCGCCACGCTGCGCGTCCTGCTGATCGAGCTGATCTTGCAGCTCGCCCGGGCCAACGACGCCCTGCTGCCCGACAGGAGGGCCCGGGTCCGGATCGGGCTGGAGGGAGGACACCTCGGCGCGGCCCCCGGCGGTCACGCCGGGGATCCCCCCATCGCGGCGTTCCGGCTGTGCAACGCCGAGCCCGTCAAGGCGGCGCTGGCCGCATCGGCCGGCCACTACGCGGTGGTGGCCTCCGACTACGTCTACCGGAACATGATCAGGCCCGGCTTCACCGGCACCGGCTGGCAGTTCCGGCAGATCCCGGTGTCGGTGAAGGAGTACTCCGGCATCGGCTGGCTGCACGTCCCGGACGAGACCGGCGAGGCGGGACCGCTCGCGCCGCCGCCCGCCCGCCCCGATGCCGCCTCTTCTCCGCGCGGCGTCCGCTCCGCGCAGGACGGCCCGCCGCGGCTGCAGGAAGGCGGGCTGGTGTGATGGCGGTGCACGACGGCCCCTGGCCCACCGGCAGCCTGATGGCCCGCCTCAGCCCCGCCGACCGCGCCGCGCTGCTGGAGCTGGGCACCCGCGTGCAGTTCGCCCACGAGCAGGTCCTGGTCCGCCAGGGCGAGCCGGGACTGGAGCTGTATGTGCTGCTGGACGGCTTCGTCAAGGTCACCTTCGACACCCACAACGGCACCGTGCTGCCGCTGATGGTGCGCGGCCGCGGCGACCTCATCGGCGAGTTCGCGGTGCTGGACGGGCAGGAGCGGACCGCCACCGTCAGCGCGGTCGGCGCCGTGGTGGCGGTACGGATCGGCCGCTCCCGCTTCCACGACTATCTCGCCCGGCATCCGCAGGCCCGTTCGCAGATCGAGGCCGGCGTGCTGGCCAAGACGCGCCTTTCCATCCGCCGCCGGATCGAAAACCGCTCCCTGGACGCCAACGCCAAGGTGGCGGGAGGGCTGTACGACCTGGCCACCGCCTACGGCGAGCCCGTGCCGGAGGGCGTGATGATCGCCGTGCCGGTGTCGCAGGTCGTCCTGGGCGGGATGGTCGACGTCGGCGAGTCCACCGTCGAGCGGGTGCTGCGGAAGCTGCGCGAGGACGGCGTGGTGCTGACCCGCTACCGCCGGATCGTCGTGCGCGACATGGACGCGCTGAAGGACATCCGTGACGGGGGGACCCCTTAGCGGGAGGGAATCGGCGGGCTCCTTCTGCCGCATCGTTGGCTGGTATGGCCGAGCCAACCGGTATCCGCAGGCTTTGCCTTGCGGTGAACCTCTTCGAGCAGCCCCCTCCAGGGGAGGGGCGGCCGCCGGCCTCGGCCGCGGGGCCGTCCCGTCTCATGGACCGCCTGCTGCGCGAGACCGTCCCGGAACGCGTGTCGTGGAACAGCCGGGAGAGGCGGCCGTGGGTGGGCGTGCTGGCGCCGGGGATCGACGAGCCCGAGGCGCTGGCCGGTCTGCTGGAGGCGGCCCAGCGGGCCGTCCGGAGCGAGAACCTGCGCCGCCCGGGTTCTCCGGTCAGGCTGTGCCTGGCGCTGCACGAGGGCCTGGTGTCGCTGGAGGACGGGGAGTTCGACGGCCCTGCGATCACGGCGGTGCGGGCGCTGGCCCGCGGCGTCGCCCCCCGGCGGGCGCCGCTGCTGGTGGTGTGCTCGCTGCGGATCTTCGATGATCTGGCCGCCCTGGGGCCGCCCTGGCTGCGGCCGGACCGCTTCCGCCGCCTGGTGGACGCGGCCGTTCCCGCCCTGGCCGCCGAGTGGGATGAACAGTCATGATCTGGTGATATCTCCCGGAATGCACAAAGAGTTCGGTGACGGCCGATATTGCGCAAGATGCCCCGCCGATTTGTCCAAGTCCTGCGCTATGGTGTTCGCTCACTGAGCCTTTTTCGGCACGTGACCTGTGAGTCCCGGGCGGCGTGCGAGCCGTGGGAACCGGTCACCGGACCGTCCATGTCATGGGGGGAGCCGGCCGCCCGCGCCGGCGGACGGGCGGTGCGGGCGGCCGGAAGGCGCACCGGCCAGGGTGAGGGAGGGGGTTCCCAGGAGTGAGCGGACGTCGGGTGCCCGAAGGGCTGAACACCCGGATGCCGCACCCCGCCCGGGTATACGACTACTGGCTGGGCGGGGAGAACAATTTCCCCGCCGACCGGGAATTGGGCGACCTGATGGCCAGGATCAGCCCGGACATTTCCGTCTCGGTCCAGGCGGTCCGCGCTTTCTTCAAACGGGCCGTGCGTCACCTGGTCCGGGAAGCGGGCATCCGGCAGTTCCTCGACCTGGGCAGCGGCCTGCCCACCCAGGGGAACGTCCACGAGGTGGCCCAGCGCCTGGACCCCGAGTGCCGGGTGGTCTACGTCGACAGCGACCCGGACGTATGCGCCCACGGCACGGCGCTGCTGGAAGGCCCGGCCGCGGAACGGACCCGCATGGCCCAAGGGGACATCCGCTACCCCGCCATGGTGCTGGGCCACCCCGCGGTGACGGAACTGCTGGACTTCGACCGGCCGGTCGCCGTGCTGTTCAACGCGATCCTGCACGTCCTGGAGGACCGGCAGGAGATCGAGGCCATCGTGGGACGGTTCGCCGACGCGCTGGTCCCCGGCAGCCGGCTGCTCATCAGCCTGCCCTCGGCCGAACTGCTGCCGCCCGGCCAGAGCGAGGCCCTCTACGGCTCGGCCCGGATGGCGCCCTACCCCATCTTCTTCCGCACCTACTCGCAGATCCTGCGGCTTTTTTCGGGTTTCGACCTGGTCGAGCCGGGCCTGGTGCACATCTGCCAATGGCGCCCCGACGGGCCCGTCCCGCAAGAACACCGCCAGGCCGCCATGTACGGCGGCATCGGCGTCAAAAGATGAACGCCGGACCTTCAGCGGATGATGACCCGGTCGGACGGGGCCTCCTCGTCCTCGGTCCAGCCGTCATGGCCGGCCTCGGCCCGCCAGCGGCGGCCGTCGTAGCGGATCTCCTGCAGCCCATAGCCCTGGGCGTGGGAGACCGCCCAGGAGGCCACCGCCCAGCCGGTGCGCCGGGTCGGCACCCGCACCGTGTGCCGGCCGTCCTCCTCGGTCACCGGGATCTTGCTGGTGCCGAACGTCTCGTGCAGCGCCCGGATGGCCTCCGCCCGCCGCGGCTCGGTCCGCTTGCGGGGGGAGAACCAGCAGCGCACCGCGGCCGGCCGCCGCCCGGTGTAGGCCTCGGCCAGCTGCTTGGCCCGCTCCTCGTGCGGCGCATAGGCCGTCCCGTCGGCGCTGCGCTGCACCTGCTGGGCCGCATCGTGCAGGTCCCGGTCCAGGTAGTCCTTGACCTTCACCAGCGAGTCGTAGAACTTGCTGGTCGCATACACCGGGTCGCGCAGCTGGTCGACCCGGCCCCAGCCCTGGGAGGGCCGCTGCTGGAAGATGCCCACCGAGTCGCGGTCGCCATAGGGCAGGTTGCGGATGTGCGACTCCTGAATCGCCGTCGCGTAGGCGATCACCACCGCCCGTTCCGGCAGCGACTTGCGGAAGGCCACCCCGGCGATGGTCGCCGCGTTGGCCGCCTGCTCCAGGTCCAGCGGCACCACGCCGCCCGCGGCCGCCACCTCGCAGTTGGAACCGTGCAGGTAGGGCCGCAGATGCGACCAGGCCGCCCATCCGCCGGCGCCTACCACCAAAGCGATCGCCAACAGGAGCGCGCCCGAGCGCGGGCGCAACCGTTCCCAACCCCGCACACCAAAGACCGTACCGGCACATGCCCCCCACTAAGCTCACGTCCATGACCGATACGTTCACCAGCCCGATCCCCGGCGTCATCGACGAGCTGTGGGAACGGCGGGACCAGCTCAGCCCCGACGACGGCGACGCCCGCGCGGCCATCGTCGCGGCAGTGGACCTGATCGACACCGGCCGGGCCCGGGTGGCCTTCGTGGACCCGGCCACCGACCAGGTGGTCGTGGACGAGCGGGCCAAGCGGGCGATCCTGCTGAGCTTCAAGGTCCTGGGCATGGTGCGCGCCCAGGTCGGCGACTTCCACTACCACGACCGCATCCCGCTCAAGACCCGGCTGGAGGGGGTGCGCGTGGTGCCCGGCGCCATCGCCCGGTGGGGCGCCTACCTGGCCCCCGGCGTCGTGCTGATGCCCTCCTTCACCAACATCGGCGCCTACGTCGATTCCGGCACCATGGTCGACACCTGGGCCACGGTCGGCTCCTGCGCCCAGATCGGCAAGAACGTCCACCTGTCCGGCGGCGTCGGCATCGGCGGCGTGCTGGAGCCGCCCAACGCCGTCCCCGTGGTGGTCGAGGACGACGCCTTCATCGGCTCGCGCTGCATGGTCGTCGACGGCGCCCGCGTCCGCCGCGGCGCCAAGCTCGGCGCCGGCGCCATCCTCACCAAGACCACCCGCGTCTTCGACGTGGAGACCGGCGAGGAGCTGCCGCGCGGCGAGGCCCCGGCCTGGTCGGTGTGCGTCAGCGGCACCCGCACCAAGAAGTTCCCCGGCGGCGAGTTCGGCATGCCCTGCCTGCTGGTCCTCAAGCGCCTGGAGGAGGGCCAGCAGCACGACAAGCTGGCCCTCAACGAGATCCTCCGCGAGCACGGCGCCAACGCCTGACCTCGCACCCGGACGCGCGGCCCGCCCGCGGCCGCGCGTCCGAGCCCGAACGCTCCGCTCTTTACGTTTCCGGCGCCGGCGGGCCGCGGGAAGGACGACCCGCCGGCGAGGAGACCGGCGCGTCCCGGACCGCCCGGTGAGGAGGCGGATCCGGCCTCCGCGGCGTGCCCGCGCAGGCGGCCGGCATCGGTAGGGTCGGGTGGCATGAGGCTGGACCTGGGCGCGGACGTGGCGGAGCTGACGGCGGCGATCGTCGACATCGAGTCGGTGAGCGGGCGCGAGAAGGCCCTGGCCGACGCCGTGGAGGAGGCGCTGCGGCCGCTGCCGCACCTGCGGGTCGAACGGGACGGCGATGCGGTGATCGCCCGGACCGCGCTGGGCCGGGCCGAACGCGTGGTGATCGCCGGACATCTGGACACGGTCCCGGTCAACGGCAACCTGCCGTCCCGGGTGGTGGGCGACCGGCTGTACGGGTGCGGCACCAGCGACATGAAGAGCGGGCTGGCGGTCATGCTCAAGCTCGCCGCCACCGTGCCCGAGCCCACCCGGGATGTGACCTACCTGTTCTACGAGTGCGAAGAGGTCGAGGCCGTCCGCAACGGGCTGGCCCGCCTGGCCGCCTCCCGGCCCGAACTGCTGGCCGGCGACTTCGCGGTGCTGATGGAACCCACCGCCGCCGTCATCGAGGGCGGCTGCCAGGGCACCATCCGCGTCGAGGTCACCGCGCGGGGGGCGCGCGCCCACAGCGCCCGGGCGTGGATGGGCGTCAACGCCATCCACAAGGCCGGGGAGATCCTCGATGTGCTGCGCTCCTACCGGCCGCGCAAGCCCGTGGTGGACGGGCTGGAGTACCACGAGGGGCTCAACGCGGTGTTCGTCCGCGGCGGCGTGGCCGGCAACGTGATCCCCGACGAGTGCACGGTCACCGTCAACTACCGCTTCGCACCCGACCGGACGCTCGCCGACGCCGAAGCCCACCTGCGTGAACTATTCGAAGGCTTTGAGGTGACGGTGGTGGACGCGGCCGAGTCCGCACGCCCCGGCCTGGCTCACCCGGCGGCGGCCGCCTTCGTCGCGGCGGTCGGCGGCACGCCCCGCGCCAAGCTCGGCTGGACCGACGTGGCGCGCTTTTCGGCCCTGGGCGTCCCGGCCGTCAACTACGGCCCCGGCGACCCGCCGCTGTCGCACACCAAGGACGAGTACGTGGAGATCCCCCTCATCCGCGACTGCGAGCGGCGCATGCGCGCCTGGCTCACCGCCGGCTGAGCGGGCACGCCGGGTGACCTCGGCGCCACGGTCTGCTCTTTCCCGCAGATACAGCGGCCGTTAATGCGCTGAAAACGGCGGTGCGCCGCGGCTAACGTGAGCGCATGGACTCCCAAGACCACAAGCGCCTGCACCGGCAGGGACCTGCGATGCTGCGGGGCAAGGCCATCCCCCGCACCACCACCGACCAGCGGCTGCTGGACAGTCTGGGCCCGGCCGAGTGGGTGCACTCCGACCCGTGGCGGGTGCTGCGCATCCAGGCCGAGTTCGTCGAGGGCTTCGGGCTGCTGGCCGAGCTGGGCAAGGCGGTCAGCGTGTTCGGCTCGGCCCGCACCGCCCCCGACTCCGAGGAGTACCGGCTGGGCGTGGAGCTGGGCACCCGGCTGGCCGAGGCGGGCTATGCGGTGATCACCGGCGGCGGCCCGGGCATCATGGAGGCCGCCAACCTGGGCGCCGCCAAGGCCGGCGGGGTGTCGGTCGGGCTGGGCATCGAGCTGCCCTTCGAGCAGCGGATGAACGACTACGTCGACATCGGGGTCGAATTCCGCTACTTCTTCGTCCGCAAGACGATGTTCGTCAAATACTCGCAGGCGTTCGTGGTGCTGCCGGGCGGCTTCGGCACCATGGACGAGCTGTTCGAGGCGGTCACGCTGGTGCAGACCGGCAAGGTCACCCGCTTCCCCATCGTGCTGGTGGGCACCGCCTTCTGGGGCGGGCTGGTGCAGTGGATCCGCGACGTGATGGCGCCGTCCGGCAAGATCCGCGACACCGATCTGGAGCTGATCCACCTGACCGACGACCCCGCCGAGGCCGTCCAGGTGATCGTGGACGCGCACACCGAGCACGTGCGCCGGCTGGTCGAGGAGACGGCCGTGCGCGGCGTCGCCGAAGAGGCGGGCACCTGATGGGCGGGCTGGCGATCTGCGTGTTCTGCGCCTCCAGCAGCCGGATCGACCGCCGCCACCTGGAACTGGCCGAGCAGGTCGGCGCCGAGCTGGCCCGCCGCGGCCACAGCCTGGTCAGCGGCGGCGCCAAGGTCTCCTGCATGGGCGCGGTGGCCCGCGCCGCCCGCGCCGGGGGAGCGCGCACCGTGGGCGTCATCCCGCAGGCCCTGGTCAGCGTGGAGATCGCCGACCAGGACAACGACGAGCTGATCGTCACCCCCGACATGCGCTCCCGCAAGGCCGAGATGGACCGCCGCTCGGACGCCTTCCTGGTGCTGCCCGGCGGGATCGGCACCCTGGAGGAGCTGCTGGAGATCTGGACCTCCCGGGTGCTGGGCATGCACGACAAGCCGTTGGTGATCCTGGACCCCCACGGCATGTACGAGCCGCTGCGCGACCTGGTGGTCAAGCTGGCCGACCACGGTTTCGTCCGCCCGAGGGCCTTCGATGCGATCAGCTGGAGCCGTTCGGTCCCCGAGGCCTTCGACCTGCTGGAGGTCCGCCAGGTCCACCTGACCCCCACCGGCGAGGACTACGCGGAGGCCGAGCCGTGACCGCCTCTCGGGCCGGTTCTCAGGCCAGCCCGCGCCTGGCCTCGGCGGGGGGCCGCGTTCCCCTGATCGAGGCGACCATGTCCAGCACCTGCCGCACCGGATCGACGTCCCGCGCGGCGACCTTGAACACCCGCGCGCCCAGCCAGGCGTAGACGGAGACCGCGGCCAGCAGGCCCGCGTCCTCCCCGACGGGCTCGCCGGTCAGATCCACCAGCACGGCGAGCCCGTCGGCGGCCGGCTGCGCCACCCGGTCGGCCGCCGGCCGGCTCCCGGCGTCCAGGACCAGCCCGTCCGCACGCACCCCCGCCGCCAGCGCACGCCGCGCGTCCCGGCACACCAGTCCCGCGCCGCGGGCCGCGGCCGCCTCCGCCAGCTCATCTCCCACCAGCAGGTCCGCGCCGTCCGGGACGAAGGAGGCCGACACCACGGCCGGCCCGAACCCGGTGCCGGTCACGATGTCCACGCCCTCGGGAATCTCCCCGGCCGTCCCTGACGGCGCCTCGGCGAGCCAGAGCGCATGCTGCCCCGCCCCGAAGACCCGGGCGCCAAGCCGCAAATCCATGCCTTCGATCGTGGCACGATCGAAGGGAGGAGCCGAAGGAGGGGAGTTACCGATCGTGCTCGTGGTCCTCGCCCTGGCCGCGCTGGCCGTCTTGGTGGCGGTCGTCGTCCTGGCCACGGGCCGGGGCGGGGAGCTGGCCCGGACGCACCCGGACCACCCGCCGCTGCACATGCCGTCCGGGCGCCGCCTGACCGGCGCCGACGTGGCGACCCTGCACCTGCCGCACGGCCTGTGGGGCTACCAGGTGGACGTCACCGACGAGGCCCTGCGCCGGCTCGCCTGCGCGCTGAACGAGCGCGATGCGCGGCTGGCCGCGCTGGAGGCCGAGCTGGCCGAGCTGAAACGCCGCCACGGCCACGTCGAGGAACCCGCCTCCTGGGGCGATGCGGGACCGGCCTGGACGGGCCCGCGGATGCCGCCGTGGGGCGAGCCGCCCGCACGGCGGCGCGATGGGACGGCCGAAGACGGCGGCCCGGCGCACGGGCATCCCAACGACCCGCCGCAGACACTGCGCAAGGAGGAGCAGTGAGCCGGGTCGCAGTAAGCGCCCAGGCCGTCTCCACCGCCTCGGCGGAGCGGCTGTTCGCGGTGCTCACCGACTGGCCCCGGCACGGCGAGTGGATGCCCTTCACCCGCGCCGAGGGCGGCCAGGGGGTCGGCGCCGAACTTCGGGGATGGACGGGCATCGGGCCGGTCGGCTTCCTGGACACCATGGTGATCACCGAGTGGACGCCCGGCCGCCGGGTGGCGGTGCGGCACACCGGCCGGCTGGTGCGCGGCGAGGCCTACTTCGAGACCGCCCCGCTGCCCGCCGGCGGCACCGTGGTGTGGGCCGAGCGGCTGGAGCTGCCGCTGGGGCCGCTGGGCCGGGCCGGCTGGCTGCTGATCGGCCCGCTGGTGCGCGCCCTCATGCGGCTGGGCCTGCGCCGCCTGGCCCGCCTGGCCGAACGGGACGAGGGCGCCGCGCCGCCGGGGAGGGCGCGGTGAGCGGGGCGCTGCCGGGGCCGGACGGGCTGGCGCGCTGCCCCTGGGGCCTGTCGCCCCCCGACTACCTGGCCTACCACGACCGGGAGTGGGGCCGCCCGGTCACCGACGATCAGGGCCTGTATGAGCGGCTGTGCCTGGAGGCGTTCCAGTCGGGGCTGTCGTGGCTGACGATCCTGCGCAAGCGGGAGGGCTTCAGGGCGGCCTTCAAGGGCTTCGACCCGGCCGCGGTGGCGGCCTTCGGCCCCGCGGACGTCGAGCGGCTGCTGGCCGACCCCGCCATCGTCCGCAACCGCGCCAAGATCGAGGCGGCCATCGCCAACGCCCGCGCCACGCTCGAGCTGCCCACCGGGCTGGCCGCGCTGGTGTGGCGGTACGCCGACCCGGACGCCCCGGCGCCCCGCACCACCGCCGACGTGCCCGCCTCGACCCCGGCTTCCGCGGCGTTGGCCAAGGAGCTCAAGCGGCACGGGTTCAGGTTCGTGGGGCCCACCACCGCCTATGCGCTCATGCAGGCGTGCGGGCTGGTGGACGATCACCTTGTCGGCTGCCACCGCCGGGGTGCCTACGCGGCTGTCCTCCCGAAGCTCCGCTAAGGGACACAACCGGCGTCCGTTTCGAGGGGCCACCGAACGGGCATGCCACCGCCACGGTGGCTCGATGGGGGAGAGATGGCCGTCCGCATGCCTGGGGATGGTTCCTCAGTGAGATTCCGCACATTCCCGCCGCGCGGCCCGCGGGATGGTGATCCCGCGGTGACTTACGTCCTGAACAGGGCAAACGCACCTCGGCGGGCGGCGGGAAGGCATTGTCTGCCCTTTGCGACGCTGATCGTTACCACTTCGCGCCCGGAAGGCGAGATAATGGGCCACTACTGATAGTGCGGATACGAACGGCGGCCACGCGGCCAAGGATGTCCGGCACGCGGCCCTAGGCAGGAAGGGGATGCACGCATGGCGGCGATGAAGCCGCGGACGGGTGACGGTCCGCTCGAGGTGACCAAGGAGGGGCGCGGCATCGTGATGCGTGTCCCGCTGGAGGGTGGCGGACGCCTCGTCGTCGAGCTCTCCGCCGAAGAGGCCAGCGAGCTGGGCGACGCCCTCAAGAGCGTCGTCAGCTGATAAAGCCGCGGGCCGAATCAGGCGCTATTCGACACAAGACCACGGCGGCAGGTCCCGGCCTGGCCGGGGCCTGCCGCTGCCATGGCATCGCCGCGGGGGGCGCCGGCGGCGAGCGGTGATGAGCAGGGGGACCGATGCCGATCCACACCCGGGTGCGCAGCGAGGCGAGTGTCCGTCCGGCCGGCCGGGTGGCACTGGAGGCGGGAGCCGAGCTGGTGGCCGTGCCGGTGCGCTCCGGTCCCCAGGCGCACGCCGCCGACCTGGGCCTGACCCTGCCGCTGGATCCGGCGGAGCTGCTGGCCTTCCAGGACGCCAAGGGCGAGCCCGGCGAGATCGTCTCCTGCCCGGTGCGGCTCGGCGACGGGCCCGGCGAAGTGCTGCTGTACGGGGTCGGCGACCAGACGCCGGGCGCGCTGCGCAAGGCCGGCGCCGCGCTGGCCCGCCGCGCCAGGGGACGCAACGGCCTGGTCGCCCTCGCCCCCGAAGGGGACGTGGCGGCGTTCGTCGAGGGCGCGTTGCTGGGCTCGTATGAGTTCTGGATCGGCGAGCCGCCCCGCAAGCGCGCGGCCACCACCATCGTGGTGCTGGGGGCCGAGGCGGCCGCCGTGGAGCGCGGCACGGTGCTGGCCGAGGCCGCCGCGCTGGCCCGCGACCTGGCCAACACCCCGTCGGCGGAGAAGGGCCCGTCCTGGCTGGCCGAGCGCGCCGTCGAGCTGGCCGAGCGGCGCGGCCTGGCGGTGCGCGTCCGCGACGAGCAGGCCCTGCGGGAAGAGGGCTTCGGCGGGCTGCTGGCGGTCGGCGCCGGGTCGGTGCGGCCGCCCCGGCTGATCGAGCTGACCTACCGGCCCGAAGGCGGCGCCGACCGGCATGTGGTGCTGGTCGGCAAGGGCATCACCTTCGACAGCGGCGGGCTGTCGCTCAAGCCCAACGACAACATGAAGACCATGAAGACCGACATGGCCGCCGGCGGCGCGGTCATGGCGGCCATGGGCGCGTTGGGCGCACTGGGGGTGAACGCGCAGGTCACCGCGCTGGTCCCGGCGGCCGAGAACATGTTCTCCGGCAGCGCCATGCGGCCCAGCGACGTGATCACCCACTACGGCGGCAAGACCAGCGAGGTGCTCAACACCGACGCCGAGGGGCGGCTGGTGCTGGCCGACGCGCTCGCCTACGCCGACCGTGCCCTGGACCCGGACGTGGTGGTGGACGTGGCCACCCTCACCGGGGCGGCCAAGGTGGCCCTCGGGCTGCGGCACGGCGCCCTGTTCGCCACCGACCAGGAGCTGAGCGCCGAGCTGGCGGCGGCCGGCGAGGCGGCCGGTGAGCCGGTCTGGCCGATGCCGCTGGTGGACGACTACCGCGAGGCCATCGCCTCCGAGGTCGCCGACGTGGCCAACATCGAGCGCCGCGGCTTCGGCGGCGGCGCCATCATGGCCGCCCTGTTCCTGCGCGAATTCGTCGGCGAGCGCCGGTGGGCCCACCTGGATGTGGCCGGTCCCGCCCGCGCGACCTCCGACGACGCCGAGATCTCCAAAGGCGCCACCGGCTTCGGCACCCGCCTGCTGCTGAACTGGCTCACCGCCCGGAACTGACCGGCCGCCGGGTCACTTGCGGCGGCGGTCGATGACCGGGACGCCGTGGGCGCGCGCCTTGGCGACGATCCGCTTGAGCGGCACGTCCCAGTCGGGGTCGCACACCAGCAGCCAGGGCGCATGCCGCTCCCCGGCGGGCAGGTCGGTGAGGGTGAAGGCGACCAGCTGGGGCTTGTCGGCGGTGCGGGCGTGTTCGGCGTCCTGCGGGTCGGTCAAAAACAGCAGGTGGTCGCGCGCCTGGCCGCTGCGCGCCGCCACCCCGCGGCTGACCAGGCACACCGCCGCGATCTGCGACCAGGGCAGCACCCGGTCCCGGCTGCGCGGGCGCGGCCAGGCGGCCGGCCGGCGCACCCCGTCGGCGTCCAGCTCCAGCACCGGGCGGCGGCTCAGCAGCCGGCCCGCCGACAGCAGCGCGCCGGCGCCGAAGAAGACCGCCCCCAGCACGCCCACGGCCAGGAAGACGTAGTCGACCAGGCCGTCCCCGCGGGCGCCGCCGACCACGAACGCCCCCGCCGCCAGGCAGATGATCAGCGAGGAGACCACCCGGCCCGCCCAGTGCCACGACGGCCGGACCCGCACCGTCAGCGCGGCGGCCGCGGCCGGCCGCCGGGACTCCGCGGGGGAGTGCTCGTCGGTCATGTCCGCTCGTCTTTCGCTCAGGCGCGCTTGAGCGCGCACAGCAGGCCGTCGCCGACCGGGAGCAGCAGCGGCACCAGCCGTTCGTCGTCGCGGATCATCCGCGCCACCTCGCGGATCGCCACCGTCTCCGGGTCGCGCCGGAGCGGGTCGGCCACCCGCCCGTGCCACAGCGCGTTGTCGAAGGCCACCACCCCGCCGGGGCGCAGCAGCCGCAGCGCGGCGGCCAGGTAGTCGGGGTACTCCTTTTTGTCGGCGTCGCAGAAGACCATGTCGTAGGCGCCGTCGGTGAGCCGGGGCAGCACCTCCAGGGCGCGTCCGACGATCATGCGGGTGCGCGAGGAGGGGAAACCGGCCGCCGCGTAGGCGTCCTTGGCCATGCGCTGGTTGGCCACCTCCACGTCCACGCTGGTCAGCACCCCGTCCGGGCGCATGCCGCGCAGCAGCCAGATCCCCGAGACGCCGCAGCCGGAGCCGATCTCCACCACCGTGCGGGCGTTCAGCATGGCGGCCAGAAACCGCAGCGCCGCCCCGCAGGCCGGGCCGATCGGCACCGCGCCGGCCTCCTCGCCGAGCCGCCGGGCCTCCTGCAGCACCTCATCCTCGGGGAGATAGTCCTCCACGAAAGCCAGGGTGGCTTGTAGCGCGTCTATGGCCGCCTCCCTTGGTCCCTGGTCCGCTGAGAAAGACCATATCGTTGCCGCCCGTCCGGCTTGTGGGCTCATCGTCGTACTTGCGCGGCCGGGCCGGGAACTAAAACCGCCCGTCGCGACGTTCCCTCAACAGTCGGTCCGCGAACGCCCAGCCCAGGCGTGGCCGTGTCATATCGCGACGCGGCATGTCCGTCGCGGGAGAGGAACCGGCCATGGGAGGCAGTGCGCTGGAGGTGCGACCATGAACGTGGCGGCGCTTGCGCTGAAGGGGGCGGTCGCGGCCCGCGAACGCGACCATGCGCCGGAGGCCGTCTGGGAGCCTCCGTCATGGGAGGAGGTCGTCCGTGAGCACTCCGCGCGCGTCTACCGCCTCGCCTACCGGCTGACCGGCAACCCGCACGACGCCGAGGACCTCACCCAGGAGGTCTTCGTCCGGGTGTTCCGGTCGCTGTCGAACTACACGCCGGGAACGTTCGAGGGATGGCTGCACCGCATCACCACCAACCTGTTCCTCGACATGGCGCGCCGCAAGCAGCGCATCAGGTTCGAAGGGCTGGCCGAGGACGCCGCCGACCGGCTGCAGGGCCGGGAACCCACCCCCGCGCAGGCCTATGATGACCGCAACCTCGACGCCGACGTGCAGGCGGCGCTGGACTCCCTGCCGCCGGAGTACCGCGCCGCCGTGGTGTTGTGCGACATCGAAGGGCTGTCGTATGAGGAGATCGCGGCCACACTGAATGTGAAGCTCGGGACGGTGCGCAGCCGGATCCACCGCGGACGGGCCCAGCTGCGGGCCGCCCTGGAGCACCGCGCACCGCGCCGTCTGACGGAACTGCCCGAGGCGGGGTGAGTCTGTAAAAGACGCGAGCGAGCACGCGAGGAGGAAGGACGCCGCCCACGGAAGGGCGCGCCGGAGGCGAGCGGGGAGCACGTGTGAGTTGTCTGGGGGAACGCCTGACCGCCCTGGTCGACGGCGAGCTGGATCACGACGAGCGCGACCGTGCGCTCGCGCATCTGGCCGTCTGCCGGGCCTGCCGTCAGGAGGCCGACATGATGCGCCGGATCAAGGACCGGCTGCGTTCCCTGGCCGTCCCCGCGGCCGGTTCCTCCGCGGGCGCCCCCGACCTGCCCGATGAGGAGTTCCTGAGCAGGCTGCGCGCCCTGGGCCAGGCCGGCGGGCCGCCTGCCGACATCGCCTGGAACCGGCCGTCGCAGGGCGCCGTGCGTCCCGGCCGGCCCGCCGTCCGTCCGCTTGCGCCGGTGCCGGCCCGGCGCCGCGTCCCCCGCCGCTACCTGGCCGTCGGGGCCGCCGCCATGATGCTGGGGCTGGGCTCGGCCTCCTATGTGGCCGGCGGCCGCACCGAGCAGCCGCCCGCCGTGGTCCCCGCCTTCGACCGGCTGCAGGTCGAGCATGCGCTGACCAACGGCATGATCCCGGTTCCGGAGCCCTCGTCCCTGCCGGCGGCCCCGTGACGCCTGCGCCGATGCCTTCGCCGCCGGCGCGGTGCAGGCGGGGCCCCTGGCTGGTGGGCGGGGTCGCCGCCGTCCTGCTGATCGCCTGGGCGCTGACCGGGGACGCCGCCCCGGGGCGCCGGGCCGCAGGGGGCGACCCGCAGGCCCTGGAGCTGCTGCGCGGCACCGCCGCCGCCGCGCGCCGCACCCCCTATGAGGGGACCTGGACTCACACCACGCTCGCCGCCGGCGGGCGCGACACGAGCACGACCAAGGTGGCGCACCGGGTCGAAAGCCCGCCGTCCGGCACCTCCATGCAAAGCGCCTCCCCGCTCTCGGAGCGGCGCGAGGAGCTCGTCGTGACCGCCGGCGGGCTGCCCGGCCTCACCCCGGAGGCGCTGGAACAGCTGGCCCGCAACTACACGGTGGTGCGGGCGGCCGACTCTGTGGTGTGCGGGCGGAAGGCCCGCGTCGTGGAGGCCCGGCGCCCCGGCGGCGGCACCGCCGGGAGGTTTTGGATCGACGCGCAGACCGGCATCCTGCTGCAGCGCGAACTGCTGGATGAGACCGGCCGGGTGGTCAGCTCCGGTGGTTTCGCCGAGCTGCGCATCACCCGGCCCCGCATCTTGCCGCAGGCGGCCGCTCCCCGGGCCCGCCCCTGGCGGGAGATGACGGCGGCCGAAGTCGACCGGCTGCGCAAGCAGGGCTGGAGCGTGCCGCAGACCCTGCCCGGCGGGCTGGCGTTGCACCAGGTAAGGCGCTCCGGCTCGGGCGAGGACGGTACCCTGCACCTGGGCTATTCCGACGGCCTGGCGGCCGTTTCGGTGTTCGTCCAGCGGGGACGGCTGAACGTGCGGCGGCTGGCGGGCTGGCGCCGCGCGACCGTCGCGGGCCGCACGGTCTTCCGCCGCGAGGCACGTCAGCGGTGGGTGGTATGGGCCGGAGATGGTTATGTTTATACGGTGTTGACCGATGCCCCTCAGGCCACCTCGGACGCGGTGGTGGCGGCGCTCCCCCGAAGCGGCGCGGGTCTGTGGGAACGGCTGTGGCGCGGGGCACGGCGCATCGGGACGTGGGCGATCCCCTGGAGCTGATCGCTTCTTATGCCCGCCACATGCGCTGGCGGGCACGATGACCCCGATGAGAGAACGCTCGCTAGGAGAGAATGGCGCACCATGACCGAAGACAGCCGCAGGTCTGTCGACGCTCCGCCGCACGAGGACGGCCACCCCGCCCCCGGTCTCGCCGCCGGGCGGCACGATGAGGAACCGGGCACCGCGTCCGGCTCCGCCCAGGACGCCCCCCGGGTCGCCACCGACTCCGACGAGCGTGCCGAGCCGGTCGACGGCCGGCGGGACGACCTTCCCCGAGACCTCTCCGAAGACGACCGCTCCGGGGACGACTCCGCGCACCGGTCTGACGACGCCCCGGCGGGCGCCGGTTTCGCCCCGCCCGACGATCTCGGCACGTCGAACGATGACAAGCTGCTGGTGTCCGCCTCACCGCCGGTCGCGGACGAGCCGGCGCAGGGGGGATACGGGTCGTACGGGCAGCCGCAGCCTCCCTGCGGGGAGGCTCCCTCTTTCGCCCCGGTGGCCGGCGCCCAGGGGCAGGGCTCCGGTCACCCGCAGCCGGACTCCCGTCCGCGGCCCGGCTTCGTCCCGCACGACCAGCCGGTCGGCCGGCCGGTCGGTGAGCCCGGCGGGTACGGCGGATACGGCTGGGCGGCCTACCGCCAGGACCCGCCGCCCCCTTCCGGCCCGCCGGTGTCCACCGCGCCGCCGCCTCCGGACGCGCTGCCGCTGGGACAGGTCGGCCCGCCCAACTGGGCTCCCGTCCCGGCGCTTCCGCAGCAGCGCCGCACCCCTCCGTCGCTGGGGGTGCTGGCCGCCATCGGGCTGATCGTCGCGCTGGTGGCCGGGGCCGTCGGCGCGGGCATCGGGGTGATGGCCACCGGCGGCGACTCCTCCGAGGCGCCCCCGATCAGCCTGGGCGGCGGCGGAGGAGGCGACTCTGAGCCGGTCAAGCCGCGCCCGCCCGACTCGGTCGCCGGCATCGCCCAGAAGGTGCTGCCCAGCGTGGTCACCATCCGGGTGAGCGCCGGCGGCGAGGGCGGCTCCGGCACCGGCTTCATCGTCAACGGCGGCTACATCATCACCAACAACCACGTGGTGTCGTCGGCGGCCCGGGGCGGCGGCCAGATCGAGATCGTCTTCCACGACAAGAAGACCTCCCCGGCCGAGATCCAGGGCCGCGACCCGGCCTCCGACATCGCCGTGCTCAAGCCGCGCACCACCCACAACCTGCCGGCGCTGACCCTGGGCGACTCCGACGACCTGGCGGTGGGCGACCCGGTGATCGCCGTCGGCTCCCCCCTCGGCCTGGACGGCTCGGTGACCTCCGGGATCGTCAGCGCGCTGAACCGCGCGGTGCCCACCCGCGGCGAGGGCGCCGACGCCGCGGTGATCCCCGCCATCCAGACCGATGCGGCCATCAACCCCGGCAACTCCGGCGGCCCGCTGGTCAACGGCAAGGGCGAGGTGGTCGGCATCAACACCGCGATCGTCACCCTCGGCGGCGGCCTGGGCGAGCAGGGCGGCAACATCGGGCTGGGCTTCGCCATCCCGATCAACCACGGCCGCCGGATCGCCGAGGAGATCATCAACACCGGCAGCGCCCGGCGGACCATGATCGGCATCGGCATGGACACCACCTTCCCCGGCCCGGGGGTGCGCATCGCCGACCGGGAGCAGAACGGCGTGCCGCCGATCGTCGAGGGCGGCCCGGCCGACAAGGCGGGCCTGAAGCCCGGCGACATCATCACCGCCATCGACGGCCAGGTGGTGGAGGACCGGGCCGACCTGTCGGCCGCCATCCAGAGCAAGGCGCCCGGCACCAAGGTCAAGGTGACCTTCCAGCGGGACGGCAAGGAGCAGACGGTCGAAGTGACTCTCGCCGCCTCCGACTGAAGGCGGGGTCGCGCCGAGGCGAGCTGTGGATACCCTGAGGGGGCGGGCCGAGCGGCCCGCCCCTTCGGCGTTCGGTGGAGGTCGGGTGTTCGACGTCGGACTCGGCGAGATGGTGGTGCTCGTCGTGCTGGCCCTGGTCATCTTCGGCGACCGGCTGCCGTCGGTGGCGGCCCAGGCCGGGCGGGCACTGCGCCAGGTGCGGACCATGGCCGACAATGCCAAGCGCGACCTGCAGGAAGGACTCGGACCGGAGTTCAAGGACTTCGATCTGGCCGACCTGAACCCCAAGACGTTCGTCCGCAAGCATCTGCTGGAGGACCTCGACGATCCCTCCACCGGCCGCTACAAGTTCTCAGAACCGTCGCACGCGACCAGCTCCAGCACCCCGGACGGCGAACTCGGCTACGGGGAGCGGCCGCCCTACGATCCCGACGCCACCTGAGCCGGGAGCCTCTTCAAGGCCGGGTGAACCCCACCCGGCCGGTCTTCGGTGGCCGGGATGCATCCGGCAGGCCGGCGGGCGGGGAAAAACAACGGGAAATGAAACCGCGCGCAGGGGGAGGCCCTGCGCGCGGGACGTTTCGGATGAACGGACTTTCAGCCGCGCCGGGTCGGGCTGAGGCCCAGGGGACGGCCCACCAGGCCGCGGGAACGGCCCGCCAGCGTCTCGGCGATGGCGCGCAGCTCCTTGGCGGCAGTGGCGTCCGGGTCCGACAGCACCAGCGGCTTGCCCTGGTCGCCGCCTTCGCGCAGCCGGGTGTCCAGCGGCACCTGACCCAGCAGCGGCACCTTGACCCCCAGGGTGCGGGTCAGCGCGTCGGCCACCTGCTGGCCGCCGCCGGAACCGAAGATCTCGTTGCGCTCACCGCAGTGCGCGCACTCCAGATACGACATGTTCTCGATCACCCCGGCGACCCGCTGGTGGGTCTGCGCGGCGATCGCCCCGGCCCGCTCGGCCACCTCGGCGGCGGCCTGCTGCGGCGTGGTCACCACCAGGATCTCCGCGGCCGGCAGCAGCTGGGCCACCGAGATGGCGATGTCGCCGGTGCCCGGCGGCAGGTCCATCAGCAGGATGTCCAGGTCGCCCCAGTAGACGTCGGCCAGGAACTGCTGCAGCGCCCGGTGCAGCATCGGGCCGCGCCAGACCACCGGCTGGTTGCCGGCGGTGAACATGCCGACCGAGATGACCTTTATCTCGTGCGCCGACGGCGGGATGATCATGTCGTCGACCTTGGTGGGGCGGCCGTCGACGCCCAGCATCCGCGGCACCGAGTGGCCGTAGATGTCGGCGTCCACCACGCCCACCTTGCGGCCCATCGAGGCCAGCGCCGCCGCCAGATTGACCGTCACCGAGGACTTGCCGACCCCGCCCTTGCCGCTGGCCACCGCGTACACCTTGGTCAGCGACTGGGGCTTGGCGAACGGGATCTCCTTGACGGTCTCGCCCGGGCGCAGCTTCTCGCGCAGCGCACGGCGCTGCTCATCGCTCATCACATCCAGCTCGACCTGGACGGACTTCACGCCGGGCAGCTTGGCGACCGCCTCGGTGGTGTCCTTGGTGATCCGCTCGCGCATCGGACAGCCCGCCACGGTCAGGTACACCGCGACGCGCACCGTTCCGTCCGGCGCCACGTCGACGCTCTTGACCATGTCGAGTTCGGTGATGGGCTTGCGGATCTCAGGGTCGATCACCGTGGCCAGCGCCTTGGTCACCTGATCGACCGTCACAGGGGAGGACATGGCATCCATGGTATGAACTCCCCGGAGTCGTCCGCCAATCAGCCTCGATGACCATGGTCACTCCGCACGGCCGGCCTCGAGCTCACAGGCCGTGCGGGGCGTAGCCGCTCTCCGGCGGCACCCGGCGGCCCTCCCGGTGCCCGTTGTGCCGCAGATCCAGCTCCTTGAGCATCTGGTGCAGCTCTGAACGCAGGAAGTCGCGGGTGGCGACCTCGCCCATCGCCATGCGCAGCGCGGCGATCTCCCGGGTGAGGTACTCGGTGTCGGCCGCGGCGCGCTCGCCCCGCGCCCGGTCCTGCTCGTACTGGACGCGGTCGCGGTCGTCCTGGCGGTTCTGCGCCAGCAGGATCAGCGGCGCGGCATAGGAGGCCTGCAGCGACAGCATCAGCGTCAAGAAGATGAACGGGTACTCGTCGAACCGCAGCGACGGCGGGGCCAGCACGTTCCAGCCGATCCACACGCTCACGAACGCCGTCATGTAGACCAGGAAGCGGGCGGTGCCCAAGAACCGGGCGATCCGCTCCGACAGCCGGCCGAAGGACTCCGGGTCATAGTGCGGGCGGGGCAGCAGCGTGCGTCGCTGCTCCAGCGGCTGGTCGAGGCGCTGCCTGCTCATCGGGTCTCCTGCCTGTCTTCGTGCGGCATCCCGTCCTGGGCGGGCCGGCGCAGGGCCTCCTCTTCGGGGTCGGTGGGCTCGTCGGCGGCGGTCTCCAGCACCCTCTCCCGCCAGTCCTCGGGCAGCAGGTGGTCCAGCACGTCGTCGACGCTGACCGTGCCGAGCAGATGCCCGTCCTCGTCCACCACGGGGGCGGCGACCAGGTTGTAGGTGGCCAGGAAGGCGGCCACCGCCTCCAGCGACAGCGTCGGCCGCAGCGGCGCCAGCTCGGTGTCCACCAGCCCGCTGACCAGGAAGGAGGGGGGTTCGCGCAGCAGCCGCTGAAAGTGCACGGTGCCCAGGTAACGGCCGGTGGGGGTGGCGGTGGGCGGCCGGCACACATACACCTGGGCGGCCAGCGCGGGGTCCAGCTCGGGGTTGCGGATGAGCGCCAGGGCCTCGGCCACGGTGGCGTCCGGCGGCAGGATCACCGGGTCGGTGGTCATCAGCCCGCCGGCGGTGTGCTCAGGGTAGGTCAGCAGCCGCCGCACCGGCGCCGCCTCCTCCGGCTCCATCAAGGTCAGCAGCCGTTCGCGCTGTTCGGCCGGCATCTCCCCGAGCAGGTCGGCGGCGTCGTCGGGGTTCATGGCGTCCAGCACGTCGGCGGCCCGCTCCAGCCCCAGCTTGCCGAGGATCTCGATCTGCTCGTCCTCGGGCAGCTCCCCCAGCACGTCGGCCAGCCGTTCATCGTCCAGCGCCGCGGCCACCTCATCGCGCCGCTTGGTGGGCAGCTCGTGGATCAGGTTGGCCAGGTCGGCGGGCTTGAGCTGCTCGAACGCGGCGAGCAGCCCGGCGGCGCCCTGCCCGTGCTCCACCGCCGACAGCCCGGTGATCGCCTCCCAGTCCACCACCAGCAGCTCGCCGCGGCGCCGCCGCAGCCCCCGGCCGCCGCCGCGCCGCACCGCGACCTTCGACAGCAGCCAGTCCCGGGCCCGGGTCGGCTCCATCGCCACGTCCACCACCGACACCGTCTCACCGGTGTCGGCCAGCTGGACGGTGCGGTCCAGCATCTCGGCGATCACCAGGGTCTCCGAGGCGCGCTGCTGGAAGCGGCGCATGTTGAGCCGCCCGTCGAAGACGATCTGGTCGGCCTCCACGGTGGTCACCCGGGTGATCGGCAGGAACACCGGGCGGCGCGGCTGCACCTCCACCACCAGCCCGAGCACCCGCGGCGGCCGGCGCCCGAGCCGCAGCGCCACCACCACGTCCCGGACCCGGCCCACCTGGTCACCGGCCGGGTCGAACACGGCGATCCCGGCGAGCCGGGCGATGAACACCCGCGTCGGAGCGCTCAAGGCTCCTCCTTCCCCTTGCCGGGAGCAGACCCTGCCCTACGCGATCGCCGATTTCCGCACAGAGACTACCCAGGGCCGCACCGGTAATCCGTAGCCAAGGTCACGCCCGCAGGGCCCGTCCCGTCGCCGGGGACGGGGCTTCAGCGGTCGGCGGGCCGGCCCTTGGCGCCGCGCAGGCGGGGCGGCGGGCCCGCCGTGGCGGCCGGGGTGGGCACCGGGCGCACGGCGGCATAGCCGTCGTCGTAGCGGCCGGGTGCCTCCGGCACCTCACCGGTGGGGGTGAGCCGGACGATGTAGGACTCGGCCGCCCACCGTTCCAGCAGTCCTTCGTGGGCGGGGGCGTTGAGCCGCTCCTTGGCCAGCAGCGGCGCCACCTCCTCCCACCGGGCGCCGCCCGGCTCGAGCTGCTCGCAGGCCGCCACCCACGACAGCAGCCGTCCGCCGGAGTCCTTGCTGCGCACCGTCACCAGCACCCGGTCGGCCTCGGGCAGGCCGGGCAGGGGCTGCTCGCCCTCGCCGCCGGTGAGGATGTAGGCGGCGCCGTCGTGCCAGACGTGCCAGGCCGCGCGGGGCTGGGGCAGGCCGGGAAGCGTCAGCCACACCAGCGCGGACTTCTTCATCGCCTCTTCGATGAGCGCGGCCGTCGTATCGCCCATGCGCCGCACCCTACCCGGGTATCGGGGGAGGCCCCGGGTTTCGAAGAGCCGTCGGAGGGCTTCTTGTGGGCGCTGGATAGCATCCGGGCATGCGTTCGCGTCGATCCACTCTTGCGGTTCCCGGCAGCAACCCCCGTTTCATCGAAAAGGCCCAGGGCCTGCCCGCCGACGAGATCTTCCTGGACCTGGAGGACGCGGTCGCCCCGTCCGCCAAGGAAGAGGCCCGCAAGAACGTGGTCGCCGCGCTCAACGAGGGCGACTGGGACGGCAAGATCCGGGTGGTGCGGATCAACGACCTGCGCACGCACTGGGCCTACCGGGACGTGATCGAGGTGGTGGAGGGCGCCGGCGCAAAGCTGGACTGCCTGATGCTGCCCAAGGTCCAAGAGCCCGACGACGTGCGCTGGCTGGACCGGCTGCTCACCCAGATCGAGACCGCCATGGGCTACCCGGTCGGCCGGATCGGCATCGAGGCGCAGATCGAGGACGCCCGCGGCATGACCAACATCGACGCCATCGCCGCCTCCTCGCCCCGGCTGGAGACGCTGATCTTCGGCCCCGGCGACTTCATGGCCTCCATCAACATGAAGACCCTGGTGGTGGGGGAGCAGCCGCCCGGCTACACCGAGGGCGACGCCTACCACTACATCCTCATGCGCATCCTGCTGGCCGCCCGCGCCCACGACCTGCAGGCCATCGACGGGCCTTACTTCAACGTCCGTGACGTGGAGTCCTTCAAGCGGGTGGCGCGGCGTTCGGCGGCGCTGGGCTTCGACGGCAAGTGGGTGCTGCACCCGTCCCAGATCGAGGCGGCCAACGAGGTGTTCTCCCCCACCCAGGAGGACTACGATCACGCCGAGCTGATCCTGGACGCCTACGAGTACTACACCACCGTGGAGGGACGCGGCGCGGCCATGCTCGGCGACGAGATGATCGACGAGGCGTCCCGCAAGATGGCCCTGGTGATCGCCGCCAAGGGACGGGCGGCCGGGCTGAGGCGCACCAAGTTCTTCCAGCCTCCCGCGGACTGACCGGAACGGGGCGCGCTCGCCGTTCGTCCTCCAAAGAGTTACGACCGCAGACGGGGGAGCGAGTGGTGGACGAAGTGGACACCGGCGGCTGGGCGCCGCCCGACCCGGCGCTGACGGGCGGTCCGGGGGAGCCATCCGGTGAAGCCTCGCCCGCGCACGGCCGGCCCGACCCGGCCCGGCCGCCGGGGGCCGCCGTCCCGCCCCACGGGGCCTGGCCTGCGGCCCAGGGCGCCGCTGCAGACGAGCAGCCGCCATATGGGCCCGTTCCGTATGGCCCCGCCCCGTATGCGGCGCCGTACGGGCGGCCGCCGGCCCCGCAGCCGTGGATCGTGGAGACGCCCGAGGGGACCCCCTACCACCAGATGGCCCGCACCGCGGTGCAGCGCTGGTGGCGGCCGGTGGCGGGCACCGCGGCGATCGCGCTGACGGGAATGGCCGCGCTGATGGCCGTCACGTTCGCGTGGCTGATCGCCGTGGCGGCGGGCACCGGCACCCCCTTGATGGAGGTCATCGGCCGGATCGGCGGCCCGGATGACCCCATGCTGGGCAGCCTCAACGCCGAACTGGCCTTCACCTTGCTCAGCGTGGCGGTCTTCCTGCCGTTCATCCTGCTGGCCGCCCCGGTGTTCCAGCGCCGCCGCCCCGGCACCCTGTCCTCGGTGGCCGGCCGGCTGCGCCTGCGGTGGATGGCGGTGTGCGCCGGGCTGGCGGTGCTGACCGGCGTGGTGGGGGTGGTCTTCTCCTGGGCGGCGGGCGTCATGGTGGACGACCCCGTCACCGAGGGGGGCGCCTGGGTCGGCTGGTCGTCCTTCCTGCCGACGCTGCTGATCGTGGTGCTGCTGGTGCCGTTCCAGTCGGCCGCCGAGGAGTACTTCTTCCGCGGCTGGCTGCTGCAGGCCATCGGAAGCTGCACGCTGCAGGACCGCACCGCTCCTCTGGCCCGCAAACTGAGCGTGGTGTTCCGCACGCCCTGGCCGGCGATCTGCGCCGGCGGGCTGGCCTTCGCGGCCGGGCACGGCTACACCGGCTGGGGAGTGGTGGACATCTTCGGCTTCGCGGTCATCGCCGGCTGGGTGACGGTGCGCACCGGCGGGCTGGAGGCGGCCATCGCCGTCCACGTCGTCAACAACGTGGGGGCCTTCCTGATCCCGGCGGCGGTGGGGCGGCTCAGCCTGGAGCAGGGCGCGGTGCCCCTGCCGTATGTGGTGGCGGACCTGCTGCCGCTGCTGCTGTACGCCGCCTGTGTCGACAGGCTGGCCCGGCGGCGCCGCGTGCAGACCGTCACCGCCGCGAGCGGCTGAGGGCCGGTCAGGGCTCCAGCAGGCCCCACTCGGTGAGGAGCTCCACCAGCCCCGACGTGGTGGGCAGGGCGCGCAGCTCCGCGGCGGTGACCCAGCGGGCGTCGGCCGCGTCGTCGCCTGCGCGCAGCGTCCCGCCCACCACCTCCACCAGGTAGTCGTGGATCTCGTAGATCACCTCGCCCGGCCCCGGCCGGAGCACCGTCCCGACCGGCGGGCCGACGCGGGCCTGCAGGCCGGTCTCCTCCCGCAGCTCCCGCGCCACCGCGGCGGCGTCGGACTCGCCGGGCTCCACCCGTCCGCCCGGCAGCGACCACAGCCCCTCACCCGGCGGCTTGCCGCGGCGGATCGCCAGCAGCCGGCCGGTCTCGTCCCGGGCGATCGCCCCCACGCAACGCACCGTCCTCACCCCGCTATTGAATCTTGTTCGGGACGGGGTGCCCAGCCGGGGACGTCCGCTTTCCGCGCCCGGCGAGGTTCATCGTCCTCTCAGCGGCGGTTATAGCCGACGCCAAGAGCCTTGACTGACCTGCACGGGCGGACGAACGTGGGTTGTCGTGAGGGCCGACCCCACCTGTCCGCGGTGCGGCGGGTCGTTGCGCCCGCCGGGGATCTGGTCGAGCGACTGGATCTGCGCCGCGCACGGCGCCGTGCTGCCCAGGCAGCCCGCTCGGCGGCCGTCCCGCGAAGGACTGACCGTCGCCCTGCGCGATGCCCGGGTGCCGCTGTGGACGCCCTGGCCGCTGCCGGTGGGCTGGCTGGTCACCGGTTTCCTGGACGTGGGGGATGAGCGCAGCGGAGCGCGCGCCCTGGCGACGGCCCTGTCCGGGCCGGGCCTGCTGCAGGGCCCGGCGGACATGCTGGTGATCGCCGAGGAGCCCGGGGTGGGCCTGGGCGCCCACTTCGCCGGGCTGGACGGCTTCGACGGCGGGGGAGCCGGCGACGACACCCCGCCGCACGCCAAGATCGGGATCCGCACCTCGGGCGAGCGTCCCCACCAGGTGCCGCTGTGGGTCATCGACGGCGCCCCCGACCGGGCGGTCTACATCGGTGAGGCCATGGGGAATTGGCTGTGGATCGTGCTGTGGCCGGCCGAGACCGGGGTGCTGGTCCTGGAGGAGCTGCAACTGCTCGACCTGCGCGAACCCGGCATGGACCTCGACCTGCCCTATGGCGCCTTCTGCCCCCGGCTGCGGCAGTAGGGGTTTTCGGAGCGGCCGGGGGTCTTGCGTGAGGGGATAAGGTCTGACCCGTGGAAGCGCGCATCGAACGAGTGACGTCGAAGGGCAAGTGCACCGTCGACGACGTCGAGTACAAGGTCGAGAGCAACACCTACATCGTCGGCGACGACGAAGAGGTCATCGTCATCGACCCGGCGCACGACGCCGAGGCCATCCTCAAGAAGGTCGGCGACCGCGAGGTCATGGCGGTCATCTGCACCGATGGCCTGGACGCGCACCTGAACTGCGTGCTGGAGGTGGCCGCGGCCGGCGATGACGACCCCGACAACTGGGCCCCCATCGCCCTGCACCGCGGCGACCGGATCCTGTGGCGGGACTACTTCGCCCAGCTGGCCAAGGACGAGGAAGACGAAGAGGACGCCAAGGCGCTGCGGTCGCTGGAGCCGGACATCTGGCTGGAGGACGGCGGCACCTTCGAGATCGCCGGGGTCCAGCTGGATGTGATCCACACCCCGGGGCACACCCCCGGCAGCGTGGTCATCTACTGCGAGCAGCTGGGCGTGCTGTTCTCCGGCGACACGCTGCACCGCGGCCGGCCCGGCTCGGTCGGCGGGGTCTTCACCGACCTGCGCCGCCAGCTCAACTCGCTGGGCTCGCTGCTGACCCCGCTGCCCAAGGACACCAGGGTGCTGCCCGGCCAGGGCAAGGAGACCACCGTGGGCGATGAGGAGATCCGCTGGGAGAGCTGGGGCGCCCTCGCCCAGGAGAGCGACGGCTGAGTGGCCGAGCAGCTCGGCCTGGAGGGCATGCCGCAGCGGCTGTACCCGTGCACGCCGTCACGGCTGAACACCTGGCTGGAATGCCCCCGGCGCTACCGGATGACCTACCTGGACCGTCCCGCACCGCCCAAGGGGCCGCCGTGGGCGCACAACAGCCTGGGCCTGAGCGTGCACAACGCGCTGGCCTCCTGGTGGCGGCTGCCGCTTCCGGAGCGCACCCCCGAGGCGGCCGGGACGCTGCTGCTGCGCGGCTGGATCGCCGAGGGCTTCCGGGACGCCGCGCAGTCGGCCGCCTGGCGGGAACGCGCCCGCCGGTGGGTCGAGCGGTACACCGGCGGCCTGGACCCCGCCGCCGAGCCGGTGGGCGTGGAACGCACGGTGGCCGTCAAGACCCTCCGCATCGCGCTGCAGGGCCGCATCGACCGGCTGGACGATCGGGACGGGCAGCTGGTGGTGGTCGACTACAAGACCGGACGGCGCGAGCCCACCGCCGACGACGCCCGCACCTCCCTGGCCCTGGGCGGCTACGCGGTCGCCGCCGCCCATGTGCTGCGCCGCCCCTGCCGCCGGGTCGAGCTGCACCACCTGCCCTCCGGCACGGTCGCCGCCTGGGAGCACACCGCCGAGTCGCTGCAGCGCCACATCGACCGCGCCGAGCAGATCGCCGCCGAGGCGTCCGCGGCCGATGAGGCCTACCGGACCGGCCCGGCGCCCGCCGCCTCCGTCCGCTTCGACCTTGCCGACGAGCAGGCCCAGCGCGCCTACCACGAGCCCTTCGATGAGGTCTTCCCGCCGCGCACCGGCCCGCTGTGCGCCTGGTGCGACTTCAACCGGGTCTGCCCCGAGGGGCGCCGGACGGCCCCGGCCAAGGACCCCTGGGCCGCCGTGACCGCCGCAGAGGACGAGGAGGGGCCGGCTTCTCCGGCGGATTCGGCGTGATCGTCCCGTTCCGAACGGCCGGGCGGCGAGAGAGGGGACGCCACCGGAGGCACTGCCGCCCGGCCGTTCGGCGGAAGCCGGCCCGCCGTGGAGGAGAGAGGGGTCAGGCGCTCACGGGGGCGCCCCGGCGGGACGGCCAGCGGCGGGGATCGCGCAGACCGAACAGGCCCTTGCTCATGTCGTAGCCTTCGGCGGCCAGGCTCTGGCGGGCCCGCTCCAGCATCTGCCGGGTGTCCTTGTGGAACGAGAAGTCGTGCAGCCGCTCCGGCAGAGTGTTCATCGCCAGCCGGAACGAGCGCAGCGCGGCGGTCACCGTGGACTGGGGGACCTCCGGCAGCAGCCCGTACATCTCCCGCGCCCAGTCCGGCAGGGTGTAGTAGCACAGCATGCCGAACGGCAGGTAGGCGGGCTTGCCGGGGGACAGGAAGCGCATGTTGCCCGGCAGCTTGGGCCACAGCAGGAACTTCACCGTCTCGCGGGCCTCGTCGGTGACGCGCAGCTGCGGGCGCACCCGGGCGAAGTAGTCCTCCATCTCCTCGACGCTGCCGGGCACGTCCTCGGCCTTGAGCCCGACGTAGACGGCGCTCTTGCGCTGCTCGCGCAGGTACTGGTCGGCCATGGCGTCGGTGAGGGGGAGCCCGGCGCGGCGCGCGACCACCAGGTAGGAGTACACCTCGGCGCAGTGCACCCACAGCAGCAGGTCGGGCGCGTCCAGCCGCTCGGTCTCGCCGGTGTCGGGGTTGACGAAGCGCAGCTTGGCGTGGATCTTGCGCACCCGGGCGGCCAGCCGGTCCATCTCCTCCGGCGACCCGAAGGTGGAGGTGCCCACGAAGTGGGCGGTGCGCTGGAGCCGCCCGATGGGGTCGTTCTGGAAGACGGAGTTCTGCCACACCCCCCACATGGCCCTGGGGTGCAACGCCTGCAGCATGAGGCTGCGCACGCCGCCGACCCACATGGACCGGTCGAGGTGGACGCGCCAGGTCGCGCTCTCCGGGGGCTGAACCGTCACCGCCATGGAGGACCTCCGGGGGGGACGCGGGTGGTACAGGTGCGGCAAGTATACATGAAGCATTTTTTGTCTCATGTCGCGTGGGTCACAGGCGCCGGAGGGGATCACCGGCCCCGCCCAGGTCCTGCGTCCCGTTCACCGCTGCCTCCATGCCGCGGGCCGTCATCCTGATGGGAACGTCCATCTGACCGGGAAATCCTGAGAAAAGGAAGAGATCTCCGGAGGCTGAAAACACGTTCCCTGTTACGAGGAGGACGGTTCAAACGCATCGCGAACCGGTTCCTCGCTATTGGCGAGGAACTGAAATCGGGAAACAAGGCGGTCAGATCGCAGGCAAGCCGGCGCCGGTTGTGTTCCCGCCCTCAATGGAAGCCCGATGCGCTCTCATCGGCGGCCATCGAGCACCGGACTTTTTCAGCACATGGCCCAAGGCGCCGCGAACGGGGCTCCGATGGCGCTCGGTACTGCGACGTCCCGTTTCGGACTATGAAGACAACGTGCAGAAAGAAGGCCCACTGCAAGCGGGCCGCTTCAGCGGAGGCTCACACCGAACCGTGAAGACGCCGCCCGCGACGCTCCGTACCGCGACCGGACGAGCGGCTCAGCGGGTCAGGCGGCGGCACTCACCCTGGCGCCAGAAGTCGGCCAAGGTGCTGGCGGTGGTCTCCGGGGCCTCCACGGCGGGGGAGTGCGCCGCGCCCGGGATCACCACCTTCTCGGCGCTCAGCCGCTCGGCCATCGCCGCCTGGATCTGCGGCGACCAGGCGTTGTCGTCCTCGCCGTAGAGCACCAGCACCGGCAGGTCGATGTCGGCGGACAGCTTGGCCAGCTCCTCCACCCGGTCCGGGCACACCAAAAGCTCCTGGGCCATGCTCAGCAGGCCGGTCACGTTGTTGCGCAGCATCCGCGTGCGCAGAAAGTCCACGATGTGCGGCGGGACGCCGTTGCGCAGGGCGTCCGGCTCCATGTGGTCATGCCACACCCGCTCCAGGCCGATGCGCGGCAGCTCCGCCACCAGCGCGGCGGCGTCCTTGGCCCGCGGCCCGGTGATGGCGCCCGGCCCGGAGCTCATCAGCGTGTAGGTCAGCGGACGGGCGCCCGCGCCGAGAATGGCCTCCCGGGTCACCAGCCCGCCGAAGGAGTGCCCCACCAGGTGGGCCGGCTCGGGACCCAGCGCCTCCAGCAGAGCCGCCACGTCCAGGCCCAGCGCGGCACAGGTGTAGGCGGCCGGATCATCGGGGCCCGCGGTCTCGTACTGCCCGCGCATGTCGATCGCCACCACCCGCCGGCCGGCCCGCGCCAGCGTCGGCAGCACGGCGATGAAGTCCTCCTTGCTGCCGGTGAACCCGGGGACCAGCAGCGCCGGCGGGCGTTCGGGCACACCGGAGCCGGGCAGCGCCTCCAGCGCGGCGAACGTCCCGCGCGAGGTGGAGATCTCGGTCCGGCGGACACCGGGGGGCAGGGTCAGAAACCGGGGGGTACTCAAGCCGACTCGTCCTCTGCCGGGTAGCTGGGCACGTCATGGAACCGGGGCATGCTCACAGGCCGCCAGCATACCGAGACCGCGGGCCGGTGGCCCGGATGCGGCATGCGCGCACCGAAGGCCCGCCCGCGGCGCACCGCGCGGCCCGGCGATGCCGCCCGACCGGCATCGATCGGGCGCGGACGCACCGGCCGTCGCCGCCGTCCCCTGGGCGGCCGTGCCGGTCACCGGCCGCCCGCGGCGGGCCGGGGCCGCGGGGACCGGCCGCCCGAGGGGGTCAGCCGGTCCGGTCGCCGGTGGGGCGCCCGCCCCGAGTGCGCCGCCGGGAACGGCTGCGGGGGCGTTGCGGGGCCTCCACGACCGGGTCGAAGCCGCTCCCGCTCGGCGGCGGCAGGAAGGTCACCAGCGGCACCCCGGTGACCGCATCGGTCGGCGGCACGATCGGCTCGGGCGCCGGGACGAAGGCGGTCCGCTCCGGCTCGGGCTCGTGGCCGGCCTGCCCGGCGGCGGGCTCGTCCACCGCCTCGGGGACCTGCTCGTCCCGCTCCTCCTGCAGGGGGCGGTCCGGCTGGTCGGCGGGCTCGATCGGCTTGCCGCCGCGGGTGCGCACCCGCCGGCGGCTGCGCTTGCGGGTCCTGGTCCGCTCGCGGGAGCGGCTCTTGCCGGTCTCGCCGATGTCCTCCAGCTCCTCGGCCTCCAGCCCCGCGCGGCCGCGCCGCTCCTTGGGCAGCGTGCCGGTCGCCTCCCGCGGGATGTCCAGCGCCTCATAGAGGTGGTCGGAGGTGGAGTAGGTCTCCGGGGGCTCGCCGAACGGCAGCTGCAGCGCGTTGTTGATCAGCTTCCAGCGCGGCAGGTCGCTCCAGTCCACCAGCGTGACCGCGGTGCCCTCCCGGCCCGCCCGGCCGGTGCGGCCGATGCGGTGCACATGGGTCTCCGCCGAGTCCGGGCACTCGTAGTTGATCACGTGGGTGACGTCCTCGACGTCCAGCCCGCGGGCGGCCACGTCGGTGGCCACCAGCACATCGACCTTGCCGGAGCGGAAGGCCCGCAGCGCCCGCTCCCGCTGGCCCTGGCCCAGGTCGCCATGCACCGCGGCGGCGGCGAACCCGCGGCGGGTCAGATCGGCCGCGATGCGGTCGCAGGCCCGCTTGGTCTGGCAGAACACCATGGTCAGCCCGCGCCCATTGGCCTGCAGCAGCCGGGCCAGCACCTCCGGCTTGTCCATCGGGTGGGTCTGGAAGACGTGCTGGGTGACCTGCGGGGTGGCCTCGGACTCGGTGTGCACCTCGGCCCGCACGTTGGTGGGCCGGTTCAGGTAGCGCCGCGACAGCGCCACGATCTCGCCGGGCATGGTGGCCGAGAACAGCATGGTCTGCCGCTCGGCGGGGACCAGCTCGATGATCCGCTCGATGTCGGGCAGGAAGCCCAGGTCGAGCATGCGGTCGGCCTCGTCCAGCACCAGCATCTGGATCTGCGACAGGTCCAGGTGCCCCTGGCGGGCCAGGTCCAGCAGCCGGCCCGGGGTGCCGACCACCACGTCCACGCCGTCGCGCAGCGCCTGGATCTGCGGCTCGTAGGCCCGGCCTCCGTACACCGCCACCACCCGGGTGCCCAGCTTGCCGCCGGCCACCAGCAGGTCGTCGGTGACCTGGGAGGCCAGCTCGCGGGTGGGGGCCAGCACCAGCCCGCGCGGGGCCTTGCCGCCGTGCTCGATGCGCTGCAGCAGCGGAATTCCGAAGGCGAGGGTCTTGCCGGTGCCGGTACGTGCCTGGCCGATGATGTCGTACCCGCGAAGCCCTATGGGCAGGGCCATCTCTTGGATGGGGAACGCGTCGACGATGCCCTCGGACTCCAGGGCGTCGGCTATCTCGGAACACACTCCGAGTTCACGGAAAGTAGTCAGGGCTTTCAGCCTCCGTTGTGCGGGGTCCTCACTTCCGGGTCCGCGCTTGGGTTCGCGCCGAACGGGCGCCACCCCCTCGCGTTCGCCGCAGGGGCCACGGAGCCGTCGAACGTTGCCGGCAGGGCCGGTGAGATCCTGCCGATCGCTTCCTGTGGCCGCGCCGACGCGCGGAAGGGACCAGCCGTCAATCAGTACCTCGGCGACCGCTGTCAGGGGTATGGCGCAATCACTCCGTGTGGCTGCGCGCGGTCACTCTTCGCGACGCATAGTACCGGTAGTCGGTTCCTGACACCAATAGCCGTTCGATGTGATAACGCGCAGCCGCCCCCAATCTATTTCCCGGCGGGCCGGCCGCGTCCCGGCGCGCTAACCGCCGGACGGCCGAGATCGGCCGAGGTCAGGGGGGACCGCCCTGATGACCCGGCCTGGCGTGGTATTTCAAAACCATCCGAATAAGCCGCCCGGGCGGGGTGCGATGGCGGATTGGCGGTTGCCGGGTTTCACCGGGTTGCGCGAACTCGGCCGCGGCGCCCGGGGCCGGGTGATGCCCGCCCGCGATGGCGGCGAACTCGTCGCGATCAAGTATCTTGCGCCGGAACTGACGGTCGATGAACGCCCGCCGGAACGGTTTCGCGGCCGGGTCCGCACGCCGGCGCGGGTGGACGATCCGCCGGGGCGCCATGAGCCGGTGTTCCCCGGGCCGGCCCCGGTGATCCGCAAGAGCCCCGCCGGGACCGGCCGCCGCGCACGCTCCCCGGCGGCGCCCGCCCCGCGCCGGCGTGCGGACGGCTCTTTGAAGCGCGCCCTTTCCACGCCGGCCACGACCGGATGCCCGTTCGGGTGCGTCTCATCGATCGTCTGGTGAAAACCGCGCTGCAAGGAGGCCTTGAAGGTGACGAACGCTTGGCGGCTGGCGGAGTTCGAGGAGATCCGCGAACTGGGCACGGGCGCGCAGGGGCGCGTGGTGCTGGCGCGGCACCGCCGGGCGGGCACTCCCGTGGCGATCAAATACCTGGAGTGCGGGGAGGGCGACCGGGAGGCCATCGAGCGGCTGCGCCAGGAGGCGATGCTGCTGGGCAAGGTCTCCGACCCCCACGTGGTGCGCCTGTACAGCTTCGTGGTCGGCGAGCAGGGCGCCGCGCTGGTGATGGAGGCCATCAACGGGGTCTCCCTCAAGGAGATCCTGGCCCGGCACGGCGCGCTCTCCCCGGAGGCCGCGCTGACGGTGCTCAAGGGCTCGCTGCTGGGGCTGGCCGCCGCGCACGCCGTCGGGGTGGTCCACCGCGACTACAAGCCCGCCAACGTGGTGGTGCGGGCCGACGGGCTCAGCAAGCTGATCGACTTCGGCGTCGCCACGCTGGCCGGCGCCGGATCCCGCTCCGGCACCCCCGCTTACATGGCCCCGGAGCAGTGGGCGGGCCACCCCGCCACTCCGGCCACCGACGTGTACGCGGCGACCTGCGTGTTCTTTGAATGCATCACCGGTTCCAAGCCGTTTTCCGCAGACAACGCGGCGGCGCTGATGCACCGGCACCTGACGGCTCCCGTCCCCGTCGAGGCGGTTCCCGAGCCGCTGCGGCCGCTGCTGGCGCGCGGCATGGCCAAGGACGCCGCGCACCGCCCGCCCGGCGCGGCGGCGTTCGTGACCGAGCTGGAGGAGGCCGCCTCCGCCGCCTACGGCGCGGACTGGGAGCAGCGCGGCATCCGCGCCCTGGCGGCCGGTGCGGCGGCGCTGGCGGCGCTGTTCCCGCTGGCCGCCGGGCTGATCCCCACGGCGGCGGGGGCCGGGACGGCGGGCGCCGGTGCCGGGGCGGCCGGCGTGGCGGGCGCCGGGTCGGCGGGGACGGCCGGAGCCGGGATGTCCGGGGCGGCGGCCGGGGCGGCGGGAGCCGGCTCGGCCGGGGGCGCCGGTGCCGCGGCCGCCGCAGGCGCCTCGGCCGCCGGTGGTGCGGCCGCCGGCGGCTCGGCGATCGCGGCCACCGCCGGGACGGGCCTGCTGGCGACGGCGGGCGCCAAGGTGACGGCGGCCGTGGCGGGCACCGTGCTGGCGATCGGGGCGGGCACCACGGCGGTCGTGGTGGCGGGCGGCGACGACGGGCCCGCCGTGCCCGCCGCGCAGAACGTCGCCGTGCGCACCCCCACGCTGCCCGAGCGCGTGATCGAGCTGGGGGGAGGGCAGCGGCTGATCGTGGAAGGCGCCCAGTACGTGCAGATCTCCGGGCATTCGGACAGCGCCGTCCAGCAGCGGGTGAACGCGGCGCTGCGCAGCCCGCTGGATACGGCGATCGAAGGCGCGCAGCGGTTCGTGCGGGAGAACCCCGAGATGGGCCGTCCGGGGCCGGGCGGGGACTGCCAGGGGGCCAGCCTGTCGGCCAAGGCGGTGCCGGGGCTGCGCAACGGCAGGCTGGTGTCCGTCCGGTATGAGCTGAAGGGCGGCTGGGTCTGCAACACCGACTACATCACCGACTGGGTGAGCACGGTCACCGTTGCGCTGGACACCGGCAAGGCGCTGGCCCTGTCCGACATGTTCGCCCCGGCCACGCTCACCCAGGCGGGACTGGACGGGCTGTGGCGGCGCTTCCCCAAGCCGACGCCCACTCCTGATGGGCTGCTGGAACCGTGCCGCCCGCCCGCCAGGCTGCGCCCGGCCGACCTGCGTCCGGTTTCGGGCGGGTTCGCCACGCCCGTGGTCGTCGGCTTCACCGATGCGGCGATGACGCTGTCGGTGTCCACCGATGAGGGGGCGGTGGGCTGCATACCGGTGACCCTCAGCGTCCCCCACGACCGGGTGCGCGACCTGCTGCGGCCGGAGTTCGCCGCGATGCTGGCCGGCCGGGCTCCCACGCCGAGCAGGTCGTGACGCGGCCGGCCGGCCTCACATGCTGCCGAAGCCGACCTTGCGGTTGTTCTCCTCGCCGATCTCCAGGTAGCCGATGCGGTCGGCGGGGATCAGCACCCGGCCGCCGCGCTGGTCGTGCAGTGCCAGCACGCCGTGCTCGGCGGCCAGGGCCTCGGCCAGCGCCCGCTCCACCTCGTCGGCCGACAGCGACGTCTCGATGACCAGTTCCTTGGGCGTGTACTGCACCCCGATACGTACCTGCACCATGCTCCCTTCGGCGGGACTGCCCCGCTTCCGATGTTCGCACGCGCGGGTGGGGAGAGGGCCGATCTCCGCTACGCCAGGAGCGTACGGGCCGGGAAAACGCTCGCGGGCCGGACGACCACGGCGGTCGTCCGGCCCGCGAGCGCGACGGGCCGCGGCCGGTCAGCCGGCCACGGGGAAGCCGGAGATGCCCCGCCAGGCCAGGCGGGCGATCAGCTTCTCGGCGGTGTCCTTGGGGATGGAGCGGTTCTGCGACAGCCAGTAGCGGGCGCTGACCTCGGCCATGCCCACCAGGCCCATGCCGAGCAGGAACGCCTCGTCGGCGGGGGCCTGGGTGTCCTCGGCGATCACCTTGGCGATCATCTCGGCGCACTGGTGGTTGGCTCGCTCCACCCGGGCCCGCACCGGCGCCACGTTGCGCAGATCGGACTCGAAGACCAGCCGGTAGGCCTCGCCCTCGCCGGCCACGAAGTCATAGAAGGCCTGGATGCTGGCCTGCACGCGCCGTTTGTTGTCGGTGGTGGACTCCAGCGCCTCACGGACGATCTTCACCAGCGACTCGGCGTGCTCGTCCAGCAGCGCCAGATACAGCTCCAGCTTGCCGGGGAAGTGCTGGTAGAGCACCGGTTTGCTGACGCCCGCGCGCTCGGCGATCTCGTCCATCGCGGCGGCATGGTAGCCCTGCGCGACGAACACCTCCTGCGCCGCGCCGAGCAGCTGCCGCCGGCGGGCCAGCCGAGGCAGCCTCGTGCCACGTGGACGGGCGTCCGGGGTCGCGGTCACCACACTCTCCGATCGCGTCGTCGGGCGGCGCGCCTCGCCGCCTCCGGTGTCGATTCCATCATCCTACGCGTCGGTAACCTCACCGGTCATCCGTGCACCGACGCCATGGCCGGACGCCGGTCAACGGTAGTCGTCCTCGTCGAACTCCACGACCCGTTCCTGCTCGGTGTAGTCGGCCTCGTCGACGTCCAGGGGAAGCTCGCCGGACCAGACCGGACGGTCCTCCTCCTCCTCACCCACCGGCAGGCGCTGCTCGGCCGCGTCCGCGTCCGGGGCCTCGACGTCCGGCACGTCCATGTCGTCCATCTCGCTCATGAAACCCCCTTCGTTGGACCGCTACAGCCGTTCGGCCAGCTCGCGCAGCGGCGTCTCCACGGCCTCACCGTAGGTCGGGAAGGCGTGCACGGTGTCGGCGAGCACACGCAACGGGATCTGTGCCCGGATCGCCAGCGTGACCTCACCCATCCACTCCTCAGCGTACGGGCCCACGGCGGCGGCGCCCGCCAACAGGCCGGTGGACCGGTCGGCGTACAGTTCCACCCGGCCTTCCATCCGGCTCTCCATGCGGCCGCCCGGTCTGCCCGATCCGCTGTCTTCGATCCTGCCTCGGACGGTGGCGGCCAGATCGTACCCGGCGCTCAGCAGCTCCAGCCCGGATTTGCGGGCATGTCGCGGAGAGAGCCCCACGGCGTACACCGACGGGCTGGTGAACACCACCCGGGGAATCGCCCGCCGGTCGGCCTCGCGGCGCTTGCCCAGCACGTTGTCGACCACGATCCGGGCCTGGTAGGCGGCGGCGTGCGCGGTGTCGGCGCCGGTCACCTCACCGGCCGCCCACAGGTGCTCGGCGCCGCTCACCCGGCAGGTCTCGTCCACCGGCAGCGGGTCGCCCGGCGCGGGCCGCACGCCCAGCGTCTCCAGGCCCAGCCCCTCGGTGCGCGGGCGCCGCCCGACGGCCACCAGGATCCGGTCCGCTTCCAGGGTGCCGCCGTCGGTCAGCCACAGCCGCAGCCCCGAGCCGGTGCGCTCCACCTTGGCCGGCTCGGTGCCCAGCCGCAGGTCGGCGCCCATCCGGCGGAGCGCCCCGGCCAGCGTCTCCCCCAGGAAGGCCGCCTCGTCGGCCAGCAGGCTCTCGGCCGGTTCCACCACGGTGACCTGGGAGCCGAAGGCGGCGTAGATCTGGGCCAGCTCGCAGCCCACCGGGCCGCCGCCCAGCACCACCAGCCGGCGCGGCAGGTCGGGCACGGCCAGCGCCTCGTCGCTGGTCCACAGCGGGGCGTCGGCCATCCCCTCCACGCCCGGCACCACCGGCTCGCCGCCGGTGCAGATCACCAGGTCGGTGTACTCGTAGCCGGTGCCGTCCACCTCGATGCGGCCGGGGGCGGTCACCTGCCCGTAGCCGCGCAGCACCGCGATCCCCTCCTCGGCCAGCCGGGCCGCCGTCGCGGCGTCGTCCAGGTGCCCGGTCAGCTCGTCGCGGCGCGCGATGGCGGTCTCCCAGCTTTCGCCCCGGCGGGCCGAGTGCAGCAGCGACTTGGACGGCACGCAGGCGAAATACGGGGACTCCCCGCCGACCAGCCGGTTCTCCACCAGCGCCACCCGGCGTCCCGCCTGTGCCAGCCCGCGGGCGACCAGCACGCCCGCCGTTCCCCCGCCCAGCACCACGACGTCGTAGTGAGGGTTCTTTATCACCGCCACCTTTGTCGTTCCTCCGCGTCAACCTTGGTGAGCCCGTGCGACCTCACCGCCCGCCCGGGCCGATCGCACAGGGCTCGACATCCCCGTAGGGCAATGGTGGCGGAACCGCGGCGCCGCTGCGTGCCCAATCGGACACATAACGCACCGGCATATGAGAGATGTCATGCCTTGCTCAGGGCAGGGGTGGTCCCTCCTCCAGCAGCGGCGCCATCAGGTCGCCGTGCCGTTGCACGCGCTCCAGCGCCTGGTCGGAGAAGAACACCAGGTCGGCGGGGTCTTCGCAGTTTTCGACCTCTTCCCAGGCGAGGGGGGTGGACACCGCCGGGCCGCCGGAGGCGCGCATGGAATAAGGGGCGACGGTGGTCTTGCCCGGGTCGTTCTGGCTCCAGTCGATGAAGATCTTGCCTTTGCGCAGCCGCCGGTCCATCCGGGCGGTGACGTGGCGGGGGTCGTCGGCCTCCAGCCGCTTGGCCGCCTGCTCGGCGTACTGCCGGGTCCGGCCGGTCTCCCGCACCGGCACATACAGGTGCAGGCCCTTTTTGCCGCTGGTCTTGGGGTAGGCGCGCAGGCCGTCGTCGGCCAGCAGGGCGCGCAGCGCGCAGGCCACCCGGCAGGCGTCCACGATGGTGGTGTGCGGGCCGGGGTCCAGGTCGAAGACCATCAGGTCGGGGCGGTGCACCCCGCCGCGCGGGCCGACCCGCCATTGCGGGACGTGCAGTTCCACCGCGGCCAGATTGGCCAGCCACACCAGGGTGGGCAGGTCGTCGACCATCACGTAGTCGGCCGAGGCCCGCCCTTTGGCGCTGCCCGGGGTCGGCAGGTTCACCGTGCGCACCCACGGCGGGGTGCCCGGGGGCGCGTTCTTTTCGAAGAAGGACTGCCCGGCCATCCCGTCGGGGTAGCGCTTGCGGGTCACCGGCCGGTCCCGCAGGTGCGGCAGCAGGACGGGCGCGATCCGGGTGTAGTAGTCGATCAGCTCGCCCTTGGTGAACCCGTGCCGGGGGTAGAGCACCTTGTCCAGGTTCGACAACCTGAGCTCCCGGTCCTCCACCCGGACGCGGACCCGCTCGCCGCCGCTCACGGCGGCGCCTCAGCGGGGTTCATAGGTGACCTCCCGGGGGTCCTTGTCGTCGCGCAGGCCGCGCCAGGACGGGGCGCGCAGGTGCCCCTCCCTGGTCCACACGCCGTAGGCGACTTCCCCCACCAGGACCGGTTCAACCCACTGGGCGTCGCGGGCGAGCTCGCGGGGGAGGAGCTCGTCATAAGGGCTGGTGAGACGGCGCAGCGGCCACAGCCGCTCGTAGATGTCCTCCAGCGCCCGGTCGGTGAAGCCGGTGCCGACCTGCCCGGTGAAGCGCAGCGCCCCGCCGTCGTCGTAGGCGCCCAGCAGCAGTGAGCCGAAGCCGCCCTCGCGGCGGCCGCGGCCGGGCTTCCAGCCGCAGATGATCACATCGCGGGTCTGGAAGTTCTTGACCTTGCGCCAGAAGTCCACCCGCCGGCCGGGCCGGTAGGGGGAGTCCACCCGTTTGGCGACCACGCCCTCCAGGCGCTGCTCCCAGGTGTACTCCACCAGTTCCTTGACCTGGTCGGTGTCGGCGGCGTGCAGGTGGGGCGGGGCCTCGAAGGGGCCGGCGCCGGCCAGGTCCAGTTCCTCCAGCAGCTGCCGCCGCTGCAGGTAGGGCAGGTCGTAGAGGGGGCGGCCGTCCAGGTAGAGCACGTCGAACACCACGTAGCGGACGGGCACCTGGCGGACCAGGCGGGGGTCGGGGCGGTCGAGGTGCATGCGCCGCTGCAGCCGTTCGAAGCTGGGCCGGCCGTGCCGGAAGGCCACCACCTCGCCGTCGAGGACGGCCTCGCGGCCCGGCACCAGGTCCACCAGCCCGGACAGCTCCGGGTAGCGGCCGGTGACGTCCGCGCCGCGGCGTCCGGCGGCCCGCACGCCGTGGGGGGTGACGTGGCAGACGACGCGCACGCCGTCCCACTTCAGCTCCAGGCACCAGCGGTCGGCGTCCTCCGGCAGGTCACCGGTGGCGGCCAGCATCGGGGCCACCGGCCACGACATGCTCATAGGTGGGTTCTACCCCGCAACCCAGGAGATGGAAAAGGATCCCACAGGACATGTAGCGCAAAACGCATGATATTGCGAGGCTAGGGAAAGCGCGCCCCGGGGTAAGGAGCCCTCATGCGCAGCATCTGGAATGGCGCGATCTCCTTCGGCCTGGTCACCATCCCGGTCAAACTGTATGCGGCCACCGAAGAACGGGATGTGACCTTCCACCACGTTCACCGCGATGACGGCGGGCGCATCCGGTACCGGCGGGTGTGCTCGCTGGACGGGCGGGAAGTGCCTTATGTGGACGTCGCCAAGGGATACGAATTGCCCAATGGCGACATGGTGGTGCTCACCGAAGAGGACTTCCTGGATCTGCCGCTGCCGACCAAACGCCGCATCGAGGTGCTTCAGTTCACCCCCGCCGATCAGGTGGACCCGATCTACTTCGACCGTTCCTACTATCTGGAGCCCGACGAGGGCGGTGCCAAACCCTATGTGCTGCTGCGCGACGCCTTGGAGCGGTCGGGCCTGGTGGGCGTGGTCAAAGTGACGCTTCGGCAGCGCGAGTCGCTGGGCGCGCTGCGGGTGCGGCAAGGGGTGTTCGTCCTGGAGACGATGCTGTGGCCGGATGAGGTCCGCGCCCCCGACTTCGAATTCCTGCAGGAGGAGGTTCGGGTGCGCCCTCAGGAGCTGGCCATGGCCGGGGCGCTGATCGAGACGATGACGGGGGACTTCGACCCGGCCGCCTACACCGACTCCTACCGGCGGGCGCTGCTGGAGGTGATCGAGGCCAAGATCGCGGGTGCTCAGGTCGTCCGGCCCCAGCCGCCGCCGCAGCCGCCCCCCGCCGACCTGCTGGAGGTGCTGCGCGAAAGCGTCGAGGCCGCCAAGCGGAACCGCGCCGCCGCACAGCGGGAGCCGCCCGGCCCTGAAGGCGGCGGCACGGCCTGAACCTTTTCCGGCACGTGGCCCAAGACGCCGGGGACGAAAGCCCGGCTGGTCTCCGGCGCCCGCGACGTTGCAGGCCACGGCATCGCCCCGGCTGTGAGGCCCCCGCATGCGACCTGCGGGGACGGCGTGGTGAAAAGGTGCATCGGGCCGACCCGCCGCCCCCGGGCCCGTCCGGGGACGGACCCGGGGACCGGCTGCGGTGTCAGCGGCGCCCCAGGTCGCCGAACGGCACCGTGGTGCACACCAGGCGGTCGCCGGCGTCCCCGGTCTGCGGGTCGGTCTCCTTGGAGTGGATGACCACCGACTTGGCCGCCCCCTTGGGGATCCGCCAGGAGCGCAGGGCCATGGCGCGGGCGGTGCGGTCCGGGCCGACCGTCAGGTCCAGCCAGATCTCCCGCGCCATCAGCGGCGCCCGCCGGGGCACCCGCGGGCTCTGGTAGTGCGGCCCGGAAGAGGCGGGAGTGCGCCCGCACGCGTTGACGTGGACGTGGACGCCGAACCGCTTGCCCACGGCACTGGCGGGGAACCCGGAGGCCGCGATGCCCACCCAGGTGCCGCCGGCGAGCTCCCCGGTCTGGACCGTGGTGCGGATCCCCCGCCAGGAGCGGTGGTAGACCTTGGTCGGCCCGGTGACCTCGATGGCGCGGACCCTGGAGACGACCCGGTCGCCGGGGTCGGCCAGCGCCGGGGCCACCGGCGCCGCGACGGCACCGGTCATGGCGCCGGCCATGGCCGTGATGAACGCGGTATGTCTCAGCAGCGACATGGCTGCCCCCCGTGAGATGACTCAATGTATCCAAGTAATTACGAAGAGAAGTCATGTTCGTCTCGGTGCAGCAGCTCAAGCAGCCGCTCCCAGCGATCCAGCACCGTGTCGGGATGCAGCCGCCGCACTCCGGCCACCGCGTTGTCGCCGAGCTTGCGGCGCAGATCCCCGTCGCCCATCAGCCGCCGCAGCGCCGCCGCCAGCGCCGGGACGTGCCCGGGCGGCACCAGCAGCCCGTCCACCTCGTCGGTCAGCAGCTCGCGCACGCCCGGGGCGCAGTCGAAGGCCACCGCCGGCAGCCCGCACGCCATCGCCTCCATCAGCGACATCGGCAGGCCCTCCTGGCGGGAGGGCAGCAGGAAGACCGACGCCTGCGCCAAGGCCGCCGCGGCATCGGGGGCCGGCCCGCAGAACTCCACCGTCCCGGCGATCCCGAGCGCGCGGGCCTGCGCGCGCAGCGCCTCCTCCTCCGGGCCCGAGCCGTGGATCCGCAGCCGCCAGCCGGGGTGGGCCGCGCTCGCCTCCGCCCACGCCTCCAGCGCCATGTCCACGCCCTTCTCATGCGACAGCCGCCCCAGGCAGGCCACCACGGGGGCGTCCAGATCGGCGCGGGCGGCGGGGGAGAAGGGCAGCGGGTTGGGCATGTGATCGACGTTGGTCATCCCGGCCCGCGCCCAGGCGTCGGCGTCCTCGGCGGTCAGCGTCAGCATCCGGTCGGCGGACGGGTACAGCTCCCAGATCCGGCGGTACCGGGAGGAGGCGCGGGCCGCCTGGTAGGACTCGTGGCTCATCGCGATCACCTTCAGCCCGCCGGTGCCGGCCAGGCGCACCCACTCCATCGCCCACACCTGGGCGACGATGACCACCCCGCCGGGACGTGCGGCGCGCAGCAGGGCGGCCAGCCGCTCGGCGCCGCGCCGCTGCACCGCCGTCCGCCACCGGTCGCGCAGGCGGGCGCGCACGTTCAGGCGCGCCCACGCCGAGGCGGGCCGCCACGCCAGCGCCGGCGGCCGCCACGGGCCGTGCAGGGTGACCACGCGGTAGGGGGCGCGCGGCCGCCGCGGGTGCGGCTCGGCGGAACGGGCGATGCCCACCAGCGTGACGCGGTGCCCCCGGCCGGTCAGCAGCTCGGCCGTCCGGTGCGCCCACCGCTGGACGCCGCCCAGGTCGTCCACGGTGTTGCAGACGATGAAGATGTCACGTCCGGTCACGGTCACCCCCGCCGAAGATCAGCTCGACGACCCGCGCGGCGGCATCGCCCCGGTCGTACTCGCCGAAGCGGGCGGCGAACGCGCGGCGGCGGGCGGCGTGGGCGTCGCGCTGGGCCGGCAGGTCCGCCAGCGCCGCCAGCAGGGCGTCCTCCTCGCGCAGCAGCGGCCCGGGGGCGTGCTCGGCCAGGTCGAAGTAGCAGCCGCGGTCCCGGCCGGTGTACTCCTCCAGGTCCGGCACATAGAAGATCATCGGCCGGTCCAGCAGGGCGTAGTCGAACATGATCGATGAGTAGTCGGTCACCAGCGCGTCCGCCAGCAGCAGCAACGGGGTGACGTCGGGGATGTGGCCGACGTCGCGCACCGCCGCTTTGGCCTCCGGCGGCAGGGAGACCCTCGTCAGGTAATGCGGGCGCACCAGCATCACGTGGGTGTCGCCCAGCTCGCGGGCGAAACGCACCGGGTCGAACGGCAGCCGCAGCGGGGCGGCCTTGCCGCCGCGTCCGGGACGGAACGTGGGGGCGTACAGCACCACCTGCCGTCCCGCCAGGCCCAGCGCGCGGCGCAGCGCCGCCAGTTCGGCCGGGTCGCCCCCGTTCACCAGCGGGTCGTTGCGCGGATAGCCCACCGGCAGCAGCCGGTCCGGCGCGACGCCCAGCCCGCGGGCCAGGGTGTCGACATCGTGCCGCGAGCGCACCAGGAAACGGTCGAAACGGCCGGTCATGCGGGTAAAGCGCGCCTGCTCGGCGCGTCCGGCGCGCTTGAGCTCGGGATGGTCCAGCCCCATGCGCTTGAACGCCGAGCCGTGCCAGGTCTGCAGGTAGGTGGTGCCGCGGCGCTTGCGCAGCCCGCCGGGGAAACCGTGGTCGTCCACCCAGAACTCGGCCCGGGCCAGCGCCAGGTGGTAGGCCCACGAGCCCCGGCGGACCAGGCGGGCATCGCGCGGGAAGCCGCGCGGAGAGCCGGCATACGACCACACGACCCGGATGGGCCGGCCCGACCGGCGCAGCTCCTCGTAGATGTAGCGGGGGTTGCCCGCATAGCAGGCGCCCATCCGGCTTTCGAAAACGGCGGTGCCCTTGCGGATCGGCAGCCGCACCAGCAGCCGGTTGTAGACGGCCTGCTTGGTCTTCTGGCTGCCGAGCCTGCGCCGCACGTCCTGCTCGGCCGCCCGGATCCGCCGCCACAGCCGGCGGCCCGCCCGCGTCGCGGCCGCCCAGCGCACGGCCCGGCGGGCCAGGCGGTGCCGCAGCCGGCGCCCGGTGAGCCGGAACGCCACCCGGTCCTGCCGGGTGCGCAGCGGCACCAGGCGGTCCCCGGCGAGCCGGGTCAGTCTGGGACGCGCCGGCAGCTCCGTCTCCAGCACCGTCTCGTCGGCCGGGCGCGGCCGCAGCGCGGTGCGTTCCCCGTTGACGCTCAGCCGCAGCCACAGATCCCACACCGGGTCGATGAACCCCCACGGCCGCAGCACCCGGGACGGCAGGAAGCACGCCCGCCACTGCAGCCACCCCTTGCGCCGGGTGACCTCGGCGGGCACCGACAGCACCCGGCCCTTGCGCCGCCGGTCGGCGAACTCCACGGTCAGCTGCACCTCGGCGTCCGGGGGGATCCGCTCCAGCGGGTTGTGCACCCGCCCGGCCATCAGCACCAGCGGGCCGCACCGCCGCAGCCGGGTCAGCGTGCAGACGGGCCGGACCCGGCTCGGCGGGGCGGTGTGGATGCCCAGGTCGGTCACGTCGAGCACCGGATGCGCCGGATGCCCCTCCAGCCGCCCCCAGTACACCCGGCCGTGCCGTTCGGTCAGCTCCGTCAGCAGCTCGGGAACCCGGCCGCGGCCGTACTCGGCGGCGGCCAGCGCCCCCTCCAGATCCCCGCGTCCCAGCAGGAAGGCGGCGATGGCGGGCATCGGGTTGGCCTTCTGCCAGACCCGCTCGTCCAGCTCGGCCATGTAGGCGGCGGCCAGCTCCAGGAAGCGCCGCTGGTAGTCGGCGTCGCGTCCGCGCAGTTCGCGCAGGTACAGCAGCAGGTCGTGGTTGACGAACTTGGCGTCCTTGTGCAGCTTCAGGTCGGCGGCGCCGCGGGCGCGCAGCACCGCGTCGATCCGCCGGTGGACCTCCAGCCGGTCGGCGAAATTGCGCAGCTCGGCGCGGCGGCTGGAGATGGACCCGCCGTCGGGCCGAGGCTGCTGCCAATGCCAGGTGTAGACGCGGTGCGGGATGAGCGCGATCCGCCGGGCCGCCAGGTAGGCCTGCGTGCTGAACAGCAGGTCCTCATAGTGCACGTCCTCGGCGAAGGACAGGCCGCAGGCGGTCAGGAAGTCCCGGCGGTAGCACTTGTTGGTCGACAGCGTGTCGTACAGCAGGTCGGGGTTCTGGGTGATCGACTCATAGACCGCCCGCCGGGCGTACAGCCACGGGTACCACGCGTGCCCCCGGTCGCCGGGGCGGTCCGGGCGGGTTCGCACGCACCGTCCCGACACCAGGTCGGCGCCGGTCTCCTCGGCCGCGGCGACCAGGTTCAGGCAGGCGTGCCGGTCCAGCACGTCGTCGCTGTCGAGGAACATCACATGCGCGCCGCGCGCCTGCGCCAGCCCGGTGTTGCGGGGCCGTCCGCAGCCGCCGGAGTTGCGCGGCAGGTGCAGTGCGCGCACCCGCCCCGGGTGGGCGGCGGCCAGCTGCTCGGCGACCTCGCCGGTGCCGTCGGTGCTGCCGTCGTCGACGATGATCGTCTCGACCGGGCCCAGCGACTGGGCGAGCACCGAGCCGACCGCCCGGGGAAGGCGCGCGGCGTCGTTGTAGGCGATGACGATGACGCTGACGTCCGGCCGCATCCGGGCTCCTTCCTTCCCGCCGGGTCCGGTGGTCCTTCCCGGGCGGCCGCCATGGGCATTCCGGTCAAGATCAAAAAGTCCGTCAAAGCGGGTATGTCTGTTGCGTGACGGAGGGGGGCGAGCAGCGTGACGGATGGGACGGCCGGTACCGTCGGGGGGAGGCATGCCGGCGGGCCGCGACGCGGCCTGTGCGGAGGGGAGGGCGAGGTGGCCGCGTCATGACGCGGATCGGCGCGCGGGAGCTGATCGGCCGGATCCTGGACGCCGGCAGGTGGACCTCCTGGGACACCCCGCCCCGCCGGGTCGCCGCCCCCGGCTCGGCGTATGAGGCCGAACTGGCCGCGGCACGGGAGCGCACCGGCTGCGACGAGGCCGTGATCACCGGGGAGGGGCTGCTGCGGGGCCGCCGGGTGGCCTTCGTGGTCTCCGAGTTCGGCTTCCTGGCCGGGTCGATCGGGCTGGCCACCGCCGACCGGATCGTGGCGGCCGTGGAGCGGGCCACCGCCGAGCGGCTGCCGCTGCTGGCGGCACCCTCCTCCGGAGGCACCCGCATGCAGGAGGGCACCGCCGCGTTCGTCCAGATGGCGCGGATCACCGCCGCCGTGATGCGGCACCGCGCCGCCGGGCTGCCCTACCTGGTCTACCTGCGGCACCCCACCACCGGCGGGGTGCTGGCCTCCTGGGGGTCGCTGGGGCATGTCACGGCCGCCGAACCCGGGGCGCTGATCGGCTTTCTGGGGCCCCGCGTCTATGAGGCGCTGCACGGCGAGCCGTTCCCGCCGGGCGTGCAGGTCGCCGAGAACCTGGCCGCCAAGGGCGTGGTGGACGCCGTGGTGGGCATCGACGAGCTGCCCGACGTCGCCGCCCGCGCCCTGTCGGTGCTGTGCGCCGGGCAGGCGCCCGCCCGCGGCGGCCGGCCCCGCCCGGCCGCGCCCGAGCCGGCCGCCGACGACACCCCGGCCTGGGAGTCGATCGAACGCTCCCGCCGCGCCGACCGGCCGGGGGTGCGGGAGCTGCTGCGGTACGGCGCCCGCGACGTCACCGTGCTGTCGGGCACCGGCGAAGGGGAGGCCGACCCGGGGCTGCTGCTGGCTTTGGCCAGGTTCGGCGAGGCGGCCTGCGTGGTCGTCGGGCAGGACCGGCGCAGCCAGCGCAGCGGCCACCCGATCGGCCCGGCCGGGCTGCGGGTCGCCCGGCGCGGCATGCGGCTGGCCCGCGAGCTGCACCTGCCGCTGCTGACCGTGGTGGACACCCCCGGCGCGGTGCTGTCGGCCGAGGCCGAGGAACGCGGGCTGGCCGGGGAGATCGCCCGCTGCCTGGCCGAGCTGACCACGCTGCCGGGGCCGACGCTGTGCGTGCTGCTGGGCGAGGGCACCGGCGGCGCGGCGCTGGCGCTGCTGCCCACCGACCGGGTGCTGTGCGCCCGCCACGGCTGGCTGTCCCCGCTGCCGCCGGAGGGCGCCTCGGTGATCGTCCACCGCACCACCGCCCGCGCCGCCGAGATGGCGCAGGCCCAGGGCGTGCGCTCGGCCGACCTGCTGGCCGCCGGCATCGCCGACCACCTGCTGCCCGAGTGTCCCGACGCCGCCGCAGAGCCGCGGGCGTTCTGCACCCGGACCGCCGCCGCGATCGCCGCGCACCTGGCCGAGTTGACCGCCGCCGACCCCGCCGACCGCATGGCCGCCCGCGACCGCCGCCTGCAGGGACCGCCGCCCGCCTAGCCGGGGCCCTCTCAGCCGACGTCGACCCAGTCCAGCGTCCGCTCCACGGCCTTCTTCCAGCCCGCATAGCCCGCGGCGCGCTGCTCGTCGTCCCACTGCGGCAGCCAGCGGCGGTCCTCGTTCCAGTTGCGGACCAGCTCCTCGGTGGACTTCCAAAAACCGGTGGCCATCCCGGCGGCGTAGGCGGCGCCCAGCGCGGTGGTCTCGGCCACCACCGGGCGGGAGACCGGCACGCCCAGCACGTCGGCCTGGATCTGCATGCACAGGTCGTTGGCGGTGACGCCGCCGTCGACCCGCAGCACGTCCAGCACCACGCCGGAGTCCTGCTGCATCGCCTCCACCACGTCCCGGGTCTGGTAGCAGATCGACTCCAGCGTGGCGCGGGCGATGTGGGCGGCGTTGTTGTAGCGCGACAGGCCGACGATGACGCCGCGGGCGTCCGACCGCCAGTACGGGGCGAACAGGCCGGAGAAGGCCGGCACGAAGTACACGCCGCCGTTGTCGTCGACCTGGCGGGCCAGGATCTCGCTCTGCGCCGCGGTGGAGATGATCCGAAGCTGGTCGCGCAGCCACTGCACCGCCGACCCGGTCACCGCGATGGACCCCTCCAGCGCGTACACCGGCTTGGCGTCGCCGAACCGGTAGCACACGGTGGTGAGCAGGCCGTGGCGGGAGCGCACCGGCTCGGTGCCGGTGTTCAGCAGCAGGAAGTTGCCGGTGCCGTAGGTGTTCTTGGCCTGGCCGGGTTCGAAGCACACCTGCCCGACCGTGGCGGCCTGCTGGTCGCCCAGCGCCCCCGACAGCGGCACCTCCCCGCCCAGCGGGCCGTCCGCCCGGGTCACCCCGTAGCCGGCCGGGTCGCTGGACGGCCGGATCTGCGGCAGCATCGCGCGCGGGATGCCGAAGAACGACAGCAGCTCCTCGTCCCACTCCAGCGTCTCCAGGTCCATCAGCATGGTGCGGCTGGCGTTGGTGACGTCGGTGACGTGGACGCCGCCGTCGACCCCGCCGGTCAGGTTCCACAGCAGCCAGGTGTCGATGGTGCCGAACAATGCCTCGCCGGCCTCGGCCGCCTCGCGCACCCCGGGGACGTTCTCCAAGATCCACTGCACCTTGCCGGCGGAGAAGTACGTCGCCGGGGGCAGGCCCGCCTTGCGGCGGATCACCTCGCCCCGCCCGTCGCGCTCCAGCGCCGCGGCGATCCGGTCGGTGCGGGTGTCCTGCCAGACGATCGCGTTGTAGTAGGGGCGGCCGGTGCGCCGGTTCCACACCACGGCGGTCTCGCGCTGGTTGGTGATGCCGAGCGCGGCCAGGTCCCGGGCGGTCAGGTCGGCCTTGTTCAGCGCGGTCTCGATGACCGTCCGGGTGCGCTCCCAGATCTCCACGGGGTTGTGCTCCACCCAGCCGGCCCGCGGCAGGATCTGCTCGTGCTCCAGCTGGTGCCGGGCCACCTCGTTGCCGCCATGGTCGAAGATCATGAACCGGGTGCTGGTGGTGCCCTGGTCGACCGCTCCCACGAAATCCGCCATCGAAGATCCCTTTCTGCAGGTCGCGCGGCTCAGGCCGCCTCATGCTCCGGACGGCCCGGCACCGGTGCCCGCACACCGGGCAGGAACCGTCCGACCATGGTCTTGTACAGGCCCGCGCCCAGCACCCCGCCGATCAGCGGACCGACCACGGGCACCCAGAAGTACAGCTCGCCGTGCTGGTCCCGCCAGGCCCCTTCGTACCCGGTCAGGAACGAGGCCAGGCGCGGCCCGAAGTCGCGGGCCGGGTTGATGGCATAGCCGGCGTCGGTGCCCCAGGCGAACCCGATGGCGACCACCACCAGCCCGATCACCACCGGCGCCAGGTTCGCCGCCGGCGGGCCGTTGCGCAGGTCGGTCAGGGCCAGGATCAAAAACAGCAGGATGGCCGTGCCGATGATCTGGTCGCGCAGGGCGCCCATGGTGCCCACCGGCAGGGTGCCGTTGCCGGGCAGGGTGGAGAAGACGCCCTGGGTCTTGATGGTGTGGCCGGGATCGACCGCGGCCAGCACCTCGCCGTAGTTCCAGCGGACCAGCAGCGCCGCGACGAAGGCCCCGGCGGTCTGCGCCAGCGCGTACGGGGCGACCTTGCGCCAGGGGAAGTCCCGGAAGACCGCCAGCGCCACGCTGACGGCCGGGTTGAGGTGGGCGCCGCTGACCCGGGCCGCGACGTAGACGCCCAGCGTGACCCCCAGGCCCCACGCCCAGGCGATGCTGTCGTGGTCGCCGAGGCCGCCCGCCACCACCTGCGCCACGACCCCGACGCCGAACAGGATGAGGATCATCGTCCCGGCGAACTCGGCGGCCATCTCGCCGACGATTCCCGGGTGCCTGCTCCGTTCCGCCATGTGTCCTCCTCGGCCGGCGGGAATGGACTGCGGCGGACCGCGCGGCAGAGCGCGGTCGCCGCGACGCTAAGCCGCCGCCGCGCGGGCGGACAACGAAGCCGGGCCGACAAGCGCGGGCGGGTTTTTGTCGGCCGCCTGATTGAACCTTTTCCGGCACGCGGTCTCCGCAGGTCGAGGCGGGGACGACGCCGTGGCCCGGAACGCCGCCGCACCGGACGCCAACAGATCCCCGCCCCGGGGCTCCTTGGGCCACGTGCTGAGAAAGGTTCATCGCCCCCTTATGCGCTGGGACGGTGCGTCGGCTCAGTCGCAGCCCAGCGCCTGCATGATCAGCGGCCAGGCGCGGTGCAGCTCCCGCCGCCAGTACGGCCAGGTATGGGTGCCGCGGTCGTACAGGTGGGTGGTGACGGGGATGTCCAGCTTGCGCAGTTTCCGCAGGAACGGGCCGACCGTGGAGCGCACCAGCGGCTCGGCGAGATCGGCCACGGTGCGCCGGGCGTCCGGCGGGTCCAGCGGCCCCCGCCGCCCGGTGCCCGCCGACAGGTACAGGCCGGTGCCGCGCAGCCCGGCCGCCATGCAGATCGGGTCGAACGACCGCCAGATCCGGTCGTGGATCACCGGCAGCCCCCACATGGCCAGCGGGTTGGTGCGGCCCACGGAGGCGGTGGCCAGCAGCAGCGTGGCGGCCAGCGCCGGACGGCGGATCGAGCAGGGGGAGCTGAAGGCGGCGGCGTAGCGGAAGGTCCCCGGACGGCGCGCCGCGTAGATCAGCGCGCCGTAGCCGCCGCCGGACACCCCCGCCATGGCCTGGGCGTCCCCGGCCCGGTACGCCTCGCGCAGCAGCCCGCCCAGCTCATCCAGGTGGAAGGTCTCCCACTGGGGGGCGCCGGGCCTGCCGAAGTTCCACCAGTTGGTGTAACCTCCGGCCCGTCCGCCGTCCGGGATCGCCACCAGTACCTGGCAGTCGGCGCTCAGCTGTTCGATGTCGGTTTCGCGGGTCCACGACAGGTAGTCGTCGTCCCCGCCGTGGAACAGGTAAAGCAGCGGCCAGGTCCGGTCGGCGTCACGGGACCAACCCTTGGGGACCAGCAAATGAACCTTCATGGTCCGGCCAACCGCCGCCGAGGCGACGTCCAGCTCATACAACCTGGAGCTCAGCCGGCGCTCGCCGAGCAGCGGCACGGGCGGTCTGCGGGTGATCGCCATGGCCGGACAGTCTGCCGCACCGGAGGCCGGTTTTCTTGCCGGAGGGCGCAGCGGCCCCGGCGGCGCTTTGTCATCGGGCTGATAAGCGGGGGCGGGCTTGTCAGCCAGGTGACACCAGACCGTTCACCGTTGTCCGGACCGTGAGTGTCCGCATCGTGCCGGAACTGACAAGAATCCTGCTCACGGCGATCGAGCGCGGCCGAAAGTCCCGGCACAACTCCCCAACGGCCAAGGGGTGAGGAGACGCAGGCGTGAACTGGATCATCTGGCTCGTGGCGGCCGGGGTGCTCGGCAACGCCCTGTGGCTGCGCCGTCGCGTCACCGGGTTGCGCCGGCTGCGGCCGGAGCGCTCGACCAGCCCGCTGGACGGCTACACGGCGCTGACCGCCGAGGACGCCGCCGTACCCGACCAGGTGCTGCGCGCCGCCGCCGACCACGCCCGGCGGGAGGGGCTGGGCATGCTGGACCTGGTCCCGGCCGACCTGCCGGTGGAGCAGGCGCTCGACCTGGTGCGGCATGTCGATCCGCGCGCCTACCGCAAGGACCGGTTCGCCATGGGCCGGGGCGCCGGCTATGCCGTGCTGATGGCCGGCGACGCCCTGGAACGCGCCCGGATCGAGCCGCGCAGCGGGCTGGACGCCGGGGAGATGGGCGAGGCCCTGGTCCGGCTGCGCTGCTACGCCGACACCGCCGACATGGTCGTCGCGCCGTTCCACGCCCCCGACCGGATCGGGCAGCGGCGGGCCTGGCTGCGTTCGCTGGCGCTGGCGCTGCCGCCGACGGTGGCGGTGCCGCAGACCCTCTACCAAAGCGGCGCCGGCTGCCTGCTGGCCTTGTGCTGCCCGCTGATCGACCTGTGGCAGGGCCTGGGCGTGGTGCTGCTGTACAGCCTGGCGCCGTACCTGATCTTCACCGGGACCGCGCTGCGCCCGGCCGACCTGCACCGGGCCGCCTGGCTGCGGGTGGTGCACGTCCCGCTGACCATCTGGCGGACGCTGCGCGCCCCCCGCAGCCGCTGGGAGCGGCACCGGCTGCAGCTGCGGGAGGAGGCCCGGGCCCGCTACCGCGCCGAGATCGAAGCCGGGGTGGAGCGCTTTTTGGGCGAGCGCCGCCCCGACTGCCCCTGGTGCGGCTCCCGCAACCTGGCCCCCCACCTGGTCACCCGGGACGTCATCCAGGTCAAGCCCGGCCGTTTCCCGCTGGAGCGCTGCCGCGACTGCCGGCACATCTTCCAAAACCCCCAGGTCACCCCCGAGGGGCTGGACTTTTACTACCGCGACGCCTACAGCGGCCTGGGCGACCTGGCCGCCGAGCGCATTCTCGGCGGCACCACCGGCGACTACCTGGCCCGCGCCCACCTGGTCAAACGCTTCACCACCCCGCGCACCTGGCTGGACATCGGCACCGGCAAGGGCCACTTTTGCCGGGTCGCCCGCACCGTGCTGCCCGGCACCGACTTCCACGGCCTGGACATGGGCGAGGGGGTGCAGGAGGCCGTCCGCCGCGGCTGGATCTCCCGCTCCTTCCACGGCCAGTTCCTGGACCTGGGCACCGACATGATCGGCCACTACGACGTGCTCAGCATGAACCACTACCTGGAGCACACCCCCGACCCGCTGGCCGAGCTGGACCTGGCCGCCAAGATCCTCGAGCCCGGCGGCTTCCTGCTGGTGGAGATGCCCGACCCCGACGCCCGCCTGGCCGCCGTGCTGCGCACCTTCTGGATGCCGTACCTGCCGCCTCAGCACCTGCACCTGATCCCGCTGGCCAACCTCAAGCGGGCGCTGGAGGAACGCGGCCTGGAGGTGGTCGCCGAGCAGCGCCGCGAGGCCCGCCGCGGCCTGGACGTGCTGCCCGCCGCCGCCTGCCTGATCAACCTGCTCGGCGTGGACACCGAGGACCCCTGGCGCAGCCCGCACCCCCCGGGCCCGGCCCAGTACGCCCGCGCCGCTATCGCCCAGCTCCTGGCGATCCCCCTGCTGGGCGCCGCCATCGTCGCGGACCTGCTGTTCCTGCCCTTCCAGGGCTCCCACAGCAACACCTACCGCGTCCTGGCCCGCAAGCAGTCCGGCTGACCG
>NZ_MOYN02000013.1:0-221766 GCF_001896795.1 Thermomonospora sp. CIF 1
AAGGTCAGCGGTGCTTGACGCGAGTGCGCTGCCGGCGGGCACGCTGGGCCCTGGTGGGGTTCTCGCCGAGCAGTGCGGCGAAGACGATCTCACGGCTGCCCGCGTGGCTGGCCCTGATCTGCGCTTGGACGATCTCGGTGGCCCTGCCGGTGCTTCCGATCCACCCGTCCTGGACCAGGCCGCTGAAGGTGGTGTTGTCCAGGTAGCGAGGGACCGTCTGGTAGCCGAACCTGAGGCCGCCCCTGCTGCCCCGCAAAGGCGAGTGAGGGGCGTTGAGGAGCTGGTCGAAGTAGGCGCGAGGCAGATACATGCCCTGTACGAGCTCATCCGTGCGGGGGATGGTGCTCTCGGCCCGGCAGAGCTTGAACCAGCACGGGTCGGAGTGCAGCCGGTAGGCGTCGTTCTCGTCGGTCACCTTCTCGCACATGGCGGCAACATCGCGCATGCGGGCCAGCTCTTTTTCGAGGTTGTCCCTGTCTCGCGCGGGATAGTACGACCAGTCGCCGTCCTTTTTGATCAGCTTCTTGTACTGCACCAGTACGGTGCTCTGCCGAGACTCATTCAGATAAATGAGATCGACGCCCAAAGTCGCCTCGGCAGGCTTGCGGTTCACATTGCCGATGAGCAATCGCTGGCCGTTTTTGGTATAGACCCGCCACCCGTGGTGGGAGGTGTCTTGGCCGAGCCAGTCCCGGAATCGGCGGGCATCGTGTGCGATCAGGTCGTCTTCCAGGGCCACCCCCTCGGGGAGACCGTCGAGGAACGAGGGGGCGTCCGGCGCCTCCAGGTCGGCGGGCGGGGTCCACAGCTCCAGCGGTTCGCGGGAGAAGCCGGCCATCTGCAAGACCAACCCCACCGCGTCCCTGACCAGGCCGACCTGCTCCCCGCGGGGGCCGCGGATCTGCACCGGAGGCTCCGGCTCACTGAGGCGGTCGAGGATCGCTCCCCATTCCGGACGCATCTCCAGCAGTACGGACAGCAGCTCCCGGCCCGCCTGATCAGGCAGTGTCCTCTCACCCTCGAGGTGCTTGCGCACATAGGGCGGCACCCGTTCGCCCAGCACGTCCATGGGGCAAGGGCCGGGCAGCTCCTCCACTCCGGTCACTGACAGCTCACGGAGCACCGTCCCCCGCCAGGACCCCTTCCGCAGGGAACCGGCATGAGTGATCATCGGCCGTGCCGCGGGGCTGGTGACGATGAGCACGACATCCCGCCCCTTCCAGTTATCGGTCGGCCGGGCGGTCACCCATCCCTTGGCCGATGCGTTTGGATCTGCCGACTTCTCCCAGAGGAGCTTCTCCTCATCCCGATTGCACCGGAGGATCGCGACCATGCCCGCAATGCTAGGCTGACGTCCGCAGCTCGGTGAAATCTTTTGGTGGCCGACTACAGACGTCCCTGCCGCTCTTAAAACGCGGACATTGGAGCATTGAAAGTGATGCTTGTGGTGTGTCGTCGGCTGAGTCCCGAGATTCAACGCCGTTCCCAACGCCGCCTGCGGAAGAATTGCGCCTCAAATGACTAGAGGTGGTTCACGGAGGCGTCCCGCCCGCAGCCGGCCTGGGTGTACGGCTTCCGTTTTCTACGGACTCTGATGACGGCCCCTCCGGTGCCGGGCCTGCAGGCGGTAGGGCCCCGGGAAGCACCGGCGGGTGGTCAGCCGCTGGTGATGTGGAACCGCTCGATGGTGAGGGATTTGCGGGGGCGGCCGTCGGTGGTGTCCAGGCCGCTGTCTACGGCTACTCCCGCCTCGGCGATGTCGTCGATGATGTCCAGGCCGGAGGTGACGTGGCCAAGGACGGTGTAGTTGGGGGCAAGGTCGCAGTAGCCGCAGACGATGAGGAGCTGGCTGCTGTTGGTATCGGGGCCAGAGTTGGCCGTGGCGACGGTGCCCCTGGTGTAGTGGACGCCGGTGAGGTTCTCGTCCGCGAAGTGATAGCCCGGGCCGCCTCTGCCGCTGCCGGTGGGGTCACCGCACTGCAGCACCTTGAGCGCGGTGGGGGCGGTCAGGCGGTGGCATTCGGCGCCGTCGAAGTAGAAGCGGCCGGCCAGGTGGATCATCGAGTCGACCGCGCAGGGGGCCTTGACGGCGTCCAAGCTCATGGTGATGGTGGCCTGACCGGGCTGGCAGCCGATGGACGGGACGGGGATCCCCACGTCCTGGTTTGCGCGGCGGGGTCAGGAAGGTAGGGGTAGGGGCCGCCGATGTTGTGCGCCTGCTCGCCCGGTGCGGCGCCGCCGCCCGCCGTGGGCCCGGCGGGGTCTGGGCTGCTTGAGCGGCCGTTGCCGTTCCGTCGAGGACGAGGAAGGCGGCTGCGCCGCCGAGCAGCGGGGCGGCGGTGAGGCCTGCGGCCGCGAGCACTTACAGAAGATGACTGCGCGGGGCCGGAGGGACGGGTGGTGGGGGAGGAGACTGCGGGGCGGGAGGCGGCATCGCAGCCGCAGGTGAACCTGCCGCAGCGGAGGCGCCTGCGGCGAACAGATCCTGGTGCCTGCCGCCGCTGAGCAGAGCGGTGAACACCTGCTCGGCGATGGGGCGTCGTGCCGGATCCTTGCCCAGGCAGGCGGCGACCAGGTCGCGCAGCAGGCCGGGGCCGGGCCGACGGGTTTTTGGGATTGCGCGACGCTGCGCGGGGCGCGGCTCACGAGCGCGTCCAGCGACCAGGGGCCGGGGCCCAGCACGGCGACCAGGAAGAAGGCCCAGCAGAACAGCGCCGCCGACTCGCCGTGGTTTTGCACCGGCAGCAGCGCCTCGGGCTGGTGGACCACGAAGTAGGCGTAGGCCATGGAGCCCGACGCCAGTGTGGCGCCGGCCCGGCTGAACAGGCCGATCATCACCAGGCCGCCGCAGACGACCTGGATGAGCGCCGCCCACCAGCTCGGCCAGGCCAGGAACTCCACCGCCCGGCCGGTGCCGCGGTTGCCGCCGAAGACCCCGAACATCGAGGCCGTCCCGTGGACCAGGAACATGAACCCGATCACCATGCGGAACAGCGACAGCACCGGACCGGAGAATCGATCCAGAAAGATCATCGCATCACCTCTCCACAAGGAGGGGGTTGGTGCAGGGATGAACCTTTTTCGGCACGTGTTCTCAAGTGCTGGAATGCAAGCCCCGCCCGGTGCCATGCCGTCCGGGCCCACCGTATCGCCGCCGGGCACGGCCGTGCCGTTGTCGGCCGCCGGAAGCGGCATGTTGAAAAAGGTTCGATGAAGTCGTGACCGAGGTGCGGGAATCGGTCCCGGCCCACTCGGCCGGCCGCGCTCGTCACGCCGTAGGCGGCGCCGGGCGCGCCCGGGGCCTCAGCCGATCGGGCGGGCGCCGGTCGCCTCCGCCAGCAGCCGCTCGTACACCTGCGGGGAGGTGGTCTCCCGGCCCAGCCGGTGCCCGGTCAGCTCGCCGTGGTCGTCGCTGGAGCCGGTGCAGGCCAGTCCCAGCTCGGCGGCCAGCGCGCGCAGCCGCCGGCGGGTGGGGGCGTCGTGGTCGGGATGGTCGACCTCCAGCCCGAACAGCCCCGCCTCGGCCAGTTCGGCCAGCCGCGCCCGGTCGATGAGCAGGCCCCCGCGGCCCGCCCCGGGGTGCGCCAGCACGGGGACGCCGCCCGCCGCGCGCACCAGGCGGATGGCGGTGACCACATCGAGGGCGTACCGCTCGGCGTAGGCGCGCCCGCCCGGGGCGATCCACTCGGGGGTGAACGCCTCCTCCACCCGGTCGATCACCCCGGCGGCGACCATGGCCCGCGCGATGTGGGGCCGTCCCACCGCGGCCCTGCCGGCCAGCGACCGCACTTGCTCCCAGGTGACGGGGACGCCCAGCTCGTTCAGCTTCTCGACCATCCGCCGCCCGCGCAGGGCGCGGGAGTCGCGGATGCGGGCGCACTCGGCCGCCAGGTCCGGGTGGGCCGGGTCGAACAGGTAGGCCAGCAGATGCACCCCCGTCGGCCCCAGCCGGCACGACAGTTCCATGCCGGGCACCAAGGTCAGTCCCGCGGGCAGCGCCTCGGCGGCCTCCCGCAGCCCGGCCACGGTGTCGTGGTCGGTCAGCGCCAGCACATCCAGCCCGGCCCGCCGGGCCCGCCGCACCACATCGGCCGGCGGCTGCGTCCCGTCCGAGGCGTTGCTGTGGCTGTGCAGGTCGATCCGCATCCTCCCGGCTCCCTCCCCAGACGGCCTCGTGGTCGTGGGCGCTCACGGTATCGGCGCAGGAAGAGCCCTTCCCTCCGCAGAACCAGGCGGCCAAAAGGCCAATTCTGCCCGACCACATGAGTAAACAACTCACAGTGACCACACTTGGACACTCGGTAAACAATCCTTCTCGATCCCGCGTCTGGTCAAGCGTCCGGCGACATGCGGGTCGCCGTCATCGAAAGGGGCTCCATTGCGGAAGTTGTCGAGATGCGCCGCGGTGTCGGCCGCCGCACTGGCGGTGGCCGCCTCCCCGGTGTTGTCGATTCCGGTCACGGCGCACGCGCAGGCCGCGCCCGCGGACTGCCCGGCGCCCTTCCCGATCGCCCAGGTGCGCGACGGGATGACCGGCTGGGGGCTGACGGTCAGCAAGGGGACCGCGCCCGAGCGTTTCACGGTGCGGGTGCAGGGCGTGCTCAAGGACGGCATCGCGCCGGGCGTCGACATGATCCTGGCCGAGGCCGACTCGCCCGCCCTCGACAAGGCGGGCGCCATCTGGGCGGGCATGTCGGGCTCGCCGGTCTACGCCCCCGACGGGCGGCTGCTGGGCGCGGTCGGCTACGGCTTCAGCGGAACCTCCAAGCTCGCCGGGATCACCCCCGCCAAGGCCATGTACGACCTGCTGAGCAAGCCGGACGCCGTCGCCGCCGCGCAGGCCGCCAAGAAGCGGGTGAAGCTGCCGGCCGCGCTGCAGCGCACCCTCACCTCGCGCGGCCTGGTGGACGCCGAGACCGCCTCCGCCGGGCTGTCGCGGCTGCCGATGCCGGTGGGGATCTCCGGGCTCGCGCAGCGGCGGATCGACGCGCTGAACAAGGCGGCCGAACGGCAAGGCGCCGAGGTCCGCTTCTACCGCGCCGGGGCCACCGGCGGGGCCGAGGGCCGGCCCGGCGCGATCGTGCCCGGCGGCAACTTCGGCGTGCTCGGCTCCTACGGCGCGGTCACCGGCGGGGGAATGGGCACCGTCACCGCGATCTGCGACGGCAAGGCGCTGGCCTTCGGGCATTCGGCCTTCTGGACGGGGGCGACCCGGCTGATCGCGACCGACGGCCACGCTCTGGCGGTGGTCCCCGACCCGGTCTTCGGGGCGTTCAAGCTGGCCAACTTCGGCGATGTCGCCGGCACGCTCACCCAGGACCGCCTCACCGGGATCGTCGCCGAGCTGGGCGCCGGACCGGCGGTGACGCCGGTGGTGTCGCGGACCACCGCCGGCGGCCGGACCCGCACCGATACCACTTACTTCGCCAATGGGGAGGAAGCGCCCGCCATCGCCGGGCTTCACCTCATGAGCGCCCTGGACCTGGCCCGTGACCGGTTCGCGGGCGGGAGCGTGACGGCCACCTGGACGGTGCGCGGCACCGTGGCCGGCAAGCCCTGGGAGATCACCCTGCCCAACCGCTACAGCGACCGCACGGACGTCAGCGAGGCGGCGGGGCTGGAAAGCGCCGCCCTGATCGGTGTCCTGGCCGACAGCCCCTACGCCGGGGTGCGCCTGACCGACCTGCGGCTGAACGTCACCGACCGCGGCGAGTACGGCCGGTACACCGTCGCCAAGCTGCTGGTGAAGCGCAACGGCAAGTGGACGGCGCTCAAGCCCGGCGGGGTGCTGCGGGCCACCGCCGGCAGGCAGGTGAAGGTCCGCATCAGGCTGACCGCCGCCCGGAGCCCCGTCAAGACGGTGGCCCTGACCTTCAAGGTCCCCAAGAAGGCCAAGGGCACCACCGGCAGGCTGTCGGTCAAGGGCGGACTGGCCCCCGCCGAAGAGGGTTTTGAGTGCTACCTCAACCCCGAGGAGTGCGGCGAGCAGATCGCCGCCGGCAGCTTCGCCGACCTGCTGAAGAAGCTGAAGGCCAAGCCGCGCAACGACCACCTGGTCGGCCGCCTGGTGCTCGGCTCCGGCAAGTCCAAGGTCGTGGTGGGCAACCGCAGGCTGCTGGACAAGATCGTGGGCGGCGAGATCTCGCTGCGGGTGCGGGTCCGCTGATCCGCATCGCCTTCCCTCCGGCCGTTCCGCTCTCCCGGCGGGACGGCCGGATTTTTCTCGCTCCGGCTTGACCCTCACGCAACGTCAGGCCCGAGCCTGGATCGCGGAAGGAGGGAATCCGATGGGTGGATACTCGGTCGGGCATGTGGCCAGGGCCGCCAAGGTGACCGTGCGGACGCTGCACCACTATGACCGGATCGGGCTGCTGAGGCCGAGCGGGCGGACCGCCGGCGGCTACCGCCGCTACAGCGACGCCGACCTGGAGCGGCTCCAGCAGATCTTGTTCTACCGGGAGCTCGGATTCCCGTTGGAGGAGATCGCCGAGATCCTCGACGACCCGAGGGCCGACCCGATGACGCACCTGCGCCGCCAGCGCGACCTGCTGGTGGGACGGATCGACCGGCTGCGCGCGATGGTCACGGCGATCGAACACGCCATGGAGGCGAGAAGAATGGGAATCTCGCTCACCCCCGAGGAGCGGTTCGAGGTCTTCGGCGACTTCGACCCCGAGGCGCACGCCGAGGAGGCCGCCGAGCGCTGGGGCGGCTACGACGCCTACCAGGCCTCGCAGCGCCGCACCGCCGCCTACACCAAGGCCGACTGGCAGCGCATCAAGGACGAGCAGGAGGCGATCTTGCGGGAGTTCGCCGCGGCGATGGCCGACGGCGCGCCGGCCACCGGCGAGCGGGCGATGGACCTGGCCGAGCGGCACCGCCGCAGCATCAGCGACAACTTCTACGAGTGCACCCCGCAGATGCACCGCGGGCTGGCCGAGCTCTACGTCGGCGACCCCCGCTTCACCGCCACCTACGAGCAGGTCGCCGAGGGCCTGGCGCAGTACGTCCACGACGCGGTCATCGCCAACGCCGACCGCAGCGAGGGCTGACATCCGGCCCGTGCGCGGGGACGCTCCCCGCACCCTCCGGCCGGGGCGGACGGTCATGCGGCCGAACGCCCCGGCGCCGTCGCGGCGCGGCTCAGCCGATGGTGTGGCCGCCGCTGACGACGATCCGTTCCCCGGTGATGTAGGCGGCCTCCTCCGAGGCCAGGAACGCCACGGCGGCGGCCACGTCCTCGGGCCTGCCGATCCTGCCCAGCGGCACGCCGGCGGTGTAGCCGGCCAGCTCCTCGGCGGTGGCGTCGGCGTGCCGCTCCACCGGGATCCAGCCGGGCGCCACCATGTTGACGGTGATCCCGAACGGGCCCAGCTCCCGCGCCCAGCACCGGGTCAGCCCGATCTGGGCGGCCTTGGCGGCGGTGTAGGCCGAGTACTCCGGCAGGGCCCGTTCGAACACGTCCGAGCCGATCTGGATGATCCGCCCGCCGCCGCGGGCCTTCATGCCGGGCAGCACCGCCTGGGCCAGCAGAGTCGGGCTTTTGACGAAGAACTCCAGCTGGTCCAGGTGGTCCCGCCAGGTGAGCTTCTCCAACGGGATCTCCGGCTGCGGCCCGGTGGCGTTGGCCACCAGCACCGCGATGCGCCCCAGCCGTTCGGTCACCTCCGCCACCAGCGCGGTGACCTGCTCTTCGTCGGTGACGTCGGCGCGGAAGGCCGCGGCGGTGCCGCCCGCCGCGCGGATGTCACCGGCCACCCGCTCGGCCCCTGCAGCGTCGGAGCGGTAGTTGACCGCCACCGCCCACCCGGCGGCGCCCAGCCGCCGTGCGATCGCCGCGCCCAGCCCGCGGGAGGCCCCGGTGACCAGGGCCACGTCCCTGCCCGTTGTCGCGTCCACGACCAAGATCTAAGGGCACTGCGCCAGGGGCGGGCAATAGCGGAATTTACGGCTATATGGGTCGGTGCCGGCGTCGGGTCTCCGTTTCGCCGCCGAGGGACGCCACGACCTGGGACGACGCGGGCGCCGCCGGAGCCCCGTTCCAGACCTTGCGGTCCCATGGCGGAAGGCTCATCGCCGCTGCGGGCGGCCGTTCCCGCCGGGCCCGGTTTGTCCCCGGACGTGCCGGGTAAAGCGGGCCGCGAACCGCAGGAGGGCGTCATGGAGTACGAGGCGAGCCGCACGATGCCGGCCGAAAGCAGGATCGTCTTCGACATCGCCGCCGACGTCGCGGCGATGAACCAGTGGCTGCCGGAGGAGGTCCGGGTGCACGAGGTCGCCCCGGGGCTGGCCGAGGCCGCAGGCAGCCTCGTCGATGTGCGCGAGGAACGCGACGGCATGCTGCTGGGCGCCCCCGAGCGGCTGCGGCTGGAGTGGGGCAGCCGGGACGGCCCGGACTACACCGGGTGGCTGCAGGTCACCGACCAGGGGGCGGGGACCAGCGAAGTGGTCGTCCACCTGTCTTTCCGCGGCCACCGCCCACCCGGCGAGGACGCCGGGCCAAACCGGGACGTCATGCAGCGGATGCTGGAGGACTCCCTGGAACGGCTCGCCGAGGAGGTCGGCCGCCGGGTGACCCAGCCGGGCTCCTGACCCGCCCCGGCAGGGGGCTCAGCCCAGCCGGTGCTCCTGGGACTCGACCTCCCGGCGCAGCTCCTCGGGGAACTTGCGGGTGTCGCGGGGCTGCACGTACGGCTCCCGGTCCGGTGGAAGACCCCGGGCGATGGCCCGCGCCCGCTGGAGTTCGGCGTTGAGCTCCACTCCCAGCAGCAGCGCGATATTGCTGATCCACAGCCAGACCAGGAAGATGATCACCCCGGCCAGGCTGCCGTAGGTCTTGTTGTAGCTGCCGAAGTTGGCCACGTAGAACGCAAAGCCCACCGAGGCCAGCAGCCACACCGCCAGCGCCAGCAGCCCGCCGGGCGTGACCCACGTGAAGCCGCGCTTGGCGTTGGGCGAGGCCCAGTACAGCAGCGCGAACAGGAAGGCGATCGCCACCAGCAGCACCGGCCACTTGGCGATGTTCCAGACCGTCACCGCCGCATCGCCCAGCCCCAGCAGGTCTCCGGCCTTGCGGGCCAGCGGCCCGGAGATCACCACCGCGATGGCCGAGGCCGACAGCAGCGTCAGCGACACCAGCGTCACCGCGATCCGGATCGGCAGGGTCTTCCAGATCGGCCGGCCCTCCGGCAGGTCGTAGATCGCGTTGGAGGCCCGCATGAAGGCGGCCACATACCCCGAGGCCGACCACACCGCCGCCACCAGGCCGATCACCGCCACCAGCCCGGCGGCGCCCGCCCCGCGCTGCAGCTCGGTCAGCGCGGTGGCCAGCACGTCGCGCACCGCGCCGGGCGCCAGGTCCCCGACGTTCCGGATGATCGACTCCGACAGCGAGGCGCCGCCCAGCCCGATCAGCGAGATGATCACCAGCATCGCCGGGAAGATCGACAGCACCGCGTAGTAGGTCAGCGCCGCCGCCCAGTCGGTGAGATTGTCCTCCTTGAACTCCCGGAACGTCCGCTTGAGCAGGTCCTTCCAGGAGGTTCGCGCCAGCGTTCCGGGCGAGGGATGCTCCTCGCGCCGGACACCGGACGCCTGCTCGCCGCCCTCCGGCCGCGGGGAGTCCCCCTGCGATTGCAGGGTGCCCTGCTCTGGTTGTGGGGCGTCTTGTTCCGGTTGTGAAGCGCCCTGTTCTGGCTGCAGGGCATCCCGCTTTGGCTGTGAGGCTTCCTGCTCTGCTCGTGGGGCGTTCTGCTCCGGTTGTGAAGCGCCCTGTTCTGGCCGCAGGACGTCCCGCTTCGGTTGTGAGGCGCCTTGCTCTGGTTGCGGGGCGTCCCGCTCTGGCTGTGAGGTTCCCTGCTCTGGGCGGGGGACGTCCTCTTCCGAGGGAGCGCGGGCGTTGCGTCCCTTGAGGTGCTTGTCCGCCCAGGTTTTGACGCGGCCGCTCATGGTCCCACCTCCGCCGGTTCCCGGCGGCGCTCGGCGGCCCGGCGCATGCTCTTGGCACTGGCCCGTTTGGTGGCCCCCTTGACCATCCCGGTGATCGCCCCGTGCACCGCCGCCGCGGCCAGCACCTCGATCCAGCCCCGGCTCAGGTCCTCGGCGTCGGGCGCCCGGTCCTCACCGGCGGCCAGTTTCCAGACCCGCTTGAACAGCATCCCGGCCAGCACGCTCCCCAGCACGCTGGTGATCAGCGACAGCACCTTGTACATCGGTCACTCACCTCGCCTGCGGCCGCATCGACGGCCCGGCATTGCCGTTCCCCGCGACACCGCCTTAAACCCGCGGCGGGCGGCCGGATACGCGTTCCGGGCGAGGGCTCCTGCGAGGCACCGCAGGCAGCGGCGTACGGTGTGCCTTGCGGACGAGTCGCCGAAGGCCCCACCGGCAAAAAGTCCGGAGCGGGGTGGTGGCCTGGACGCGCCCCTATCGTCCCGTCGAACCGAGGGAGCCGATGTCCTCCTTGCTGTTGTCCCGTCGCGACCTCGACTTTCTGCTGCACGAGTGGCTCGACGTCACCCGCCTGACCGCCCGCAAGCGTTTCGCCGAGCACTCCCGGGAGACCTTCGATGCGGTGCTGGAGCTCGGTGAGCGGATCGCCACCGACCACTTCGCCCCGCACAACAAGCTCGCCGACGCCCACGAGCCGCACCTGGACGCCGACGGCAGGGTGGTGATGATCCCGGAGGTGAAGCGGGCGCTGCGGGTCTTCGCCGAGGCGGGCCTGCTGGCCGGGGAGCTGGACGAGTCGCTGGGCGGGATGCAGCTGCCCACCGTGGTGTCCAAGGCGGTGCTGGCCTGGTTCCAGGCGGCCAACATCGGCACCGCCGCCTACCCCTTCCTCACCATCGCCAACGCCAACCTGCTGGTCGAGTACGGCACCCCCGAGCAGGTGGACACCTGGGTGCGGCCGATGGCGGCCGGGCGGTTCCTGGGCACCATGTGCCTGTCGGAGCCGCAGGCCGGCTCGTCCCTGGCCGACATCGCCACCCGCGCCGAGCCGCAGCCGGACGGCACCTACCGCCTCTACGGCACCAAGATGTGGATCTCGGCCGGCGAGCACGAGCTGAGCGAGAACATCGTCCACCTGGTGCTGGCCAAGATCCCCGGCGGGCCGCCCGGGGTGAAGGGCATCTCGCTGTTCATCGTCCCCAAGGTGCTGGTGAACGCCGACGGCTCGCTGGGGGAGCGCAACGACATCGCCCTGGTGGGCCTCAACCACAAGATGGGTTATCGCGGCACCGTCAACACGGTGCTGAACTTCGGGGAGGGCGCCCACACCCCCGGCGGCGCGCCCGGCGCTGTGGGGTACCTGGTCGGCGAGCCCCACAAGGGGCTGTCGTACATGTTCCACATGATGAACGAGGCGCGCATCGGGGTCGGCCTGGGCGCCGCCGCGCTGGGCTACACCGGCTACCTGCACTCCCTGGAGTACGCCAAGGTCCGCCTGCAGGGCCGTCCGCCCGCCGCCAAGGACCCCGCGCTCCCGCCGGTGCCGCTGATCGAGCACGCCGACGTGCGGCGGATGCTGCTGGCCCAGAAGGCCTACGTCGAGGGCGCCCTGGCCTTGGGCCTGTACTGCAGCCTGCTGGTGGACGACAGCAAGACCGCCGAGGACGCGGTGGCCCGCGACCGGGCCGCGCTGCTGCTGGACGTGCTCACCCCGATCGCCAAGAGCTGGCCGTCGCAGTGGTGCCTGGAGGCCAACTCCCTGGCCATTCAGGTGCACGGCGGGTACGGCTACACCCGCGAGTACAACGTGGAGCAGTTCTACCGGGACAACCGGCTCAACCCCATCCACGAGGGCACCCACGGCATCCAGGGGCTGGACCTGCTGGGCCGCAAGGTCGTCATGAAGAACGGCATGGGGCTGCGGGTGCTGGGCGAGACGATCTCGGCCACCGTCCAGTGCGCCATTGACCTGGGCGGCGAGACGGCCGAGATGGGCCGGGCGCTCCAGGACGCCTTCGAACGCCTGACCCTGGTCACGGCGCAGCTGTGGAGCGCGGGGGACCCGGCGGTCACGCTCGCCAACTCCTCGATCTACCTGGAGGCGGCCGGGCACATCGTGGTGGCCTGGATCTGGCTGGAGCAGGTGCTGGCCGCCCACGGCAAGGACGGCCCCTTCTATGCGGGCAAGCGGCAGGCGGCGCGGTACTTCTTCCGCTACGAGCTGCCCAAGACCGGCCCCCAGCTGGACCTGCTGGGCTCCCTGGACCGCACCACGCTGGAGATGGACCCCTCCTGGTTCTGAGCGGTCCGTCCGCCTGGAAGGCCCCTGCCGTCCGGACGGCGGGGGCACGGGCCGGTCACCGGCGACGAAAGAGCCTTGTCAGCACACAAGGGAGGGGAACCGATGAGCACGGCCGAGGAGCAGCCGGTCCTGCTGGAGATCGACCGGGGGATCGCCACGATCACGCTGAACGCCCCGGCCCGCCGCAACGCCCTGTCGGCGGCGGTGCGCACCGCGCTGGCCGAACGCCTGGCCGAGGCGGGCGCCGACGCCGGGGTGCGGGCGGTGGTGCTGACCGGCGCGGGCACGGTGTTCTGCGCCGGCGCCGACCTGAAGGAGATCGAATCCGGGGTGAGCGGCGGCCCGTCCATCCCCGAGCTGCTGACGGCCATCTTGGAGCTGCCCAAGCCGGTGGTGGCCAGCCTCAACGGCCCGGCCCGGGCCGGCGGGCTGGGCCTGGTGGCCGCCTGCGACCTGGCGGTGGCCCCCGACGATGTCACCTTCTCTTTCACCGAGGTCCGCATCGGTGTGGTGCCCGCCATGATCGCGGTGGTGTGCCGGGAGCGGATGGACCCCCGCGCCATGCAGCGCTACATGCTCACCGGGGAGACCTTCGACGCCGCCGAGGCCGCGCGCAGCGGCCTGATCACCGCCTGCTGCCCCCGGGAGGAGCTGGCGGAGACGGTCGAGGGGCTGCTGGCGGGTTTCCGGGCCGCCGAACCGGCCGCGCTGGCCCGCACCAAACGGCTGCTGGCCGAGCTGAACGGCATGCCGCGCGATGAGGCGTTCGTGCTGGCCGAGCAGGTCTCGGCGGAGTTCTTCGCCAGCCCCCAGGCGGCCGAGGGACGCCGCGCCTTCTTCGAAAAGCGCCCGCCGAGCTGGGCGCTGTAGCACTCCCGCAGGCCCCGGCGCGGCGGCTGCGCCGTGCCGGGACCTGCGGCCTGATGCAAGTGGCCTGACCAGCCGCCCGTCCTGCAACACCGGCGGCTTTCGCCGCAGCGGGAGGCCGCTGGACGGCTCAGCGAGGTTTTCTCAACGAGTCGGTGCCGCCGGGAACCGGCATCGGCTCGCAGGCCGGTGCATGAGCGCCGGTGAAGGCGGGACGGGCGGCATAGGGGCGGTCTGCGAAGGCCCGTGCCGCCGCTGCCGGGGGCGAGACATCCATTGGGAGCAGCGGCGCGGGCCTTCGCTCTGGTAGGGGGCGATACAGTGCGGTTCCCGCTTTATTTCGTTGAGAAAGCCTCAGAGCCTGGTCTGGCTACTGGTCGTACTTACCGGACTTGATGTCCGTCAGCAGTTCAGCGAAAGCAGTAGGAGTGAATCGCAGCACCTCACCGTTCGGGTTCTTGGAGTCTCGTGCTGCCACCTCTCGCAGGGCACGAGCCAGTTCTACGCATGCTCCGCCGTTGCTGCTGCTACGGGAAGACTTGCGCCACTTCATTTCCATTGTTCTGCCACCTTCAGTATCAGCTTGACTGGTTCTCGGTGTGAGAGTGTTCCCGTTCTGAGAATGTCGAAGATGTGGTGTAGATGTATGACGTCTTCTCTGGTCGGTAGCCTCGCTACTGATTGAGATTTTCTCGACGATTGGTGTTGTCGGGAATCGGTATTGGATCGCTGGCCGGTGTATGAGCGTCGGTGAAGGCGGGGGTGGGTGGCATAGGGGCGGTCTGTGAAGGCCCGTGCCGCCGCTGCCGGGGGCGAGAGCGTCCATCGGGAGCAGCGGCGCGGGCCTCCGCTCTGGTGAGGGCGATACAGCGCAGTCCCCGCTTTATTTCGTTGAGAAACCTCAGAGTCCGGCCTAGCTACCGGTCGTACTTGCCGGACTTGATGTCCGTCAGCAGTGCGCTGAACGTGCCGGGCGTGAACTTCAGTGTTCCGCTATTGGGGTTCTTAGAATCCCGCACGAACATCGCACCCTTGGTGCGCGCCAGTTCTACGCAGTTACCACCGTTGGCTCCGCTGCGCGAGGACTTGTGCCACTTCAGTTCTCTGTCCACCGTTCTTCCGCCAATCTTTGGATTAGTTTGACAGACTCCGAGCCCGAGAGAGCTTCTGCTCTGAACTGTTCGAACATCCTGCGTAGGATGGCAACGTTTTCTGTTTCTGTGATCACGTCACCGTTTAGCTGGTTGTCTACATAGGCCGCCTCCCCTGCATCGAAACTTGCGATGACGAATGGTGCCAGGAATCCAGCGCATACTGAGGAGCTGAACGGGATGACCTGCACGACGATGTGATCACGCTCAGCCATCTTGGCTATGTGCATCAACTGGTCGTGCATGATCTTAGGCCCCCCTACGTTGTTCAGTAAAGCAGCCTCAGCGAGGAGGGCTACCAAAGTTGGAGGGTCGTCCTCTCTAGTGAGGATCTTCTGGCGCTCCAGCCGCGCCTTCAGCATCTCGTCGATCTCACCGAGATGCCTGGCCGCCTGGAAAACTGAGGTTGCGTACTCCTTTGTTTGGAGCAGTCCTGGGATGACGGTCGTTTCGAATGACAAGAGGGAGGTTGCCCGGCTCTCGACTGCTCGCCAGGCCGCCATCCACTCCATCGGGGTAGCGGCGTTGATCAGCTCCTTGCGGATCTGGAGCAGCACTCCTTTGGTGTCGAAGATCTTTTCCAGGGCTTCTAGATGATCAGGCTGAGGGATGCGGCGGCCGCGTTCCCAGGAGCGGACCAGGCTTTCGGAGACGAAGACCATTTTGGCCAACTGCTCCCGGTTCATCCCTTTCGCCTGGCGCAGTCGCATGATTTCCTGCGCCAGGAACATTCGCGGTGACAGTGTCGCCATGGGGGGTACAGCTCCGCACAGGTGGGGGGTTCGGCCTTGTCCGGCCGACGCGCCTATGTTTTCCGCCCTCAATCGTAAGCCGTATCGCCACTCTTGACGAGCAGGAATTCACAGCTCGTAACGAGAGGTCAAGAGAAATGATCATTCTCGGTGACGCGATGCGCTCCCGCCACGCCTACCGGCGTCCGCACCGCACCATTCCGGCCGCACATCCCGCACAACCATTCCGCCCCAGTGGCCCAGCCTCGCCCCACCGACCACGACCGCTGACGACGGCTCTCCCCCCTTCAACCGAAAACCCGCCCCACTCAGGCCCTTCACCCGCCCTTCACCCGGCCTCCGCCCTCTTCTGCTCAACGTCTGCCCTGCTTTCCCCAGCTCCCGCCCTGCCCTGTTTGGGACCTGTCTGCCCCCGCCGCTTCTCCGCCTGGCCGCACCGCCCATCCCGCCAGGAGAAACCGCCCCACCACATCTCAGCGGCACCCGCCATCATTCCGACCGAGACGACCACCCCAGGCGGCCGTCCATGGCCCCGCCCCCAAAGCCGGTCCCAGGCCGCGGTCCTGACCGTGCCGCCCGGCCGGCAATCCACGCAACCTTGCCTGCCTGTCCGGGGCCTGCACCGCCACACCCTGGGAGGGCTCGTCCTCACCTCGGCTCGGCCGTCCACCGCGCGCAGCCGCCCGCACCTCGGCCACTCGGCCCGTTCCGCCCCGGCGACCACCCCGGGCGGCCGCTCATGACTCCGCCTCAGGAGCCCCCACCGAGCCACGCCTCCGGCCGCGCCGCTCATCCCACCCAGCCCTCAGACCACCGCAACCCCGCTCCAGCCACCCGACCGCAGACCGCACCCCACCATCCTGGTGACGCCCACCGGCACGCCCGGCCGTCCACGCCTCCGCCCCGGCGGCCGGAGCCGTCCAGCCTCGGTGATTGCACCGCCGAACGCGCCGTCTTCGTCCGCTATCTGCAGGCCGTCATCAACGTCTACGCCCCCTGGACCACCTCCCGGGCGATCAGCGACCGGGAACGCCGTTTCGCCTGCGATCGCGTCGCCAAGGCCCAAGACCTCCTGGACCGCTTCTCCGGACGCGCCCGGCATCCGCCCGCTGATGAGGAACCACCTAAGACCCATCGGCCTCCGCACTGATCACGAGCCCGTGGCGCTCGTGCCGCCGCGGCTTTCCGTGCTTCATCCACGCAATCCAGAAAGGAGTCCCATGCCGCTGCCCGTTGCCGCTTCCGTGCCGGTTGAGCCCGTCCCGTCCATGTACTGGCGGCGCGTCTTCCCCGGCCAGACCACCCAGGTCCGCGCCGCCAGAGCTTTCGCCGCCTGCCTGCTGGAGGGCTTCCCGGCCTTGGACGATGTGCTGCTGGTGCTGGATGAGCTGGCCGTCAACGCCCTGCGTCACACCCGCTCGGGCCGTGTCGGCGGCCGCTTCGTCGTGGAGGTCCGCCACAACCTCATCGGCGTGACCGTCTCCGTCACCGACCAGGGCGGCCCCACCGACCCGCGCATCCGCCCCGTCGCTGATGCCTGTGACCTGTCCGCCTTGGCCGAATCCGGCCGCGGCCTGCTCACCGTGGAGGCGCTGGCCACCGCCTGGTCCTGGACCGGCACGCCGTGTTCCCGAACCGTTCACGCCACCTTCGCCGCCCCGGCGGCCCACTGCTGAGACAGGCCACCGCGATGAGGAAACGGCACGGCCCCGGCCACCTGAGGAGGGGAGTGCGATGGCCGGGGCCGCCGACCGGCGGCAAGACCACGGCCCGGCCCGGTGGCGCATGCGGCAGGCGACCTGAGCCCGTAGCGGCGGCCGTGCCCTGGCCGCACCGCCCGGAGGTGTTCCACGGAGGGGAAAGACATCGAAGGCGAGCCCGGAGAGACGACCCGGGCACTGCATGAGTCCGGCCCCGGTGAGCGGCAGAGGTCGCGAACAGGGGCCGCATCGTCTCGGCCGCATGGCGACCTGGCAGTGGCCCACGCCGGGATACGGCCGGTCAGACCGCCTGGATAGGTCCGGCTGAACGCGCTCGAGAAGACCTCAGTGAGCCTTGGCGGCCTTCTTGCCTTTGCCTTTCTTGCCGGATTTGCCGGACTTTTTCTTGCTCTTCTTGGGCTCCCCGGCCGAAAGGGAGGCGGCGTCCTTCTTCTTGGACTTCTTGCCCTTGGCCGGCTTGGGAAGAGGCTCGGGCTCCGGTAGGGGATCGGACTCGGAAAGCTCGATCGAGATGACGGCGGCGTGCCCGGCGACCCGGTCCTTGAAAGTCTGACCCGCCCGGAACCGGGGCGTCTCGGTGGGCGGGACCTCCACCGGCTCCCCGGTCCGGGGGTTGCGGGCGGTGCGCGCCGGACGGGAGAGCTTGTCGAAGGTGCCGAACCCGGTCACCAGCACCCGTTCCCCGGCCGTCACCCTGTCCATGATCGTCTCGAAGACGGCGTCCACATGGCGCCGGGCCACCGCGGGATCGCTGCCGGCGAGGGCCGCCACCGCCTCGATCAGCTCGGTTCTGTTCAACGGCAGCACCTTTCGACGTGGGGGCTTTCGATGGTCCCTTCCCCGCCGGGACGCCGTCGTGGCGCGGACGGCCGCGGGCACAAGCCCATCGAAACGGCCCGGCTGAAAAGGTCCAGTGCCGGTCAGGCTAGATCAGGCGGGCATTTCACGCCGACTTTCGTCGCCCCAGACGGCGATCTGTGACCGGAATGACGTTATTGAAGGGCTATAGGCGTTGAGAGGACGATAGCCGCCCGGCCCCGCCGCCCGGTTTTCGCCGGGCGGCGGAGCGGGACGTCACGGGACGGCGGTGATCCGGCCGGAACCGCCCTCGGGATAGTCCGCCGCGGTGATCCGGCCGCCAAGGTCATCGGTGAGGTAAGAGGCCAGCGCCTGCTGGTAGGTCAGCCCGACCGTGGTGAACGGCAGGCCGCGGAAGGGCCACTGGTCGCCGCCGCGGGCGCTGAAGTCGTTGGTGGCCACCGACAGGTCCGGCCCCGGCACCACCCGGCCGTTCTCGACGATCACGGTGCCGTCGTCCAGCACCACCGACCGGATCCGGCTGCCGGGGGTCAGCACGGTGCCGTCGTCATCGACCACCTGGGCGGTGCCGGAGGGGTCGTAGCTGAAACGGAAGCCCGCCACCTGCGCGAAGCGCCCGTCGGCGGCGGGGAGCCGGGAGACGGCGTTCTCCAGGATCTCCTTGAACTGGGCGCGCGGCACGTTCGGGACCACCGAGACGAAGTTGCCGAACGGGGCGATGGCGAAGGTGTCCAGCTCGGTGATGGGACCGGCGGGGATCAGGGTGTTGTTGCGGATGCCGCCGCCGTTCTGCAGGGCCACATCGGGCGGCTGAACCCCGTAGGCGGCGGCGTTCTTGCGCCCGGCGGCCAGCAGCGCGTCGGCCACCAGGTTGCCCAAATTGGTCTCCTGGGTGCGCACCCCGGGCTCGCGGCGGCCCTCCAGCGCCACCTCCGACTGGGCGACGACGTTGGCCGCCATGCCCTCCACGAAACGCGACACCGGCTCCACCACGGTCCGCTGGATCTTCGGGTCGGGGGCGACGGCATCCGGCGCCACCCCCGACACCCGCACCGGGCCGCTGGCCGGATCCACCGACAGCACCCGGCCGTGCGCATCGAAGTTGACCACCAGCCGGCCGACGTACTTGTAGTCGCCGGCGGTGGTCACCACCGGGACGTCCACCCCGGCCTTGTCCTTCAAGTGCAGCGGGTAGCGCAGCTTCTGGCCGGTCGCCGGGTCGGTGGAGACGGCGTCCCCGGGCACCAGCGGGGTGGTGTCGGAGGCCAGCAGCTCGTCCCCGCCGCCGGCGATCGCCACGTCCACGTTCCGCAGCAGCGGCACCAGCTCGCGGTCCTCGCCCAGCCCCTGCAGGTGGCTGATCAGGATGATCTTGTCGATGCCGCGCCGGGTCAGCCGGTCCACCTCGGCCTGGATCAGCTCGGCCACGTTCTGCAGCACCTTGACCCGGCGGGGGCTGGAGATGGAGGCCAGCGCGGGCGTGGTGGCGCCGACGACGCCGATCTTCTCGCCGCGCTCGGTGACCGTGGCCGACGCCACGATGGCGCCCTTGCGGGCCAGCTGGTTCAGCCGGGGCTCGTCGCCGACGTCGAGGTTGGCCGACAGGAACGGCGGCGGGTTCTTGCCGAAGCTTTCGATGAAGTCGGCCAGGACGTCGGGGCCGAAGTCGAACTCGTGGTTGCCGATCGCTATCGCGTCATAGCCGATGGCCTTGAGCGCCAGCGCGTCATAGAAGGGCACGCCCTTGCTCAGGCTGGCGGTGAACTCCGGGCCGGCCAGGAAGTTGTCCCCCGACGACAGCAGGACCACCCCGCGCCGGGCCGCCTGACCGGGGCCGGGTTTGCCGGAGGTGGCCTGTTTGCGCAGCTTGCCGACCAGCGTCGCAAAGCGCGCCACTCCGCCGAAGTCCTCCTGCCCGGGGACGCCGAGCAGCTTGGACTCCCCATCATTGTTGTGAAGAATTGTCAGCGTAAAGTCTGGTTTGTCGGGCTTGCCGTGGGGGACGGCCGCCGCGCCGGAGGCGAGCGGACCGGCCAGTGCCAAGGCGGCGACCATGCACGTCGCCGTCAGATGGCGTGGACGTAGATGCGACATCATCGAAACTCCCGAAGACGGGGGCTGCCGCGCGCATTTTAAAGACACGGTGACGTGCGGCGAATGATCAGAGGTTGCCAGGAAAATCCCGCATTGATCGTCAACTGCCGCGTGGCAATCGGGTAAGGAACCTTTTCCAACGCATGGTCTTGGGCGCCGAAGACGGAAGCCCTGACGGTATCCGAGGCCATCACGTTGCAGGTCACGGCACCGCCCCCGTCCCCACCTGCGGGAACGGCATGTTGAAAAGGCGCAGCGGAACGGCCCCGCACCGCCCGGCGCGGGGCCGTTTCACCGAAAGACGGCGATCGTCCTCGAAAACCGCGGCGTCACCGGCGCGTCGGTGAGCCGTCAGCGCCCGCCGACCGCGGCCGAGGCGTTGATGATGCCGTTGCCGTAGAAGCCGTTGCGCTTCTTGGAACCCTCACAGGTGTGGCTGGTGACCACCTCGGTGAAGGACCCGTCGGGCGACTGCACCTGCCGCCGGTAGGTGTAGGAGCCGCCCTTCGGGCAGGCCGTCGCGGTGGCGCTGGAGCGCAGGATCGACTCGGTGATGCGCGGGTCGAGGCCCAGGCCGCTGCGGTCGCGCTTGCCGTACCTGCTGACGATCAGCGCCGCCACCCCGGCCGCGTGCGGCGCGGCCATCGAGGTGCCCTGCAGCGACTGGTAGTAGGCGCACGTGCCGCCCTTGCAGCTGCGGATCACATACGGGACGTTGGGCGTGCCGTCGGCGTTCAGCTCGCCCCGCTGCCGGGCCAGCCGCTCCGGGTAGGCCGCCCAGATGCCGGCGTTGTGGTCGAGCTTGCCGTCGGCGGTGTCGTACTTGTCACCGCCGGGCGCCGCCACCGCGATGTAGCCGTTGCCGAAGCTGGAGTAGTACGCCTTGCGCTTGCTGGGGCCGGTCGCCGACACCGGGACGACCCCCTTGCCCTCGGACGGCATCGACACGCAGCTCGGCGGGATCTGCCGCTCGCGCGGGCTCTCCCCGGGCTCGGAGGCGTAGTTGGGGCTGGAGGTGTCGACGTAGGGCTTGGTGTAGTCGGCGGCCTGGTTGCCGGCGGCGGCGATCAGCGTCACGCCCCGGGCGCGGGCGTAGTCGAGCGCCCGCTGCGTCGCCTCGATGACGACCCGCTGCTCGGCCTGGTCGGCGGCCGAGTCGGCCGGGTTGTCGACGCAGTTGAACAGCCAGGGGTCCACGTAGAAGGACATGTTGACCACGTCGATGCCCACGTCGCCGGCGTAGGTCAGCGCGTCCACGGTCGCCTGCAGGAAGAAGTAGCCCGAGTCCTGCCCGGCGCGCAGGTTGACCAGGGACACCCGCGGGGCGACCCCGGCGATGCCCAGCCCGTTGCGCGGCGAGGCGATGGTGGAGGCCACGTGCGTGCCGTGGTCGTTGTCGTCCACGTCCGCCGGGTCCACGCAGCTGGGCACCTCGCACGGCCCGTCCACCTCGTTGCCGTTGGCGTCCACCGGGATGTCGGTGGTGAAGTTGCGGCTGAGGCGGCGGTTGAAGTTCGGGGCGATGTCGGGGTGCGAGCCGTCGATGCCGGTGTCGATGACGCCCACCAGCACCCGCCGGTCGCCCTCCTCCGCCTTGTGGGCGCCGGAGCCGGTGGCGCCGATCTGCTTCATGTCCCACTGCAGGTTCGCCAGCGGCTCCTCGCCGCGGGCGCCGCCCCGCGGGTCCTTGCGCCGCAGGATGTGACGGCCCTCCTTCTCGACGGAGAACCGCTCATGGAGGCCGCGCACCGGCTTGGGGGCGTGCCCGATGACCCGGTTGACCGCGGCGCCCTCCAGCGCCGCCTGCCGCCGGGCCGCGGCGGCGAAGCCGGCGGCGGCCCGCACCGTCGCCACCCCCACCGCGGTGTTCTCCCGCAGGATCGTGCCGCCCGCCGCCTGCACGGCCGCGCGCGCCCGCTCGGCGGGAACCCCTTCCTTGTAGAGCACCACGTACTCGGTGGTCTGCTCGGTGACCTGCCGTGGTTTGGTCGGTCCCGCATGGGCGGGAAGCGCCAGCGACATCGCGGTGACGACGCCGGTCGCGGTGAGGACGACTCGCCGCACTGTCACACCTCCTAGCCGAGGGAGGAAATGCCTGCTTTGCACCTGACCGGGCGACGTTACTCATTCCCCCTTTTTGTTGACGACCCTCATGCAGATCACAAAATGGAACCTATTGTGTGAAGATGTCGGGTGATCGTGCCGTGTTGACCGCTTCCGTGGTGTTGAGTTACTGGGGGTATGAGATGTTCTTAGACTATTTTCCCTGGTAGATGGGCATTTGGTGGTGATGGGCGTGTGCGGCCGGCTCCTGCCCGGTGGGAGCTGAATTTCCGTTCATCGGCCAGTGGGCGGCTGCTCGTGCCTCTCTAGGGATCCGGTGGATTACCGGCGAAGTTGACCGACCCTTGAAGCTTCCGGGTGCGGAGTGCGGCACTGCGGCGCCCCTTGGGCGCCGGGCGGGCCGCCCCCGCAAACCACCCCGCATACCCGCCCGGCTCGCGGGTAGGGCACGCGGAGTCCGCGGCCCGTGCCCGTCCGATCATCCGCGGCGAGCGCAAGAGCGGGCCTTGGAAGTGGAGGGAAGCACCATGTCCGATGTCCCGCTTCCAGGCGGCTCCAGCCCGCCGGCGGGAACCGCCACGATCGCCAAGATCCTCGCCGTCCCCTTCGGCGCGGCCGCCCGGCTGCGGCACGCCCGCGCCGTCCACCCCCGGGGCCGCACCTACGCCGCGACGCTGCGGGTGACCGACACCGGCCTGGCGGACCTGCTGGGGGAGGAACGGCACGTCGTCGTCCGCCTCTCCAAGGCCACCGCGACCCCGGGCGGATTCCCCGACGTGCTGGGCGTCGCCTTCCGCGTGCCCGCCGACGCCGGGCCGGTGGACCTGCTGCTGGCCACCACCGGCTCCCGGCCCGGCCTGCGGCACCTGCTGCAGGTGCGCCGCTCCTTCGGCGACGCGGTCCACACCACGCTGCTGCCGTACTCGGTGCACGGGCGGATCCGGATGCTGGCGCTGCTGCCGGCCACCACCCGCCGCATCTCCTGCGACATGGCCACTTTGGACGCGGCGATCGCCACCGGCCCGCTGCCGTTCACCTTGGCGACGGCCTCGCTCACCGGCCCCTGGGAGCCCTGCGGGACGCTGGAGATCCACACCCCGCTGCCCGACGGCTCCCCCGACACCGACGCGTTCGATCCCGAGATCAACAACCTGCCCGCCCTGCACCCGGCCGGCCCGCTGCGGCGCTGGCGCCTGCTGGCCTACGCCGCCTCCCGCCACGGCCGCGGGCAGCCCTTCGCCGTCCCGCGCCCGGCTCCCCGCGTCCGGCCCATCAACCACCGGCGCCCCTACGCCTGGAAGTGACGGGCCGGGCCGCCGGCGTCAGGACGAGCCGGAGGCGCGCTCGCGCAGCTCCCGGCGCAGCAGCTTGCCGGTGACGGTCTTGGGCAGCTCCTTGAGGATCTCCACCTGACGCGGGTACTTGTAGGCGGCCATGCGCTCCTTGGCGAAGGCGATGAGTTCCTCGGCCGTGGCGCTGGTGCCGGGACGGAGACTGACGTAAGCCTTGACGGTCTCCCCGCGATAGGGATCGGGGACACCCACCACGGCGGCCTCGCGGACGGCGGGATGCTCATACAGGACGTCCTCGACCTCCCGGGGCCAGATCTTGTAGCCGCCGGCGTTGATCTGGTCCTTCTTGCGGTCGACCAGATAGAACCAGCCGCGGGAGTCCATGTAACCCACATCGCCGGTGCGCAGGGCGCCCCCGGGCAGGGCGTTCTCGGTCTCCTCCGGCTTGTTCCAGTAACCGGCCACCACCTGCGGGCCGGAGGTCACCAGTTCCCCGATCTCACCGGGCGGCAGATCCCGCCCGTCGTCATCGACCACCCGCACCACGGTGTTGTAGACCGGCACGCCCACCGACAGGGCGCCGGAGGCCGGATCCACCGGGGCGTCCGCCCCGAGCGGGACGGCATGAGAGGGGGAGGTGGTCTCGGTCAGCCCGTAGATGTTGTGGATGTAGTGGCCGAAGGCGGACTGGAACGCCTTGACGGTGCTGGGCGGGATGGGCGCGCCACCGGAATAGATCTTCGTCAGGCTGGCCAGCGCCTCCCGGTCGGCGTTCGGGGCGTTCATCAAGGCGATGAACACGGTGATCGAACCGACGGTGAAGGTGGCCCGCTCGGCCCGGACGGTCTCGATCGTCACCTGCGGGTCCAGCCGGTACATCAGCACCAGCGGCGCCCCGGTCAGCAGCCCCGCCGCGATGTGCCCGATCAGGCCGGTGATGTGGAACAGCGGAGCCACACCCAAGATCACATCGTCCGGCCCCAGGCCCACCCAGTCCCGGTAGGTGCGGGCGTTGAACACCACGTTGCGGTGGGTGTTCATCGCCCCCTTGGGCGGGCCGGTGGTGCCGGAGGTGTAGGTCAGGAACGCCACGTCCTCGGGCTTCAGCTCGACCGGGGCCGGGGTACGGCCGGAGAAACGCTCCAGCAGGCCGGCCATGTCGAGGGTGCCCTCGCAGGCGACCGGCTCCACCCCGCCCAGCACCCGGGGGTCGTTGCGGGTCTGGTACTCCAGCTCGGACGTGGTGATCACGGTGCGCACCGCGGTGTCACCGACGACCTTGCCCGCCACGTCCCGGTACAGGCCCTGCAGGCACACCAGCACCGTGGCGCCGCAGTCGTTCAGCAGCTCCCGCAGCTCCCGCTCCCGGTTCATCGGGTTGACCGACACCGCGATGCCGCCGGCCTTCCAGATCCCCAACTGGGCGATCACGAACTGCGGGACGTTCTGCAGGTACAGCGCCGCCCGGTCGCCGGGGGCGAACCCGTGCTCGGCCAGCGCCACGGCGAAGGCGTCGCTGAGCGCGTCCAGCTCGGCGAAGGTGATCCGGCCGTCGAAGTAGCGCAGCGCGTCCCCATCGGGATTGCGCGCGACGGTGGCCTTGAACATCGCCACCGTGTTGGCGTACTCGGGCTCGATGTCGGCGGGCTGTCCCGGCGGGTACAGCGCCAGCCAGGGCCGCTGGTCGTAAACGCTCATCGAATCGCCACCGGGTTGACCGGAGCGCCGGTGCCGCCCACGATCTTCAGCGGCGCCGCCACGTACAGGAAGCTCCACCGGCCGTCGGCGGCGCAGGCGTCGGCCAGGTCGTCCAGCCAGGCGATCTCGGTCAGCGCCACGCCCAGGTTGCGCATCAGCGCGCAGTGCAGCGGCAGCGCCACCCCGGTGTTGGGCTCGTAGGTGACCTCGTTGGCGATGGTGTCGGTGACCAGGTTGGGGATCTCCCGCTGCTGGAACCACTCCACCAGTTCCCGCGAGTAGGTCAGGCCCGGCTCGTTGAAGTCCTTGTAGAACTCCTCCCGGTCGGTGAGCTGGTACCAGTACTTCAGCCAGCCGGTGCGGATGCACAAGATGTCGTGCGGCTCGATGGTCACCCCCTGGGCCTGCGCGGCGGCCTCCAGGTCGGTGTGATCGAACGTCTCGCCCTTCTCCAGCCACGGCTTGCCCCGGTGGCGGGCCATGTCGATGAGCACCCCGCGGCCCACCACGCCCTTTTCGGCGATCGGCAGCACCGACGCCTTCTTCATCTGCCCGACCGTGGTGCGGGCGTCATAGCCGTTCCACAGCTTGCCGTCGTACCACAGGTGGCCGAGCGCGTCGTATTGCGTGGAGCCCTGCAGGAAGATCTGCGCGGTGTCGTCGGAGTAGTGCAGCCCGCCGGGGTATTGCGGCGCGTCGGGCTTGTCCCAGGAGGACTCGTCCAGGACGTTGCGGCGTTCCATGGGGGAGCGGCCGGGCCACAGCGGGTCGCCGGGAGGCTCGGTGCGCCCCATCTGGATCTGCAGGGTGAACACCTCACCGCTGCGGACGTGCCGGATGCCCCGCAGCACCTCGCTCGCGTCCAGGTAGTTCAGGCATCCCAACTCGTCGTCGGGACCCCACTTGCCCCAGTTGGACGGGGCGTCCTCACCGAGGAGCTCGCGCATGGCGGGGGCTTCGGACATCGTCGTCTCCTCCCGTTCGGCCGGGCGGAACGCCCGGCGGACGAGCCAACAAGCGCTACCCGGTCAACATATGAGCGGCTCCTGTAGATATGTCACTGAAAGAAGTAATTAATGCTTTACATTCGGTGAGGTTTGCGCACGCCGGGGCGCGCCCGGGGTCAGCGGACGTTCCCGTAGGCGTCGAGCAGGGCCTCCACGGTCACCTTGGCGCCGTCCATGTCCGCATAGCGGGCGGCGGCCGACTCGATCTCCGCCAGCTGGCCGGTCGCGGCCCGGGAGGGCACCCCGTAGACGGCGCGCACCCGCTCGCAGGCGATGCCCAGCGCCATCCGGCTGCGCTCCACGAACTCTTTGAGGGGGTAGGCGGTGCCGGGGGTGAAGAAGTCCTCGACGATGGTCGAGGGCGAGTAACAGCGCTGCACCACACCGTCCGGCCAGCAGACCTGGAAGTACATCTCCGGCATGCCCACCTCCCGACAGCAAGCCCCTCCCGCGCACGCGCCGGGCCTCTTGCCGCTGCGCACCTCACGCCCTGACCGCATACTTCAGCGGCCGTGCATTACCGGACGGCGGCATCGGCAATAAGCGCCCGTTTCCGAACGCTCACACCTCGCCGCCCGCGCCCTGCGCACGGGGCCGGACCGCAGGCCGCCGTTCGGGCCGCACGGGCGCGGGTAGGTTGCCGGTTGTCGCGATCATTTGTGATCTGGGGGCATTTCGCCGAGATCACCGGGGGTGAGGACGTGCGGGTGATCTCCGAATCGCAACTGGCGGCCGTGCTGGCCGGCGTGCCGGACGACCCCCGCGTGGTGGCCGGCGGCAACTTCGCCACCCCCCACCGGGCGCTGCGGATCCTCGACGAGACGGTGGCGCGGTACCGGCTGTTCATGCTGAACGCCCAAAAAGGCGTGCCGGACCGCGACGGCGTGGTGCTGGAGACGCCGTTCGTGGGGGCCGGGATGCGCGGCCGCGAAGGGCTGCGCTACTTCCCCTGCCGGCTGTCGCTGGTGCCGAACCTGCTGAAGGAGACGCTGCCGCCGGACGTGGTGCTGATCCAGACCACCGTCCCGGCGAGCGGGGCGGTCTCCCTCGGCATCGAGGTCAACATCCTGCCCGCCGCGATCGAGGCGGTGCGCGAACGCGGCGGGCTGGTCATCGCCCAGTTCAACCCCCGGATGCCGTTCACCTACGGGGACGCGGTGCTGCCCGCCGACGAGATCGACTACGCCATCGAGGCCGACCGGCCACTGGCCGCCCCCGAGCCCCGGCCCCGCACCGGGGTCGCCCGGCGGATCGGCCAGCGGGTCGCCTCGCTGATCCCGCCGGAGGCCACGCTGCAGCTGGGCATCGGCGCGATCCCGGACGCGGTGCTGGACTCCCTGCGCGGACGCACGGGCCTTGCGGTGTGGTCGGAGATGTTCAGCGACGGGGTGCTCGCCCTGGAACGCGCCGGCGCCCTGCGCCCCGACACCCCGATCACCGCGTCCTTCGCCTTCGGCTCCCCGGAGCTGTATGCGTGGATGCACCGCAACCGCCGGGTGCGGATGCTGCGCACCGAAAAGACCAACGACCCGGCCCTGATCGCCCGGCGGCCCCGCCTGGTGTCGGTGAACTCCGCGCTCCAGGTGGATCTGTACGCGCAGGCCAACGCCGCCCGGGTGCGTGGGATGATCTACTCCGGTTTCGGCGGGCAGACCGACTTCGTGGTGGGGGCGCTGCACTCGCCCGGCGGCCGGGCGATCATCGCGCTGCCGTCCTGGCACCCCAAGGCCGAGGTGTCCACCGTCATCCCGCGCCTGGCCGGGCCGGTCACCTCCTTCCAGCACAGCTTCATCGTCAGCGAGCAGGGCACCGCCGCGATCTGGGGGCACGACGCCAGTGAGCAGGCCCGGCAGATCATCGACCACGTGGCGCACCCGTCGGTGCGCGACGGGCTGCGCGAGGCCGGGCGCGAACTCGGCTTCCACCTGCCGTAGACCCTGGTCGGCACCGGTGCGGCGGGGAGTGGACCCGGGTGATGTCGCGCAGCGCGATGCCGCTTCCCGCACATGGGCGCCGGTGTCCCCGACTGTCAGGTTCTGCAAGGTGATGTCCCCGGGGGCGGGAAGCTTTCATTGTTCTTTCATATAGTCCCGGGATCAGGGATTTATCTGATTGTATGGCGTGCATGTTTCAATGAGGCTTCTATGGCGATGTCGGATCTTTGTGTATAACGCGGGATCTCTCGTTTTCGGATCCCGCCGAGGTGTGTCGAAAAAGTGTGATCCCCGGGTCGGGGAACCGAAAAAGATTTAAAGGCCGCGTCGATCGGCCGACGGCGGACGGCATGCCGGTATCGTGCCATCTGCTCGTGTTTTCATTCCGGGCTGGATCGGGGGATATTGCGTGGCGCAACGGGCATTCGGCGGCAGAGGGGACAACGGGGCGAAGGCGGCCGTCGTGGCGTTCGCCGTGCTGCTGAGCGGATGCGCGACGGCCGGTACGGAGATCGAGCCGCGGCTGCGGGCGGCCCGCACCGGCGGCCTGCCCTCCTCCAAACGCTTCGACCTGACCGCCCCCTCCCGCGCCCTGTTTTTGAACAAACGGCTGAAATCCGGGCGGGTCATGCAGGGCTTCGGGTTCGACCCGCGCAACAAGCGGCTCTTCGTGGCCCAGCTCGTCGATGAGCCCTCCGCCGACGCAAGCGGCGACCTGGTGATCAATCGGCTGGATTTCTCCGGACGACGCACCGGCCACATGTACCTGAGGGGGTTCGGGCACGGCATATCCATCGGGGTGGAGCCCTCCGGCAAGAACACCTACCTGTGGGTCGAGGTCGATCCCGTCGGGGCGAGCGCCCGCGGCACCCGTCTGGCCCGGTTCAAGTTCGTCCACGGAAAGACGCTGACCGGCGACTCTCCGGCCCTTGCCAAATACCGGCCCATCCCGGGCATCAGGAGCGTCACGGCCGCCATCGACCCGGTCAACCGCCGCCTGGCCATGCGCTACCGCAAGAACGGCAGACGGCGAGTCGCCGTCTACAAACTGGCCGACATCAAAGCGCGCCGCTACCACAAGCGGCTGGTCGACGTCGCCCTCCCGCCTCAAAAAGGCGAAGTCTTCCAGGGCTATGCGCTTTACGGCAGGTACCTGTACACCTACTACGGAACCGCCTACGGCCCCGGCAACCCCAAGCCGGGCAACGCCAGGCTCTCCACCATCGACCTCAACACCGGCAAACGGATCGCCGGCCCCACCCTCACCAAGGCGGGCGCCTCCCTGCCCTACCGCGAACCGGAAGGCATGGCCGTCTACCGCACCGCCTCCGGCCAGATGCGCCTGTTCTTCGGTTTCGCCTCCGGCGACCTGGGCGAACGCCGGGCCAACCTCTTCTACAAGAACGTCCTGATCAAATAGGCCGCCTTCCGGCTCACGGCAGGCGCGCGCCCCCGCGCTGCCGGTGCGAAGGCCGGTCGGGATCGCGCTGCCGGCCGGTGGGCTGCGGGCGCTGCCCGGCGGGCGGCTGCTCCAGCAGCCGCCCCAGTTCGGCGTGGATGCTTTGCAGTTCCAGGCGGTGCCCGCCCGTCAGCGGCGGCCCTTCGCCGGCGACCGCGCTCACCAGGGCCAGCCGGTCCCCGATGTCGCCGATGGCGGCGGTCAGCAGCTCCCGCCGGAACCGGCGGGCCAGTTTGCGGCCGAAGTCGCCGCGGGCCAGCCGCTGGGCCAGGCCGGTGCTCCAGGCCTGCGCGGTCTCCGCCGTCGCGCCGTGCGCGAGCAGCGCCGGTGCCAGCCCGCGCACCACCGCGACGGCCAGCGCCGGGGTGGGCTTCCAAGCGGCGTCGCCCAGGCGCCGCAGGCAGGTGTCGAGGGACAGGCCGCGCCGGTAACCCGTGCAGAGCCGGTACACGACCGCTTCGGCCCCCTGAAGGGGAGGCAGCTCCTCTGCGATGGCCGCGGTGCCCCTGGACAGGTCGGCCGTCCGCCCGGGGGAGGGCGCGGAGCCGGGGAGCGGATCATCGCCGAGGTGCGCGGTGGACCCCGACAGCAGGGCGTCGGTCCACCTCGCCAGGGACGGGTCGGCGGAGCTCAAGGAACCCAGCCGTTCGGCCCAGTAGGGGAAGTCGCCGGCGGGGATCCGCCCGGTGGCCAGCATCTCCCCGAAAGGCCGCAGCACCAGGTGCAGCCGCCCGGACTCGGCCGCCCCCTCCAGCAGCACCGCCAGGCAGTCGCGTCCGGAGGCGTTCAGCCGCCAAAGCAGCTCGGGCGCCGGAGGCTGAGGATCTTCTGCGGCCAGCACCCTCCACAGCGCCAAGAGCGTTTCTGAGTCCCCGTGGGGAGCCGACGACAGCCAGCGCAGCCCTTCCGCGCTCCGGCCCCCGGCGCCGAGCCGGGCGATGAACGCGCACAATAGCAGGGGGTTCTCCAGGACGGCTCGCAGCGTGCGGGGATGCCCTCTGGTGTCACCGGAGACGAGCACGCTGTCGTGGACCAGCCGAGCGGCGTGCCGCGCCCCCGGCACCGCGGCCCTCTCCGGCCCGTCCGGCGGGGTGACCAGGGAGGCCAGGAAGTCGTCTCCGGTGCCGTACTGGTAGGCCAGCGGCAGGGCCTCGGTGATCCCGGTGCGCTCACCCGACCACAGCAGCCGCCGGCATCTGCCGAGCAGCGCGGTCAGCAGCGTGGTGACGTCCTCATCGGCCAGTTCCCGCCACCACCGCTCGATGGTGGGCCAGTCCTGCGGCTCGGCCTTTTCGATCAGCCGGGCCAGGGCCCGGCACGCGGCCGCCCGGTGCTGGGCGTCCAGCAGGATCGGCTCGCAGTCGAACGAGGCGCGCAGCTCCTCCAGGTCCGCTTCCGCGCCCGGCACCTGGAAGGAGTGCGCCATCTCCTCCAGCGTCCGGACGGCGGGGCCGGGGTCGTCACAGGAGCGGGGGGCGGTGTCGGCGGCCAGCCTGCCGATCACCGCCGCGGCGCCGAGCCTCTCGACCGCCCTGCGCAGCGGGAGGAGATGCTCCTGCACGATGAGGGGATCGGGGGTGAGCCGCCCCGACCACGGCAGTTCCATGACGCCGTGGCCGGCGGCATGGCGGGCGAAGAACAACCGCAGCCGGTGCGGGGTGGCGCTGTTGGCCCAAGTGGTGGCGGTGAGCTTGGCGCGGTAGCCGTAGGGGAGCCAGGCCGTCACCTCGTCCAGGAAGCGCAGCCGTTCCTCCAGGGAGGCCTCCTCCGCCTGGGTGATGCACAGGCGCCGTCCCCGCACCAGCAAGGCGGCGGCCAGGGCGGGGTCCGGTTCGGCTTCCCAGGGCGTCCCGGGAACGGCGGCGGGGTCGAACGCGGGCGGATCGATGGTGATCAGCGGGCCGGTGCCGGCCTCGGGCAGTTCGACCCCGGACAGGTGCTCATAGAGGGTCGAGTAGGAGGAGCGGGCCTCGCCCAGGGCTTGGAAGGGAAAGAAGAAGAACCGCGTGGTGGACGCTTCCCACAGATGGCCGGGCTCCTGAGTCTGCAGGGCCAAACCCAGGTGAGGGACTTTGGAGACCTCCACCGTCCCGATGGTCAGCCGGGGCAGCGCCGCCTCCCCGTCCGGGGTGCCGGGGGAGAAGCGGGTGATGATCGTCTCGAAGTGGGAGGCACGCAGCCGTCCCTCGCTATGGGCGAGCACCGTGTACGCGCCGCCGGTCTCCGGGGAGATCCCCCACACCGCCCACTCGGCTTTGATCACTGCCATCGCTCCGCGTCCTCATCCGGCTCGAATCCGGAGCCGGCCCGCCGCAGGCCCCGGGACGGAAAGAAAGGCGGAATATTTCCCGGTGTCTGGGGTCATGGGTGGAAAAGGGTTCACTGCGCCGGCCCCTGAGCTGTCTCACCCTGGCCGCGTTTCAGCCGCCGCAGCAGCTTTCCGGAATCTGGGTTCTCCTTGGCGTGGGCGCCGCGGCCGCGGCCCCGCGAGCGCTTCTTGCCGAGCAGTTCATTGAGAGCCTTCACCAGGGATGCGACCTGCTGGTGATTTTTATCATCGTCGAACACCCGCCCCTTGGTGAAGGCATTGAGTTTCTGCAGGCGGCGGTTCTCATCGGACATCCGTTCCATGATCCTTCGCAGGTAGGCCCGCTGGAAGTCCGCCGCCGGCACGTTCGGTTCGAACCGTCCGGTGCTGAGGTATTCAATGAGAGCGTCCGCCCACTGCTGGCCGGTGATGCCGCTGCCGTGCCATTGCTGAATCCGAAGAGGCAGGCGTTCGACGACCTCTACCGCGACATCGGAATTGACGAGCAAGTGCTTTTGGGACAGCAGGGCGTAGGTGGTCTCCGGGTGCTCACTTCTTTGGAACATCTCCACGATGAAGTCGAGGGCCTGCTGAGCATGCTTCCTGTCCAGGGCGGGCGACTGTCCGGGCACGGCGGGAGGGGCGCCGTCTTGAGGCGGGAGGACCTGGGTCTTGTCCGGGGCGGAGCGCGAGGGCGCCTCTTGCCGCCACTCGGTGTCCCACGGCTCGTGAAGGCGACCATGCTCGAGGGCGTAGCGTATGGCCGGAACGCTCAACAGCCCGAGTTCGTCCAGCAACCGGCGCACGTCCTCGAACCGGTTCGGTCTGTCCTGCCATGATTGGTGGCGCAGGCAGTCGGCAAGCCCTTCGACCATCCGCTCCTTGTCGGCCCAGGGACGCTCCCAGGCAAAGGAGAAGGTTCCCTGGTAGTCCCTCCATTCCTGGGGGGGAACGTCCGTGATCCAGCGGGGTTGACGGTCCGCCGCCAGCAGCATGACGTCGACCGCCGCCTGAGTCACCGGATCCTTCGGCTCTAGCAGCCACAGCTCCTTGCCCCAGTGAACATTGTCGATGGGGCCGGTGTGCTGCTGGCGGATGAACCACTGGAGAAAGGCTTCGCCGACATAACGGAATTTGCGGCACTGATCGGCGATGTTCAGCATCAGCAGCAGGGAGCCGATGCCGTAGCCGGCCAGGAGCGCCACCTCGTCAATGGAGATGTCCTCGAAGTCGTGCGGGTCGGCCAGCCGGGTGACGAGCGTCCTGAGCTCTTCGGGGAGCCGGTCTTGGACCCAGACGAACGCGCTTTGAAACTCCGCCCCTCCGCTTCCGGCGAGCAGTTCGGCGATCAGCGCGAGCATGAGGGGGACGTCGCCGTCCAGGATCTGCTGGGTGTGCGGCAGGCCGGCGAGGTCATGCCCCGAACCGGTGAGGAGCAGGCGGGCCGCTCGGGCCAGCCGCCGGCCGGACGGCTCCGGCTGGGGAGGTCTCGGCCGGGCCCGGAGCACCTGCGCCAAGAAGTCGTCCACCTCGTGCCGGCGCAGGTGCGACAGCAGGTCGTACAGCGGGCGGTCCTCCTCCAGCCCCAGCGTCCGGTCGGACATGCCGACCACGGGTCCGTCCTCTTCCAGCCACAGCAGCCGGGAGATCATCCCGATCAAGGGCTGCCGCCACGGCTCCCATCCGGTGCGCTCAAGGACCTTCGGCAACCACCGGGTGACGCGGAGCAGGTCCTGCCGGTCCGGCTCCGGGAGACGGAGGATCCCGCGCAGGCACGCCTCCGCCTCCTGGGGGGCCAGGTCGTCGCCGTCGAGCCAGTTCCGCAGCTCCTGCGGGGAGGCGGTGCCGTGCGGGAGCATCCGCCGCCGCTCCAGCCGGGCCTTGACCTTGTGCAGGGCGCGGACCGCTTCGCCGGCCTCGTCGAAACGGCGTGCCTCGGTCTCCTTGGCCAGATGCGCGATGACCTCGGCCGGACCGTGCTCGTGCAGCAGCCGCCGCAGATCCCGCAGGTAGGCGTCCTGGGGGACGTCGATGTGCGGATGCCCCAGCCAGGGCAGATGGGTGGTCTGCGGGTCGGCGGAACGCCGGGAGAAAAACAGCCGCAGCTTGTGCTGGGTGGCGCTGTTGGCCCAGGTGGTCGCGGTGAGCTTGGCGCGGTAGCCGTACGGCAGCAGCGCGGCGGTGACGTCGAGATACCGCAGCCGGTCCTTGAACGAGGCCTGTTCGGCCTGGGTCAGGCAGACGCGCCTGCCCTGGAGCAGCGAGGAGAGAACGGCGGTGAGCACCGGATCGGCGGCGTCCGGCTCTTTCAGGTCCTTGGCTATGACCGCCGGGTCCAAGGGCCGGACCGAGACCTCGAACGGCTGACCGTGCCCGGTCTCGGGGAGGGGGAGCGCGGACAGCTCCTGGTAGAGGTCGCAATAGGAGACGGGCTGCTCGGCCAGCGACGCATAAGGGAAGGCGAAGAAACGGGTCGGCGCGATCTTGCGGCCGGCGCCGTCGTAGTTCTCTGAGATGTTCTGGATGGCCATCCCAAGGTAGGGCTGCTGGGCGACGTCCCACGCGCCGACGGTGACCCGGGGCAGCGCCTTGTCCCCATCGGGGGTGCCGGGGTGAAAACGGGTGATGATCGTTTTGAAATGGCTGGAACGGAGCCGGCCGTTGCTGCAGGACAGGAGGCCATAGTCGGTGGTGGCCCCCGGTTTTTCGCTCCACAGTGCCCATTCGACCGTGATCGTCGCCATGGCGTCGCGCTCCTATCGTCTGGTCACCTGACCAAGCCACAGCAAGGGCTCAAGGACGTTGATCGGGTGGATGTCGCCCCGGATCGTGTACTCCCCCGGCTGCGTCGGATGCGGGATCACATTCTGGAAACTGGAGGCCTGGAAACGGGTCGCCGTCGGGCTCAGGTAGAAACCCACCGCCGAGGTGGCGAAGTAACGCACCCGCTCCGGGGCGAAGGACGTCTTGATCGCGTCGTGGACCTGCAGGGCGCTGCGGGTCGGCGACAGGTGGCACAGCTCCCGGAACAGGTCCTCGGCCTTGTCCTCGCGGACCCGGGGGAACAGGTACGGGTCGTCGGGGTCGAAGGTGAGGTACCCCCGTCTGTGGGCGGTGTGGAAGACCTTGGGGGAGTCCAGTTTGGTGATGCAGACGGCCAGATAGTGGGGCAGGTGCCGGCCGGCGAGCCGGCCGTTTTGCATGCAGCGGTGGGTGACGTTCTGCAACGCCTGCTGGAAGTAGTGGAACTCGTCGCCGTCCTTGTTCTCCCGGAGCGGGTCGAACAGGTAGACGATGCCGTCGCATTCGGTGAGGTGGTTGACCAGCCTGTCGAACGCGTCGCCGGACTCGCCCACGCTCTCGGCGGGGTCGTCGAAGTCCAGCTCGATGTCTTCCAGCTCTTCGCTGATCTCCTCCGCCCGGTCCTTCTCCTTTCCCCTGAAGAGCCGTCCGGAGGCATCGATCAGATCCAGCTGGAAGTGCAGCGGGACGGACTCGGTGCGTTTGCGCCAGCGGTGTTTGACGACCCGCTCGGTCTCCCCCATGATCGTCCAGCTGTACTCCTGGATGCCCTCGGTCTTGCTGGGGAAGCGCCGTTCCTTGGTCAGGATCTGGGTGTTGTCGACCAGGAAGTCCACCGAGGGCTGGTCCACCCCGATGATGTTCCACTTGCCCTGGCTCTGGTTGGCCGCCACGTAAAGGGCGGCCAGGAAGGTGGTCTTGCCGCTGCTGGTGGCCCCCCACAGCCCGATCTTGGCCATCTTCGTCACGGGTGCGCCGGGGCGGTTCATCGCTTCAAGGCTCATGGTCACCTCAACCTTCGGAAACCGGCAGCGGGAAGGCCAGCCGGCCGGATTCGGGGACGACGATCTGCGTTTTGGCGGCGAGCCGGTGCGCGTCGGTGATGTCCAGCCGGAGCAGGGCGTCGCCGCCGATCCGCCGCCAGGCGGGTGTCAGATGCTCGGCGGAATCCAGCACGGCCACGCTCAGCAGCCCGGGGCGCTGCCGGATGCGGCGCAGCTGGGCCTGCCAGTCGTGTTCGTGCGGGCAGGACAGCAGCCCGCTGGGGTCCTCGCGCGGAGGGTGCGGCGGCCGCCGGCCGAAGGTCACCAGCACGACCTTGCGCCGGGGCGGGATCGTGGCCAGCCGTTTGGCGACCAGGTGCAGGGCGTCCTCGACCGGCGAGGCGGGGATGCGGTCGGAAGGGGCCGGACGCAGCCGTTCCAGAGCCTCCAGCGCGGTGGCGGGCCGGGTCAGCCACTTGCCCTGCAGCACCTTGGCCTGCTCGGCCTCCATGCGGAAGTCATGGCGGCCGTAGCCGATCACGGCCACCCGCAGCCGGTCGGTCTCCGGCAGCCGGCGGGCGGCCAGCTTGATGAAGTCGGCCGCCAGGCGGCGGCGGGCGGTCAGGCCGTCTTCGCACAGGTCCAGCAGGCAGATCAGGTCCAGTTCGGTGATCTGGGGGGCGAGCCGGTCGGGCAGCGTGGCCACCAGCGCCGACCAGGGCCGGTGCTCGGGGGTGACCCCGGCGGGTTCGAGGAAACGGATCCGGCCCTCTCCGGCGAGCACCGCGCGCAGCCGGTGCTCGCCTTCGCCCAGGTGCACGGAGCCGACCTGCAGTGCGCGGGGGCCGTCGTCCCGCCAGGCGACCACGGCCAGCACGATGCCGTCGGGATGGGGATGCACGCACCGGATGGTCAGGCTGCGCTCGGCGCCGGCCCGCTCGCCCCGGGAGAACAGCCGGATGCCGTCCAGGAACATCCGGCCGGTGCGCCGGTCCTTTCGGGCCACCACCAGTTCCAGGTGGTCGCGCAGCGGCAGGGCGGCCATCGCCTCGGCGATGAGCGCATCGACGTCGGCCCCGTTCAGCCTGCTGACCGGGGTCTGGGCGCGGCCCTGCAGCAGCATGGTCAGCGCCCGCTCCGGCACCGGCCAGCCCGGTGCGGTGCACACCGGCAGGATCCGGGAACCCTCCAGCGGCGGCAGCCGCTGGGCCAGGGCGCGTTCCAGCCCCGCCCACAGCCTGACCCGGTCCACCCCGCCCAACCCCCCGGCGAGCCGGAACTGCAGCTCTTCGGCGGACCCGCTCGCCAGCATGGGCACCAGGACCTGCCAGGGCACGGTGCGGCGCCGTCGCGCCTGCGGCAGGCCGAATCCGTCCACCCCGACGACGGTCACGGCGATCCCGTCCCGGCCGGCCTCGACGATGCTCAGCCGCCCGTCATCGAGGGCCTCGTCCAATGTCCGGCTGAGGCGGTCACGGAACTCCTCGGCGGAGTCGGTGTCGACGCGGGCCTGCCGGCGGGCCATCACCCACTCGGTGTCGCTGGGGCGCTTGCCGCGGATGTAGGGCAGGTCCTGGCCCTCTACGGGGGAGATGCGGGCGGCGGCGATCGCGTCGAACAGCCGCTGGGCGTCCTCTATGCGCTGTTCTTGGACCAGGGTGGGGGTGCCGGGGGGAGGGGGCTGCCAGCCGCACTCCTCGCACGGTTCGTCCTTTCCCGTGGGCGCGAAGCACACCGGGCAGGGGACCTGCTCATGACGAGGCATAGGGCGTCCTCATGCGCTGAGGCACTCACCGGGGAGTGCGGCTCGTACGGGAACGGCTCTGGGGTGCCGGCATCCACAGGGACATCGGGCTTCCGCCCGGCCGGGTGCGGCCCGGGCACCGAAGGCCCGCGCCCCGGGCCTCGGCCGGTCTGCGGGCTGGGGACGAGGGGCGCCTTGGGGCGGTGACCGCAGATCACCGCCGATGTTATGGGCGGTCCCCATGTCAGGGCATGTCAAAAGAGACCCGCCATATACGACCCGTGAGACCATACATAATCGGACATGTGATTGTAATTGCCCCCATGGGTCACCGCTCGTATCGACAGGCCTCTGAGTAGGGATGGTACAACGGGCTGACAGGCGGTTTTGAGTATTTTGACACATAGAGCACCTGATGTCGGTTTGTTCAGGTGTTGTGACCGGGCGTGTTCCGCCGCTGGTCGTTTCGGGGGTCGTGGCGGAGACGCTCCCGGATCCGTGCGGGACTTTGCGCGCCAAGGCTCTCTTTTTTGTGTCAATCCTCGCGTAGTCTCCGTTCAGGACATGATGCCGCCGAGTTCACCCGGACACCCTGGCCGCATTCGGACGGATGGACGATCAAAGGCCGACAACACGGGGGGAGTTGCTTGAAGAACATCCTGGTGTGGCTTTCCAGCGCTCGTGAGGACGTCCTGGAAGACAGCCCCGGCGACAGGCCCAAGTACATCGGCATCGGCAGCGCCATCGTGATCACCGGCACGATCGCCGGTGTCGCCATGACCTATGCCCTGGCCAGCGCGGTGAAGGCGTCGCTTTGGGTGGCCGTGCCCTTCGGCGTGGCCTGGGCGGTGGGCATCATGCTGCTGGACCGCTGGCTGGTGGCCACCATCCAGCGCGGCTCCTGGGTGCAGAACATCCTCACCACGGTGCCCCGGCTGCTGCTGGCCGTGCTGCTCGGCCTGGTGATCTCCACTCCCCTGGTGCTCCGCATCTTCGAGCCGGAGATCGTCGCGGAGATCTCCCGGATGCAGCAGGAGAAGGCCGACGCCTTCCAGCGGCAGCAGCGGGAAGGGGACGTCGGCAGGGACATCGCCGCGCTGACCGCCCAGCGCGATGAGCTGCAGAGGATCATCGCCAGCGGCGGCGACGCCCCCAGCGACCCGGAGGCCGACCCTGAGATCCGCGGTCTGCGCGCGCAGCTCAAGGAGGCCGAGACCGCCCGGGACGAGGCCGTCAAGAAGCTGGACTGCCAGCTGTATGGGCCGTGCAAGCCCACCGGGCCGGGGCCGCTCGCCGACGCCGCCCGCCGGGAGCTGAACCTCGCCGAGGCGCGGATCAAGACGATCGACGGTCAGATCGAAAAGCGCAAGCGGGAGCTGAACGCCAACGACGAGGCCAGCCGCGCCCAGCGGGTCGCCGACGCCAAGGCGGCGCTGCCCGGCGTGCAGCGCAGGCTGGAGGATCGCATCCGCCAGCAGGAGAGCCTGCGCCGGCAGTTCGAAGAGCGTCAGCGCAACGCAAACGGCCTGCTGGCCAGGATCGAGGCGCTGGACCGGCTGTCGGAGCGCGACAGCTCCATGGGGCGGGCCCACCGGCTGCTGATCCTGCTGTTCACCGCCATCGAGATCCTGCCGGTGCTGGTCAAGCTGCTGATGCTGTTCGCGCCGGAGAACAACTACGAGCGGATCCTCAAGGACAGGGAACGCGAGGAGCTCCTGCGCGCCCAGGTCAAGAGCCGCGCCGGCGCGGATGGGCAGGCCCTCAGCGATGACATCCTCAAGCTGTGGGGGATGCCCCCCGACCCACCGGGATCGGAAGGGGGAGAGGCGCCGCCCAAGCCGACCACCCCGATGCCCGACGGTCCGGCGCCGGCGCAGACAGGCGGCCGTCTTCCCGAGGAGGGCTACCCCTCGGAGGACTCCAGGCGGCTGATGGAGATGCCCGACGCCAACGTGCGCGGCTACGACGGTGAGCGGCTGGACTTCGGTGACGGCGCTTTCGAGGACGGCCGGCGGGACGACCTCGACGACTGGAAGGAGACGTCCCCGGGCGGCTGGGAGGAGGGAACCGCCGCCGACCGGAGGGCCGGCGCCGCCTCCGACGGGTGGAGCGACGATCCCGGCGACGACGAGGGCCGGAGGGCGGAGCCCGCTTCGGGGGTCTGGGACTCCGTTCCCTTCTCGGGCGGGCGAGAGGACGGCGCCGCCGGTTCCCCGCGGTCGGTGACCGACGATTTCGCCGATCCGCGGGCGGCCGCCGCGTCCGACTCCAGGCGACCGGACTCGTCCGGAGGCGACGAGGGGGACCGTCTGCTGAAGTTCGACGACTGAATCCCTCGCCCGCCGTGGCCGTCCGGCCCGGTGAACCCTTGCAACACGTGGTCTTGGGCGCCGAAGACGGGCCCGGGCGGTGTCCGAGGCCATGACATTGCAGGTCACGGCAGCTCGGGAGCGCGAGGAACGACGTGGGAGTGTCCAGGTGACGGGTCAGTTCGGCGGCGGCCGCTTCGACCGGATCCGCAAGCTCGGCGAAGGAGGCATGGGCAGTGTCTGGTTGGCCTGGGACCGCAAGCTGGAACGCAAGGTCGCCATCAAGCAGCTGCGCACCGATCTGCTGACCCCGCAGGGCAAGCCGCTGATCACCCCCGCCCGGGTGCTCCGGGAGGCACGGGCGATCTCCCGGCTGCAGCACCCCAACATCGTGCAGATCCTGGACCTCATCGAGGCGCCCGGCGAACCGCTGCTGATCATGGAGTATGTGGCCGGCGAGCCGCTGTCGGAGCTCATCGAGCGCCGGCCCGCCCTGACCGAGCTGCAGGCCGCCGAGATCGGGCTGGCCGTGCTGGACGCCCTCACCGCCGCGCACGCCCAGCAGGTGCTGCACCGCGACGTCAAACCGGGCAACATCCTGATCAAACGGGCCACCGTGCACAGGGAGACGCTGTCCCAGCGGGTCCGCTTGATCGACTTCGGCAACGCCGCCATCGAGGACTACCGGGTGACGACCAAGAGCATCCTGGTCGGCAGCCTGTGGTACATGGCTCCGGAGCGGTTCAACGGGCAGACCGGCGCGCCGTCCGACCTGTGGTCGCTGGGGGTGACGCTCTACCAGGCGGTGGAACGGCGGCTGCCGTTCCCGGGGGAGCAGATGCAGCAGGTCATCCACGCTCTGATCAACGAGGAGCCCGCTCCGCTGACGCCGGGGCGGCTGCTGGCCCCCGTGATCACCGGGCTGCTGGTCAAGGACCCCGACCGCCGGCTGGAGGCCGCGCAGGCCCGCGACATGCTCGTAGAGATCATCGAGACGGAGCGCGCCCGGCGGCGGCCGCGTCCCGTGCGGCCGGAGGGCGGGGGCGAGCCGCGGAGCACGCCTCACCCGCAGGGCACGGCGCCCGGGCCGCAGCGCCCCGCCCCGCCCCGAGAACCGGCCCCGTCGCAGCCCGAGTCGCCGCGGGGGTTCGCCGCGATCGTGGCGCACAGCCCGCAGGAGGCGGTGGCGCTGCTGCGGGAGCAGGGGCCGCGGACGGCCGCTCAGCGGCTGGACCGCTTGGCGGCGGGGTCGGATGAGGCCGTCACCGTGGTGCTCGGGGTGGGCGAGGAATTCGCCGGCGCGATGCTCGCCCACGCCCGTCCCGAAACGGCCGCGGCGGTGCTGGGGCGGATCCCCGGCGAGCAGGCCGCCCGGCTGCTGGCCGCCGTCCCGCCGGGGGCCACCGCCCCGATACTGGCGGCCTTCCCCACCGGTGATCCCGCCACGGCGCACCTGATGCGGGCACTGCCGGCGCGGGCCGCCGCCCGCATACTGAACGACCTGCCCTGGCAGCGAGTCGGTGAGCTGCTCAAACCGCTGTCACCGGCGCGCAGGGCGGAGATCTTGAGCGGGATGAGCCCTCGCCGGGCCGCCGCCGTCCTGGACCGCCTGCCGGCGGACGCGCAGCGGGCCGCCGCGCTCATCCAGCGGATCCCCGCCGACCGGGTCGGCGCGATCCTGGACCGGATGGACGCCCGGCGAGTGGCCCGCATCCTGCTGGTTCATCCCGACCGGGCGGCGCGCCTGCTGAAACTGATGGGCACGGCCGAGCGCGGTCAGGTCCTCGACCACATGGACTGATGCCCGGTGGTGGGCGTCAGGGCGCGGTGAGGGTGGCCAGGGCGCGGTCCGGTTCCCAGTGGGCGCGCAGTGAGGTGATCAGGCCGTTCTCGTCGACCGTGTAGACGATCACGCAGTCGATCGTCATGGTGGCGCCGCCGTCCAGGGTGGTGGTGATGGTGGTGACGTTGGCGCAGCAGGGGCCGTTGGCGAAGGAGTCGGTGACGCGGAAGCGCACCCGCGCCGAACCGATGTGCTCGTCCCAGAACCGGCCGATTCCCTCGTGGCCGCGGTGCCCCTTGCCCTCGGGGTCCAGCATCGAGGGGCCGACGGGGTCCTCCACGAGGGCGTCCGGGGCGAACAGGGCCAGCCACTCGTCCTTGCGCCCGGCGGCGGCCGCGGCCATGGAGCGCCGGGCCGCCCGGCGCGCCGGATGGTCGCCCTCCGGTGCCTGCCACAGCACGTCGGGGGAGTCGATCATGACTGAACTGTAACGTGTTCTCGTTTTGGGTCAAGGGTTCACCTTGGCGATCACCGATTCGGCGAACCGCTCCAGGTGCTCGATCTTCTTGGCCAGCGGCTGGGTGTCCGGTCCTTTGACATAGGGGTTGCGGAACCCGACGATCACGTCGGTGACGCCCTTGTCGGCCAGGCGTTTGACCCCGTCCACCGAATAGGCCTCGGGGGAGATCACATGGATCTCAAACGGCCGGTCGGCGGTGCCTTCGGCGGCGCGCAGCTCCGCGAGCCTGGTCAGCAGCGCATCCAGCTCGGCCGGGTCGCCGCCGCCGTGCATCCACCCGTCGCCCAGCCGGGCGGCCCGGCGCAGCGCCGCCTCGCTGTGCCCGCCGATCAGGATCGGGATCGGCTCGGTGGGCACCGGGGACATCTTCACCGGGGGCAGGTCGAAGAACTCCCCGTGGTACTCGAAGTACCCGCCTGCGGTCAGCCCGCGGACGATCTCGATGGCCTCGTCCATCCGCCTGCCGCGCCGCTCCCAGGGCACCCCCATCACCGCGAAGTCCTCCGGCCAGGGGCTGAGCCCGACGCCCAGCGCCAGCCGGTTGCCGGTCAAAAAGGCCACCGAGGAGGCCTGCTTGGCCACCAGCACCGGGGGACGGACGGCCAGTTTGAGCACGAACGGGGTGAAGCGGATCTTCGAGGTCACCGCCCCCATGGCCGCGATCAGGGAGAACGGCTCGATGAAGCTTTTGTCCTCCAGGAACTCCCGGCTGCCGTCGGCGGTGTAAGGGTAGGTGGCGTCCGATTCCCTGGGGTAGACCAGGGAGTCGGCCACGGTGAAACTCGCATACCCGGCGGCCTCGGCGGCCTGGGCCAGCGGCAGGTAGTAGGACGGGTCGGTCATGGCCTCGGCGTAGCTGAACCGCATGCCGCCGAGCATAGTAGAACCTGTTTCAATTTGATATCCCGGAAGCGGGCGCCGCCTAGAGGGCTTGAACCCCGCGCGGAGCCCGTCCGTGTTCTTCGATGGGGCCGTGCGGCCCGCCCGGAACGGACCAGCACTCGATGAGGTCGGCGAATGTTCTTGCGAGCCTGGGGTATCGCGCGATCCCTGGTGATGTACCACGGTGTGCCCGGCAGGCACCGGCGCATGCTCCGCCTGTACGGGGAGTTCCTGCGGCCCGGGGACGTCGCCTTCGACATCGGCGCCCACGTGGGCAGCCGGGTGCGCGCCTGGCGGCGCCTGGGGGCGCACGTGGTCGCGGTGGAGCCGCAGCCGGACTGCCTGCGGGTGCTGCGCCTGTTCTTCGGGCGCGACCCGGGCGTGGCCATCGTCCCGCTGGCCGCCGGGGCGCGGCCGGGACGGGCCGCGCTGGAGCTGTCCACCGCCACCCCCACGGTCTCCACGATGTCGCGCCAGTGGATCGAGGCGGTGACCACCGACCGCAGCTTCGCCCGGGTGCGCTGGGACCGCTCCGTCGAGGTCGAGGTGACCACCCTGGACGACCTCATCGCCGCCCACGGCGAGCCGGCCTTCTGCAAGATCGACGTCGAGGGTTTTGAGGCCGAGGTGCTGTCCGGGCTCACCCGCCCGCTGCGCGCCCTGTCGTTCGAGTACATCCCCTCGGCCCACGACGCCGCCCTGGCCGCCCTGGACCTGGTGGAACGCCTGGGCGCCAAGGCGGGCGGCTACCGCTACAACTACTCACCCGTCGAAACGATGCGCTTCGCCGGCGAACGCTGGGTCGACGCCGCCACCTTGGTCCGGGGCCTGGAGAAGATCCGCCCCCTGGGCCGCTCCGGCGACATCTACGCCCGCCTCCAGGACGCCCCGCCCGGAAGCCCCGGCAAGCTGCCCCTCCCGGGGGCGGAGTGAGCCTTTTCAACGCATGCGCCAAGGCACCGTGGACAGGACCCCGGTGCCGCGGCGTTCCCGCCCCCGACGTCCCCGTCGTGACCGGTGAGAACGGCGTGTTGAGAAAGGTTCAGCGGCCAGCGGTCCGTCCGGTGGGGCCTCGCCGTGTTGAGGGCCGGTTGCCCGACGTGTGATCAGCAAAAGGGCTCGGCATCCGGGCGGCATGCGGCCGGCCGAGAGAGATCCTTCAGCTCTGAGCGCACGGTGTTTTGTGGGACGCGCACTCCGGGACGACCGGCGGGGAGCGCCGAACCGCTCGATGACATGCGCATCTTGCCGGATAACCTGGCATGCGTCACGAGTCGGCCGGGGATAGGGGGTCGGTGTGACGGGTGAGGGGGACGCGCCGTCGCCGCTGCCTCCCCTGACCTCCTCCGAGCGTGAGTTCATCGAGCGCTACCTCGGCGTCATCGACCTCCTCGGCCGGATCAACCCGGCGAACGCCGAGTCCACCTACGCGGCCCTGCGCGCCGCTCAGGGCCTGGTCGGCGAGGCCAAGGGGCTGCGCGACGCGCTGGAGACCATGTTCCAGCGCGGTGAGAAGGAGGTCTTCAGCGACGACCTGGTCCGCGCGCTCAGGCAGTTGGACGGCCGGCGCCGCATAGGGCGACTCGCCCTGCCGGACGAATGACCGCCCTTCGCCGAGTGAACGGCGCAGGTGGACGGACGGGGAACAGGGTGCCCTATGACGACGCAGGGCGAACGCGACATCTTCGCGCTCGCCCTTACGAAGCGGGTGCGCCGTCAGGGAGTCGAACCCCGAACCCGCGGATTAAGAGTCCGCTGCTCTGCCAATTGAGCTAACGGCGCTTGTCGTATCGGGGGCTTGCCCCTCGCGACGTCAGGAACTTTATCAGGAGCAGGCGGAGTGCGCGAATCGGTTATCGGGATGCGGGGCTGGAGGCGCTGTCGGGGCGGGTCTCGTCGGTGCCGGCCGGGTGCAGGGCGCCCCGCCACAGGGCGATGGCGCTGGCCCGGGAGGTGACGCCGAGCTTGGCGTAGATGCGGTTGACGTGGTTCTTGACGGTCTTTTCGCTGAGGAACAGCTGGCGGGCGATCTCGCCGTTGGAGCGGCCGGTGGCGATCAGGTCCATGACCTCGGCCTCGCGGGCGGACAGGCCGTGGCGGGCGCGGCTGGCGTCGCGGAGGGCGCGGATGAGGTCCAGCGGGGTGAAGGAGCCGGGCACCAGGTGACCGCAGGCGCCGGCGTGCAGCGCCTGCCGGGCGGCCGGGTCGTCGGGCGCGGCCAGGACGAACACGCGGGCGCGCCGGCTGAGGGCGGCCAGCCGGCCCGATCCGGTGAGCTGCGAGCCCAGCAGGATCACATCCGGCCGGTGGCGTTCGGCCAGTTCCATGGCCTCAGAGCCGTCCCGGGCCTCGGCGACGACCGTGAAGTGGTCCCCGGCCGACAGCAGGGTGATCGCCTCGGCTCGGGTGCCGGGGTCGCCGTCGGCCACCAGGACCCGCAGGGGGGTCGTTCCGTGCACGCTCATCCACCCTCCGTCGTTCGGCTCGGCCAGCGCCGGAGTTGATAACGCCGGAGCATAACCCGCCGATCTTCCAGATCCAACAACGGTGGTCAGGAGACGAGTGACGGTTAAAAGTTCAACTGACAACGCCGCCGGGATCCGCGGTGCGAACGGCCGGCCCCCGGCCGCCGAAAGCGAAACGCAAGTGCGAGCGGGGAGCGGGCACGGGCCGGAAAACGCCACAGGCCCCGTCGCGTGCGATCGCGACGGGGCCTGCCCATCAGGGTGAGTGAGGGGACTTGAACCCCCGACACCCAGGACCACAACCTGGTGCTCTGCCGACTGAGCTACACCCACCACGGGGCCGGAATGACCGGCCTAGAGAAGTGTAGCGGCTTTCGAGGGGTGATCGTGCATCGACATCACCGAACCTGATTTCAGCACGTGGTCTCGGGCGGCCGAGACGACGGCCCCGGGGGTGCACGGCGCCGTGCCATCGCAGGTCACAGTCTCCTCACTGACTGCGATGCACCCGTGCCGAGCTGCGGGAGCGGAATGCCGAAAAGGGGTCACTGCGAATCCCGGGCGGTGGCGGCGACCACCTCGGCGGCCACCGCGCGGGCGGTCTCCGAGTCCGGTCCCGGCTGGGGGACGAAGATCGCCTGACGGTAGTAGCGCAGCTCCCGGATGCTCTCGGTGATGTCGGCCAGGGCGCGGTGACCGCCGGTCTTCTGCGGGCTGGCGAAGTAGGCGCGGGGGTACCAGCGCCGGGCGAGCTCCTTGATGGAGGACACGTCCACCATGCGGTAGTGCAGGTGGGCGTCCAGGGCGGGCATGTCACGGGCGATGAACGACCGGTCGGTGGCGATGGAGTTGCCGCACAGCGGCGCCTTCTTGGGGTCGCGGACGTGGGTGCGCAGGTAGGACAGCACCATCTCCTCGGCCTCGCCGACCGACACTCCGCCCGGCAGCGCGTCCAGCAGCCCGGAGACGGTGTGCATCTCCCGGACGACCTTGGACATCTGGGCGAGCGCCTCCTCGGGAGGCTTGATCACCACGTCCACGCCCTTGTCGAGGATGTTGAGCTCACTGTCCGTCACGAGGACGGCGATCTCGACCAGCGCGTCCTTGCGCAGGTCCAGTCCCGTCATCTCGCAATCGGCCCATACCAACAGGTCGTTCATGGGTTTCACCCTAATCGGCCGGGGCGGTGGCGACGCTTGGAGCGCTTCAGGGGACCTTGATCGACTCCACCACCAGCTCCAGGTCGCCTCCGTTGACATGGCTGTCGGGCATGGTCACCCACAGCACGCTGGGACGCTGCTCGGGGCCCTGATCGACCAGCACGAAGGCCACGGTCTCGGTGCGGAAGTTCCAGCCGCGGGCGGCGGCCTGCGGGAAGGAGAGCCGGAACTTCAGGTAGTGGGCCCGGTGCCCGTCGATGCTGCGCGGCTGCGACTGCAGGTCCTCGCGGATGTGGGCGGGGTAGCTGCCGGTGGGCGGCGGCTCGGTCTCCATGGCCCGGGCGAGTTCGGTGATCGCCGCCTCCAGGTCCTCGGGCCCGTCGTAGGCGATCGCCTCCGGCAGCCTGCCGGAGGCGATCGAGGCCACGTACCGGCCTCCCGTCCCGTCGTAGTCCTCCTGGACGACGGCGCTTTGGACGCGGTTGAACCCGTAGGCGCGGGCGAGGTTGTCGTCGGGATCGAGCGGCCGGGGCCGCCACCGGCCGCCGAGCCGCGGATAGGACAGCCCCGAGTCGGTGATCGTCCCGACCACCGGGGACCGGGCTGCGGGGTCGGCCGAGGGAGCGGCGGGGGAGACCGTGGGACCGGCGGGGGCCGCTTCGGGCTCCTCCCGCCCGCCGGCGATGCCGGTGGCGAACGCCGCGACCAGCACGACCAGGACGACCAGCAGCGCGCCGCCCCCGCCCAGCGCCCACAGCGGCCCGCTGCCGCCGGAGGGCGGTGCGGGCGCCGGTTCCTTGGCCGGCTGCCGGGGCAGCGGCGCCGGGGGCTCGGCCGGGGGCTCAAAGGACGGGCGGCTCAGGTTCCAGTTGGGCTGCTTCCCGCCCGGCGGCCGGGAGTCCTCGCCGGAGGGGGACGCGCCGGCGGAAGACGCCGCGGGAGCCTGCGGTCCGGCGCCGTCGTGGGCGGGCGCGGCGACGCCCGCCTCCTCGGCCGCCCGGGTGGCCTGCGTCCACTGGGCGCCGTTCCAGTAGCGCAGCAGACCGGGGGTGCCGAAGGGGTCGTGGTACCAGCCCGCCTCCGGTGTCTGGCCGCTCATGGCGCCGAGATTATGCCAACCACATCACGGTGCGGTATCCGCCTCATCGGCCCGGTATGCCCGAAGGCGGGATGCCGGGGCGCAGCAGCGGGTCGGGGATCGGCTCGCCGAACACCTGGTGCACCGGCAGGACCCCGGCCCACACGTCGAGCGCGTAATCGGCCTCCTCGTCGCGAGGCGGACCCTGGCGCACCTTGACCGACGCCTCCTCCAGCGACAGCGCCAGCACCGCGGTGGCCGCCAGCTCCTTGCGGCTGGGCCGGCGGACGATGTCCCAGCGGCCGGGGGCGAGGTGCTCGCAGATGGCGCGCAGGCCGGCCAGCCGCTCGCCGGGGTCGGTGACCGGGCGGGGCGTCCCGTAGATCATGGCGCTGCGGTAGTTGACCGAGTGGTGGAAGATCGAGCGGGCCAGCACGATGCCGTCCAGGTGGGTGACGGTCACGCAGACCTCCCGCCCGGCCGCCTCCGCCAGGCTGCGCGCCCCCGTGGAACCGTGCAGGTAGAGGGTGTCGCCGTCGCGTCCGTAGGCGGTGGGCACCACCCGCGGCGCGCCGTCCACGATGACGCCCAGGTGGCAGATCATGCCCGCGTCGAGGACCTCGTGCAGCGCACTCCGGTCCGTGCGGGCCCGCTCGCGCGCCCTGCGCAGCGTGGTGCGCTCGGTGGCCGACAGCGGACCTCCCCGCGGGCGGCGCGGAAGGGCGGGAGAAGACGCATGACCCGAAGGCCCGGGCCGGAGAGGGTTCGTCATGGCGCCTTACGCTAGGCGGGAAGTGGCCATCTCCCCAGGGCCACTTTCCGGTGTTTTCCCAAGACCACTTCGGGAGGTGGCGGCCACGGGCACCACAGCGCCGCGCGCCCAGCCGGACCTGCCGCTGTTCGTGGACCGCGCGGCGGCCGAGCCGTTGAGCGCGCAACTGGCCGCGCAGGTGCGCGCCGCCATCCGGGCCGGACGGCTGACCCGCGGGGAACGGCTGCCCTCCAGCCGGGCGCTGGCCGGTGCGCTGGGAGTCAGCCGGACGGTCGTCATGGACGCCTACACCCAGCTGTACGCCGAGGGCTGGCTGCACGGGCGGCACGGTTCGGGCACCTATGTCGCCGATGTGAGCCCCGAGGAGCCCGCCGCGGCCGGCGACGGCCCCGAGCCGGAACGGGACCGGCGGGCGGAGCCGGACGGATGCATCGACCTGCGGCCCGGGGCGCCCTGGGAGGGAGGACTGGACACGCCCGCCTGGCGGCGCGCCTGGCGGATGGCCGCCTCCGCCTCCCTGGGCGGCCGTCCCGACCCCTGGGGGCTGCCCGCGCTGCGGGAGGCGTTGTGCGAGCACATGCGGCGCAGCCGCGGCGTGACCTGCCGTCCCGGGCAGGTGGTCGTGACGCGCGGGGCGACCGGCGCGCTGGACATGCTCGCCGCCACCGTGCTGCGCCCCGGCGACCGGGTGGGCGTGGAAGAGCCCGGCTACCGGCGGGCGCGCGCGGTGCTGGCCGCCCGCGGCGCCCGCATCGTGCCGTGTCCGGTGGACGAGCACGGGCTCATCGTCGACGGCCTCCCCGACGATCTGCGGCTGATCTACACCACGCCCGCGCACCAGTTCCCGCTGGGCGGCGTGCTGCCGGTGCAGCGGCGCCAGGCGCTGCTGGCCTGGGCGCGCCGCCGCGGCGCGCTCGTCGTCGAGGACGACTACGACGGGGAGTTCCGCTACGACGTGGCGCCGCTGCCCACCCTGCATGAGCTGGACCCGCACACCGTGGTCTACCTGGGCACCATGTCCAAGCGGCTGAGCGCCGGCATCGGGGTCGGCTGGCTGGTCGCCCGCACGGAGCTGGCCGCCGCGGTCGCCGGTCGCCGCCTGGAGCTGGGCGACCGGACGGCGGCGGTGCCGCAGCAGGCCGTCCGGCTGCTGCTGCAGTGGGGTGAGCTGGACCGGCACATCCGCCGTGTCCGCGCCGAGTACGCCCGCCGCCGCGCCATGGTCGTGCAGACGTTCGCCGGGCTGCCGCTGCGCGGCACCACCGCCGGGCTGCACCTGGTGGTGGAGCTGCCCGGGGCCGTGGTCGAGCAGGTGACGGCCCGGGCCGACCGGGCGGGCGTGCTGCTGGATCCGCTCGCCGGGCACTATGCCGGGCCGCCGGCGCTCACCGGGCTGGTGATCGGCTACGGCGCCGCCCCGGCCGGCCGGCTGCGCGCCGGCTGCCTGCTCGTCCGCCGCCTGATCGAGGAGGCGATGGGCTGAGCGTGCCCGGCGCGAGGGATCAGACCGCCCCCGGGGTCAGCAGCGGCTGCGACGTCTTGGACAGGTCGTGGGCGAGCAGCCGGGACTGCCCGGCGGGCGAGATCGCCGGGGTGCGGGGCCGCGGGATCTCCACCACCGGGGTGTCCTGGCCGGTGATCCGGCGGATGTCCAGGTCCCCGGGGTCGGGCAGCATGGAGCCGGGCACCTGGGAGGCGCCGAAGTGACCGCCCTTGGCCCAGGGGCGGCGGTGCCGGTCGGCGTGGTAGGACTGGGGCGCCGGCAGCGGCGGCCCGGCCGGCCAGCGGCGGGGGATCCCCCAGCCGTCCAGCCAGCGCATGATCGCGTCCAGGCCGTTGAGCGGGCCGCTGGTGAACGGCTCGCGCACCAGCCCCACCACCATGATCTGCACGCAGGTGCGGCCCTCTCCGCGCACCGGGTCGGCCAGCAGGCAGGCGGCGCGGGTGGCGGGCAGCATCTGGATCGCCTCGCCGGTGCACGGATTCCACACCAGGTGGGCCGGGCGCCCTTCCTTGGCCAGGTCCTGGGCGGTCGAGCGGGCGGAGACCATCAGGGGGTCGCTCTCACTGGTGAACCAGACGACCCTGGGGGCACCCCCTTTCAGCTGTCCTCCGTCCAGCTGGACCGGCATGCGTCCGGCACCGGGTAGCCATGCGTCGGCCACTGCGCGTCCCCCCCAATCGGGCGATGGCCCCGAATGGTTCAATCCTTCGTTGTTAGCCGAGACTGGTCGCAAAGTCCAGGGCAGGACCGTGTCGTCGGGTTCTGCGGGTGTCAAGGGCGGTCTCGGCCCTATGGCGCTGTGAGCATGTTCGGCCCCTCATGCGTATTCGCTTCTACCCTGAAATGGTCGGAAATGGTAGGGAGTCTTCGGGGTGATGCGGAGCGCCCGGAGCGGGGGCACGGGCGTCCGTGCAGGTGAGGCCGGGACGCCGCCGGTGGAAAACTTTCCTTGGGCGTCCGAAACTGGCCAATAGATTACCTGAGTTCCCCGGAGAACGCCGCTCTCCTCCCCCCGCCCTCACGCCCGCCGACCGAGTTGCGTTCTAATAGGGCGCCATAAGCGACCACAGCAGCCGGACGTCCGGCCGGGCGCTTGGTCCGCCGGCCGTCCGGACGATCACTGAACGGAGTCGTGTCATGAGCGGTGAGCTTCCGGCCGGCGTTCCCGGTGTGGACGTGCCCCGGCTGGCCGCCTGGCTGGAGCGGACGCTGCCCGGCAGCGGCCAGATCACCGGGGTGCGGCTGATCGCCGGCGGCCGGTCCAACCTGACCTACGGGATCACACTGGCGGACGGGCGGCGGGTGGTGCTGCGCCGGCCCCCGCTGGGGCACGTGCTGCCCACGGCCCACGACATGGCCCGCGAGTACCGGGTGCTGTCGGCGCTGTCGGGCGGCAGCGGGGTGCCGGTGCCGACGCCGCTGGCGTTCTGCGACGACGAGGATGTGATCGGCGCCCGCTTCTATGTGATGGACCACGTCGAGGGCCGGGTCCTGCGCACCATGGAGGACGCCGCCGACGTCACCCCCGAGCAGGCCCGCCAATTGAGCGAGCGGCTGGCGGAGGTGCTGGCCGCCATCCACACGGTGGACGTGGAGGCCGCCGGGCTGGCCGACTTCGGCCGGCCGGCCGGATACATGGCCCGCCAGCTCAAGCGGTGGGGCCAGCAGTGGGAGCGGTCCCGGGAGGCGATCTTGGCCACCGGCGCCACCCGCGACCTGCCCGCCTACGAGCGGTTGGTGCGGCGGCTGGGCGAGCGGCTGCCCGAAAGCGGCCCCGTCGGCCTGGTGCACGGCGACTACCGGCTGGACAACGCGCTGACCCGGCTGGAGCCCCGCCCCGAGATCGCCGCGGTCGTGGACTGGGAGATGTCCACGCTCGGCGACCCGCTGTCGGACCTGGGACTGACGCTGGTGTACTGGGCGCAGGCCGACGACGAGCACCGCCTTCCGGTCGGCGCCACCGTCACCGCCGCGCCCGGCTTTTTGACCCGGCGGGAGTTCGCCGAGCGCTATGCCGAGCTCACCAAGTTCGACCTGTCGGACATCGACTTTTATGTGGCGTTCGCCTGCTACAAGCTGGCGGTGATCTTGGAGGGCATCCACGCCCGCTACCTGCAGAACGCCACCGTCGGCGAGGGCTTCGACAAGATCGGCGACGCGGTGCCGCTGCTGCTGGACCGCGCCCACCACATCCTGGACACCGGCTCGGCCTGGTAGCCGCCCGGCGGTCGCGGCGAGCACGCGGCGGGAACGGCCCCATCCGGGCGGCACCGCCGCGTGCTCACACCGGGCCGTGGAGGTCCGATGTCCGCACGGTGACGCTTCCCGGCCCGGCATGGGAGAGCACCACGGCCGGGACGGGCGCTTTGGCCCTTCGCACCCCGCCGGGAGCCCGGGAAGCGGCCGTCACGGCTGGAACCGTCCGGGGCCGGGCGGGGTCCCCGGATCTTCATCACCGGGATCGTCGGGCTCTCCGGGGTCGCCGGGATCGCCGGGATCACCGGGGTCTCCCGGGTCCGGGTTCCTGGGGAGGCAATCCCATCTGACGGTCGCGGCCCCGTTGGGAGAGAAGGCCACGGTGGCCGACCCGCTGCGCTCGCAAGAGATCGCCAGGGTGGCGGTGACACCGGTGGAACGGCCGGCGGCCAGCGTGCCGCCGCCGAAGGCGCGCACCGGGAACAGCGAGCGGACGCTCCAGCGGACCGGGCCGCCCCGCGCGGTCACCGTGATCGTGCACGACTGGGCGCCCCTCGGGATCCGGCACCCGCTGACCACCAAGGTGCCCGCAGTGGTGCGCGGCGACGGGGTGGACGGCTGCGGCGAGGGCGTGCTCGAGGCGGTCGGCGTGGCCGAGGACGGCGTCACCGTCGGTGTCGGCAGAGTCGGCGACGGGCCGTCGTCCGGGCTCGGCGACTCCTCCTCTTCCGGCTCCGGCGACTCTTCCTGGGCGGCGGTGGGCTGCGGCGTGGACCCGCCGGCGGCCGAGGAACCGCCCCCGCGGGGCAGCCACAGGAACGCCCCGGCCACCACCACGATGACCAGGACGGCGGCGGCCAGCGCCGGCAGCAGCCCCCTGCCCGGCCCTTTGCGCTCGCCCGCGGCGGCGGCCCGGCGGGAGGGGCGCTGCAGGGGCGCCGGCCAGCCCCACTCGTCGAACGGCCCGGCCTGCTCGGCGAGCACGGCCCGGGTCTCGGCGTACTGGGGGTCCAAGGCCGCGGCCAGCACCGCGCCGCGCAGCTGCGCCGGCATCAGCGCCACCGGCAGGGCCTGCAGCAGCCGCCCGGAGGCCACCCGGCGCTCGCGCTGCTCGGCGCAGATCGGGCAGCCGTCGTCCATATGGCGGCCCACCTGGCGGGCCAGCGCCGGCGGTGGGGGCCACTCCTGGCCCTCCATCAGCGCGTTCACCTCCGGGCACCGGCCCGACTGGGAGATGATCGACACCAGCAGCGCATGGTCCAGCCGGTTGCGGGCCTCCACCGCCAGCTGCGCGGTCTCGGCCTCGTCCATGCCGAGCACGGCGGCGATCTCGTCGGTGGTCAGGCCGTGCCGCAGCAGCAGGTCCAGCATCTCCCGGCGGCGGCCGCCCAGGCCGGTCAGCGACCCGTGCACCAGGCGGCGCAGCTCCATCCGGCGGTTGCGGTCGCGTTCGTCCGCGAAGACGTCCTCGACCTCCGGCGCCGGCTGCACCGGCCTGCTCTCCCCGGTGTAGGGATCGACGACCATGCCGGGGCCGGGGAGCTGCCCGTGCACGTCGGGAGTGTTCAGCCGGCGCAGGCACTCGTTGCGGACCATCGCATACAGCCAGGCGCGCAGCCGCTCCGGCTCGGCCAGGCCGCCGATGCAGACGGTGACCGCCAGCAGGGTGTCGTGCAGTGCCGCGGATGCCGCCTCCTGGTCTCGCAGCAGCGCGTGGCAGTAGTCGTACAGGCGGGCGGCGTAGGCGTCGAAGACCTGCGCCAGCGCCTCCAGTTCACCGGCGGCCAGCGCCTCGGCCAGCCGCCGGTCCTCGCTTCGGTCGAGACTCGGCCATCCGGACACTTACCCACTCCCGCGGTCACGTGAGGTCAGGTGCCACCGGCCCACTGCGCAACGCGAGACAGGGGGAGGGGGCCCGACGCCCCGCTCCCGTCGGGCCCCCTCCCCCTGTCAGGACGTCCGAGCGGCCCCGCCGGTTGACACCGTCGGTGAAGAAATCTCAGCACCGTTGTTTCGGCTCAGATCGTCCCTTTCTTTCAGTTCGCCATCCGCTTCGACAGCGCCTGCAGGAAGATCTTCTGGATCTCGTTGGGGTTCTGCGTCACGTACACATCGCCCCGGGTGACTTTGGCGATCTGCTTGAGCTCGTTGACGTCCACGCCCGGGCCGAAGCCGAGCATGATCACCTGGATCGGCCGGGTGGGGTCGATCATGCTCTCCAGTTCCCGGAGGGTCTGGCGCAGCGTGGGGCCGTCGTCGTCTTCGTTCTTGCCGTCGGTGAACAGCAGGATCGAGTTGCCGAACTCCGGCTTGTAGGTCTTGGACATGTACCGGTAGGCGGCCAGGATCGTGTCGTACAGGCCGGTGTCACCGGTCGGCTTGGGCTCGATGCGGCTCAGGCTGGACAGCAGGAGCTGACGGCGGGTGACCGAGCCGACCCGCTCGCCCAGCGGGCCCATCGGGACGATCTCCTTGTAGTCCTTGTCGCCGTCCAGCTTGGTGGAGAACACCCACTGCCCCAGCTCCGAGTCGTTGGGCAGCAGCGACAGCCCGCCCTGGGCCACCCGGGCGGTGGCCTGCATCCGGGTCAGGCCGCCGCCGACCGGCGCCAGCATCGAACCGGAGATGTCGATGATCGACAGCATCCGGATGCTCAGCGACAGCTTCGACCAGGCCTGGACCAGCTCCTGCACGGTGGCCGGCTGCGGCGTCGGCAGCAGCCGCAGCCGCTGCGGGCTCACCCCGGTGCGGGTGCCGAAGGTGCTGGGGGCCTTGCCGTCGGCGGACCGGAAGCCCAGCGCGCGCACGTCCTCGCGGGTGGGCTCGCTGTTGATCGCCTGCTCCAGCAGCCCGGCGGCCCGCTGCTTGGCCGCATCGGTGCTGACCACGGCCATCGGGTAGTCCAGGTTGAGGGTGCCCTCGGACGGATAGATCGCCACCGCCGGCTCAGAGGGGTTGCCGCGGTTGTGCGCCCACACGCTCTGCTCGTGGGTCAGCGCCATCGGGTAGCGGCCCTTGCGGTCCCTGCGGAAGGAGGCGAACTGGGCGGCCACCGAGGGGGTGGTGTTCTCCCGCATGGTCCGCGTCATGCCGGTGAAGATCGCCTCGCGGTTGGGGTCGTTGGCCAGCAGGATGTTGGCCAGCAGCAGCGAGGTCAGGCCGACGGCGTTGCGGGTGGGGTCCGGCACGAACAGCCGGACGCTGCCGGCCGGGATCACCTGGTTCTTGGTCTGCGCCCCGCCCGGCAGGGCGCCGACCGCGGCCAGCAGGTTGTCCCAGGAGGGGCTGGAGATGACGCCCTGCCGGCGCAGGCTGGCCGCCAGGGTCTGCGGCATGGCCACCACGATGGGGGTCTGCGCCAGGGAGGTCTTGGTGGGACGGACGCTGTTCTTGCCCTTCTCCGACAGGCGGACCAGCGACAGCCACGCCGAGGAGTCGGGGATCCACACATCCGGCCGGCGGTTGGTCTCGTTCTCCACGGCCTGGCCGGACAGCAGCGCGGTCAGCGACGACGGATCGGCCGAGCGGACCGCGACCTGCACGCACTTGTCGTCGACCTTGTGCTTGGCCTCGTTGAAGCGGCCGGCCATCTTGTCGGCGGCCTCCTTGATCTCCGGGGCCACCGCCACGTCCAGCTTGAGGGCGTCGTCCCCGCCGCAGCCGCCTCCGGCGCCGGCGAAGGCGTAGACGCCCACCCCCAGCAGCACCGCCAGGCCCACGGCGCCGGCCATCGGGCCGATCAGCGCGGCCAGGTTGCGCTTGCGGCGCCGCTCCCCGTAGTCGTACTCGCCGCTGCCGGACCCGCCGCCGGAGCGGCCCGATCCGCCGGAGCCGCCGCCCCGGGTGGGGCCGCCGTCGGAGCGGCTGATGGTCTCATAGGAGCCGAATCCGCCGCCGGCGAACGCGCCGCTGTCCCGCGCGCCCGGCCCTTCGGGACGGGAGGCGCCGAACGAGTCCGATGCACGGGACGCGCCGGCCCCGGGCGGCACGCTGTGCCCGCCGGTGCTGTGCGGTGACCATTCCGCGGGGCTCGGCTCTCTGGGGCCGGTGGGAGCGCTGAAGGCGCCGCTGCTTTGGGCGGACCTTCGCTCGGGGGGAGCGCTGAACCAGTCGGGGATGTCGTTTTCACCCGTTCTGCCGGGGGTTCCCCAGGCGCTGTGACCGCCGGCGGGGCTGCGTTCGCCCGGTGGGCCGTACTCCCCGGAACCGCCCGCCGGACCGCGGTCGCCATAACCGCCGTAACCTGCGGCGGGGGAGGCCCCGCCCGGCTCCTGGAAGCGGCCGGTCGGACCGCTGAGCGGATCGTCCTGCGGGCCGTAGGAGCCCGGGCCGCCCGAAGCGGGGGGCGGGCTCTGCCTTTCACGCGGGCTGAACCAGTCGGAGGATCCGCCGCCGGCCGGGCCGAACGCCGACGAAGGGTGGGCGTCGTGCCCGCCGTTGCCAGGCTCCTCCGGCAGGTCGTTGCGATGACGTCCGCTCACGGCTGTCCTCGATTCACCGAAAACCGTCCCATGCTGCCCGGCACTGTAGCGGCACCCCACAATGGTTACAAAGAGGTAAAAGTGGCGGATGTTGCACTTTGTCAGCGGATCGCCAAGGTGCTCACGGCAGCTTGTGACCTGCCGTGGATTCTTCACCTCCCTGCCGGATTGCGGGGAGTGTGCCGCTGATCACATGCCAGTTGTCGTGTGTCTGCGCCCGTCCGGTTCCTGAGGCTCGTTCCGGCATGGTACGCGCAGGGAGGGAGGATATCCGGAGTTTGCCCATATTCGTCCCGGCTTGTTTCCGGGTATGCTCTGCAGGCCCCGTAACCGATCTTGGGAAACCTTCCGCCGCCGCCGGGCGAGCCGCCGGCAAGACCGATAAGTAAGGTGCGAGCAGGGAACGGGGGCGAAGGTGGGACGAGCGAGCGGCACCTTCCGGCAGTCTGAGCCGGAACCCGGCATCTGCGAGACGGCCGGGAGCACCGCCGTTCCCGGCCGGCCCGGACGAACGGCGGGCCGCTGGCGCTCGGCCCTGGCATGGACGGCGGTGGGCTGCTGGACGGCCTGGGCGCTGGGCCGGCTGGCGGGCGCCGACCGGCTGCCCGGCGTGCAGATGCCGATCACGCCGCTGATCTCGTTCACCCCCTACGCGGCGGCCACGGCCGTGGTGCCCGTGCTGGGCGCCGCGCTGCTGCGGCACCGCCGGGCGCTGATCGCCGGCGCGCTGACCGCCGGCGTGCTGGCGGCGCTGGTGCTGCCGCGGGCCGTCGCCGCCTCCCAGCCCCCGGCCCACGGCCCCCGCCTGCGGGTGCTGACCGCCAACCTGCGGTTCGGGCTGGCCGACCCGGACCGGATCGTGGAACTGGTGCGGCACCACGCGGTGGACGTGCTGAGCCTTCAAGAACTGACCCCTAAGGCGGTGGAACGCCTCAACGCCGCCGGGCTGGGCCGCCTGCTGCCGCACGCGGTGCTCCACCCCCGGAGCGGGGCGGCAGGCAGCGGCCTGTATGCGCGGCATCCCCTCCGCGAGCTGCCCGCGCTGCCCGGCTCGGTGTTCGCCATGCCGCGGGCGGAGCTCACCCTGCCGGCCGGGCACAAGGTGGAGGTGGCCGCCGTGCACCCGCCGCCGCCCATCTCCGGCCGGGCCGTCGGCAACTGGATGCGCGACCTGCGGGCGCTGCCCGCGGCCGGCCGGCGGGGACAGCCGGTGCGGATCCTGGCGGGCGACTACAACGCCACGCTCGACCACGCCCACTTCCGGCGGGTGCTGTCCCGCGGCTACGCGGACGCGGCCGACCGGGCCGGCATGGGCCTGACGCCCACCTGGAGTTCGCCCGGCGGACGCATCCGGCTGACCATCGACCACGTGCTGGTGGACCGGCGCTGCGCCGTCCACCGGGTGCGGGTCCACGACCTGCCGGGCAGCGACCATCGCGCCGTCTTCGCCGACGTCCGCCTGCCGTAGGCTCGGGGCCGTCCGGTCGCAGAAAGGGTTGAAGCGCGCAGATGGCGACTGTGATCCCGGTCGAGGACCCCGCCGACCCCAGGCTCACCGACTACACGCGGCTGCGCGACGTGCAGCTGCGCAAGAGCCTGGAAGCCGAGCACGGGCTGTTCATCGCCGAAGGGGAGAAGGTCATCCGCCGGGCGGTGCGGGCCGGCTACCCGGTGCGCTCGGTGCTGACCTCCCGGCGCTGGCTGGAGCCGCTGTCGGACCTGCTGGAAGGGGTGCAGGCCCCCGTCTACCTGGCCGACGAGCGGGTGCTGGAGGGCGTGGCCGGCTTCCCGGTGCACCGGGGCGCACTGGCCGCCATGGCCCGCACCCCGCTGCCGTCGGTGCCCGAGCTGATCGCCGCGGCCCGCCGGGTGCTGGTGCTGGAGGACCTGGTCGACCACGGCAACGTGGGGGCGATCTACCGGTGCGCGGCGGCGCTGGGGGTGGACGCGGTCGTGCTGTCGCCCCGGTGCGCCGACCCGCTGTACCGGCGGGCGGTCAAAGTCTCCATGGGAGCGGTCTTCGCGATCCCCTATGCCCGCATGGACGACTGGTACCACGGCCTCGGCGACCTGCGGGCGGCGGGTTTCCGGCTGCTGGCGCTGACCCCCGACCAGTCGGCCGTCCCCATCGACAAGGCGGTGCCGGCGGCCGGGGAGCGGGTGGCGCTGCTGCTCGGCTCCGAGGGCGACGGGCTGTCCTCGCGCTGGCTGAAAGAGGCCGACGAGGCGGTGTGCATCCCGATGAGCCCGGACGCCATGGACCGCGGCGTCGACTCCCTCAACGTGGTGGCCGCCGCGTCCATCGCCTGCTACGGGCTGATGCGCTCTTGAAGGCCGCCGGCCGCAAGGCGCCGGGGCGGCGGGGACGCCGGTGAGCGCCCCGCCGGACGGCACCGGCGGCCACGGCGCGGCGGCCGCCCAGGCGCAGCCGGATGAGCAGCAGCGAAAAGGCCACCCCCAGCGCCGACAGCCAGGCCGCCTGGGCGCCGGCCAGCCGTTCGAGCGCGCCGTTGCGCCGCTCCTGCAGGTCATTGCCGCGCAGCGCGGTCGGCGGGACGATCGGCGCGGGGGAGAACCCCGGCGCCAGTTCCGGCCGGGGCGGGCTGACCTGCGGCAGCTCGACCCGGGGCGGAGGGGTGAAGTCCCCGCTGGGCGTGGGCGGGGTGTAGGCGGTGCCGCCGTCGGAGGAGCCGCTCTGCCCGCCGGAGCCGCCCTTGCTCTCAGACGGCGAGGGCGTGGGGGCCGGCTTGCGGCGCACCGTGATGACCTTTGCGGCGGAGGCCCCTTCGCCGCCCTTGGCGGTGACCTCGGCGGTCAGCCGCACCCGTGTGCCCTTGATCTTCTCGGGAACGGTGAGCTCGACCTCCACCCGCTTGCCCCGCTTGCCGACCCCGCCGAGCTCGCAGGCCTCCTCGGCGCAGCGGGACAGGGCGGGGGCGGGCCGGCCGGAGGCGGTGAGGGCCAGCAGCGCTTCGGTGACGTTCTTTTCGGCGGTGACGCGGACGGTGACGGTCACCTTCTCGCCCGCGAAGACCCCGCCTGCGGGCAGATCGATGCGGACCCCCATCGGCACCAGCTCGGGGGCGCTGGAGGTGGGGGAAGGGGAGGGCGTCTCGCCGGGCTCCTCGGGGGCGGGGCTTTGCGGCGCGGAGGGAGTCGGCGAAGGCGTCGCCGGCGGTTTGGGGGGCGCCGTCGGTGTGGCGCTCTCCGAAGGGCTGGGCGTGGGCGAAGGCGTCGCCGGTGGTTTGGGGGACGCCGTCGGCGTGGCGTTCCCCGTGGGGGTGGGGGAGGCGGAGGCGTCGGCCCACAGGGGAACCGCGGCCCCCATCGTCAGCACCGCCGCCGTACCGAGCCCGGCACAGATCGGACCGCACACCGACCTGACCACGCCACCGTACCTCCGTGGCACCGCCTTGACCCTGCCCTTTCCGCCCGGGCTCGCCACAACTTGCCCTTTACCCTTGTTAGAAGAGCAAAAATCATGCGATCACAGTTGTGACGAATGATCAAATTGGCGACGGGGGGTGATAGCCGGATTTCGGGGGGTATCGGCTAGACGTATTGTTCGTGCAGATTCTCCACTTCTGAGCGGGAGGCCCACGCCTGCCAGACCCCGTGGTCGATGCGGTCCAGCTCCAGCCGCTCGGCGACCTCCGCCCGGCCGCCGACGTACTCCACCCGCAGCCAGCTTTCGTGCTCGCCGACCACGATGAACGGCTCGCCGCGCCAGGTGCAGGCGGTACGGACGTAACGGATGCCCTCCACCTCGTCCAGCGGGACCACCCGGCGGTGCCGACCCGGCCGGATCTCGGTGAAACCCTCGGCGGGCTCGGCGGAGTAAAGCCTGACCTCCCCGTCCGCGCCGGGGCTGGCCTCATACTCCCGGCCCCGCCAGCGGACCAGGTAACCGTCCCGGATCACTTGGCCTCCTCCTCGTCGGGGCGCACCCAGGCGAGCCGGTCGGGGTCGTACATGGCGATGAACCGCTCGGTGCGGTCCTTGCCCAGGTAGTACATCTCGGCCCCGTACGGCAGCCGGGCGCTGTCGACCTTGTACTCGCGGATCGATCCGGCGCTGCCGGGGGCGAACCCGTCGCCGCGGAACGGCGGGCGCTCCTGCACCCAGCCGGCCTCGCCCCACGCCCGCACCTCCTGCTCGGTCTGCCCGCCGAAGGGAATGCGGTACAGGCCCGGGCAGTAGGCCGGCCAGCGGATCACATAGACGCCCTCGTCGGAGGGGGAGAACGGCGACCCCTCATACAGCAGGCCGAGCGCCTCGTAAAGCTGCACCGGCGTCTGCAGGTCGGTGACGTCGGAGATCGGGTGCACGAAACCGCTGACCCGGTCATAGCCCTGTTCGAGGTACCAGCCGACGTGCCCGTGCGGGAGCACCTTCTGCATCACGACCGGCTGCATGAGCGCCGCGTCTTCCTCATCGGGCTCCGGCGCGTAGCGGGAGTCGCGGCCGGCCGGCACGGCCTCCAGGTCCGTGACCGTCTGCGCGGGGTCGGCCACGGTCTGCGCGGGATCGACCGTGGTCTGCGTCGGGTCGGCCACGGCCTGGGCGAGATCCGCCACCGTCTGCGCCGGATCCGCCGGCTCGGCGGGACGGGGCCGGATCAGCCCCACCCGGACGGCCCACTCGCTGAGCGCCTGCACCTGATCGCCCTCCAGCGAGGCGCCGATCCGGGTGCCCGGGTTGAGCGCCATCGCCCAGTCCGCCCGCGGCCAGGAGGTGATCAGCTCGCGGAAGTCGGCGTAGACGAACCGGGAGGACGGCAGCACCTCCCGCAGCCGCAGCAAAGAGGTGAAGACCTGCACCGCCGAGCCGTCCCGCAGCGCCGCGTCCCAGCGGAACTCCGGCTGGACGGGGGTCACCTCCAGCGGCGCGTCCTCCGGGATGGGCACCAGCACGCTGGCCGCCAGCAGCACGCGCAGGAACGCGTCGGTGTCCCCGCTCAGTGCGGCCTCATAAAGCTCCTGGTCGATCCGGTTGCCGGGCTGGAACGGCGGCTCGGGCTCGGCGGGCTCCGCCCGGTGCGGCGCCCAGTCGGTCTCCTGGGCGGGGGCGGATGCGCCCTCGGCCGGACGCTCACCGGCCTCCTGCGGCGCGGGGACCGGCTGCGGTGCCGCGGCGGCGGGTTCCGCCTGGGCGGGCGGCCGTTCGGCGGCCGCGGGGGGAGCCTCGGGCCGCGGGGCGGCCGGGCGCGCCGCCTCGGCCAGCGCCCGGATCCGGTCGCTGGGCATCACCGCGTTGATCGGCGTGGCCGGGTTGACCACCAGCGTCCAGCCCTCCTGCGGCCATGCCTCCATCAGCTCCAGGAAGCTCGGCATGATGAACCGGGACGGGCCGATGGTCTCGTGCATCCACTTCAGGGACGTGAACGCCTGGATCGCGACCATCCCCCGCACCGGGACCGGACGCCAGGGGAACTCCGGGTCGTCGGGCCGGATGCCCCAGGGGGTCTGCGGGTCGGCGGGGATCAGCGCCTGCGCACCGGCCAGCACCTTGAAGAACGCCTCGCCGTCCCGGCGCACCGCCGCCTCGAACAGCCGCCGCTCGATGTCGTTTTGCGGTTCGAAGCCGTCCACCATGCGCTGGGCGGCGATCTGGTCGGCCCACTCCGACAGGTTCCGCAGCCGCTCGCCCGGCAGCGTGGCGCCCACCGGGGAGCCGCTGTTGACCGCCAGGTCCCAGGACGGGTCGGGCCAATAACGCGCCACCGCGGTGAACGGGACCGTGATGTGGTCGCCCCGCCCCGGCACCGGGCCCTCCCCGTTCAGGTCGCGCATCCGCTCCACGGAGGTGAAGACCGGGACCACGGTGCGTCCCTCGATCTCCCCGGTCTGCCAGGGGAAACCGGCCCGGCCGGGCCGCAGCGAGTAGTCCGCCTCCGGCGGGATCGGCAGCAGCACCTCCGCCGCCGCCAGCACCTTCAGATAGGCGTCCTGATCGCCGCCGGCCAAGGCGCGCAGCAGCTCCCGCTCCACGTCGTTGGCCGGCTGGAACCGCGGCTCCTGCCCGGCCGTGGAGGGGGCCGCGGGCGCCGTCGCCTCCGCCGGCGGCTCGGGGGCCTGCTCGGCCGGCGTCTCGGCGACGGCGGCGGGGCCGTGCGGACCCGGCAGCGGCACCGTCTCCTCCGCGGACTGCGGCGCGGCGCCCGGTTCCGGCTTCGCCCCGGCGGGCGGCTGCGGCTCTGCGACGGCGGCCTGCTGCGCCGCGGCCGGGACCTGACCGGAAGGAGCGGCCGCCGCCACACCGGTGAGCGGGGCGGTGGGCGCCTGCTCGGCCGGCGCCGCGTGCCGGGCCGGCTGCTGCGGCCGGTCGCCGGCGGGCCGCCCGGCGCGCGGCGGGCGGGGATCGCCCTCGGTGAGCTGCCTGATGAACCACGACGACAGCCTGGCCTCGATCGGCAGGCCGGGGTTGACGGCCAGCCACCAGCCGCCGTCGGGCCAGGAGGCGGCGACGTCGCTGAACTTCAGCCGCAGAAAGTGCCGCTGAGCGGGCCCCAGGGCCTCCCGCATGGCCGCCGCCGAGGTGAACGCCGGCACGTGCACCCGGCCGTCCTCCTCGCGGGTCGGCCAGGACAGCTCGGCCCGGTTGGCCAGCACATCCTCGAGCCGGTCGGGCGGGACGGGAATGACGAGTTCGGCTTCCGCCAGCAGACGGAAATACGCCTCCTGATCACCGGCCTGCAACGTCTCCCGCATCCGGTGTTCGAGCTCGTTCGCGGGCCGCCACGCGTCGGCCACGTTCGCCACCCCCTGAGGCTCCGTGCGCCCCCTGCCGTCGAGCACACATGCGGACCTGCCTACGCTACACGGGCGAAAGGACAGCAAGTGCCTGCCGTGCCAGGCGGTTGACGACATCCAGTCCGAACCTCTGCCCAGCGTAAGCGTCCCACCGCCGATAGGGGCACCGTATGCGAGGCGAGGCGCGGTCATCGTGTCGGGTGCGCAAGGATGACACTCGCCGACGGGGTCCAGTTCGTGGAGGTTGGATGCGTAACGGGGTGAAATCCGGGGGTACGGTGCCGGTGGCCGCGGTATGCGCGGTGCTGGTGCTGGCCACCGGGGGCTGCGGCGTGCTCGGCAGCAACAAGGGCGAGGTGTGCGCCGACGCCAAAAGGACGGTGCAGGAGTACATCGGGCGGCTCAAGGAGATCGCCGCCAACGACCCCGCCCAGTGGAAGCAGACCACCGACCAGTACGCCGGCCGCTTCGACGCCTTGGCCAAGGAGTCCGACGACAAGGCGCTCAGCAAGGCGCTCCGCGACCAGTCGGCCCGGCTGCGGGCCGCGGCCGCCCAGGTGGGCAACGGCGATGTCGCGGCCCTCAACCAGACCCTGACCGAGACCCCGGCGCGTCTCGGCGAGGCCTGCGGCTGACCGGCCGGCGGCGTGGCGCCCCGGGCCGGGGACGCCACGCCGCCGCCGATGTCACTCGCGGCGGCCGGCCGGGCCGTGGGGCGCCTCGCCCTGCTGCGGCGCCATGCCCTGCTGCTGCGCGGGGTTCTGCCGGCGGCCCTCACCGCCGCCACCACCGCCGTCGCCGCCGCCACCGCCGTCACCGCCGCCGTCGGGCGGGTTCGGCGGCTGCGGCGGGTTCGGCTGCTCGGGACCGGGGTCCTCCGGGCCGCCCGGCTCGGGCGGACGGGGGACGGAGGGCTGCGGCGCGGGCCTGGTCGGCCTGGGCCGCGGGCTGTCGGGCCCCTGCGGGGCCGGGGCGCTCGGCTGCCCGGTCGACCGGCTGTACCCGCCGCCCCCGGAGACGTAGCTGGAGGGCGGGCCGAAGCTCTTGGGCTCCAGGCCCTTGATGGCGATCACATCGGTCATGTACGTCCGCCAGATCTGAGCGGGCAGCACACCGCCGAACGCGCTGTAGCCGCCGATCTCCACCTGCTTGGTGGGGCTGTCGGCGCGGAAGATCGCCACCGAGGTGGCCAGCTGGGGGATGAACCCGTTGAACCACAGGGCGTTGCCGTTGTCGGTGGTGCCCGTCTTGCCGGCCACGTCCCGCCCGTCGTACAGCCGGGCGTTGGTGCCCGTTCCGCTTTCGACCACCTTGGTCATCGCGTAGGTGGCGTCCCGGGCGACCTGCGGGCTGAAGACCCGCCTGCCCTTTTCGGTGTAGACGTGCTTGTCGCCGTCCAGCTCGGTGACGGACTTGACCACATACGGGGTGCGGAAGATCCCCTCGGCGGCGAACGTGGCGTACACCCCCGCCTGCTGCACCGGGTGCACCGAGACCACGCCCAGCGAGAAGGTCGGGGCCTTGTTGGCGCCGTTGGCGGTCAGCTGCTCGCGGGGGATGCCCATCTTCTCGGCCATCTCGGTGACCTTGTCCAGCCCGACCTCCAGGCCGAGGTTGACATAGCCGGTGTTCACCGAGTTCTGGGTGGCGGTGACCAGGTTGATCATCCCGTAGCTGGCGCCGCCGCTGTTGCGCACCGGGGTGCCGTTGTAGTACTGCGGGGAGCTGCCGTTGACCACGCTGCCCAGCGTCTTGCCGTTGGCCAGCGCGGTGGCCAGCACGATCGGCTTGAACCCCGATCCGGCCTGCGCCCAGTGGCCGAAGGCGGTGCTCAGCTGCTCCTCCAGGTAGCCGCGCCCCCCGTAGAAGGCGACGACCTGCCCGGTGGCCGGATCCACCGACACCAGCCCGGTGAGGGTCCGCTCCCCGACGTTGGGGGGCAGGTTGGCCTTCACCGCCTTCTCGGCGGCCCGCATCAGGTCCTTGTCGAAGGTCGTGACGATCTTCAGCCCGCCGCGGTTGATCTGGTCCTCGGTGTAGCCGCGGCGCTCGCGCAGCTCCTTTTGCGCGATGCGGACCATGTAGCCGATCTGGCCTTTGAGGATGTCGGTGACCTTCTGCTCGACCGGCATGGGGAACTTCATCGCCGCCGCCTCGGCGGGGGTGAGCGCCCCGGTCTCCACCATCGCGTTCACCACCGAGCGCCACCGGTTCTCGGCCATGGCGCGGTTGTCGCCGCTGGGGTTGCCGAACGGGGTGGGCTGCTGGATCGCCGCGGCCAGGTAGGCGGCCTCCGCCTTGGTGAGCTGCCCGACGTCCTTGTCGTAGTAGGCCTGGGCGGCGGCCTGGATGCCGTAGGCGTCGCGGCCGAAGTAGATGGTGTTCAGGTACTGCTCGAGGATCCAGTCCTTGTCCCGCTGGCTGCCGACCTTCAAGGAGACCATGATCTCCTTGAACTTGCGGTTGATCGTGCGTTCCTGCCCCAGCCCCTGGTAGTAGTTGCGCACCATCTGCTGGGTGATGGTCGAGCCGCCCTGCAGCTGCTCACCGGAGACCGTCGACCAGAACGCCCGGATCGTGCCGCGGATCGACACCCCCGGGTCCTCATAGAAGCTGCGGTTCTCCGCCGCGATCACCGCGTCGCGCACGTGCTCGGGGACGACCTCCAGGTCGACCTTGTGGCGGTTCACGCCGATCTTGGCGATGAGGGTCTTGCCGTCGTCGTAGTAGAACTCCGGGCCCTGCGCGGTGGCGTCCTCCTGCGGGGAGGGGACGGGCGTGAGCATGTAGGCCACGGCGAACGCGGCGATGGCCAGGCCCAGGAAGAGCAGCATCGCGATGGCGGCCCGGCGCGTGTAGCGCACCAGCCGGCTGCGCTGCTTGCGCCGGCGGCCGCCCCGTCTGCCGCTCCGGCCGGCCTTCTCCCGCTCCGCAGCCGCCCCCACAGCCGCGTCCTCCCCCTTGTCCGGCACCGCGACGCTTCCCAGGGAGGCCGCCGCGGACGCCGCCCCGGTCTCCCCCGCCGGGGCTTGCGCCGTGCCGCCTCCGCCTGCGGCGGCTCCCGCCACCATCGCAGTACCCGCTGCGCCGGAGGATTGCACTAGGGCCGCATCGGCCCCTGCAGTCTCAGAAGTGCTCGTCCGTCCCGCCTCGGCCATGGCGTCACCGACGGCCGCAGCTTCCCCCTCCTTCCGGGAAGCGGACGCGGCCGGGGCGTCGGAGAGGGCCGGCAGGTCCACCCGCGTCTGCTCGCTCTCATCGGAGAGCTTCGGCAGGTCCACCCGCGTGCTGTCGGCGTCGTCGGGCAGCTGCGGCAGGTCGAGCCGGGTCCGGGTGGAGTCGCCGCCGGGGTCGGCCTCGGTCTCCGCGGCGGCGCCCGGCGAGGCGTCCCCGCCGGAGACGGAGCGGCCTTCCGCGCCGTCTTCGGCGGACGCATCGGTGCGCCCGTGCCCGCCCCCGGCGGGGTCTGCTGCGGCTGCCTCGGGTTCCGCGGCGGCGCCGGCGGCCCCGGCGGAGACGGCGCGGCTTTCCACGGCATCGCCGGTGTCCGCGACGGCGCTCGGAACGGTCCCGTCGCGGCCGTCCAAGACATCGGCCGCCGTGCGGGAGCCGCTTGCGGCGTCGCCGGATTCGGCGTCGTGCTCGGTGGGCGTGCTCGAGGCCGGGTGCTCTTCCTCGGCCGCGCCGGAGGGCTTGTCCGGGTCGGGGGCGGTGTGCTCGGGGTGAGCCTCCGTGCCGTCCCCGGTGGGTGTGCCGGTGCAGGGTTCGTCGCCTGCGGCCTCACCGGAAGAGCCGCCGGAACCGGTCTCGGCTGTGGCGGTGGTGCCGGTGGGTTCGGCGTTGGTCTCCGTGCCGGTGCCGGGTTCGTTGTCCGCGGCGTCGGAAGAGCCGTCGGGGCCGGCGTCGGCTTCGGGGGCGATGCCGCCGGCGGGCTCGTCGGGTTCACTGCGGGTCGCCGCGGTCTGGTCGGAGGGGGTGCCGCGGTCGGCGTGGGTCTCCATGGTGTCGTCAGAGAAGTCGTCGGGGTCGGCGTCGATTTCCGTGGCGTCGCCGGGGGCGGCTTCCGCGGCGGGGGCGGAGGACGCGCCCGGGGCGGCGTCGGTTCCCGGAGGGGTGCCGGAAGATCCGCCGGGACGGGGGGCGGCCGGAAGGCCGGCGGAGGGGGGTGGGGTGCCGGTGACCGGCGAGGCCGCTGCACCGCCGTCGTCCGGCTCGATGGGCGTCGTGCCATCCGAGCCCATGCCGCTGCTGCTCACGTGCCCCCCGTGATGTTCTTGTGACTGACGATACCTGAGGGAATCTGCTGTGTCGGTCGGCCGATGCCTGGGGCCCTGACTTCCACAAACAGGACGATCAACACCTCCCGAAGGTTGTCGTGGTCGATGTCACCGGCCGCCGGGGACTTTCCTTACGGCGGTCTTACGAGCAGCCGGAACGCCGAGACGGCGGACCCCGGCCGGGGCCCGCCGTCTCGGGTGCCGATGCAAGCGGTTTACTTGGGCGCGGTGCCGAGGATGTCGACGATGAACACCAAGGTGTCGTCGCCCTTGATGCCCGCCTGCTTCTGGCCTTCCTTGCCGTAGCCCTCCTTGGGCGGCAGGATCAGCATCACGCGGCTGCCGACCTTCTTGCCGAGCAGGCCCTTGTCGAAACCGGGCACGGTGGCGCCGGTGCCGACCTCGAAAGGCTGCACGGTGTCGCGCTTCCAGCTGGAGTCGAACTCCTTGCCGTTGCGCCACAGCACGCCCTTGTAGTGGGTGACCGCGGTGTCGCCCTTGGCCAGCGCCGGGCCGTCGCCTTCCACCAGGGTCTTGACGACCAGCTTGTCGGGCGGGGTCACGCCCTCGGGGATCGTCACCTTGGGAGCCAGCCCGTCCTTGGCGGGCGTGACGGTGGGCAGGCCCTCTGCGGAGAACTTCTTCTGCTCGCCCGGCACCGTGGAGTTCTTGGGGAAGGACTTGATGATGTCCATCACGAACAGGATCGTGTCGGTGCCGGAGATGCCCATCTCGGGCTGGCCGTCCTTGCCGAACCCGTCGGCGGGCGGCACCTCGATCATCACCCGGGAGCCGACGGCCTGCCCGGTGAGGGCCTTGTCGAGGGTCTTGTCGATGCCCTGCAGGTCCTTGCGGCCGATGTGCACCGCCCTGGGCCCGCCCTCGCCGTAGGTGCTGCCGAGCTTGCCGTCCTTGTTCTCCTCGTCTTCTTCACCCGGATCGGCGCTCGGGCCGGCGTCCTTGGCCGGCCACCTGTAGTAGGCCATGTGGATGTAGGCCAGGTCGTCGGCGGCCAGCTTGGGGCCGGTGCCCTGGGTGAGGACGGTGGTCTTCAGCTTGCCGCCCGGGTGCAGGCCCTTGGGGATCTCCACCTTCGGCTCCTTGCCGAACGCCCCGCTGACCTGGAGGGTGGGACCCGGCCGGGTGAGGTACCAGGCGGTGCCGCCGGCCACCGCCAGCGCGGCGGCCACCAGCGCCGCGATCGTCATCCGCCGGCGCCGCTTGGCCTGGGCCGCGGTCAGCGGGGACGGCCGGTTCGGGGTGCGGCGGCTGGAGGCCGAGCTGATCCCGTGCGGCGTGAAGTCCGGACGCTTGATGCCCTGCGCGCTGGGCAGGTTGACCTTCAGCCGCGGGGGCGGGGCCGACGAACCGCCGCTCGGCTTGTCATCCTCGGGCATTTTCCTCACTGATTCCGGCTAGACGACACCTCAAAGAGCACACCTTGCCAGCACCGGCCTAAGGGCGGCGTGAAAACCGTGCGAACAAGACCGGACCGAATGTATCGGCCCGGACCGGTCGCTGGAACCCGATGGGAGCGCCTGCCCACCGCGCCGGGCCGGCCCTGTGGCCGCTGGCGGACCGACGCAGGCAGTCTAGCCGTGCCCGGTGGGCCGTCCCGGCGGAGCCGAGGTCGCCGCGCCCGCCGAAAGGCCCGTTCACCGGCGAGGTATCCCCAGCTCAGCGGGCTTGCGGCCGGCCGTGGCGAAACCCGGGGCCGCCGCTGTTATGACAGGGCACAATCCTGGGCGCGGCGGATCAGTTCTCCTCATCGGCAAAGCGCAGCAGGGCCTCTTGGGCCACGGAGGCCACCAGGGTCCCGTCCCGGGTGTGCAAGGTGCCGTGGGCCAGGCCGCGCGAGCCGGAGTTGCTGGCCGGGCGGGTCCAGTACAGCAGCCACTGGTCGACCCGGGCCGGCCGGTGGAACCACAGGGCGTGGTCGAGGCTGACCGCCATCTGCACCGATCCGCGGGTGCCGGGCGCGACGGCGCTGGGGACCACTCCCATGTCGGACAGGTAGGTGATCAGGCAGGCGTGCAGCGCGGGGTCGTCCCCGACCGGCGCGTTGACCCGGATCCAGAACGGATGGCGCAGCAGGAACGGCCGCCTTGGACGGCCGGGCCGGACCATCCGGATCTCAAAGGGGAGCAGGTGCCGAAGCAACCGGTCCGTCGTCACCGGCTCCAGCTCCTCTGGGCCGGGCACCCCCTCGGGCGGGGACGGCTGCCAGTCGTGCCCCGGCTCGGGGTCGTGGAAGGAGGCCACCATCTCCAGGATCGGCTTGCCGCCCTGGCAGGCGGTGACATGCCGGGTGGAGAAAGAACGCCCGTCCCGGGTGCGGTTCACCTCCAGCCGCAGCGGCTCCCCGATGGCGCCGGGACGGATGAAGTAGACGTGCAGGGAGTGCGGCGGCCGCGCGGGGTCGACGGTCAGGCAGGCGGCGCGCAGGCTCTGGGCGGCGACCTGCCCGCCGAACAGCCGCTCCCTGCCCACGGCGGGGGATTCGGCGAGGAAGGCATCCCCCTCCAGCGGCTGCAGGGTGAACATCTGCTCGATGGCGGACGGAGCAGGGCCCGTCGTCTCCTCCGGCATGCTGAACCTCTTTCGATCCGCCGTTCATGGTGGCATGCCGGCTTCGCCCGCCCTGCGGGCCGGGGTCGGTTTCGGCGCGGAGAGGGGACCAATGGCGAGGTTCGGGCCGCCGGATCAGGGGCAGGTCGTCTTGCGTGCACTCCCCGTGGGACGGGCCGCATCCCGCCCCGGCCCGGATCGCCGACGCCGAAGGATGCCAGACCCCATGACCGACACCGCCGTACCCGTTCATCCCACCGCGCCGACCGATGCGGAGGTGCGCCTGCTGGACGCTCACTGGCGGGCCGCCAACTACCTGTCGGCCGGGCAGATCTACCTGCTGGACAACCCGCTGCTGCGGGAGCCGCTGCAACCCGGCCACATCAAGCCGCGCCTGCTGGGCCACTGGGGCACCACGCCCGGCCTGAACTTCTGCTACACCCACCTCAACCGGGTCATCAGGACCCGCGACCAGAACATGATCTACATCATGGGGCCGGGCCACGGCGGGCCGGCGGCGGTGGCCAACGCCTGGCTGGAGGGCACCTACAGCGAGGTCTACCCGGAGGTCTCCTGGGACGAGACCGGCATGGCCCGGCTGTTTCGGCAGTTCTCCTTCCCCGGCGGCGTGCCCAGCCACGTGGCCCCCGAGACGCCCGGCTCCATCCACGAGGGCGGCGAGCTGGGCTATGCGCTGGTGCACGCCTTCGGCGCCGCCTTCGACAACCCCGACCTGGTGGTGGCCTGCATCGTGGGCGACGGCGAGGCCGAGACCGGGCCGCTGGCGGCCGCCTGGCACTCCAACAAGTTCCTCGACCCGGTGCGCGACGGCGCGGTGCTGCCGATCCTGCACCTGAACGGCTACAAGATCGCCAACCCCACGGTGCCGGCCCGCATCCCCGAACGGGAACTGCTGGCACTGTTCGAAGGCTACGGCTACCGCCCCTACGTGGTCGCCGGAGACGACCCGGCCGTCATGCACCGGAAGATGGCCGAGACCCTCGACCGGGTCATGGATGAGATCGCCGCCATCCAGCGCAACGCCCGCGAGGGCGGGAACAAAGGCCGCCCCCGCTGGCCGATGATCATCCTGCGCACCCCCAAGGGCTGGACCGGCCCCAAGGAGGTCGACGGCGTGCCGGTGGAGGGCACCTGGCGCTCCCACCAGGTGCCGCTGCCGGGGGTGCGCGAGAACCCCGAGCATCTGGCCCTGCTGGAGCGGTGGTTGCGCTCTTACCGGCCCTGGGAGCTGTTCGACGGCACCGGCCGCCCGGTGCCGCAGGTGCTGGCACAGACCCCGCGGGGGGAGCGGCGGATGAGCGCCAACCCGCACGCCAACGGCGGGCTGTTGCTGCGCCCGCTGCGCCTGCCCGACTTCCGCGACTACGCCGTCCCGGTGGACCGGCCGGCCACCACTTTCGCCGAGCCGACCCGGGTGCTGGGCGCGCTGCTGCGGGACGTGATCGCCGCCAACCCCGACAACTTCCGCATCATGGGCCCGGACGAGACCGCCTCCAACCGGCTGAACGCGGTCTTCGAGGTCACCGACCGGACCTGGCAGGCCGAGCGGCTGCCCACCGACGACCACCTGGCCCCCTCCGGCCGGGTGATGGAAGTGCTCAGCGAGCACCTGTGCCAGGGCTGGCTGGAGGGCTACCTGCTGACCGGCCGGCACGGCCTGTTCAACTGCTATGAGGCGTTCATCCCGCCTCGCTGAACTACCTGCTGTCCTCGCACGTGTGGCGGCAGGACCACAACGGCTTCACCCACCAGGACCCCGGCTTCCTGGACGTGGTGATGAACAAGAAACCCGAGATCATCCGGGTCTACCTGCCGCCGGACGCCAACACCCTGCTGGCGGTGACCGACGGCTGCCTGCGCTCCCGCGACTGCATCAACGTGATCGTGGCGGGCAAGCAGCCGGTGCTGAACCTGCTGCCGATGGACGACGCCGTCGTCCACTGCGCCCGCGGCATCGGCATCTGGGAGTGGGCCGGCACCGACGCCGGCGCCGAACCCGACGTGGTGCTGGCCTGCGCCGGGGACGTGCCGACCCTGGAGACGCTGGCCGCCGCCGACCTGCTGCGGCGCCATCTGCCACAGCTGCGGGTGCGGGTGGTCAACGTGGTGGACCTGATGCGGCTGCAGCCGCCCACCGAGCACCCCCACGGCCTGACCGACCCGGAGTTCGACGCGCTGTTCACCACCGACAAGCCGATCATCTTCGCCTTCCACGGCTACCCGTACCTGATCCACCGGCTCACCTACCGCCGGCACGGGCACGGCAACCTGCATGTGCGCGGCTACAAGGAGGAAGGCACCACCACCACGCCCTTCGACATGGTCATGATGAACGACCTGGACCGCTTCCACCTGGTCATGGACGTCATCGACCGGGTGCCGGGGCTGGGCGTGCGGGCCGGGCACGTCCGCCAGCTCATGACGGACGAGCGGATCCGCCACCGCGCCTACACCCGCGAGCACGGCGAGGACCCCGCCGACATCACCGAATGGGTCTGGCCGCACTGAGCCCGTCCGGCATGCGAAGGAGACGCCCATGCGGGTGCTGACGGTCAACCCCGGCTCCAGCAGCCTCAAACTCAGCCTGCTGGAGGAGGAGAAGCTGCTGGAGCGGGCACAGGTGCCGACCGGCTCGGCCGAAGAGGAGGCGCGGGCGCTGGCCGAGACGCTGCGGCGGATGCCCGTCCCGGACGCCGTCGGGCTGCGCTTCGTGCACGGCGGCCCCGGCTACCGGGGGCCGGTCCTCATCGACGAGGCGGTGACCGAGCGGCTGCACGAGCTGGCGGACCTGGCGCCGCTGCACCAGCCGCTGTCGCTGCGGGCGCTGAAAGAGGTGCGGCGGCTGCTGCCGCACGTGCCCGCCGTGGCGTGCTTCGACACCGCCTTCCACGCCGAGCTGCCCGAGGCCGCCGCCACCTTCCCGCTGCCGGCCGAATGGCGCGAGCGCTTCGGGCTGCGGCGCTACGGCTTCCACGGCCTCTCCCACGCCCATGCCGTCCGCCGGGCCGGGCAGCTGCTGTCGGCCGACCCGGCCGCCCTGCGCCTGGTGGTGTGCCACCTGGGCGCGGGCGCCTCGCTGGCCGCCGTGGCCGGGGGCCGGTCGGTGGACACCACCATGGGCTTCACGTCCGCCGACGGGCTGGTCATGGCCACCCGCCCCGGCTCCCTGGACCCCGGCCTGCTCACCTGGCTGCTGCGGCACGGCGTCACCGGCGAAGAGCTCGCCGAGGCGGTCGTCCACCGCTCCGGGCTGACGGCACTGGCCGGAACGGGCGATATGCGCCGCATCGAGCAGCGCGCCGCCGAGGGCGACGATCGCGCCCGCCTGGCGCTGGAGGTCTATCTGCACCGGTTGTGCGCCCTGATCGCGGCCATGACCGCCGCGCTGGGCGGGCTGGATGTGCTGGTGTTCACCGGCGGCGTCGGCGAGCACGACGCCCACGTGCGGCGCCAGGTGACCGAACGGCTGGGCTACCTGGGGCTGGAGGTGGACGAGCGGGCCAACGAGGCCGCCCACGGCGACGCCGAGATCACCCGGCCGGGCGCCGCCGTGCGCACCCTGGTGGTCACCTCGCGGGAGGATCTGGAGATCGCCGCCGGTGTCCGCCGGGTCCTGCTGTCTTGACCCGGCGGGATTCGCGGACCCGCAGCACGGCCTTGAACGCCTCGACCACCGCGTAGGCGGCCACGGCCACCGCGACCATCCGCAGCCACGGCCCCGCGCCCAGCGGCGCCGACCCGAACACCTCGTTCATGAAGGGCGCGTAGGTGTACAGGAGCTGGACCGCGATCAATCCCAGCGCGCCCACCCCGATCCACCGGTTGCGGCGGATCCCGCCGATCAGCAGCGGCCGGTGCAGCGACAGGCAGTTGAACACGTAGGCCAGCAAGGTCAGCGCGAAGACGTTCACCACCACCGTGCGGGCCTCCTCGGTCGAGCCGATGCCCTGCTCGTGGTGGAACAGCCCGAACGCCCCGGCCACCAGCACCGCCGACACCAGCAGGATCTGCGCCACATGCGCCCGGGTGAGCAGCGGCAGGGACGGGTCGCGGGGCGGGCGGCGCATGATGTCGGCGTCGCGGGGCTCCACCGCGAACGGCAGGCCCAAGATCAGCACCGCGGTCATGTTCAGCCACAGCACCTGCACCGGCAGGATCGGCAGCTGCCCGCCGGTCACGATCGCCGCCACCAGCACCAGCCCCAGCCCGACGTTGGCCGGCAGCGCCCAGACGATGAACTTGACCAGGTTGTCGAACACGCCGCGGCCCTCTTCGACGGCCGCCTCGATGGAGGCGAAGTCGTCGTCGGTGAGGACCATGTCGGCCGACTCCTTGGCCACCTCGGTGCCCGAGCGTCCCATCGCCACGCCGATGTCGGCCTGTTTGAGGGCCGGGGCGTCATTGACCCCGTCCCCGGTCATCGCCACCACGTGCCGGCGCCGCTGCAGCGCCGTGACCAGGCGCAGCTTCTGCTCGGGGGAGACGCGGGCGAACACGTCGGTGCGCTCGGCCGCCTCCGGCAGGTCCGCATCCGGGGTGGCGGCCAGCTCGGCGCCGGTCATCACCCGGATCGGCCGGCCGCCGCCCAGCCCGACCCGCTCGCCGACGGCCCGGGCGGTGGCGGCGTGATCACCGGTGATCATCTTCACCTGGATCCCGGCGGTCAGGCAGTTGCGCACCGCGCCGGCGGCGGCCTCGCGGGGCGGGTCCTGCATGGCCTGCAGCCCCAGGTAGGTCAGCGGGGGCGGCTCCTCCTCGCTCAGCTGCGCGGTGCCCGGCTCCAGTTCGGCCCGGGCGAAGGCCATCACCCGCAGCCCTTGACGGCCCAGGTCGTCGGCCAGTTCGGCGATGGCGTCGCGGTCCAGCGGCTCGCGCTCGCCGGCGTGGTCGATCCGGTCGGCGCACATCGGCAGGACGCGCTCCACCGAGCCCTTGACATAGACGGCGCCGTCCGCGTGCAGCGTGGCCATGTACTGCCGGGCCGACGAGAACGGGATGACGGCCACGCGGCGGGCGGCGTCCGCCACGCCGGCTTTGCGGGCACTGGCGACCAGGGCGCCCTCGGTGGGGTCGCCGCTGAGCTCCCAGCGCCCGTCCTTTTCGGTGATCTGGGCGTCGTTGCAGGCCAGCCCGGCGGTCAGCGTCGCCGTTAAAGCGGGGTGGTCGGCGGGACGCACCACGCGCCCGTCCACCAGGAACCGCCCGTGCGGGGCGTACCCGCCGCCGGTCACCTCATACAGCCGCCCGCCGGCGGCCACCGCGGTGACCGTCATCTGGTTGCGGGTGAGCGTGCCGGTCTTGTCGGTGCAGATCACGGTGGTGCTGCCGAGCGTCTCCACCGCCGGCAGCCGCCGGATGATGACATGGCGGCCCACCATCCGGGACACCCCCAGCGCCAGGGTGATCGTCACCACCGCCGGCAGCCCCTCGGGGATGGCGCCCACCGCCAGCGCCACCGCCGCGATCAGCATCTCGTCCACCGGCTGCCCGCGCGCCAGCCCGATCAGGAAGGTCAGCGCCGCCAGCGCCAGGATCGCCACCGTCACCAGCCGGCTGAACCGGGCGATCTTGCGGGTCAGCGGGGTCTGCACGCCGGGCGTGCGGCCCACCATCCGGTGGATCCGCCCCAGCTCGGTGGCGCCGCCGACGGCCACCACCACCCCCGTGCCCCGCCCACCGGTCACGAACGTCCCCGAGTAGGCCATGTCGCGCCGGTCGGCCAGCTCCACCTCGCCGACCGGGGCGGGGTCCTTGCTCACCGGGGTGGACTCGCCGGTCAGCGCCGACTCGTCCAGCCGCAGGTCGGCCGCCTCCACCAGGCGCAGATCGGCGGGCACCTTGTCGCCGGCCTCCAGCGCCACCAGGTCGCCCGTCACGATCTCGGTGGAGGGCACCCGGTGCCGCCGGCCGTCGCGGATCACCGTGGCGACGGTGCGCGTCATCGCCACCAGCGCCGCCAGCGCCTGCTCGGCCCGCGACTCCTGGACGAACCCGACGAAGGCGTTCAGCAGCACCACCGCCATGATCACGATGGCGTCCACATGGTCGCCCAGCAGCGCCGTCACCAGCGCCGCGGCCAGCAGCACGTAGATCAGCGGGCTGTGGAACTGCAGCGCAAAGCGCGCCAGCGGGCCGCGCCGCCGTGCGGCGGGCAGCTCGTTGGGGCCCGTCCGCTCCCGCCGCGCCGCGGCCTCGGCCCAGGTCAGCCCTTTTTCGGGGTCGCCGTCCAGTTCCCGCACCACCTCGGCCGCCGGCCGGGTGTGCGCGGTCTTGGGGATGGACGTGGTGTTCACGCCTCCAGCCCTACCCGGCAGAGCCGGAAAGGATCAGGGACGAAGGTCGCCCGGCTCTCAGGCGCGGGAAGGCTGGGGGGAGCCGCCTGCACCCGGCGGGTCGCCGCCGGCGGGGAAGCCCGCCTCCAGCCGCACCGCCTCCACCGCCAGGGCCAGCTCCAGGGCCTGGCGGGGGTGGGCCAGCTTGCGGCCGGTGAGGTGTTCGAGGCGGCGCAGCCGGTTCAGCACGGTGTTGCGGTGGCAGTACAGCCGCTCTGCGGCGGCGGCCGTCGAGCCCGCGCAGTCCAGCCACACCCGCAGCGTGCGCAGCAGCGTGTCCCGCTCGGCCGGCTCCAGCGCCAGCACCGGGCCCAGCACGATCTCGCGCAGGTGGGCCGCCAGGTCGGGCTGGGTGGCCACCAGCGCCTCCGGCAGATGCCGGTCCAGCCGGGTGATCCGCGGCTCGGCCCCGGCGCAGGTGCTGAGCGCGATCTCCGCCAGGCGCCGGGCCTGCGCCAGCTCGGCCAGCCCGTCCACCACCAGGCCGATGCCCACGTCCCGGGTCAAAAACGGCCGCAGCGCCCGTTCCAGGTCGTCCAGGCCCGCCGTGCCCAGGTGGGCGATGCCGTAGCGCACCCCGCCGCGGCCGCGCCAGATCAAGCGGATGCCGCGTGCCTCCTCCGGCAGCGCCGCCCCGTCGGCGGCGCGCAGCGCGGCCACGCGCACCGCCACCACCGCGTACCGCCCGCGTTCGGGCAGGTCCAGGGCGCCGGCCGCCTGCGCGGCCTCGGCGGCGCCGCCGTGCCCGTCCAGCAGCCCGTCCAGCAGCTCATACCCCTGCCCGACGTCGGTGTGGCGCAGCCGCCGCTCGGTCTCCCGGTAGGACTCGGCCACCGCGGTGGACAGCTCGTCGATCATCAGCCAGGTGCGCCGGGCCCCGATCACCAGCACCGGCAGGTCCTGGGGGTGCTTGGCGCGGGTGACCTCCACCATGGCGTCCCACAGGATCGAGCCGGCCAGCCGGTAGATCCGCAGCGCGGTGTCCAGCGGGATCCGCCGCTCGGCGTAGCGGCGGCCGAGCCGGTGCGCAAAGCCCAGGTCGGGACGGCGCCCGCCGCGGGTGGCCACCGCCTCCAGCGTGGCGCGCAGCCCCATGTAGGTGGACTTCCAGAACGCCCGGTCGTCGAGCTCGCCGCGCAGCGCCGGGTCCTGCCTGCGCCGGACTTCTTCGACCAGACGGTCGGTGAGCTCGGGAAGCCGGTCGAACAGCCCGCGCACCGCCGTCTGGATGACCACGTGTTCCCGGTGCGATACCGGGGGCCTGGCCGTCGCCGCCGTCACAGGAACCTCCGCTTTTCGTCGCGCCGGTGTGTACCGGGAGCGAACATCGTGACACGACCCGCTCAATTACAGAAGGGGCGATTTGTGCAAACGCACATGAGGATCTGGTTTCCGACACCCGGGTCACTTCCGGCCCGTGGTTTTCACCGTACCGATGCCGCCGACTTGACCTGTGCGCTCTGGCGAGGTACACGGCCGTCTGATAAGCGCCGCGGAGGAGTTTGTCATTCGGCCGCGAGGGACGCCGGGGGACGGGCGCATACAAATGTCTGGCCAGTTGTCTCCGCGTGCTGGAGGAACCCAGATGCGCCATGTCAAACGAATTCCACCCCCGGGCGCATTGCGTCGGGTGCTGGGCCTGCTGACCGCGGTGGTGCTGCTGACGGCGCTGGCGCCGGCAGTCGGCGCGGCGGCGCGGGCGACGCTGCGGCCGATCGTCTTCGTGCACGGCTTCTTCGGCTCCGGCAGCCAGTTCGCCACGCAGGCCAAGCGCTTCGCCTCCAACGGCTACCCGGCCTCCTACATCGAGTTCGAAGAGTACGACTCGCTGTTCGCCGAAAACAGCCGTGAGGACGTGCTCGCCTCGCTCGACCGGCGCATCGCCCGGCTGAAGGCGGCCACCGGCGCCGACAAGGTCGAGCTGGTCGGGCACTCGCTGGGCACCGCGATCTCGCAGGAGTACCTCAACAGCTCGCCCAGCCGGGCCGCCAATGTCGCGCACTACGTCAACATCGACGGCGCGACCGCCGGCTCCCCGCCGGGCGGCGTGCCCACGTTGGCGGTGTGGGCGGAGGGCCGCGGCAGCAGCTCCATCCGCGGCGCCACCAACGTGTACCTGCCGAACGAGTCGCACGTGGAGAACGCCTCCTCCCCGGCGACCTTCGCGGCGATGTACGAGTTCTTCACCGGCCAAAAGCCGCGGACCACCGACGTCGTCCCCGAATCCGGGCAGATCCAGCTGGCCGGGCGCGCGGTGCGCTTCCCCAGCAACGCCTCTCCCGGCGACGCGGTGGTGGACGTGTTCGAGATCGACCCGGCCACCGGGCGGCGCACCACCGCCCAGCCGATCCGTTCCATGCGGGTGGCCGCCGACGGCTCCTTCGGGCCGTTCCCCGGCCGGGGCGACGCCTACTATGAGTTCCTGCTCACCCGCGCCGGCACCGACCAGCAGCACCACCTGTACTTCGAGCCGTTCCGGCGCACCGACCTGGGCATCCGCCTGCTCAGCTCCAACCCCGGCGAGGGCATCGACCGGCTCATCCAGCGCGGCCGCAACCACGTGGCCCTGCTGGCCTACCGCAACAAGGAGTGGTGGGGCGACCAGGGATCCAATAGCGACACCCTGACCGTCAACGGCGTGTCGATCGTCAACGAGGGCACCGCGCCGCGCGATGGCCGGGCGATCGGGATCTTCGCCTTCGACCGGTTCTCCGACCGCCGCTCCAACCCCGGCCGCTCCTTCGGCCTGTTCAACGTGCTGCCCTTCATGAGCGCCGTCGACCTTTACGTCCCCGCCTCGGCGACGGCGAACGGCACCGTCACGCTGTCCGTCACGCAGCGCGGCGGCGGCCGTCCCACCCGGCTGACCATCCCGAACTGGCCTTCGGCGAACCACACCATCACCGTCTGCTTCAACGACTACGTCTCCTGACCCCTCCGGTCCGGGACGCCTCCCGGACCGAATGGACGGCGGCCGGAGGACCTCCGCCCCGCCGTCACCCCGCAGGCTCCGTGGGCCCGGTCCCGTCCGCCCGGCCGGGCCCACGGGCGTGCGGGGCGCCACCGCAGGGAACGGGGCCGACATGGGGGAGTACGGACGGCGACGCTCAGCGGGACGACGGTGTGGCCGGATTCGGTCAAGCTGTTGAACTTCTTTGGGTAATGCGCTAACGCGTTCGAGGGCGGAGATAATGCTCGCTTATCAGGGCGGTGGACGTCCAACGTCCGAAGGCGGCTCAAATCGCCGATTTCCGGCAGTCCAGGTGTCCTTGCCCTTAGGGTTTGTACCGACGCAGCCCTATGGACGGAAGGAAGCCTGGAAGTGACCGAGAACACTCCCGGTCAGGCGAACCCGAAGATCGACACATCGGTGCCGCACTCCGCCCGTATCTGGAACTACTGGCTGGGCGGTAAGGACAACTACGAGGTCGACCGCATCGCCGGCGAGCAGTACAAGGCGGTCTTCCCGCAGATCGTCGAGTTGGCCAGGTCCAGCCGGCACTTCCTGGCCCGTGCCATCCACTACCTGGCCGGTGAGATGGGCGTGCGGCAGTTCCTGGACATCGGCACCGGCCTGCCGACCGTGGACAACACCCACGAGGTCGCCCAGCGGATCGCGCCCGAGTGCCGGATCGTCTACGTCGACAACGACCCGCTGGTGCTGGCGCACGCCCGCGCGCTGCTCACCAGCACCCCCGAAGGCGTCACCACCTACCTGGACGCCGACATGCGCGATCCGGAAAAGATCCTCCAGGAGGCCAGGAAGACCCTGGACTTCTCCAAGCCGGTCGCCATCATGCTGATGGGGGTGCTCGGCCACCTCACCGACGAGGAGGCGCTGTCGGTCGTCCGGCACCTGGTGGCGGCGCTGCCCTCGGGCGGCTACCTGGTCTGCTGCGACGCCACCAACACCGACGAGAAGTTCCAGGAGGCCCAGCGCGGCTACGACGAGACCGGCGCCGTCCCCTACCGGCTGCGCAGCCCCGAGTTCATCAGCCAGTACTTCGAAGGACTGGAACTGGTGGAGCCGGGACTGGTGCAGGTGCCGCTGTGGCGTCCGGAGGTCGAACCGCTGGAGCACAAGGACCAGCCGACCCTGGCCGGAGTGGGGCGCAAGCCCTGACCGTGGGGAGGTCCCGTCGCGAAGACGTCCGGCGAGAGGACGTGGCCGGGTCTGGTCAATTTCTTGCAAGTTTCATATGGTCATGAAATCGAGTACCGATCGATCCGCCCGCCTGGGCGCGGCAGTGATGTGAGGGGACCCGCCTTGTCCTCTGCCACCAGCATCGACAGCGATTCCGGCAATACCGTCGAAACCGAAACAGGCGGCCCACTGGTCGCCCGGATGGTGCTCGGCGCCCGGCTGCGCCGGCTGCGGGAGGCCCGCGGCATCTCGCGCGAGGAGGCGGGCTGGGCGATCCGTTCCTCCGCCTCCAAGATCAGCCGGCTGGAGCTCGGCCGTACCGGCTGCAAGCTGCGGGACGTGGCCGACCTGCTGGAGCTGTACGGGCTGCCGGAGGAGGAACGCCCCACCCTGCTCGCCCTGGCCGAACAGGCCAACACCCCCGGATGGTGGCAGGAGTACCACGACATCGTGCCCTCCTGGCTGCGGACGTACCTGGGCGCCGAGCAGGAGGCGTCCGAGATCCGGTGCTTTGAGGTGCAGTTCGTCCCCGGCCTGCTGCAGACCGAGGACTACGCCCGCGAGGTCATCGCCCTGGACTGCGGCGCCGACCCGGCCGAGCAGGCCCGCCGCCTGGAGCTGCGGATGGCGCGCCAGCGGATCCTGACCCGGCCGCACCGGCCGGTCAACCTGTGGGCGGTGCTGGACGAGGCGGTGCTGCGGCGGCCCATCGGCGGCACGGAGACGATGCGCGGCCAGCTGGAGCACCTGCTGAAGGCCCACCGGATGCCCAACGTCACCATCCAGATCGTGCCGTTCGCGGCGGGCGGGCATGCGGCGGGCCTCAGCTCGGTCACCCTGGTGCGGCTGCCCCACCCGGACCTGCAGGACGTGGTCTACCTCGAGCAGCTCGACAGCGCGGTCTACCCGGACCGGCAGGCCGAGATCGACCACTACTGGCAGGCCTTCCACACCCTGGTGACCGAGGCGGAGCCGCCCGCCCGCACCGAGGCGATCCTCACCGAGGCGCTGGAGTGGTACCGCGGCTGAGCCGGGGCGCCGGCCGCGCCCGCGGCGACGCACCGGCCCGGCCGGTCCGCGCCGTCCCGGTAAGGGACGCGGACCGGCCCCGGGGCGCCGGGGGAGGTGACCTCCTTAGCGCCGGTCCGACGGCGGCACGGAATGTTCCCGCGGCCGTGACTTGCGCTCATCAGAGCCGAAGGACGGAGCTTCGCCGATGCGGGGCCGCGGGGCACGGCCGCCTGCCGGTGCCGTTCCGCGGGCGGGGCGGAGAGCGGGCGAACGGGCTGCGAACCCGCGGTGCGGCGGTGTGTGCGAGGACAATTTCCGCGGCTTCCTTGTGTGTTGCCCTCACGGCAATTCCTGAGCGCGGTGAAAACCGCATGCAGCCGTCTGGAAACGCTGCCTCCACCATTCCCGAAGCCGCCGGCTGAACCTTTTCTGGGTACTGTTTCCGCAGGTGGGAGCGCCGCAGTGCGGTCAGGCGCGCCGGTGGCATCAAGGCGCCGCCCGCCCCCGGGGCTCAGACCGCATGTTGAAAACACCATTACCGGCCCCATCGGTGCCGGTGCTCCAGGCGGTGCATTGGTGCTCTGCACAATCTTGAAAAGGCCGGTAATTTCACCGATTTCTGACCTGTGAGGACGTGCACACACTCGGTGGCGTCGGCGAGGTCGGAGTCTGAGCGGGACGAATCGATTCCCCTCGCCGGCGGAAACAGCCCGCAACCCCCCGCAGTGCGGGACCACCGGTGAAAGGACGCTCATGTCCCTGAGGAAGTCGTTCGGACTGCTGTCGGCGACCGCCGCCCTGGTGGCCGGCCTGGTCGCCGCGCCCCCCGCGCAGGCCGCGGCGAACCCCTACCAGCGCGGCCCGGATCCCACCGAATCCCTTCTGAGGGCCGCGCGCGGTCCGTTCGCCGTCTCCGAGCAGTCGGTCTCCAGGCTGAGCGTGTCCGGCTTCGGCGGCGGCCGGATCTACTACCCGACCACCACCAGCCAGGGCACCTTCGGTGCCATCGCCATCTCGCCCGGCTTCACCGCCTCCTGGTCCAGCCTGGCCTGGCTCGGCCCGCGCCTGGCCTCGCACGGCTTCGTGGTCATCGGCATCGAGACCAACACCCGCCTGGACCAGCCCGACAGCCGGGGCCGTCAGCTGCTGGCCGCCCTGGACTACCTGACCCAGCGCAGCTCGGTGCGCAACCGGGTGGACGCCTCGCGCCTGGCGGTGGCCGGCCACTCGATGGGCGGCGGCGGCACGCTGGAGGCCGCCAAGAGCCGCACCTCGCTGAAGGCCGCCATCCCCATCGCGCCCTGGAACCTGGACAAGACCTGGCCGGAAGTGCGCACCCCGACCCTGATCATCGGCGGTGAGCTCGACTCCATCGCCCCGGTCGCCACGCACTCCATCCCGTTCTACAACAGCCTGACCAACGCCCGGGAGAAGGCGTACCTGGAGCTGAACAACGCCAGCCACTTCTTCCCGCAGTTCTCCAACGACACCATGGCCAAGTTCATGATCGCCTGGATGAAGCGGTTCATCGACGACGACACCCGCTACGACCAGTTCCTGTGCCCGCCGCCGCGGGCGATCGGGGACATCTCCGACTACCGGGACACCTGCCCGCACACGTGAGCCGCCCCGTCCCGGGCCGCCCACCCGGTCCGGGACGGAACGCGGGGCGTCTAGCGCTCACTCGGAGGCGGGCCACGCCGTGGGTGTGGCCCGCCTCACACATGTGACGCTGCACACCGTCCAAAGGCCGCCCCGCCCGGCACCGGGCGGCCCGCCGGGGCGTCCCCTGACCCGATGAACCGGGACGACACGCCCACAACCGCCGTCTCATCCGGCATCACCCGCAGGACCTGCCGGGACGCACAGACAGGCGGCCCGCCGGGCCGACGCACCGGCTTTCACGGGACGGGAACAATCCCGCAGTGGTGTAAGTTCTACTTCTTGTCGCCGGTGTGCCTGGTGTCCCCGGGCCTCACCTATTGCCTTCACGGAATACCGCGGCGGTTCGCCCGTCTGGCTGGAGCCGTGTTGTGCCTTTCGCCGAGAGGCGACCCGCACACCGGCGTCACCGTCGAGGACCCGTCCAGGACACGCTCCCGGGCGGGTCTTTGGCTTCTTGTGCGCTGAGACGAGCCCGCCGGACCCCTGCGACCAGGCCGCACCCGCCGAGACGCCCCCGTACGGGGGCATCCTTGGGCCGGGCTTGCCCTGCCTTGACCGGGCCGGGGAAGGAGCCCGGCATGGACCAGTGGTTCACGCGGGAGATCATCGACACCGGACGGCTTCGCCTGCTGTGTTTTTTCGTGGCGTTCATCTGCGGTTTCCTGTTCATCCGCTGCAGCGTCCGGATGATCCGCCGCCAGGTGCGCTGGTGGCCCGGCAACATCACCCCCGGCGGCCACCACATCCACCATGTGGTCTTCGGACTGGTGCTCATGTGCGTCGGCGGCGTCGGCGGCCTGACCGTCATCGACACCGACTCGGTATGGGCGGCGATCGCAGCGTCACTGTTCGGCGTGGGCATGGCGCTGGTCCTGGACGAATTCGCGCTCGTGCTGCTGCTGAAGGACGTCTACTGGAGCGAACAGGGCCGCCTGTCGGTCGAGGTCGTCTTCATCGCCATCGCCCTGTGCGGCCTGGTCCTGCTGGGCCTGCACCCGCTGGGCGTGGACGACGCCGTCGACGGCGACGGAAACCCCTACGCCCTCTGGCAGGTCGTCCTGCTGGTCCTGTTCAACCTGACCCTGGCGGTCATCACCCTCCTCAAGGGCAAGATCTGGACCGGCCTGCTCGGCCTGTTCATCACCGCCTTGGCCCTGGTCGGCGCCATCCGCCTGGCCCGCCCCGGCTCCCCGTGGGCCCGCTACCGCTACCCGCCCGGCTCCCGCAAGGACCGCCGCTCCCGCATCCGCGAACGCCGCCTGCACCGCCCCGCCCAGGAGGTCTTCGACAGCATCGCCAACATCGTCGCCGGCCGCCCCTCCCTCCCCACCGGCCGCCACACCTCCGCACGTCACCGCAGCACCCACCGCCACAAGAAAAGCCCGCAAGCCTGACGGCACCCACCCCGTCCGCAAGGTTTCGCGGCGGCATGGCGGGGACAACTGTGGCGGTCGCCGACGAGGAGAAGACATGAAGCCTACGGTCGCCTTCGCCGCCCTGGCCGCGGGTCTTGCGGTGGGCGTCGCCCGGCGGATGAAGGCCCGCGCCACCGGGCGGGCGCCCTGCGGAGACGACGCGGGACGGTGGCTGACGGTCACCGTCAACCGTCCGCCCGAGCTGCTGTCGAAGCACCTTCCCGAGCCGCTGGCCAGGTTGCGCAACAGCATCGAGCTGCGGATCCAGACGGCGCCCGGCGGCCGGGGCGCGGAGGTGGCCGCCCGTCCCCGCAACGGGCTCTCCGCGGCCGGAGGGCCGCAGGAGGCACGGCAGGCGGTGCGCACGGCGCTGCGGGAGGCCAAGGCCCTGGCCGAGACGGGGGAGGTACTGCTCCCGGACGAGCCGGCCGCCGCCCGTCCGGTTCGACCGGAGACGGTGACCGCGCATGCCGCGGGGGAGGGGCGGCGGTGAAGGCGCTGTGCTGGGAGGGCGCCGGCCGGCTGGCGGTCCGAGACGTCCCCGAGCCGCGGATCCGCAACGACCAGGACATGATCGTCAAGGTCACCGCCACCACCGCCTGCGGCTCGGACCTGCACCTGATCGACGGCCACGTCCCGGCCATGCGCCGTGGCGAGGTCCTCGGCCACGAGTTCGTCGGCGAGGTCGTCGAGACCGGCCCGGCGGTGCGCCGCCACAAGGTGGGCGACCGGGTGGTGGTGTGCTCGGTCATCGGCTGCGGACGCTGCTGGTACTGCGCCGACGACCAGTGGTCGCTGTGCGACAACGGCAACCCCGACCCCGATCTCGGCCGGGCGATCTGGGGGTATGAGCCCGGCGCCGCCTACGGCCACTCCCGCGCCATGGGCGGCTTCCGCGGCGCCCACGCCGAGTACGTCCGGGTGCCGTTCGCCGACTACGGCGCCTTTCCCGTCCCGGACGAGGTGGACGACATCAGCGCCCTGTTCGTCTCCGACTCGGCGCCCACCGGGTGGATGGGCGCCCACCTGGGCGGCGTCAAACCCGGCGATGTGGTGGCGGTGTGGGGCTGCGGTGCGGTCGGCCAGATGGCGGCGTGCGCGGCGGCGCTGCTGGGCGCCGACCGGGTGATCGCCATCGACCGCCACCCCGAGCGGCTGGCCATGGCCGCCGAGCACGCCGGCGCGGAGACCATCGACTACACCGCCACCGACGTGTGCGCCGAGCTGCGCGAGCGCACCGGCGGGCGAGGGCCGGACGTGTGCATCGAAGCGGCCGGCATGCAGGCCCAAGCCTCCGGCCTGGAACGCTTCTACGACGGGATCGAACGCCGCCTGCGGCGGCGAAGCGACCGCTCTTCGGCGGTCCGTGAGGCCGTCTACGCCTGCCGCAAGGGCGGATCGGTTTTCGTGCTGGGCTTCTTCACCGGCACCACGGACAAGTTCCCCCTGGGCGCCCTGATGAACAAGGGTCTGACCTTGCGCGCCGCCCGAACGCACGGCCAGCGCTACATCCCGATGCTCTTGCAACGCATCGCCAGGGGCGAACTCGACACCCGCCACCTGGCCACCCACCGGATGCCTTTGAAACGCGCACCGCGCGGCTACGAGCTGTTCAAACACCGCAAGGACGGCTGCGTCCGCGTCGTCTTCCACCCGGCCGCCTGACCGGACCGTCCCGAAGAAAACACTCCGCCGGGGGATGCCCCATCACCAGGGCGTTGATGCCCTCAATGAACTTTTTCAAGGAGCCTCAGAACCGGGGACGGTGCCGTGACCTCGGATGCCGCCGGGTCCCGCCTTCGGCGTCCGGGGCCACCGGAGCGTCATCCACCAGACAGGCGGAGCGGCCCGGCAGGAGGAGACACGGTCCGCGGTGTCCTTTTGGTGGCCGGGCTGATCGGAACCGGGCGCGCAGGGCGGCTCCGGTTGTACTGCTTGGTGGCCGGACCGTCCCCGCCGATGCCCGGCTTTTCGTCTGTGCGCGCCCGCGGCACTTCGGGATCGCGGACACGCGCTTTCAGCCCGGCCTCGATCACCGGTCATCCTTTTCGAGGCCGCCGCATGTCACCGAATCACCATCGAGAAGCCGTATGCGGCACGCCGTCGGCCGCCGCGGTCACCTCGTACACCGCAGAGCAGAGCTTTGGGTGGCCGGGTGATTCGCTGATTTTGTGTGCAACAGGGTGTGCTGAGCGATCAGAGGAAACAAGGCAGGAATATTCTTTCGAGAACGGTAAGCCCGGCACCGCAGCAGGATTTTTCGGTACGCCCTTTCCTGGGATCGTGGCGGTATATGGCTGCTGGAAGCGGCGTGGTGAGCTGGGAGGATGCCGGGCTGGACACCCCTGTGCTCTCTTCCCGGAGCCTGGCGCCGTACGCTGGAAAATGCTCATGAAACAAGCCCATGCCCGTCCTGTGGCCATGGTTTTCAGGACCTGCCGCGGACGTGTTCCCCGCGCCGGCCGCGGACGCTCCGATGCCCATCGCGGTGATTGCTAGCCTTTGGCGGAGGGAAGCCGGCATCGCGCCGGGGCGAGGGCGGGCAGGAGATCTCACTTTGCGTGACATATCGATCATCATCCGCTACCGCAAGGCTGTCTCCTACGGCCATCACGTTCTTCTCGGCGCCCTGGAGACGCTGTCGGCGGACGTCTCCTACGAGGTCCGCTTCGCCACGAGCGCCGCCGCGGTGGTGGAGGAGATCAAAAAGGCGCTGCCCACCGCTCACCGGGTGCTGGTGCTGTGGTCCTTCTACTCGCCGGACGCCCTGGAGATGGCGGCGGAACTGCAGCGGATCCGGGCCGAGATCGACGATCCGGCCGTCACCCACATAGCCGGCGGGGTGCACGCCACCGCCGAGCCGGTGCAGGTCCTGGACGCCGGCTGGGACATCGCCGCCGTCGGAGAGGGGGAGACCACCTTCCTGCGGCTGGTGGCCGCCGGCGGCGAGCCGGCCGGGATACCCGGTCTCGTCTACCGCGACGAGGCGGGCGGCCTGGTCCGCACCGGCCGGGCCGAACGCCGGGAACTGGACGCATACCCGGCCTTCTCGGTCCGCTGGCGGCGTTTCAACCCCATCGAGATCACGCGGGGCTGCGTGTATGCCTGCCGCTTCTGCCAGACGCCGTTCATGTTCTCGGCGAAGTTCCGGCATCGCAGCGTCGAGAACGTCAAAAGGCATGTCGAGCAGATGGTCGCCCACGGCCGCCGCGATGTCCGTTTCATCACCCCGACCTCCCTCTCCTATGGAAGCGGGGACGAGAACGTCAACCTGGAGGCCGTGGAAGAGCTGCTGGCCGCCTGCAAGTCGGTCGTGGGCAAGCAGGGCCGGGTGTTCTTCGGGAGCTTCCCCAGCGAGGTGCGTCCCGAGCACGTCAGCGTCCGGGCGCTGCGGCTGATCAAGCGGTACTGCGCCAACGACAACCTGATCATCGGCGCCCAGTCCGGTTCGGCCAGGGTGCTGGAGGCCGCCAAGAGAGGACACGGCGTCCAGGAGGTGCGCGATGCCGTGCGGATCGGCGTGCAAGAGGGCTTCCGCATCAACGTGGACATGATCTTCGGCATGCCCGAGGAGACGCCCGACGACGCGGCGGCGTCCCTCGCCCTGGCCAGGGAGCTGGCCGACCTGGGGGCGCGGATCCACGCGCACACGTTCATGCCGCTGCCGGGCACACCCTGGCGGGAGGCCACACCGGGGCGCGTCGACCCGGAGACCCTGCGCGCCATCGGCGAACTGACCGGCCGCGGGGCCCTGTACGGGCACTGGGAACGCCAGCAGCGGCTCGCCGGTCAACTGGCCGACGCGGCACGCGCCTACCCCCGTCCGGGAAAGAGCCGAACACTGCTGCCTTTGGCCTCCGACCCGGAGCCGGGCCCTTCACACGGGTCCGGCGGCACCGCTCCCAAGCGGTGAGCCTTTTCAGCACGTCCCCTGATGCGGGACGTGCGGATCACGGCCCGGGTGACCGAAGGGGCAGGGCGCGAGAAGGCGAACTCGATCCTGGCCGACGTGCACGCGCCCGTGCCGCACGAGGCGCTGCAGGCGGCCGAACCGGAACTGGTGCGGTGGCGGCCGACCGCAGCGTGAGCGCCGTGCACGAGGCCGTCCCGCCTGCCGAAGCCGGCGGCGGCCCGATGACCGCGCCCGGTAGATCGCCGAGATGCTCGCCTCGTCTATCTGACGGGTGCACTCTACGCAGCACTGCCGCTATTTCATACTCACCGTCACTATTCAGCTACAGAAAATGGGATAGTAGCGGTGAACGCAGCGCGCGTCGGGGCGCGGCCCGGTCGAAGGTCGTGGTTGGCATGAACGTACCCTTGCTCAGGCCTCTGGCCGATATCGCCGAGCCCATCGCCGTCGACGTGCCCGGCTCGGCGGCGCCGGGCGACCTGCGGCGCCGGACCGGTGAACAGCGGCCGATCCGGCATGGGCATTACAGCCGCCGCCGGTGGGGTGTGTCCCTGCCGCCCCGCCCGTGGTCCGGGCCGGTCGAAGGCCGCGCTCCGGCTGATCCGCCGGCCAAGGCGCGTGAAGCCGACTCCCGCCGTGAGGTGGGCCACCGTCCCAACGACGCCTGGAGGCCGCGGTGACCGGTACCGGCGACTCCCGGATGGGCTATCGGGTCGATGTCGCTCCGCAAGGCCGGGGGTGTGAGGGCTGGCAGCACGACGGGCGGTACATCGCCGCCGTGGTGGTGACCGAGGACGGCTCGCATCTGTGCTTGCTGCACTGGAACCTGGTCGCCGCCAAGTTGCAGCGTGACGGCTACCGGATCGACTACACCCCGGCCGCGCGGCTGGCCCTGAGAATGGGCAGGCGAGAGTAGACCGGGACGGCGGCCCGTATTCGCCGACTCCCGGGGCCGCCGCCGGGGAGGAATCGCCTCCTTGGAACGGACGGAGGACCCGGCGCGTTCGCCCGGACCGCTGGGACGCGTCCGCAGGGAGGCCGGGAACGGCACGCCGAACCTTTTCAACACGCCGTCTCCGCAGGCCGGGACGGGGACGATGCTGCGACATCGCGGCGGCGGAGACCACCGGGGCTCTCGTCCCCGGTGCCTTGGACCGCGTGGTGAAAAAGGTTCGCTCTCGAGCGCCGAAGGCGCCGACCTGAAAGTCGCTTCAAAGGCACTGCGACGTATCCGCCCGGCGGCCACCGGCGATCCCTTCTGGAAGAACCGCGGGACGGCCGACGCGATGCCGCTCTGACGCCGGCCCGGCCGTTGAAACAGAAACAGGACATGCGGCCGTGCGGCCTGCTCTCGCTGCACGGGTGTCTTTCGAGGCAGCCCCGCCGAGCCCGCGATGCGCCCCCTGACCTGCGGCGCGCCCGGCAGGATTCGAACCTGCGACCGTCGGATTAGAAGTCCGGTGCTCTATCCAGCTGAGCTACGGGCGCTCGCACACTCCCGCCCGGCCGGTGGGCGTCGGCGATGAATGGTCGCGAACCCTTGGCTGAGCGCGGATCCGGCGCTGATGGCCGGGTGCGTCCCACAGTTTAGGGGGACCGGAGGGCGTGAAGCCATGGAGATCCGGCGCTGGGTGGATCCGGGCGGGCCCTATCTTTGTTGACCGTGGCTGTGGAACAAGGCCGTGACGCGCTGGACGCCCCGCATGACTGACCGGGCGGTGGAACGGGCGCTGGGACTGCTGGCCGGGATGGCGCTGGACGCGGCGCTGGGCGACCCGCGGCGGGCCCACCCGGTGGCGATGTTCGGGCAGGCGGCGGCGGCGCTGGAGCGGCGCATCCACGCCGACTCCAAAAGACGCGGCGCCGTCTACGCCGGAACCCTGGTCGCCGGGGCCGCGGCGGTCGGCGCGCTGGCGCAGCGGCTGGCGCCGGGCCGCACCGCCCGCGTGGCGCTGACCGCCGTGGCGACCTGGACGGTGCTCGGCGGGACATCGCTGGGCCGGGAGGGCCGGGCCATGGCCGCGGCGCTGCGGGCCGGGGATCTGGCGGCCGCCCGTGCCCGGCTGCCCCACCTGTGCGGCCGCGACCCCCGGCACCTGGACGTCCGGGAGCTGGCGCGGGCCACGGTCGAGTCCGTCGCCGAGAACACCGGCGACGCCGTGGTCGCCCCGCTGGTGTGGGGCGCGGTGGCGGGCGTTCCGGGGCTGCTGGCCTACCGGGCGGTCAACACGCTGGACGCGATGGTGGGCCACCGCAACGAACGCTACGGCCGCTTCGGATGGGCGTCCGCCCGGCTGGACGATGCGGCCAACTGGGTGCCCGCCCGGCTGACCGCCCTGCTCACCGCGGCCTGCGCCCCCGTGGCGGGCGGGAGCGGCCGGCGCAGCCGGGCGGTGCTGCGGCGGGACGGCGCCGCCCACCCCAGCCCCAACGCCGGCCGCTGCGAGGCGGCGTTCGCCGGGGCGCTGGGCGTGCGGCTCGGCGGCGCCAACGTCTACGGCGGCCGGGTCGAGCGGCGCCCCCACCTGGGGGACGGCCCGCCACCGGAGATCGCCGACATTCCCCGCGCCGTCCGCCTGTCGGCCGCCGTCGGCTGGGCCGCCGCCGTCTGCTGCGCGGCGGGCGCGGCGGCCTGGGCGGGCCTGCGGCAGGCGGTACGAGGACGGAGCGCCGTCCGGTGAGCGGGGCGCTGCTGGTCGCCGGGACGACCTCCGATGCCGGCAAGAGCGTGCTGACCGCCGGGCTGTGCCGGTGGCTGGTGCGGCAGGGCGTGAAGGTCGCCCCCTTCAAGGCCCAGAACATGTCGCTGAACTCGATGGTCACCGCCGACGGCGCCGAGATCGGCCGGGCCCAGGCGATGCAGGCGCAGGCGGCGCGGATCGAGCCGACCGCGCACATGAACCCCATCCTGCTCAAGCCCGGCGGCGACCGCCGCAGCCAGGTGGTGCTGCTGGGCCGCCCGGTGGCGGAGGTGGACGCCCTGGGGTACGGCGCCCACCGGGACCGGCTGCGGCGGGCGGCGCTGGAGAGCCTGGCGCACCTGCGCGCCGAGTACGACGTGGTGATCTGCGAGGGGGCCGGCAGCCCGGCGGAGATCAACCTGCGGGCCGGGGACATCGCCAACATGGGGCTGGCGCGGGCCGCCGGGCTGCCGGTGCTGGTGGTGGGCGACATCGACCGCGGCGGGGTGTTCGCCGCCCTCTACGGCACGGTGGGCCTGCTGGAACCGGCCGACCAGGCCCTCATCGCCGGGTTCGTCATCAACAAGTTCCGCGGCGCACCGGAGCTGCTGGAGCCGGGGCTGCGCATGCTGCGCGACCTGACCGGCCGCCCCGTCTACGGTGTGCTGCCCTGGCTGGACGGCCTGCGCCTGGACGTCGAAGACAGCCTGGGCCTGGACGGCCCGCCCGCCGCGGCCGGGCCGCCGCACGGGGCCGAGACGCTGCGCGTGGCGGTCGTCCGGCTGCCGCGGATCTCCAACTTCACCGACGTGGACGCGCTGGCCTGCGAACCCGGCGTGACGGTGCGGTACGCCACCGCCCCCGGCGAGCTGGCCGACGCCGACCTGGTGGTGCTGCCCGGCTCCCGCGCCACCGTCGCCGACCTGGCCTGGCTGCGTGAACGCGGCCTGGCCGACCAGATCGCCGCTCGCGCCCGGCGGGGACGCCCCGTGCTGGGCATCTGCGGCGGCTACCAGATGCTGGCGGAGGAGATCGTCGACGAGGTGGAGTCCGGCGCCGGAAGCGTCCCCGGGCTGGGGCTGCTGCCGGTCCGCGTGGAGTTCGCCCGGCACAAGACGCTCCGCCGGCCCGTCGGCACCGCCTACGGCCACCCCGTGCGGGCCTATGAGATCCATCACGGCGCCGCCACCGTGACCGGGCCGGCCGAGCCGTTCCTGGACGGCTGCCGGGTCGGCGCGGTGTGGGGCACCACCTGGCACGGCGCGCTGGAAAGCGACGGCTTCCGCCGGGAGTTCCTGCGGCGCGTCGCCGAGGCGGCCGGGCGGGACTTCACCCCCGCTCCCGGCGTATCCTTCGGCGCGCTGCGCGAGGCCCGTCTGGACGCGCTCGGCGACCTGGTGGAACGGCACCTGGACACCGCCGCGCTGTGGCGGCTGATCGAACGGGGCGCCCCGCCGGACCTGCCGGTGGTGCCCCCCGGTGGTGCGGGCCCGCTCCCGTGACCGGTTGCGCGCCGGACCGGCCCGATGCCGGTAGGGTGAGCCACTCTGAGCAAAGCCGCAGGAGGAACGTGCATGATGCAGTCCCGGCACAGCGCCGTCGCCCCGCCGCAGCCCGGACCGCTCGCCCGGGTCGTCCCGGTGATGCGGGCGCGGGTGCCCGTGGCGATGCAGCTGGAGTTCCCGCTGCCCGACAGCGAGCTTCCGGTGGTGGAGCCGTTCGTGGGGAACCTGCTGGTCGGTTACGCGATCGACCCTCCCGCGGAGGCGGCCGGCGGCGCCGGGTCCCGCCTGCTGCGGCAGCTGGCGGCGCGGCACTGCGCCGAACTGGGGGTGGCGCCGGCGGAGCTGCGTGAGCTGGCCGTGGCCAATCTGCGCGTGCTCCGCCCGGATGTGCGGTTCAACTGGTACCCGGACGTGCGGGCGGTCTCGGTGACGGCCGGCGGCGACCTGGAGGCCGGCCTGATCCTCGATGAGGGGTTCGTCGACAAGCTCGCCCAGGACGTCGAGGGCGACCTGGTGGTGGCGCTGCCCGCCCGGGACGTGTTCGTGGCCACCGGCACCGGCCATGTCGACGGCATCGACAAGCTGCGCTGGGTGGTCGACCAGATCTGGACCGATGAGCGGCACCTGACGCCGCAGGAGGCCGCCGGCGCCCCGCCCCGCGGCCTGGCCGCCCCCCAGCGTCCCCACCTGCTGCTGACCAGGGACCTGCTGGTGCGGCGCGGCGGCTCCTGGCAGATCCTCGCCTAAGACGCCGGTCCTTTTTCAACGGCCCGGCGGGGCACCCGGAAGCAAGGGGCGCGGCGCCCGGCCCACCGTTCGTACGTGCACGCCTGCGGCCACAGCGCCGGGCGCCCACCGGACCGCAACGGTGAAGGGCCGGTGATCTCACCGGCCCTTCACCAGATCACGCCTGTCAGTCCTTGGCCTTGGCGTACTCGTCCATGCCGCTGGAGAAGTCGTAGGCGATGCAGGGCTCGTCCCCGACGACCCATGCGTCGTGACCGGGCGTGGCCACGAACATGTCGCCGGGACCGACCTCGGCCTCACTGCCGTCCTCCATGCGGATGCGCAGCCGGCCCTGGGCGATGTAGCCGTTGTGGTGGAACTGGCACAGCTCGGTGCCGGCGATGGGCCGCAGCGACTCCGACCAGCGCCACCCGGGCTCGAACGTGGCCCGTCCCACGGTCAGCCCGGTCATGGTGAACACCTCCAGGTGACCGTTGGGAAAGTCGCGCCGCTCATCCGGCTTGTCGATGTGCTTGACCTCGATCATGACGGTCCCCCCTCCGTCACTTTCACGCTTGCACCCTCGCCGACCTGCGTCAAGGACGGCCGAGGCGGATCACTCCGCAGAAAGCGGCCTAGACTGCGGGCGACGGCAGGGCAGGAACCCGGTGGGAATCCGGGGCTGTCGCGCAACTGTGACCGGGGAGGGCTCCCCCGCATGCGGCCACGGCGGTGACGCTGGAAGGCCGGGGGAGACCCGGGGATCCGGGAGCCAGGAGACTGCCGCCGTCGCCTGCCTGATCCATCCGATGCGGGGCGCGAAACCCCCTAAGGAGGCGTTCGATGCGCGTGCTGCTGCTGTCCACGGCCGACACCGACCTGCTGGCCGCCCGCGCGGCCGGGGCCGGGTATGTGACCGCCAACCCCACCCGGATCGACGTGGCGGAGCTGCCCGCGCTCACCGAGGGCGTGGACGCGGTGGTGGTCCGGCTGCTGGGCGGGCGCAAGACCTGGCCGGAGGGGGTGGCGGCGCTGCGGGCGAGCGGGCTGCCGCTCGTCCTGCTGGGCGGGGAGGCCGACCCGGACGCCGAGCTGATGGAACTGTCGACCGTCCCGGCGGGGGTCGCCGCCGAGGCGCTGAACTACCTGCGCGAAGGCGGCGCCGCCAACCTGCGGGAGCTGGCGCGGTTCCTGTCGGATGCGGTGCTGCTGACCGGCGAGGGCTTCGCCCCGCCGGTCCGGATGCCCGCCTATGGGGTGCACGGCGAGCGTCCCCGCCGCGACGGCAGGCCCACCGTGGGGGTGGTCTTCTACCGGGCGCACGAACTGTCGGGCAACACCGCGTTCATCGACACCCTGTGCGAGGCGATCGAACGGCACGGCGCCAACGCGCTGCCGGTCTTCTGCGCCTCGCTGCGCGGCGCCGAGCCCGGCCTGCTGGACCTGCTGGGGCAGGCGGACGCGCTGATCGCCACCGTGCTGGCGGCCGGCGGGTCGGTCGCCTCCCCGGCCTGCGCCGGAGGCGACGAGGACGCCTGGGACGCCGGTGCGCTGGCCGAACTGGACGTGCCGGTGATCCAAGGGCTGTGCCTGACCACCTCCCGCCGGGCCTGGGAGGACTCCGACGCCGCCCTGTCGCCGATGGACGCGGCGATGCAGGTGGCCATCCCCGAATTCGACGGACGGCTGATCTCGGTGCCGTTCTCCTTCAAGGAGGAGGGCCCCGACGGCATCCCCGTCTACCGGGCCGACCCCGAACGCGCCGACCGGGTGGCCGCCATCGCCGTCAAGCACGCCCGGCTGCGGCACATCCCGCCGCAGCGGCGCCGCGTGGCGATCGTGCTGTCGTCCTACCCGACCAAGCACTCCCGCGTCGGCAACGCCGTCGGGCTGGACACCCCCGCCTCGGCGGTGCGGCTGCTGCGCCGCCTGGCCGAGGCCGGCTACGACCTCGGCGACGACCACACCCTCTGGCGGGACCCGGCCGGTGGCGACGCCCTCATCCACGCGCTGATCGCCGCCGGCGGCCACGACACCGAGTGGCTGACCGAAGAGCAGCTGCGGCGCGCCGCCGCCCGCGTCCCGCTGCGGACCTACACCGCCTGGTTCGCCGGGCTCCCCGGCGACCTGCGTGAACGCATCCGTGAACACTGGGGCGAGCCGCCGGGTGAGCTGTATGTGGACGGCACCGACATCGTGCTGGCCGCGCTGCGGTTCGGCAACGTGGTGCTGATGATCCAGCCGCCCCGGGGTTTCGGGGAGAACCCGGTGGCGATCTACCACGACCCCGACCTGCCGCCGTCCCACCATTACCTGGCCGCCTACCGGTGGCTGGCGGAGACGTTCGGCGCGGACGCGGTGGTCCACCTGGGCAAGCACGGCACGCTGGAGTGGCTGCCGGGCAAGGGGCTGGGCCTGTCGGCCTCGTGCGCGCCCGATGCGGTGCTCGGCGACCTGCCGCTGGTGTACCCGTTCATCGTCAACGACCCGGGCGAGGGCACCCAGGCCAAACGCCGCGGCCACGCCACGATCGTCGACCACCTGGTGCCGCCCATGGCCCGCGCCGACACCTACGGCGAGCTGGCCCGGCTGGAGCAGCTGCTGGACGAGTACGCCACCGTCCAGGCCCTGGACCCGGCCAAGCTCCCGGCGGTGCGCGCCCAGATCTGGACGCTGATCAAGGCCGCGCAGCTCCACCACGACCTGCAGCAAGAAGAGATGCCCGGGGAGGAGGAGTTCGACGACTTCCTGCTGCACGTCGACGGCTACCTGTGCGAGGTCAAGGACGTGCAGATCCGCGACGGCCTGCACATCCTCGGCCAGGCCCCGGAAGGGGAGGCCCGCGTCAATTTGGTGCTGGCCGTGCTGCGCGCCGCCCAGGTCTGGAGCGGGCGGGCCGGGGCGCTGCCCGGCCTGCGGGCGGCGCTGGCCCGCCGCTATGGGGTGGAGGAGAAAGAGCTGCTGGCCGAACCCGGCCGGAGGGTGCGCGTCCACTCCGCGCCGCACGACGAGAAGACCCCGGCCGGGACGGGAGAACCCGGGCAGCACGCCTCGCCGGGCGGCGAGGAGGACGGCGCCGCGCCTGAAGGGGCGATCCCCGTCCCGCATGCGCTCGCCGCCCGCTGGAAGCGGTGGCCCGAACCGCCGCACACCGCCTCCGACGTCGTCGACATCCTGGAGGACCTGGCCCGCCATCTGGTGGAGGGGATGGAGTCCCGCGGCTGGGACCCCGCCGCCTCCGGGACGGTCCTGGCCGAGGTGCTGGGGGAGGCCCCCTCGCCGGACGACGGGCCGCTGGAAGAGCTGCTGCACTTCGCCGCCACCGAGCTCGTCCCCCGCCTGGCCGCCACCGCCGGAGAGCTGGACGCGGTGCTGCACGCCCTGGACGGCGGGCACGTCCCCGCCGGGCCGTCCGGCTCGCCCACCCGCGGCCTGGTGAACGTCCTGCCGACCGGCCGCAACTTCTACTCCGTCGACCCCAAGGCCATCCCGTCCCGCAACGCCTGGGAGGTCGGGATGGCGCTGGCGGACTCGCTGCTCCGCCGCCACCTGGAGGAGACCGGCGCCTACCCGGCCGGCGTCGGGCTCACGGTGTGGGGCACCAGCGCCATGCGCACCCAGGGCGACGACATCGCCGAGGTGCTGGCGCTGATCGGCTGCCGCCCGGTGTGGGACGACGCCTCCCGCCGCGTCACCGGCTTCGAGGTGATCCCCCTGGAGGAGCTGGGCCGCCCCCGCATCGACGTCACCCTGCGCATCTCCGGTTTCTTCCGCGACGCCTTCCCCCACGTCATCGCCCTGCTGGACGACGCGATCCGGACCGTGGCCGAGCTGGCAGAACCCCCCGACCGCAACTACCTGCGCGCCCACGCCCTGGAGGACCGGGCCGCCCACGGCGACTGGCGGCGCGCCACCACCCGCATCTTCGGCTCCAAGCCCGGCGCCTACGGGGCGGGGCTGCTGCCGCTGATCGACGCCCGCAACTGGCGGGACGACCGCGACCTGGCCGAGGTGTACGCGGTGTGGGGCGGTTACGCCTACGGCCGTGGCTTGGACGGCCGGGAGGCTCGCGCCGACATGGAGGCGGCGTTCCGGCGGATCGCGGTGGCCGCCAAGAACGCCGACACCCGAGAACACGACATCGTCGACTCCGACGACTACTTCCAGTACCACGGCGGCATGGTCGCCATGGTCCGCGCCCTGACCGGCCGCAGCCCGGCCGCCTACATCGGCGACTCGGCCGTCCCCGACCAGGTGAAGACCCGCACCCTGGCCGAGGAGACCCGCCGGGTGTTCCGCGCCCGCGTGGTCAACCCCCGCTGGATCGCCGCGATGCGCCGCCACGGCTACAAGGGTGCCTTCGAACTGGCCGCCACCGTGGACTACCTGTTCGGCTACGACGCCACCGCCGGCGTGGTGGACGACTGGATGTACCAGACCCTCGCCGAAAAGTACGTCTTCGACGAGGAGAACCGCGCCTTCATGACCCGCTCCAACCCCTGGGCGCTGCGCGGCATCACCGAACGCCTCCTGGAGGCCGTCGATCGGGGCCTGTGGACCGACCCGGACCCGGACGTCCTGGACCGCCTGCGCACCGTCTACCTCGCCCTCGAAGGCGACCTGGAGGACGAGGACTGACTCGGCCCCCGTTTTCCGGGGCGGGGCGAATACGCTTCCTCCGGCGTCTCCCGGCCTAGGGAAACCGTCCCGGAGCGGTGACGAACGTCACCCGTCGACCGGCAGGACTCGCCCGGTATGCCCTGGGCCGGCCGGTGGCGCGTCGGCGGGCGTCGCCGTTCCGGGACGGTCTGCTAGGCCTGGGGTGACCTGCGCCGATCTCCAGCGGGCGAAGCCCGCTAAGGCGCCTGGGAAGGAAAATGCTTTGCCGGCGCGGCAAAATATCGGGGAGCTCACCCATTTTCTTGGCGTTTTAGGTTTTTGGGGTGAAGTGCTGTTGATCATGGCATACTTCCTGACGGTCGCATAGCGCGATCACGTGGAGGAAGGCTGCCGCCATGAGCGAGGGGCCTACGGGGGATGAAGCCGGATTTTGATGCGAAGTATGCCGTGCTCGGCCTGCTGGGCGCCGTCCTGCTCGGTGCCCTGGTGACGGTTCAGGTTCTCTATTGGCATGCGCTGGGTGTGGAGTCCGGCGGCAGATGCGGCAGCGGCGGGGATGACTTCTCCTACGACTCCTGCCCGTACCGTTCCGGCCTGCTACTCAGCGTGTCATTTTTCCCTCTCTTCATCGTCCTGCCGATGGCGCTTTCGCTGCTTCCTGTACTGGGAGGGAAAGTCGGCACGCTAGTACTAGTGGTCGCCACGGCACTAGGTGTGCTGCCCGGCCGGGAGTTCTTCCACTGGGTGCACGGCCCAACGCTGTCCCCGCTGTGGACGGCGCCTGCGGAACGGCCGGCCGATGCCGAGACCTTGGGCAGTTGGCTGCACGGCTCCACCGTGGTCCGCGCCCGCTTCGACAAGGTGGTCGGCCAGGACCTGGCCACTGGGAACGTCCGCTGGATCTACCGGATTCCCTATCCGCATGTGCTGTGCACGATGAGCCGCGATACCGGAGACGGGGTCGGCCTGGTCGGGTACGGGGAGGAGGAGAAGGCGTGCTCCCGCATCGCGGCGGTGGACCTGTCCACCGGGCGGGTGTTGTGGACCAGGAATCTGGCGGCTGGGTCGGCCAACAATGGCCTGCTGAAAGACGTGCCCGCGGAACTGCGGCGAACCGGCCCGTCGGACCTGTCGCTGGAGGAGCTGCTGCACCTGCCGACCGGGACAACCCCTGACCTGACGGCGGTCGCCGGTGACGTGGCCGCCGTGCGGGCCGGCCGCGCCCTGTGGGGGGTGGGACTGCGCGACGGCAGGGGGCGGTGGGCGCAGCTGTCGCCCAAGGGCTGCCGCTTTGTGAAGATCTCCGGTGGCGCGGGAGGCCTGCTGGCTGTGGCGCGCTGCGCAGACCAGCCCCCGAGGCTGCGGGCCGTGGACCCGGTCACTGGAAAAGTCCGCTGGGAGATCCCTGTTTCGACCCGCAGTGCTTCGGCCGAAATCACCCTGCTGTCGGCCGTGCCTGCCGTCGTCCGCATCCGGGAAGAAGGACGGCGCGGCATCGATACGGTGGTCTCCTTCGACGATCGCGGCCGCGCTCGCGCCACCATCGAAGTCGAAGACGGCCGACGCCGGCTGGACGCCCTTGAGATCTATGCTTTCGCCGCCGCTCCGCTGCACGGGCTCATGGTCCAGGGCGACAGGCTCGTCACAATCGCCGAGGAAGAGAGGCGCACCTACGTACAGGCATATGGGCTGGACGACGGCAGACTGCTGTGGTCGACCGCGATGCCTGACATCAAGGGCATCGCGGTTGAGCCGGAACGTGTGTCGCTGTTGGTTGGAAGTTTCCGCTCCCCCGACCTGCTGACCCTGTCGATGCGGGACGGAGAGAAGAGCCGCCTGGGAGTGACCGGTTTCCGCCCCCTGGGCTCGAAGGTGATGCTGCACCCCCGCGGCGACCGCTACGCGGTGGTCTGCGAGGAGTCCTGTAAGACCACCTCCGACGAGGAGTTCTCCCTCGCCGTCATCGGCGCGAAGTGACCGGCGCGGTCAACGCCGATCCCCGGCCTTCCCAGACCGCTTCATGGCATCGACCAGCAACCATACGTTGGTGGACGGGTTGCCGCCGATGCGGTTCACCTCGCAGTGCTCGGGATCGGCACGCAAGGCGCGTTGCCTGGCCAGGTCGTGCCGCTCGAAAGGGAAATTGACCGGAATGTTCTTGTTGCAGCCTTTGATGTGATCTTGGAGTTTGCGTACCACCTCGGGGCGAGTGGTGCCGGCTGAAAGCTCCTGGAAGTGGAGGAGCAGCCACACCTCAAAGCATGGGTGGGATACCACGAGGTTGACGCCCTTTCGGCGAGCCAGCGAAAGGGCGCTGCCGAGAGTGGCGTGGTCGTCGACGTCGACGACGCACCAGACGGCGTCGTAGGCGAGGAAGGCGTCCCTTTGGGCGCGGGCCCGGCGATGGGCCTTGTCGCGGAGGCGGATTGCCAGCTCAACGGTGCTGTGCGGGTCACGCCCCTTGCCCACGCATTCATAGTCGACGACTTCGACGGGGATCGCCCGTAGGTGATCTTTGAGGCCGTCGAGGTACTGCTTCTCGGTGACCGTGCCCTCACAGACGACCAGCAATCTGGCCCTCGGGCTGCGGGTCGCCGTCTTGCGGCGCAGACTCCGAGGGCTGCGTCGAGGACTCATCCGACTCCGCTCTCAACTGCTGGAATATCGACCGGATGCGGTCGAAGCTGAGATACGGAACAGCACCGTAGCGGCCCTGTAGATAGCCGCGCTCGATGTTCTCGTCCCGGCGCGGTGTGAATTCGGCGAGCGAATACAGCGAAGTCGCTCCGGTTTCGTCCTTCTCGGTGAACCAGACCTCGTCCCGGTCGAGCAGGCCGTCGTCCAGCAGCGAACCGAGCAGAGTGGTGTCGTGTGAGGCGAAGATGAGCTGAGAGCGGTGGGGGTTGATTGTTTCGTCCTTGAACATCCGAATTATAGTGGAGCTCAAGTGGGGGTGCAGGCTGGAGTCGACCTCATCGACGAGCAGGACCGAACGGTGCAACAGCGCGTTCAAGAGGGGTCCCACCAGGGAGAACCAGACTTGGGTTCCGGCGCTTTCCTCCCCGAAGTCGAAGGTGCGGGTACCGTGCGTTCCCGTGTGCACGAACTGGATGACGGTCTCCAGTTCCCGGATGTCTTCTTTGCTCAACAGCTCACGTCCTGCGGCGGACAGCAGCCGCAAGGCGTCCTCAGACAGCGGCCGATGCCTCAGCTTGACATCGGAGATGCCCAGATCAGCCGCTTGCAGGAGCCGTCGTACCAGGTCCGCCAGCTTGGTGTCCCGCAGTAGCTGCTGGGTGTACTGGGTGCGGACTTGCTGGTCGAAGTCGATCTGCCGGGCCAGCTTGATGTGATCGGTGAGCCAGCGGTGCAGGTCACCCAGCAGCGGATGGTCGTTGTTGGCGGCCGAGGACAGGTACAGCGAGTTAGCACGCGTGAGTTTGGCGATCCGGGCGGTCTCACCCTTCAGCGACCGGCCGAACTTGTACTCGTCCGGCCCGGAGCGCTCGAACAGCCGCCGCGGCCGCCCCTCGGGGAACGAGAACAGCCACTCGCCGAGCACCTGCTCGTCATCGAGCTCGAAGCCGTAGGAGTAGCGGGTCTGCCGGTGCACGAAGTCCAGCTCGTAGAAGGATGACCGGCTGGTGCCGCCCTCCTCGAGGCGGAAGGGTTGACGGGGGACGCCTCTGTCAGGGCGCCATCTGGTCTGAGAATCTCGGATGCACCAGAGCATGTAGGCCAGTGCGGACAGCACGTTCGACTTGCCCGAGGCGTTGGCCCCATAGATGCCCACGACCCGCACGGTGGGAGGGATCTCGCCGGACTTCGGCTTGGGCTGTCCACGCCGGGGCGTGGCCACGAGGGACAGTGTCTGCTCGTCCCGGATCGACCTGTGATTGGCGACCCTGAAGCGCAGCAGTGTCACTGGATCCTCCCGTGTCGATGGCAGAGCTCATGCAATCACAGTGCGATCTATGACGTTCTTCCCCTCAATCAAGGTTTTGCAAGCAGTCTCCAAGTCGTTATCGAACCTGTGACGTCTCACATGGGCGTTTCCCGCCCACCGGGGTGATCTACGCTGACCCCGACGTATGCGAAGGGACGGGAGGGAGCCGCTGTGGACGTGTCGGAGGACGTGCTCGGTCCCGGGTACGAGGCGATGGTGCTGCCGCTGAAGGACGACGACGAGGGCGAGGTCATCGCCACGCTGGTGCGGCGCCGGGCCGCCGAGCCGACCCGGCGGGCCGTGCTGTATGTGCACGGGTTCGTCGACTACTTCTTCCAAAAGCACCTGGCCGACTTCTACGTCGAGCGCGATTTCGACTTCTACGCCCTGGACCTGCGCAAGTACGGCCGGTCGCTGCTGCCGCACCAGACCCCCAACTTCGTGCGCAGCATCAGCGAGTACTTCGAGGAGATCGACGAGGCGGTCCGCATCATCCGCGAAGAGGACGGCCACGATGTGCTGCTGATCAACGCGCACTCCACCGGCGGGCTGACCACCTCGCTGTGGGCCGACCGGGTCAGGGGCCGCGGGCTGGTGCAGGGGCTGTTCCTCAACAGCCCGTTCCTGGACATGAACGTGCCCGCGCCGGTCAGGGTGGCCGGGGATGTGCTGTCCAGGGCGCTGCGCAAGCGGTGGCCCAAGGCCAAGCTGCCGGCTCCCCCCGCCGGGATCTACGCCCGCAGCCTGCACCGCGACCACTACGGCGAGTGGGACTTCAACGTGGAGTGGAAGCCGCTGGACGGCTTCCCGGTGCGGGCGGCGTGGCTGGCGGCGATCCGCCGGGCGCACGCCCGGGTGCACGCGGGCCTGAACATCGACGTGCCGGTGCTGGTGATGTCCTCCACCCGCACCGGAAGGAAGAAGGACGGGCTGGAGGCGGCGACCAGGTCGGACGTGGTGCTGGCCGTGGAGCACATGGCCAAGTGGGCGCCCAAGCTGGGGCCGAACGTGACGCTGGTGCAGATCGAAGACGGGATGCACGACCTGGTGCTGTCGGCCAAGCACGCCCGCGAGCAGGTGTTCACCGAGCTCGACCGGTGGATCGGCGCCTACCTGCCCGCCCCCTCCGACGCCTAGCCGCGCCGGCGCCGGCCGCCGGTGCGGCCCGTGGCGGCGGCCGGCGGGCGCCGGGGGACCCGCTGCGGCGGGGGTCGGCGGCGCGCTGCGGAAAAAGGCGTCCCCAATACGGGGAAAACATATGGTCGGACCCGCTATTGTCCAGTTGAGGCCGTTGAACCCCTGGAAAGGGGGCTTCGGCATGGGCGGGTCATCTTTGAGGCGGGGTTGCCGAATGTCGCCGTTTGTCTGCGGTGTGTCATCGGGCGTCTGCCGCTCGCACGGGCGAGGCGGTTGATCGGGTGGCGGTGGTCGGAGCGCGGGAGATGGCCGATGCGCGTCGGCATCATCTCGCCGCGCTGGCATATGAGATCGAGGCCCGCGGCTTGAGCTGGCGGCTGGCGGGACCGGGCGAGTCGGTGCTGCACGTGGCCAACCCGGCGACCCGGCGGCAGGTGATGGTGGTCGCCATGCCGACCGGGGAGGGCTGGTTCTATCTGTGGGCGGGCGGCGGCATGGCCGAGGTCACCCAGCCCGCCCGGGCGGCCGACCAGATCGCCCGGCAGCTGGGCTGACCCGGCACGGCCCGCGGGCCGCACCGTCCGGCGGCGAGGGTGATTGCGGGCCGCCCTCCGGCTTCCTAGGCTGCTGAGCGAACATTTGTTCGAAGCAGGTCGCATGTCTTCCCCCATGCGGCGCCGGAGCGGTGAGGTCGTGCGGTGGACGTCCATGAAGGGCGGCGCCTGGGCGTCCGGTCCCGGAGCCGGGGCGGGCGGGTGGCGTGCGTGTACGGGGAGCCGATCGAGGTCCTGGTGGCCGGCGGGCGTCCGGCCGGGTTCGTGTGGCGAGGGCGCCGCCACCGGGTGCGGCGGGTGCTGGAGCACTGGGTCCGGGGAACGGGAGTTCTGGAAGGTCGAAGCGGCCTGCGGCGAGCAGGGCGGGCTGTATGAGCTGTGCCACGAGCCGGCCGACGAATCCTGGACGCTCCTGCGCGCCTGGTGACCGATCCCCGCGGGAAAGACCGGGCGGGCGCGCCTCTCAGGTGGCCAGAGGACGGTCGATCTGCAGCCGGGTGATCTGGAAGACGGTCAGCATGCACAAGGCGGCGGCCAGCGCCTGGCAGGCCGCCGCGGCGACCCCCAGGTGCACGCTGAAGCGCGCCTCGGCCAGGCTGGCGACCCCGCCGGGGAACGCCTGGGCCAGCCCGATCGCCGCCAGCACGCTGCCCCACCAGGCCGTCACCACCGCGCCCACCGCGTACCGGCCGGCCGGGGTGAAGCGGCCGCTGCTGACCCACACGTCGTGCACCATGCGGGGCGGCAGCCACAGGTTGACCACCGGCACCAGCCAGCCGAGGATCACCCACCGGCGGTGGTAGGGGCGGGGGCCCGACGCCTGCCGGTAGGCCCGCCACAGCCAGGCCAGGTACAGCACCCCGGTGATGCCGGCCAGTACCGCCGAGACGGTGAAGACGTCGGCGTAGGGGGCCAGCGCCCGGCCGGTGGAGGCGGCGTCATAGCCGTCCCGGGTGAGCCGCTCGAGCGGGCGCTCCAGCCGCAGCAGGCTGATCCCGGAGCCGAGTGCGATGAACGCGTTGAACCCCAGCAGCATGAACACCGCCACGCCGATCGCCCGGAAGTCGCGCCGCCGGGCCCAGGCCCCGCAGGCCGGGCAGCGGGCCACCTCGGTGGGGATGATGTCGCCGCACAACGCACACGGCATGAGCCACCTCCGGGTGGGTCTTTGCAGCTCTTTTGAGGCAGATGCTACGTACGGTTGACGAATGCCGCGGCCGGATCGGGCGGGTGCGCGGCACCCTCCGGCACCGGGGCACCGGGCCGCGGCGGCCTGCCGGCGGGGCGGGGACCGGCCGACCCGGGCGCCGGCGATCCGGGAAAGATCTCCCGACAATCGGGTTGAACGGTCGCGACGTGGGTAAAAGTACCTGATTTCCGTCGTGGAGGATCCCGTTTTGTCCGTTCCCGGCCTGTTCGGCCCGCCGGGTTCAGACCACCGCCGCCGCCAGCCCGTGCGCCAGCACCCCCGTCGTGATCAGCCACAGCACCGGCCGGAGCGGGCCGGGACGGGACGGATCCACCAGGCGGTGCGGGCGTCCCAGCGTCACCAGCAGCAGCGCCCACCACTGGGCGGTCATCGCGATCAGCGTGAACAGCGCCCCGAACCCCAGCACCGCGCTGACCAGCAGCGCCCCGAACGGGGTGAGCGCGTGCGCGGTCAGCGCAGGCGTGCGCGCCGCCTCCACCAGGCCGCGCCGCAGCCCAAGGCCCGCCAGCAGCCAGCCGCAGACCGCCAAGACCCCCAGCGTCGTCAGCGTCACCGCACGATCCCCGACTCCCAGGCCCAGGCGGCGATCTCCACCCGGTTGCGGGCCGCCAGCTTGCGCTGCACGTTGCCCAGGTGGGTCTTGACCGTGGACAGTGACACGAACAACTCCCCGGCGATCTCCTCGTTGGTCCGGCCCCGCGCCACCAGCCGCACGACCTGCAGCTCGCGCTCGGTGAGCGGCTCGGCGGGACGGCGGGCGGGGCGCTGCGGCCGGGTCAGGTGCGCCAGCAGCCGCACCGTCACCGAGGGGGACACCAGGGCATCGCCCCTGACCGCCGCGCGCACCGCCTCCACCAGCAGCGCCGGACGGCTGTCTTTGAGCAGAAAGCCCGTCGCCCCGCCGCGCAGCGCCGCATAAACGTACTCGTCCAGGTCGAAGGTGGTGACGATCACCACCCGCAGCGGGTCGGGCACCTGCGGGCCGGCCAGCAGCCGGGTGGCCTCCAGCCCGTCCATCCGGGGCATCCGGATGTCCAGCAGGCACACCTGGGGGCGCAGCCGGCGGGCCAGGGCCACGGCCTCGACCCCATCGCGCGCCTCGGCCACCACGCGCATGTCGGGCTGCGAGTCGATGATCATCCGGAAGCCGGCCCGCACCATCTGCTGGTCGTCGGCGATCAGCACGCTGATCGTCATGCCGCCATCATCCCAGCGGCGCGCCGGGGCCGGCCGTCAGGCGATGGGCAGGAACGCCACCACCTCCCAGCCCCCGCCCGGGCCCGGGCCGGCGCGCAGCCGGCCGCCCAGCGCCTCGGCCCGTTCGGCCAGCCCGACCAGGCCGAAGCCGCCGCCGGGCAGGTGCCGCTCGCCGCCGCGGCCGTCGTCGCGCACCGCCACCTCCACCCCTTCGGGGAACCGCCGGACGCTGACGTGCACGGCGGTGGCGTCGGCGGCGTGCTTGCGGACGTTGGTCAGCGCCTCCTGCACGATCCGGTGCACCGTCGCGGCCACCTCGGGCGGCAGGTCGCGCACCCTGGGGTCCAGCACCAGGGAGGCGGGCGGGTCGGTGAAGGCGGCGACCAGTTCCGCCAGCCGGTCCAGCCCCCGGGCCGAGCGGGCCTGCCCGTGGGGGGAGCCGTCCCCGTCGTCACGCAGCAGCCCCACCATGCGCCGCATCGAGGCCAGCGCCTCGGTGCCCGCCCGTTCGATGCTCTCCAGCATCGCCTCCAGCTGCTCGGGGCTTTGCGCCGCCCCCGAGCGGGCGGTGAAGCGGGCGGCCTGGGCCTGCACGACGATCCCGGTGACGTGGTGGGCGACGAAGTCGTGCAGGTCCCGGGCCAGCGCCAGCCGCTCCTGGCGGCGGGCCTCGACCAGGGCCCGCGCCCGGCGGGCGTCCAGCGCCCGCAGGTAGAGCCCGATGCCGGTGGCGATCAGCAGCAGCACCGACACCGGGAGCGACAGCACCGTCGCCGCCGGCGCCGAGATCCGCAGCGGCATCACCGCCAGCGCCAGGGCCGGCGGTACCGCCAGGAACGGTGTGCGGTGCGCCGGGGCCCGCCGCACCATCCGCACCAGCAGCACCAGCAGCGCCGGCACTTCGATGACCGCGCTCGGGTTCGGTGGTATTTCCGACGCGGGCTGGGCGGCCACCAAGGTCGCCGCCATGGAGGCCAGGCCGGCCGCCACCGCCCAGGCGGCCGGCGAGCGGCGCCCGACCGCTCCGAACGCGGCGAGCCCGGCCGCGCCCAGCAGCGCCAGCTGCGGCACCGACGGCCTGAGCAGCAGCAGGCACATCAGCAGCAACAGCGCGCTTCCCGCGCGCACCGCGGCCCGTATCAGCATCCCGCTGAGGAAGTGGAACCGCTCCAGCACGTCCCGCCGCTCCGCCGCACCGGTGTTCATGGCAGCAGAGGGTAAGGACCCGACCCCGCCGCCCGGATCGGCCGAATGGACGATCTGGTCGATCCTTTGTTCGAAGGGAATGTCAGTGGGGCTGGATAGGTTCCAGTGAACCGGGGGATGAACTCAGTGAGCCTGCCGGGCCGGGCCTTCGGGCACCGGCCTTGCGGGCAGGCGACACCGAAAGGGGCAGTGGCCATGCACCACCACGACGGCAAGTCCCACCACCCCACATCCCACATCGCGCACGCCCGGCTGACCGGCCCCGCCGAACGCACCCTCATCGAGCCCTGGCTCACCGAGCACACCGGGCTGATGACCAACGCCTACCCCGACGGGCCCGCTCCGCTCGCCACCGTCACCGCTCTCGACCCGCAGCCCGTCCCGGCCTCGCATCCGGGGACACTGGCCGCCTGAGAGCCGGCCGGCGCCCCCTTCGCCGCCGCGGCTTTGCGTTCAGACACGCGGCCCCGGTGGCGAAGGGGGCGTTGTGCGTTGCCCCCTTGCCACCGATGACATCGGCCCAAGCGCCGCGGGCATGCCCGCGGCGGGCGTCCCGCCGACGGCGTCGGAAGGCGGTCAGTCGTAGACGGCGTCCCGGATGGCGCGCAGGGTGGGCTCGTCGCGGACCCCGGCGATCAGGAGGGTGGTGACGGGGCTGTCGCGCCACAGCTGCAGCCGCTCGCGGATGCGGCCGATGGGGCCCACCAGGGAGATGGAGTCGGCCAGCTCGTCGGGGACGGCCTTGATCGCCTCGTCGCGGCGGCCGCTCAAGAACAGCTCCTGCACCTTGGCCGCCTGCTCGGCGTACCCGAGGCGGCCGATCAGATCCAGGTGGAAGTTGCGCTCCTTGGCGCCCATGCCGCCGATGTAGAAGGCCAGCGGGATCTTGGCGACCTCCAGGGCGGTCTGCAGATCGTCGTTGACGATCACGGTCACCGTGGCGGCGATCTCGAAGTCGTCCGGCCGCCCGGCCAGGGACTCTCCGAACACCGAGTCGATCTGGGCGGGGTCCACGAACAGCGGCAGCCAGCCCTGGGCGATCTCGGCGGCCAGGGCGACGTTCTTGGGGCCCTCGGCGCCCAGGTAGATCGGGATGTCGGAGCGGATGGGGTGGACGATCGACTTCAGCGGCTTGCCCAGCCCGGTACCGCCGGGGTAGGGCAGCGGGTAGTGGGGGCCGGGGGAGGTCACCGGCCCTTCGCGGCGCCAGATCTTGCGCAGGATGTCGATGTACTCGCGGGTGCGGGCCAGCGGCTTGGGGAAGGGCACCCCGTACCAGCCCTCCACCACCTGCGGGCCGGAGGCGCCCAGGCCCAGGATGAGCCGCCCGCCCGACAGCGCGTCCAGGGTGAGCGCGTGCATGGCGGTGGCGGCCGGGGTGCGCGCCGACATCTGCACCACCGCGGTGCCCAGCTTGATCCGCGAGGTGCGGGCGGCGTACCAGGTCAGCGTGGTCAGCGCATCAGAGCCGTAGGCCTCGGCGGTGAACACGAAGTCATAGCCCAGCCGTTCGGCGGCCAGCACCGTCTCGGTCTGGTCGTCGGGGTCGCGCTGCCAGTAGCCGACGTTGATGCCGAGCTTGAGGGGGGTGGACACAGGCGAGCACCTCCGGGTCGGTAGGGACGCACCGCGATACTAGAACACGTTCTAGTTACTCGTGAAGACGAGGGTGTGCGGGCCGCCCGGAGGTGCTCACCGGTGTTTCAGGGCTTGCTGCGGGGGACTAGCGGGAGCCGACCTCCGTCAGCAGGTTCCGCCAGCCGGCGGCGGTCAGCAGCAGCGCCGGACCCTGCGGGTCCTTGGAGTCGCGCAGCGCGCACCGGCCGCCGCTGAGCGCGGCGACCTCCACACACTGATCGCCGCTGCCGCTGTAAGAGGATTTGCGCCATGCGGCGCGGGACAGTTCGCTATCGGGGTGGGTGACGTTCACGGCCCGTATTACTCCTTCGCTGCCTCGCCTAGGAGGTGCGCGGATTCCTCCGGTGAAAGGCTTGCTTTGATGATCTGGTCGAATCTCGACCCGTGCTGTTCTGTTTCCACTGTGCTCTCAAGGTAAACGTCACCCATGGTCCCCTCGACGTATGCAATATCAGGGTCATCGGGGTCGGGAAACGACAGGATCGTAAAGCGGCCGTCAAGGCCGGCGTGAGCACCTGCTGTGAACGGCAGGATCTGGAGCGTGATGTTGGGGCGTTCGGCCAGCTCGAGCAGCTTGCGCAGCTGGGCCCGCATCACCTGCGGGCCGCCGATGGGCCGGTGCAGCACCGCCTCGTCGAGCGCGATGTGCAGCTGCGGGGCGTTGGGGCGGTCCAGCAGCGCCTGGCGGGCCTTGCGGGCGGCGATCCGGCGGTCGATGTCGGCCTGCGACGGCAGCATCCGCCCCGCGGTGATCACCGCGCGGGCATAGTCCTCGGTCTGCAGCAGGCCGTGGATCAGCTGGGAGTCCCAGGAACGGATCCGTGACGCCTCGTCCTCCAGCGCCACATAGCTGCCGGTGAACACATCGGCGTAAGCCGTCCACCAGCCGCGCTGCCCGGCCTGCTTGGCCAGGGCGATCAGCGCGTCCCGCTGCGGGCTGGGCACGCCGTACAGGTCCAGGATGTCGGCGACGTCGCCGGGCTTGGGCCGGGTCTGCCCGGTCTCCAGCCGGGAGACCGTGGCCCGCGACCAGCCGAGCCGGTCGGCGACGTCCTGCAAAGTGAGCCGCTGTTCCTCGCGCAGCCGCCGCAATTCCCGCGCCAGGCGGCGACCGCGGACGGTGGGCCGGTACGTCATGGGCGCAAGTGTGGTGTTTCGGCGCGCACCGCACAACGCGAACGGCGAGTCCGGTATTGGAATCTGCCCGACACGGTTGCGGTGGTGAGAATCTCACGAGACCCTGTATCACAGTGACCGGCTGAAAACCGAGCGTGACAAGGGTCTACATGGCGTAGCGGCTGGAGGCGACCCTGTTGAAGACCTCACCTGAGCTTCTTGAGTCCGTCCTCGGCCACGCCGCGGCCGAGGAGGTCGCCGCCTGCCGCGTCGATGTGGCGGACGTGGCGGGCATGGGGGAGGAGGCGGATCCCCGGCGCCCGGCGGGCTGGGCGTGGACGCTGCCGGCGGGCCCGTCCTGCGCCCGCGAGGCAAGGACGGTGCTCGGCCAGGCGCTGGGCGCGCTCGGCCTGCCCGCCGACCTGATCGCCGACGCCCAGTTGATGATCAGCGAACTGGCCACCAACGCCTACCAGCACGCCGCCGCCCAGGGGCCGTATGAGCTGTGGCTGTATCCGCACCGCTCCCAGGAGCCGGGGCGGGGCGGCGTGGAACTGCGGTGCGCGATCTTCGACGGCAAGGCCGACACCCGCCTGCCCGGCTACTCGTGGACCTCCGGCGACTGCGGGCGGGGCCTGAGCATCGTCGGCGAGCTGTCCGGCGGGCGGTGGGGGATGAGCCGGGAACGTTCCCGGCTCGGCGGCCGCCGGCCCGGCAAGGTCGTGTGGTTCGCCCTGCCGCCGGTGACCTCCCGCCCCTCAGTTCCGCTCGACGGCGGGGGCGATGTCGGTGATGAGGGCCAGTAGCGAACGCGCCAGCAGCGTGTGCACCTGCTTGCGGTCGATCGACTTCTGCTGCAGCCACTCGCGGGTGGCGGCGTCGGCCAGCCCCGAGTAGGCGCGCAGCACGGCCCGCAGCGTGTCGGAGGGGTCGGGCAGCTCCAGCAGCTTCAGCAGCCGCTCGACCGTCAGGTCCCGGGTCCGGTTGATGATCCGCATCAGCTCCGGGTCCTGCCCGAACCCTTCGGCGTCCACGGCCGCGAACCAGGTCGTGGCGTTGGCCTCGGCGGCGTCCAGGAACCGCTCCACGCACCACTCGACCGTCTCCGCCAGGCTCAGTCCCTTGGGCGGCGGTTGGACCGCGTAGGCGACGCGGGTGGTCAGCTCCCGCACCACCTCCAAGAACAGCTCGCGCTTGGTGCGGAAGTAGTAGTGGATCAGACCCCGGCGCACTCCCGCCGCCGAGGCGATGGCCTCTGTGGACACCTCGGCGTACGGAAGCTCGGTGAACATCCGCCTGGCCACGGCCAGGATCTGATCGCGTCGCTCGTCCCGGCTCAGCCGCTGGAAACGCGGCGCCGGCCGCCCGGACGCCGACGTAGCCGTGCCACCTCCCATATCGACACCTTAAGCCGTCGGCGCGGCCGCCCGGACGCGGCGCACCCCGCTGACCTGGGGCGCCCGTCCGGCCCCGCGTCGGGTCGGCGGGGCCGGGCGCAGGCGGGTCAGGCCGCCGAACGGTCGCCGGGCTTTCGGCGGCGCCGCTCGGGAGGGGTGCGCAGCAGCTGCAGCGGGCGCTTGCGGGCCACCAGGTAGTCCACCGGGCCGTGCCGCACCTTCTCCGGCACCACGCGGGCGCCGGCCCGGTGGGCGGCCAGCAGCGCGGCGAAGGCGCGGGCCCGCGCCGGGCTCCAGGGGATGCCCAGCCGCTCGCGCAGCGGCTTTGGCAGCAGCGCGCCCGCGGCCAGGATGTTCAGCCGCAGGTAGGCGGCGTCCACCGGCTTGGGCAGCGGGGTCTGCAGGGACTCGGGGTGGCGGCGCAGCAGCTTGTCCGACACCACGGTCGGCCGCAGCTCGGTGCGCACCACGTGGTCGAAGTACTCCTCGAAGGCCGCCAGGTCCTCGGGGCAGTGGCCCTCGGGCACCCAGCAGGCGTGGGCGAGGAGCTTCTGCTCTTCGTAGTAGCGGGCGCGGTCTTCGTCCGGGAGCCGGCCGAAGGTGCGCTCATACAGGTCCAGGGCGCCCTTGACGCCCGTGGCCCACACCCACATCAGCAGGTCGGGGTCGAGCGCCCGGTAGGGCACGCCCTCGTCGCTGGTGCCCTGCACCCGCTGGTGGATGCGGCGGAACTTCTCCGACTGCCTGCGGGAGACCTCCGGGTCGCCGAAGGCCATCTTCAGCATGATGTCGGCGGTGCGCCACAGCCGCCCGAACGGGTCGGACTCGTAGTCGGAGAACTGTTCGACGCCGGCCGCCACCAGCGGGTGCGTCACCTGGAGCAGCAGCAGCGGGGCCGCGCCCAGGTTCTGCACCGGTTCGCGCAGGACGCGCCAGCACACATCGCCCGGACGGTAGGGCAGGGCGCGGCGGACGGCGGGGGGGACCGTGCCTGTTTCGCTCATGTCCCCAGTGAATCACCTTGTTGGCGCCACGCCAACAAGGGAACGGAAAGTCGGTCCGGGGTCTTTTGCTCGTTCTGCTGCGTTCCTTGTCACTCCCTCGCGACTTGGGGCCGTGCGGGCGGTGTGACATCCTGTGGCAGGTGACGGACGCGGTGGAACACCGGTGCGAATCCGGGGCTGTCCCGCAACTGTGACCGGTCGGCGCCCGCTCAGCGGGGCCGCCGGGAGCCAGGAACGCCGGCCGTCGCGTGAAGCCGACCCCTACGGGCGTGGACACCCGAGGAAGGACGACCGAACATGCCCTCCTGCGCTCTCCCCCCTGTACACGCTCCCTGCGCCGCCCTTTCGGCATGAGCGGCGCCGCGCGCTACCCCTTCTCGGCCGTGGTCGGCATGGACGACCTCAAGCTGGCCCTGCTGATCAACGCGGTCTCCCCCGGCGTGGGCGGGGTGCTGGTCCGCGGCGAGAAGGGCACCGCCAAATCGACGATCGTGCGGGCGCTGGCCGCGCTGCTGCCCCCGGTCCGCGTGGTGGCCGGCTGCCGTTTCTCCTGCGACCCGGCCGACCCCGACCCGGCCTGCCCCGACGGCCCGCACCGGCCGGACGGCGCCGCGGCCGCCACCCGCCCGGCCCGCCTGGTCGAGCTGCCCGTGGGCGCCTCCGAGGACCGGGTGACCGGCTCGCTGGACATCGAGCGGGCGCTCACCGAGGGCGTCAAGGCGTTCGAACCCGGCCTGCTGGCCGCCGCGCACCGGGGCGTGCTGTACGTCGATGAGGTCAACCTGCTCCACGACCACCTGGTCGACCTGCTGCTGGACGCCGCCGCCATGGGCCGCTGCCACATCGAGCGCGAGGGCGTGTCGGTGCAGCACGCCGCCCGCTTCCTGCTGGTGGGCACCATGAACCCCGAAGAAGGGGAGCTGCGCCCCCAGCTGCTGGACCGCTTCGGGCTGACCGTCGAGGTCGCCGCCACCCGCGACCCGGACGAACGCGCCGAGGTGGTGCGGCGGCGGCTGCACTTCGAAGCCGACCCCGAAGGCTTCGCCGCCCGGTGGGCCGAGGCCGAGGCCGAGCTGGCCGAGCGGATCGCCGCCGCCCGGCGGCGCCTGCCCGGCGTCCGCCTGGGCGAGGCCGCGCTGCGCCAGATCACCGCGGTCTGCGCCGCCTTCGAGGTGGACGGGCTGCGCGCCGACCTGGTGACCGCCCGCGCCGCCATCGCGCTGGCCGCCTGGCACGGCCGGGACGCGGTGACCACCGAGGACGTCCGGCAGGCGGCCCGGCTGGCGCTGCCGCACCGCCGCCGCCGCGACCCGTTCGACGCCCCCGGCCTCGACCGGGACCGGCTCGACCAGGTGCTGGGCGAGCACACCGATCCCGAACCCCCGGGCGGCCCGGGCGGCCCAGGCGGCGGGCGGCCCGCCGAAGAAAGCACCGGCCGGCCGCCGGCCTCGCCGGAGGGTTCTCCTGCGGCGCCGGCCGCGGCCCCTTCGCCGGGGGACGCCCCGGCCGCCGAGGGGAAGCCGGCCGACCCGGCGCCCACCGGCGCCCTCTACCGGCCGCGCCTGTTCACCGTCCCCGGCGTCGGCACCGGGGCGCCCGGCCGCCGCTCCAAGGCCCGCACCCCCCACGGGCGGGTCTCGGGCGCCCGCCCCGGCCGCCGCGACCTGCACCTGATGGCCACCCTCCGCGCCGCGGCCCCCCACCAGCACGCCCGCGGACGCACCGGCCCCGGCCTGGTCATCGCCCCCGAGGACCTCCGCGCGGCGCTGCGGGACGGCCGCGAGGGCAACCTGGTGCTGTTCGTGGTGGACGCCAGCGGCTCGATGGCCGCCCGCAGGCGGATGGGGGCGGTCAAAGGCGCGGTGCTGAGCCTGCTGCTGGACGCCTACCAGCGCCGCGACAAGGTCGGCCTGATCACCTTCCGGGGCCGGGGAGCCGAGCTGGCGCTGCCCCCCACCTCCTCGGTGGAGGCCGGCGCCCGCCGGCTGGAACGGCTGCCGACCGGGGGCCGCACCCCGCTGGCCGCCGGCCTGCTGCGCGCCGCCGAGGTATTGCGCGTCGAACGGCTGCGCGACCCGGCCCGCCGTCCCCTGCTGGTGATCGTCACCGACGGCCGCGCCACCACCGGCCCCGACCCGGCACAGGCCGCCGCCCTGCTGCGCGGCGTGGCCGCGGTGGTGGTGGACTGCGAGTCCGGCCCCGTCCGGCTCGGCCTGGCCCGCCGCCTGGCGGCGCTGCTGGAGGCCCGGGCGGTGCGCCTGGAGGAACTGGCCGCCGACGGCCTGGCCCGCATCGTCCGCGACGCCCGGCGGGACGCGGCCTGATGCACGGCGGCGTGCAGCGGGTCATGGGTGCCGCCGCCCGGCGGGCCGGGTACGGGGACGCGAAGCACCACGGCGCGGCGTGAGGGGAGGGAACTCGACATGCCACAGGGCAGGCCGCAGCACGTTCCCGACGACGGGCTGACCACCCGGCAGCGGCGCCACCGGCCGCTGGTGATCGTGCACACCGGCCACGGCAAGGGCAAGTCCACCGCCGCGTTCGGGCTGGCGCTGCGGGCCTGGAACCAGGGCTGGCCGATCGGGGTGTTCCAGTTCGTCAAGTCCGCCAAATGGCGGATCGGGGAGGAGACCGCGCTGCGGGTGCTGGGGGAGTCCGGCAAGGGCGGCACGGTCGCCTGGCACAAGATGGGCGAGGGCTGGTCGTGGATCCGCAAACGCGGCCAAGAGGACGACCACGCCGCCAACGCCCGCGAGGGCTGGGCGCAGATCCGCCGCGACCTGCAGGCCCAGACCTACCGGCTGTATGTGCTGGACGAGTTCACCTACCCCATCAACTGGGGGTGGATCGACGTCGCCGAGGTGATCGAGACGCTGGCCGCCCGTCCCGGAAACCAGCACGTGGTGATCACCGGCCGGGACGCCCACCCGGCCCTGGTGGACTTCGCCGACCTGGTCACCGAGATGGGCAAGGTCAAGCACCCCATGGACCGCGGCCAAAAAGGCCAGAAGGGCATCGAGTGGTGACCGCGCGGATCATCATCGCCGCCCCGGCCTCCGGGGCGGGCAAGACCACGGTGGCGACCGGGCTCATGGCGGCGCTGGCCGCGCGCGGCCTGAAGGTCTCCCCGCACAAGGTCGGCCCCGACTACATCGACCCCGGCTACCACGCGCTGGCCACCGGGCGGCCCGGCCGCAACCTCGACCCCTTCCTGGTCGGCGAGGAACTGATCGTCCCGCTGCTGCGGCACGGGGCGCGCGGCGCCGACGTGGCGGTGATCGAGGGTGTGATGGGCCTGTACGACGGGGCGGGCGACCGCGACGACTTCGCCTCCACCGCCCACATCGCCCGGCTGCTGCGGGCCCCGGTGGTGCTGGTGGTGGACGCCTCGGCCGCGGGCCGCTCGGTGGCCGCCACCGTGCACGGCTTCCGCAGCTACGGGGATGTGCACATCGGCGGGGTGATCCTCAACCGGGTCGGCTCACAGGCCCACGAGCACCTGTGCCGCACCGCGGTGGAGGAACTGTCGATCCCCGTCCTGGGCGCGCTGCGGCGCCGCGACGACATGGCCGCCCCCTCCCGCCACCTGGGCCTGATCCCGGCGGCCGAACGCCGCGCGGAGGCGGTCGCCACGGTGCGGCGGCTGGGCGAGGCCGTCGCCGAAAGCTGCGACCTGGAGGCGCTGCTGGCCCTGGCCCGCAGCGCGCCCCCGCTCACCGTCCCGCCCTGGAGCCCGCAGGAGGCCGTCGGCGAAGAACCCGCCAAGGGAGACCGCCCGGTGGCGGCGGTGGCCGGAGGACCGGCCTTCACCTTCGGGTACGCCGAGAACGAGGAGCTGCTGGCGGCGGCCGGGGCCGAGGTCGTCCGGTTCGACCCGCTGCGCGACCCGGCGCTGCCGGAAGGGACGCGAGGGCTGGTCATCGGCGGGGGCTTCCCCGAGATGTACGCCGCCGAACTGTCGGCCAACGAGCCGCTCCGGGGGCAGATCAAGCACCTCGTCACGCCCGAGGTCCCGGTGTACGCCGAGTGCGCCGGGCTGCTGTACCTGGTGCGCGAGCTGGAGGGCGCCCCGATGTGCGGGCTGCTGGACGCGACGGCCGCCATGACGCCCACCCTGACGCTGGGCTACCGCACCGCCGTGGCCACCGCCGACTCCGTCATCGCCCGCACCGGCGAACGGGTGAACGGCCACGAGTTCCACCGCACCGCCGTGCGGCCCGCCTGCGGCCCGGGGGAGACGGCGGCCTGGCAGTGGGCGCTGCGGCCGCGCGGCTCCCGCAAGGACGGGTTCGCAAGGGGCAAACACCTGGCGTCCTACCTGCACCTGCACTGGGCCGGCGTTCCTAAGGCCGCCCGGCGCTTCGTGGCGGCGATGGAGGAGCAGCGATGATGTTCGACCGCGGCATCACCTTGACCACGAGGCGGCTGCTGCTGCGCCCGTTCGCCGAACGCGACGTGCCCGACCTGGTGGAGGCCGCCCGCGACCCGCAGATGCTGCGCTGGATGCTGTGGGCGCCGCAGGAGAACGTCCGGCGGGCCCGCGAGTTCTGCACCAAGACCGCCCACGACGACCCCGAACACAAGATCACCTTCGCGATCGAGCCGCTGGCGGAGCACCGGTGCGGCGGCTCCATCGGGCTGCAGCGGGCCGACTGGACGTTCGGCCGGGCCGAGATCGGCTACTGGCTGGCGCCCTGGGCGCGCGGGCGGGGCCTGGTCACCGAGGCGGTCCGCGCGGTGACCGCCTACGGCTTCGGCAAGGGCCTGCACCGCATCGAGCTGCTGGTGTCGGTCGGCAACGACGCCTCCTGCCGGGTCGCCGAACGGGCCGGCTTCCAGCGCGAATGCGTGCTGCGGGAGGCCGGCGTGCTGCCCGGCGGCGCACGCACCGACCTGGTCATGTTCGCCCTGCTGAAAAGCGCGCAGCCGGACGCCCCGGGGGCCGCGATTGCCTGACGCGGCCGGCGTCCGCCCCCAGCGGGCGGGCGGCCTTGAGGAAGAAGTCACGAAAGGGCCTGGCATGAAGCTGATCGGTGTCGGGGTCGGGCCCGGCGACCCGGAACTGGTGACGGTCAAGGCCGTGCGGATCCTGCGGGAGGCCGACCTGGTCCTCGTCCCCGTCCTGGCGCCGGACGAGGCGGGACGGGCCGAGTCGGTGGTGCGCGCCTACACCGACCGGGCCGAGCGGGTGGTGTTCGCGCTCAACGACCGGGGCGGGGTGACCCCGCGCCGCGCCGCCGCCTGGGAGGCGGCGGCCGAGCGGGTGGTGCGCGCCTTCGACGAGGGGGCCGCCGCGGTCGCCTTCGCCACCATCGGCGACCCCAACGTCTACTCCACCTTCACCTACCTGTCTCAGACCGTCCGCCACCGGCGCCCGCAGGTCGCCGTCCAGACCGTCCCGGGCATCACCGCCATGCAGGACCTGGCGGCCCGCTCCGGCACCGTGCTCACCGAGGGCACCGAGTCGCTGGCCCTGGTTTCGCTGACCGGCGGCACCGGCCGGCTGCGCACTGCCCTGGCCTGCTGCGACACCGTCGTGGCCTACAAGTTCGGCGCCGTCGCCGACCAGGTGGTGGCGGTGCTCGAAGAGAGCGGACGGCTCGCCGGCGCCGTCTGCGGCGCCCGGCTCGGCCTGCCCGGCCAGGACGTGCGGCCGGCCCGGGAGCTGACCGGGGAGGTCCCCTACCTGTCCACGCTGATCGCCCCGGCCCGCCGCACCGCCAAAGGAGGCAAGCTGTGAGCGGAGGGAAGGTCGTCTTCGTCGGTGCCGGGCCGGGCGCGGCGGACCTGCTGACGCTGCGGGCGGCGCGGGCCATCGGCGCGGCGGACGTGGTGATCTGGGCGGCCAGCCTCGTCCACCCCGACGTGCTGGAGCACGCCCGCCCCGACGCCGAGATCGTGGACTCCTCGGCGTTGCCGATGGAGGGCGTGCTGCCCTACTACGAGCGGGCGCGGCGGGAAGGGCTGACCGTGGCGCGCATCCACTCCGGCGACCCCGCGCTGTGGGGGGCGCTGCAAGAACAGCTCGACCGGTGCCGCGAACTCGGCTTGGACACCGCGGTCATCCCCGGCGTGTCCAGCTTCAGCGCGGTCGCCGCCGCCGTGCAGCGGGAACTGACCATCCCCGAGATCGCCCAATCGGTGATCTTGACCCGGCTGGGCGGCGGCAAGACCCCGATGCCGCCGGGGGAGGAGGTCCGTCTCTTCGCCCGGCACGGCACCACCATGGCGCTGTTCCTGTCGGCGGCCCGCTCCCGCCGGCTGCAGGAGGAGCTGACCGAGGGCGGCTACCCGCCCGACACCCCCTGCGTGATCGCCTACCGCTGCACCTGGCCGGACGAGCTGATCGTCCGCTGCCGCCTGGAGGAGCTGGCCGACACCATGAAGGCCCACAGGCTGTGGAAGCACACCCTGGTGCTGGTCGGCCCCGCCCTGGAGGCCGGCGGCACCCGCTCGCACCTGTACCACCCCGGCCATTTCCACGGCTTCCGGCGCGCCGACCCGGCGGCCCGAAGCCGGTTGCGAAAGGCTCGCCGGACATGACCCCCCACGAGCCCGACCTGCGCGAACCGGACCTGCCGCGCACCATGAAGACCCGGCCGCGGGCGCTGCGCACCGGCTGGACCACCGGCACCTGCGCCTCGGCCGCCGCCAAGGCCGCCACCGCCCTGCTGCGCACCGGACGGGCGGCCGACCACGTGGAGGTCGCGCTGCCCTCCGGCAACCGCGTCACCTTCAAAGTCGACGACAGCGGCCTGGACGCCGCACGCGGCCGGGCCCGCGCCGTGGTGGTCAAGGACGCCGGCGACGACCCCGACGTCACCCACGGCGCCCGCCTGACCGCCGAGGTCTCCTGGCTGGATGGGCCCGGCATCGAACTGGACGGCGGCGAAGGCGTCGGCGTGGTCACCAAACCCGGCCTGGGGCTGGAGCCGGGTGAGCCGGCCATCAACCCGGTGCCGCGCCGCATGATCACCCTCGCGGTGGCCGAGGCGCTGACCGGCTCGGTGCTGGACGACCCGCCGCCGCGGCCCGCCGACCCGGCCACCGGCCGCGGCGTGCGGGTGGTCATCTCGGTACCGGGCGGGGAGCGGATGGCCCGCAAGACCACCAACCGCCGGCTGGGCATCCTCGGCGGCATCTCGATCCTGGGCACCACCGGCATCGTCCGCCCGTTCTCCACCGCCGCCTGGCGGGCCAGCGTCGAGCAGGCCGTCTCGGTGATGGCCGCGCAAGGCGAGCGGACGCTGGTGCTGTGCACCGGCGGGCGCACCGAGAAGGGCGCCATGAAGCTGCTGCCCCACCTGCCGGAGGTGTGCTTTGTGGAGGTCGGCGACTTCACCGGCGCCGCGCTGCGCCGCGCCGTCGCCTGCGGCCTGCCGGAGGTGGTGTTCGTCGGCATGATCGGCAAGCTCACCAAGCTGGCCAGTGGGGTGCTGATGACCCACTACACCCGCTCCCGGGTGTCCACCGAGCTGCTCGGCGCCATCACCGCCGACTCCGGCGGCGCCCCCGGGCTGGCCGCCGAGGTCGCCGCGGCCAACACCGCCCGGCACGCCTACGAGCTGTGGGAGAACGCCGGGCTGCTGGAGCGCTGCGGGCGGGAGCTGTGCCGCCGGGTCGCCGCCGTGCTGGAACGCTTCGCCGGGGAGACCGCCGGGGAAGAGACGCCCCGGCCGGCCGTCGGCGTGGTCATGGTGGACTTCACCGGCGAACGGGTGGTCGCCGAGCACGGGCGGGCGGTGCGATGATCACGGTGATCGGCCACGACGGCTCCCCGCTGCCCGAACCGGCCCGGCAGGCCCTGGCCGAGGCCGCCCTGGTGGTCGGCGGCGCCCGCCACCTGGCGGCGCTGCCGGTCCCCGAAACCGCCCGCACCGTCGTGATGGGCGACGTCACCGCCGCGTTGGAGGAGATCGGCGAGCAGGCCGAAAAGACCGGCGGGGTGGTCGTGGTGGCCAGCGGAGACCCCGGGTTCTTCGGGATCGTCCGCGCGCTGCGCGAACGCGGCCACCGGGTGCGGGTGCTGCCGGCGATCTCCTCGGTGGCGGCGGCGTTCGCCCGCGCCGGGCTGCCCTGGGACGATGCGCTGGTGGTCTCCGCGCACGGCCGCGAGCTGCGCCGGGCCGTCAACGCCTGCCGCGCCCACCCCAAGGTCGCCGTGCTCACCGGCCCCGGCGCCGGGCCCGCCGAGCTGGGCCGGGCGTTGTTCCCCCAGCACCCGCGGGTGTTCGTGGTGTGCGAGGACCTCGGCGGCCCGCATGAGCGCGTCGTCCGCTGCCGTCCCGCCGAGGCCACCACCCGGCCCTGGCGCGACCCCAACGTGGTGCTGGTGCTGGATGAGACCCGCCCGGCCGCGCCCCGTGGCTGGATCGCCGGGGCCCGCCCCGGCCCGGACCGCTGGGCGCTGCCGGAGGAGGCGTTCGAGCACCGTGGCTCGGTGGTGACCAAGGCGGAGGTGCGGGCGTTCGCGCTGGCCCGGCTGGGACCGCGGATCGGCGACCTGATCTGGGACGTGGGCGCCGGCTCCGGCTCGGTCGCCATCGAATGCGCCCGCTTCGGCGCCGCCGCCATCGCCGTGGAACGCGACGCGGACTCCTGTGAGCGCATCCGCCGCAACGTCCGCGCCCACGGCGTGCGGGTCGCGGTCTCCCGCGGCCGGGCCCCCGCCGTCCTGGAACACCTGCCCGACCCGGACGCGGTGTTCGTCGGCGGCGGCGGCCCGCAGGTCGTGCGCGCCTGCGCCGCCCGCGCCCTGCGCACCGTGGTGGTGGCGCTGGCCTCGCTGGAACGGGTGCGCCCCACCCTGGATGCGCTGACCGCCGAAGGGCTGACCGCCCAGGCCGTCCAGCTCCAGGCCGCCCGGCTGGCGCCGCTGCCGGGGGACGTGCACCGCCTGGCCGCCACCAACCCGGTCTTCGTGGTCTGGGGCGACCGGAACCCCGCACCGTTGCCGTCCCCGCCCGCCAGTCCCTCCCGCCGCCCCCAGACCCTCGCCCCGCTCCCGGAGACCGACCAGTGAACCTCGCACGAGACGACCACGACCTTCCAGGCCCGATCGGGGTCGTCGCGGTGACCGCCGCGGGCCGCGCCGCCGCCGCGACGCTGGCCGAACGCTGGCCGGGAAAGGTCCGCCTGTTCACCGACGGCAAGGCCGCCGACGGGCTGCGCCGCGCCTGGAGGGACTGCCGGGCGATCGTGGCCTTCCTGGCGGTGGGCGCCACCGTGCGGATCCTGGCGCCGCTGCTGGAGCACAAGACCACCGACCCGGCCGTGGTGTGCGTGGACGAGTCCGGCCGCCACGCCGTCGCCGTCCTGGGCGGCCACCACGGCGCCAACGCCCTGGCCCGCCGCCTCGGCGAGACCCTGGGCTGCCGGCCCGTCATCACCACCGCCGGCGACGGGGATCATGCGGTGGCCCTGGACGGCTACGGCGCCGACTTGGGCTTCACCGTGGAGAACCCGGCGCTGCTGCCCCGCGTCGGCGGCGCCGTGCTCTCCGGCGAGCCGGTCCGCCTGGCCGCCGACCAGACCTGGCCGCTGCCGCCGTTGCCGCCCAACGTCCACCCGGACGCCGACTCGCCCCTGACCATCCGCATCACCGACCGGGCCGCCCCTGCGGCTCCCGCCGCGCCCGCCGCCGAAAGCGGCGCGCGACGGGACGGCCCGGCGCACCCCCCGGGGGACGGCGGGAGGACCGCGGACACGCCCCGGGCGGCGGGAGAGCTGATCTATCGTCCGCCCTCACTGGTGGTCGGGGTCGGCGCGGTCCGCGGGGTGTCCGCGGCCGAGGTCGGCGCGCTGATCGACCGGGCGCTGGATGAGGCGGGGCTGTCCCCGGCCTCGGTGCGGTGCGTGGCGACCATCGACCTCAAGGCCGACGAAGAGGGCATCATCGCGGCCGCCCGCGAGCGGGGCTGGCCGGTGCGCACCTACCCGGCCGCCACGTTGGCGCAGGTCGCGGTGCCCAACCCCGCCGAGGTCGTGCGGGCCGAGGTCGGCACCCCCAGCGTGGCCGAGGCCGCCGCCCTGCACGCCGCCCGCCGCTGCGGCAGGGACGCCGAACTGGTCGTCCCCAAACGCAAGAGCGCCGCCGCCACCGTGGCCGTCGCCCGCCTGACCCCCAAGGGACGGCTGACGCTCGTCGGGCTGGGACCGGGCGCCCGCGACCTGCTCGCCCCCCGGGCCGCGGCGGCGCTGCGCCGCGCCTGCGTGGTCGTCGGCCTGGACCAGTACCTGGAGCAGATCCGCGACCTGCTGCGGCCGGGCACCCGGGTGCTGGCCAGCGGGCTGGGCCAGGAGGCCGAACGCGCCCGCACCGCCGTGGCGCAGGCCCGGCTCGGCCACGCGGTGGCGCTGGTCGGGTCCGGCGACGCCGGCATCTACGCCATGGCCGCCCCGGCGCTGGAGATGGCCGGCGACGACATCGACGTCGAAGGGGTGCCCGGCATCACCGCCGCCATCGCCGCCGCCGCCCTGCTGGGCGCCCCGCTGGGCCACGACCACGCCTACATCTCCCTGTCGGACCTGCACACCCCCTGGGAGGTGATCGAACGCCGGGTCCGCGCCGCCGCCGAAGGCGACTTCACCGTCTGCTTCTACAACCCCCGCAGCCGCAACCGCGACTGGCAGCTGCCCAAGGCGCTGGACATCCTGGCCGGGCACCGTCCCCCCGCCACCCCGGTGGGGATCGTGCGCAACGCCGGACGCCCCGGCCAGACCGTGACGGTCACCACCCTCGACCGGGTGGACCCGGCCGGAGCCGACATGTTCACCGTCGTGGTGGTCGGCTCGTCCCGCAGCCGGATCGTCGCGGGACGCTTCGTCACTCCCCGGGGGTACCGATGGGCCTGACCCCCGCCGAGCCGGCCCCCGTCACGGTCACCGGGCGCTGCCAGGGCTGCGGCGCCTGCCTGCTGACCTGCCCGCACCACGCCATCCGGCCGCACGGCCTGGCGCTGCGGATACGCGCCGAACTGTGCACCGGCTGCCTGGAATGCGTGGAAGTCTGCCCCGTGGACGCCATCGACGTCGCCACGGGCCGTTGAGGAGAACGATGAGCACGAGCGAGCACATGACCGAACAGACCGGTACCGTGGGGCATCCGGAGGCCGAGCCGCCGTCGCAGGAACGCCGCCCCCACCCGATCGAGGAGCGGTCCTTTGAGATCCTGCGGTCCCGGGTCGACCTGTCGCCGATGCCGCCGCTGTGGCGGGCGGTGGCCGAGCGGGTCATCCACGCCAGCGCCGACCTGGAGTACGCCGTCGACCTGGTCACCGACGAGTCCCACCTGCGGCGGGGCCTTGCGGCGCTGCGGGCCGGGGCGCCGGTGGTGGTGGACGCCGAGATGGTCGCCGCCGGGATCACCGCCCGCCGCACCCTGTGCATGATCGGCGACCCGGCCGCGGCGCGGATGGCCCGGGCCGCCGGCATCACCCGCGCCGCCGCCGCGATCCGCCTGGCTTATGCCGAGGTCGGGCCGGGCGCGGTGTGGGTGGTCGGCTGCGCCCCCACCGCGCTGGAGGAGATCATCAAGCTGAACGTGCGGCCCGCCCTGGTGATCGGGCTGCCGGTGGGGTTCGTGGGCGCCGCCGAGGCCAAGCAGGCGCTGCGCGACAGCGGCCTGCCCCAGCTGTCCAACGTCTCCGAAAAAGGCGGATCGGCCGTGGCCGCCGCCGCTCTCAACGCGCTGCTGTACTACCAGGCGTAAGGCAGAGCATGGAAAACCCCTCGAAACCGCCGCTGCTGCTGGTCGGGCACGGCACGCGCGACGCGCAGGGCGTGGCCGAGTTCACCGCGTTCGTCGAGCGCATGCGCCGCCGGATGCCCGTCGATGTGGCCGGCGGGTTCATCGAGCTGTCCCCGCCGCCGCTGACCGAGGCCGTGGCCGAGCTGCACGAGCGGGGGCACCGCCGGATCGCCGCCGTCCCGCTCGTCCTGGCGGCCGCCGGGCACGGCAAGGGCGACATCCCCGCCGCGATGGCCCGCGAGCAGGTGCGCCGCCCCGGCCTGTCTTATGTGTACGGCCGCCCGCTGGGGCCGCATCCGATCCTGCTGGAGCTGCTGGAGGAGCGGCTGCGCGCGGTCTGCCCGCCCGGCGGCGGCACCGCGGTGCTGCTGGTCGGGCGCGGCTCCACCGACCCGGACGCCAACGCCGAGGTGCACAAGGTCGCCCGCCTGTTCTGGGAGGGCCGCGGCGCCGGCGGCCCCGGCCAGGGCCCGGGGCTGAGCACGGTGGAGACCGCCTTCGTCTCGCTGGCCGCCCCCGGCGTCCCCGAAGGGCTGGAACGCTGCCGCCGGCTGGGCGCCCGCCGCATCGTGGTGCTGCCGTACTTCCTGTTCCCCGGCGTCCTGCCGGACCGGGTGGCCGCGCAGGCCCGCCGGTACGCCGCCGGCCACCCGGAGCTGGACGTGCGCTGCGCCGAGGTGATCGGCGACTGCGACGGGCTGGCCGACCTGGTGGCCGAGCGCTACGCCGAGGCGCTGGCCGGCGACATCCGGATGAACTGCGACACCTGCGTCTACCGCATCGCCCTGCCCGGCTTCGAAGACCGCGTCGGCGCCCCCCAGACCCCGCACCATCACCCCGACGACCCCGCCCACGGCCACGGGCACGGGCACTGGCATCAGGCGCCGGGGCAGACGGGCGGCCGGCCCGCTGTGCGGTGCCCGGAAACGGGGGGCGGCGATGCGCGCTGACCGGCGCCTCGACGACGGCATCGACCTCGGCCACCACGGCGACCGCGAACTCGGCGACGGGCTGGCCGACTTCGCGGTCAACGTGCGCCCCGGCACCCCGCCCGCCTGGCTGGCCGAGCACATCGCCGCCGCGATGGCGAACCTGGCCGCCTACCCCGACCCCGGGCGGGCCCGCCGCGCAGTGGCGCGCCGGCACGGCCGGCGCACCGAAGAGGTGCTGCTGACCGCCGGGGCCGCCGAGGCGTTCGTGCTGCTGGCCCGGGCGGTCAGGCCGCGCCGCGCGGTCGTGGTCCACCCCCAGTTCACCGAACCGGAGGCGGCGCTGCGGGCGGCCGGGCACCGCGTCGAACGCCTGCTGCTGGAGGGGGACTTCACCTTCGACCCCGCCCGCGTCCCCGCCGACGCCGACCTGGTCGTGATCGGCAACCCCACCAATCCCACCTCGGTGCTGCACCCGGCCGCCGCACTGACCGCGCTGGCCCGTCCCGGCCGCACGGTCGTGGTGGACGAGGCGTTCATGGACTGCGTGCCCGGCGAACCCGAGAGCCTGGCCGGCGCCGCCGTCCCCGGGGTGGTGGTGCTGCGCAGCCTCACCAAGACCTGGGGCCTGGCCGGGCTGCGCGCCGGCTACGTGCTGGCCGAGCCGCCGCTGATCGACGCCCTGGCACGGGTCCAGCCGCTGTGGGCGGTCTCCACCCCCGCCCTGGCGGCGATCGAGGCGTGCTGCCGGCCGCACGCCCTGGCCGAGGCGGAGGAGTGGGCGCGGCGGCTGGCCGTCGAACGGGACCGGCTGGCCGGGGAGCTGGCCCGGCGCGGCCTGACCCCCGTGCCCGGGGCGCGGGCGTCCTTCCTGTGCGTCCACACCCCCGGCGCGATGGAGCTGCGCGAGCGGCTGCGCCGGCGCGGTTTCGCCGTGCGGCGCGGCGACACCTTCCCCGGCCTGGGCCCCGACTGGCTGCGCATCGCCGTCCGGGACCGCGCCGCCGACGACGCCCTGCTGAAAGCGCTCGACGACCTGCTGAGCTGACCCCCGACCCCGCGAGGAGGACGCCGTGGACCTGATCGAGCAGACGATCGCCGCCATCGGCCCGCTGGACGAGGCCGCCATGGCCCAGGCCCGCGACCTGCAGTCGCGGCTGACCAAGCCGCCGGGTTCCCTGGGGGTGCTGGAGGAGCTGTCGGTCCGCCTCGCCGGGCTGGCCGGACGCTGCCCGCCCCCGCTTCCCGAGCCCGCCGCCGTGGCGATCTTCGCCGCCGACCACGGCGTGCACGCCCAGGGCGTGTCCCCCTGGCCGCAGGAGGTCACCGCCCAGATGGTGGCCAACTTCCTGGCCGGCGGCGCCGTGGTCAACGCCTTCGCCGCCCAGGTCGGCGCGCAGGTCACCGTCGTGGACGTGGGGGTGGCCGCCCCGCTGGAGGACGCCCCGGGCCTGCTGGTGCGCAAGGTCGCCCCCGGCACCGCCGACATGACCCGGGCCCCCGCCATGACCGCCGACCAGGCCCGGCGGGCCCTGCGGGTCGGCATCGAGGTGGCCGGGGAGCTGGTCGCCGCGGGCCACCGCTGCCTGCTCACCGGCGACATGGGCATCGCCAACACCACCGCTTCGGCCGCCCTGATCGCCGCCTTCACCGGCCTGCCTCCCGAGCGCGTCACCGGCCGCGGCACCGGCATCGACGACGCCACCCACCGGCACAAGATCGACGTGGTCCGCACCGCCCTGACCCGCCACGGCCTGCTCGCCCAGGCCGCGCGGAAACCCGGAGACGGCCGCACCTCGCCGGCCGCGGCCGGGCCTCCGCAGGGCGCAGCGGCATCGGCGGGCTCGCCCGCGTCCACACCGGACGGCGCTCCGGTCAGCGACCCGCTGCGGGTGCTGGCGGCGGTCGGCGGGCTGGAGCACGCGGCGCTGGCCGGGTTCATCCTCGGCGGTGCGGCCGCCCGGGTGCCGGTGGTGCTGGACGGGGTGATCGCGGGGGCGGCGGCGCTGGTGGCCGCGGCGCTGTGCCCGCAGGCGATGGCCGCCTGTGTGGCCGGGCATCGATCGGCCGAGCCGGGGCACACCGCTACGGTGGAACACCTGGGGTTGCGTCCGCTGGTCGATCTCCACCTGCGGCTCGGCGAGGGCACCGGCGCGCTGCTGGCGCTTCCGCTGGTGCAGGGGGCGGTGCGCGTGCTGCACGAGGTCGCCACCTTCGACTCCGCGGGCGTCAGCGACAAGAGCGGCAGCCCTCCCGGGCGAGTGTCACGCTCAGCTATCGACTGAGGCCGACCCCTCTCCAAGACCCCTGCAACCCGAGTACCTTTGGGCGACAAACAGACATGACCGTCCCCTCTTACCCCACCCGTCCAGACCGTCCCGATCGAGAGAGCACCGTGCCGCCCTACCTGCTTGGCCTGAGACTGAGCGGGCGACGTGTCGTCGTCGTCGGCGGCGGCCGGGTCGCCCAGCGCCGCGTCCCGGCGCTGCTGGCGGCCGGGGCCGAGGTGGTGCTGGTGGCCCCGGAGGTCACCCCCTCCCTGGACGGCCTGATCGCCGACGGCCGGCTGACCTGGCTGCGCCGCCCTTACCGGACCGGTGACCTGGAGGGGGCCTGGCTGGTGCAGGCGGTCAGCGACGACCCCAAGGTGAACGCGGCGGTGGCCGCCGAGGCCGAGCGGGCGCGGATCTGGTGCGTGCGGGCCGACGACGCCCAGGCGTCGGCGGCCTGGACCCCGGCCTCCGGGCAGGTGGGGGAGACCACCGTCGGCGTGCTGGCCGGCGGCGACCCGCGCCGGGCCGCCGGCATCCGCGACGCCATCGTCGACGGGCTGCGCGACGCCACGCTGGAGGCGCGGCACTCGCGGCGCAAGCCGGTGGGGGTGGCCCTGGTCGGCGGCGGGCCCGGCGACCCCGGTTTGATCACCGTGCGCGGCCGGCAGCTGCTGGCGCAGGCCGATGTGGTGATCACCGATCGGCTGGCGCCCCGGCTGCTGCTGGATGAGCTGCCCTCTGACGTCGAGGTGATCGACGCGGCCAAGATCCCTTACGGTCGTACCGTCACCCAGGAGAAAATCAACGACTATCTGGTCGAGCACGCCAGGGCGGGCAAGTTCGTGGTGCGGCTGAAGGGCGGCGACCCGTTCGTCTTCGGCCGCGGGGCGGAGGAGGTGCTGCACTGCGCCAGGCACGGCATCCCGGTCACCGTGGTCCCGGGCGTCACCAGCGCGGTCGCGGTGCCGGCGGCGGCGGGCATCCCGGTCACTCACCGCGGCGTCAGTCAGGAGTTCCACGTGGTGTCGGCGCACGTGGACCCGGCGCACCCGGCATCGACCGTGGATTGGGAGGCGCTGGGCCGTTCGCAGGGTACTTTGGTGCTGCTGATGGCGGTGGAAAGAATGGGACGTATCGCCAATGCCCTGATGCGCTATGGTCGGTCGCCTGATACGCCCGTCGCCGTCGTCCAGGACGGTACGCTTCCGGATCAGCGGGCTCTTACGGCCACGCTCGGGACGGTGGTGGAGGAGATGGCGGCCGCCGGTGTGCGGCCACCGGCGATCGTGGTCGTGGGCGACGTGGTGGATGTGGCGCGAGAGATCGACATGATACGAGCGGACTACCTGGCCGGCGAAGCGGGCTCCGTGGCATCCCCGGCAGATCAGCATGGAGATTTGGGACGGGCGCCGTGACACCCCCAGCAGATCAGAGCGCGGTTCACGACGGCCGGAACTCCGAGGAGGCGGTCGTCCCCAAGGCCGCCGACTCCCCTGAGAACACCCCTTCCGCGCCGCAGGAGAAGGAGGAGGGCGCCGCCGGCGGCCCGGCCGGGCTGGACGCCGACGGCCGGCTGGTGGGCGTCACCGCCGACCCCTCGCGGGAGGTCGACCTGGCGCGGGTGCTGACCCAGCTGCGCGACCAGGTCAGCGAGGTCCGGTTCGTGCTGGACATGCCGGGGGTCGAGGAGGCCAGGGCCGCCCAGCTGGAGATCAAAAGCCAGCTGGACGACTATGTGCTGCCGCGGATCAGGGGCAAGAGCGCGCCGATGCTGGTGGTGCTCGGCGGCTCCACCGGGGCCGGCAAGTCCACGTTGGTCAACACCCTGGTGGGGGCCAGGGTCAGCGCCACCGGCGTGCTGCGTCCTACCACCAGCAGCCCGATCCTGGTGTGCCACCCCGACCACGCCGAGTGGTTCCTCAAGGGCCCGCTGCTGCCCGACATGGGCCGGGTGCCGGGCCCGGCCCCGGACGCCATCGCAGGTGACCAGTTGGTCATCATCAGCAGCGACAAGCTCCCCGAAGGGCTGGCGCTGCTGGACAGCCCCGACTTCGACTCGGTCTTCGAAGACCACTTCGAGTTCGCCACCAAACTGATGTCGGTGGCCGACCTGTGGCTGTGCGTCACCACCGCCGCCCGCTACGCCGACGCCCAGGTCTGGCAGATGCTGCAGCGCGCCCGCGAGCAGGGCACCACCATCGGGGTGGTGCTCTCGCGCGTCCCCCAGGGCGCCGGCTCGGAGGTCGTCGAGCACTTCGAGCAGATGCTGCAAGAGCACGGGGTCGGTGACGCCCCCCGCTTCACCATCCCCGAGACCCGCATCGAAGACAGCCGGCTGCCCGAGGAGACGGTGGCGGACATCCGCTCCTGGCTGGTGGAGCTGAGCGAGAACATCGAACGTCGCTCCAAGGTCATCCGCGACACCTTCGGCGGCGTCCTCGACAGCTTCCGGGTGCGCGTGCCCGAGCTGGCCAAGCAGGTCGAGGCCCAGGTCGAGGTGCGCACCATGCTGCGCGAGGAGGTCGAGGCCGCCTTCGCCGCCGCGATGGCCGAGCTGGACGAGGCCACCCGCAACGGCTCGCTGCTGCGCGGGGAGGTGCTGGCCCGCTGGCAGGACTTCGCCGGCACCGGCGACCTGCTGCGCTCGCTGCAGGTTCAGCGCAACCGCCCGCTGATGGTGCGCAAGAGCCACCGGCGGCGCCGCAGCCCGGCCCGCCAGAGCGCGCTGAAAGCCGCGCTGCGCTCGGGGCTGGAGTCGCTGATCATCTCCGCCGCCGAGCAGGCCGGGGAGGAGGTGCTGGCCCGCTGGCGGGCCCATCCGGCCGGCCGGCAGATCCTGGCCGGGCCGGCGGCCGGCCTGTCGGGCGTCTCGCCGGAACTGCCCCGGCGGGTCAGCCGGGCGGTCAGCTCCTGGCAGGACCATGTGCTGGAGCTGGTCCGCACCGAGGGCGTCACCAAGCGCAGCGTGGCCAAGCGGGTCACCTTCGACGAGGAGGCGCTGTCCATCGTCTTGATGATCGGGCTGCTGGGCTACGGCACCACCGACGTGGCGGTGGAGGGCGGAACCAGCGCGGTGCCCCAGCGGCTGCTCAAGGCGCTGTTCGGCGCCGAGTCGCTGCGCGGCATGGGCGCCAAGGCCCGCGCCGACCTGCGCAGCCGCATCGGAATGATCTTCGATGAGGAGGCCATCCGTTACGGCCAGGTGCTGGATGCGGCCGGCATCCCCGACGAGTCCGCCGCCGTCCAGCTCTACCAGGCCACCTATAACCTAGAGGTCGCCCGATGACGGTGCCGGCCGGTCGCGCGGCCGCCCCCGGTCGCCGCCCGGCCCCCCTCCCGCCCGTCGCGGCGGCCCCGGACTACCCAGAGGTCGGCAGTTGAACCAGATGACCACGACCCCCACCCCGGCGGTCACCGTGGAGCAGTCCGCCGGGCAGGCGGACGAACCCTCCGAACTGAGCCTGACGGCCAGGCTGGACGCTCTGCAGCGGCTGGTCGACCTGGGCACCGGCCGGATCGACCCCGTGCTGCTGTCGGACGCCAGCGCACTGCTCACCCGCGCCGGGGAGCGGCTGCGCCTGTCGGGCGAGCACACCGTCGTCACCTTGGCCGGCGGTACCGGCAGCGGCAAGTCGTCCCTGTTCAACGCCGTCTGCGGGCTGAACCTGTCGCCCACCGGCATGCGCCGCCCGATGACCTCCAAGGCGCATGCCTGCGTGTGGGGCCTCAGCGGGGCCGGGCCGCTGCTGGACTGGCTGCAGGTGGACAAGCGGCACCGTTACGCCCGCGCCGGCGCGCTGGGGCCGGACGACCCGCAGGGGGAGGAGTCCGGTTCGCTGCAGGGGCTGGTGCTGATCGACCTGCCCGACCACGACTCCATCGCCGAGGTGCACCGCGCCGAGGTCGACCGGTTCGTCACCGTCGCCGACCTGCTGGTGTGGGTGGTGGACCCGCAAAAGTACGCCGACGCCGCGCTGCACCGCAACTACATCGTCCCCTTCGCCCGGCACGCCGACGTCACCTTGGTGGTGCTCAACCAGATCGACCGGCTGCAGCCGTCGGAGGTCGACGAGTGCGTGTCGGACCTGCGCCGGCTGCTGGAGGCCGAAGGGCTGGCCGACCCGCGCATCGTCACCACCTCCACGGTGACCGAGGGCGGCGTGGACGCCTTCCGCCGGGTGCTGGTGGAGACCGTCGCCGCCCGCCGCGCCCGCGCGCAGCGGCTGGTGGCCGACATCGACCGGCTGGCCGCCCGCTTCGCCGAGCACTACTCGGCCGCCGAGCCGCCCACCATGCTGGACGAGCGCCGCGCCGCCGAGCTGGTGGACGCCCTCGCCGACGCCGCCGGCGCCCCGGCCGTCGCCGAGGCCATGGAGAGCGCCTATGAGCTGCGCGCGGTGGACTATGTGGGCTGGCCGATCGCCCGCATGGTCTCCCGGCTGCGCAGCGACCCGCTGCGCAAGATGCGGCTGACCGAGCTGCGCGAGGAGCTGCGCGGCGCCTTCACCGGGCCGGTCGGCGCCCAGCAGGGCGATGTGGACTACGCCCTGCACGGCCTCACCGACGAGGTCACCAGGGAGCTGCCGCCGGAGTGGGCCCACTCGGTGCGGGCCGCCTCCCGATCCCGGGCCGCCGAGCTGCCCGAGGCCCTCGGGGAGGCCCTCAAGGGCGCGCTGCCGGTCTTCAACCAGGTGCCGCGCTGGTGGTGGCTGGTCAAGACCTGGCAGTACTTCCTGGTCCTGGTCACCGGGGCCACCCTGCTGTGGATCCTGCTGTTGCTGCTGTACGGGGTGCTGGGCGTCAGCGACGATCCGCCCGGCCTGATCGGCGACGCCGGACTGATCCCGTACGTCACCGTCCTGCTGGCCTGTGTGCTGGGCATGGGGGCGCTCACGTCCTCGGCCTGCCGCAACGTGGTGGCGCTGTCGTCGGCCAGACACGGGGAGCGGATGGAGGCGCACATGCGTGAGCGCATCGCCGAGGTCGCGGAGGAGAAGGTCCTCTATCCGATCGCCGACGAGCTGAGGGCCTACGCCGGCTTCCGCGCCGAGGCCGAGCGGCTGCTGAACGCCTCCCGGAAGTGACCGGCCGCGGACGGTTATCCACATTCCTCCCCGAGGGTTCCGGCCGGGGGCGCCTCTCGGTGACCGTGGTCGGTGTGCGGCACCTCACGCCGCACCCGGCACGCGAACGTGGAGGACCCCAGTGAACGAGGCGCACGTCACCGTCATCGGCTGGCTGGCCCAGGACCCCTTCTTCACCATGACCGCCAACGGCACCCCCTTCCTGGCCATGCGGGTCGGCTGCACCCCGCGCCGCTTCGACCGGCAGACCGGCCAATGGCAGGACCAGGAGTCGATGTTCCTGACCGTCAACTGCTGGCGGGCGCTGGCCGAGAACGTCAACGCCAGCGACATGAAACGCGGCGAACCGGTGGTGGTCACCGGCCGGCTGCGCATCCGCGAGTACGTCAAGGACGGCCGGCTGCGCTTTTCCGCCGAGATCGAGGCCACCACCGTCGGCCACGACCTCAGCCGCGGCAGCGCCAGCTTCCGCCGCATCCAACGCGGCCTCATGACCGAGCAGGACCGCCAGGAGGCCCGCGAACTCACCGACCAGTGGTCCATGACCGACGATCCCGCCGACTCCGCCGACCACTCCGCCCCCGTTCCCGCCGCACCGCCTCTCCCCGGCCGAGATGAGGAGACCGGCCACTACGGCGACGTCACCCCCGCCGACCCCGGCGGTGACCCGTTCGACCTGCGCACCGCAGCCGCCTGAGCTCGCGCACCATGCCCCCGACCCGAGAGCCCTCCACCCCGTCCCGGCCCTCCCGCGGGACCGGCCGAAGACCGAGGCACCCGCATCCCAGAGGGCACGCGGCTTTCGGGGAGCCGCCGTCCCGCCCGGCATGCCGGCAGGGCCGGACGCATCGCCCCGTTCACGCAGATCGATCGGGAGCGGCGCGAACGGGACGACGGGGCCTCGGGCGGGGAGGCGCGGATGCCCTTCTGCCCCTGGGCATGCTGCCGGTAGGACGGGGCGCGTGGTCTTTGACCGGCGGGCGGTGTCTGCTGTCGTGCGGGCCCGCTGCCAAGCTCACGGTCGGCCCCGGGCCGATCCGGTGGAGATCTCTTCCCCGCGGCCGGCTGTGAGCCTGTGGTCCCCTGTGCACTCGGTGGCATCCCCTGAGGATGCGGCCGGCGAGCGTGTACGAGGTGTGGTCCCCTGTGCGCTCGGTGGCATCTCGCCTGTGCCCTCACCAGGGACTTTGTTCCGGCCCCGGCCTGTTGCCGCCTTCCGGGACGCCGAATCGCCGGGAAAAGCCAAAGGCCCGCGTGAATGTTGCTGCAGCCAGATGAAACATTCCGCTCGCTGCACCGAGGGCTTCCCGGCGCCGCCGCTCCGGCCTCGGCCGGGGACGCGCCGTCACTGGGCGGCCGCGCCGGTTTCTCCGCCCCGTCGGCCGGGACTGTTCGGCCGCCGGCCCGCAGAGGCGTGCGACCGGGAGGCGGGCGGGCTCCGCGGGAGTGCGGGCCGGGGTGTAGGGCCGCGCACGGGAAAACGCATGTGGTTTCGCTGATTGAAGGGCTTGGCGTGATACAAGAAGTCAACTCTTGGTAGCAGCTTCCTTACCCTTGGGCAGGGTTTTGCGGGGCACTGGCCGCGGTTGTCTTGACGAACGTGGCGGATTCGTTCCCATGGCGCACACGTTGCAACTATCGTGTTACACAACGTGATGCATTAGGGGGAAGGATGACGGCAGTGCAGTCGTCCGCCGAGGACCGGGGAAATCTGGCGGGCGGGTTCGGCAGTCGGCTGGTGCGGCCCTCGCTGCTGGCGGTCTACGTGGTCGCGGTCGTCGCGCTGTATCTGACGCTGACCGTCGACGGCATCGTCCGGACGGATTTCCAGGCGGTGGACCTGTGCACGTTCGGGGCGCTGCTGGCCTGCGGCGCGGTGTGCATCGAGGTCTCCCGGCGGCTGGGCATGCCCGCCGGCGTGGCCCGGGACCTGCTGTCGGCCTGGTGGCTGCCGGTGGCGCTGCTGCTGCCGCCGGTGTACGCGCTGCTGATCCCGATCCCGATGCAGGCGTTGCTGCAGATCAGGGTGCGGCGCACCCTGCTGTACCGGCGGGTGCTGGTGGCCTCGGCGTTCGGGCTGGCCGGGGTGTGCGCCTCCACGCTCTTTCACCGGGTGGTGCCCGACCCGCTGCAGAGCCCTCCGACGTGGGTGGTGGAGGTCTACCCCGGGGTGCCCGTCGCGGTGGGCTGCGCGGTGCTGTTCACCGTGATCAACACCGCGCTGGTGGCGGTCGCGGCGCACGCCGCCGACCCCAAGGGCCGGTGGCGGGATGTGCTGTGGACGCGCGAGACCCTGCTGCTGGACGTGGTGGACCTGTGCGTGGGCGTCATCGTGGCCATCATCAGCGCGCTGTCGCTGACGCTGCTGGCGCTGGCGCTGCCGCCGGTGGTGCTGCTGCAGCGCAGCCTGATGCACCAGCAGCTGCAGGCCGCCGCCCGCACCGACGCCAAGACCGGCCTGCTGAACGCCGCCGCCTGGCAGCGCGAGGCCGGCACCGAGCTGGCGCGGGCCGAGCGCACCAACGAGCCGCTGGCCCTGCTGCTGATCGACATCGACCACTTCAAGCGGGTCAACGACACCCACGGTCACCTGGTCGGCGACCAGGTGCTGGCCGGGGTCGCCACCACGTTGTGCGGCCAGCTGCGCGACTACGACGTGGTCGGCCGGTTCGGGGGAGAGGAGTTCGTGGTCCTGCTGCCGGGCGCCGACATCGTGGAGGCGTGCCGGGTGGCCGAGCGGCTGCGCAGCCGGGTGCGCCGGCTCACCGTCCCGGCCGAGGAGGGCACGGTCGGGGTGACCATCTCGGTGGGCGTCTCCCTGCTGCGCACCCACGGCCATGACCTGATCGAACTGCTGGCCGCCGCCGACCTGGCGCTGTACCGGGCCAAGCAGTCCGGCCGCGACCGGGTCTGCCTGCCCGCCCTGGACGATCCCCCACCCCCGACCCGGCCTCCGGCCGGACCGCCTCTTGATCACCGGTCTTAGGGCGTTGCGCGGGCGTCCCCGGCCGCCCCGGTTCCGATGCTCGGGAAACGCCCGGGACGGACGGTGGGAACGTGACCGTGGGGGCGGCGAGAACTGCAACGAGTGGTGGCCGCAACCCCCTAGGCTTTAGGCATGCCCGAGTACATCTACACCATGCAGCGCGTGCGCAAGGCGCACGGCGACAAGGTCATCCTTGACGACGTCACCTTGCACTTCCTGCCGGGAGCCAAGATCGGTGTGCTTGGCCCCAACGGCACCGGAAAGTCCACGCTGCTGCGGATGATGGCCGGCCTGGAACAGCCGTCCAACGGCGAGGCGCGCCTCATGCCGGGCTACACGGTGGGCCTGCTGCAGCAGGAGCCGCCGCTGAACGAGGAGAAGACCGTGCTCGGCAACGTCGAAGAGGGCGTGGCCGAGACCAAGGCGCTGCTCGATCGGTACAACGAGATCGCCGAGAAGATGGCGACCGACTACTCCGATGAGCTGATGGAGGAGATGGGCAAGCTGCAGGAGCAGCTGGACCATCGCAACGCCTGGGACGCTGCCCCCCTCCGGACACGCCGGTGACCAACCTGTCCGGCGGTGAGCGCCGCCGGGTGGCGCTGTGCAAGCTGCTGCTGGAGGCGCCCGACCTGCTGCTGCTGGACGAGCCCACCAACCACCTGGACGCCGAGAGCGTGCAGTGGCTGGAGCAGTACCTGGAGAAGTACCCGGGCACCGTGCTGGCGGTCACCCACGACCGGTACTTCCTGGACAACGTGGCCGGGTGGATCCTGGAGCTGGACCGCGGCCGCTGCTACCCGTATGAGGGCAACTACTCCACCTACCTGGAGAAGAAGGCCGAGCGGCTCAAGGTCGAGGGCCGCAAGGACGCCAAGCGCAAGAAGCGCCTGCAGGAGGAGCTGGAGTGGGTCCGCTCCAACCCCAAGGCCCGGCAGGCCAAGAGCAAGGCCCGGCTGCAGCGTTATGAGGAGATGGCCGCCGAGGCCGCCAAGACCCGCAAGCTGGACTTCGAGGAGATCCAGATCCCGCCGGGCCCCCGGCTGGGCAGCACGGTGATCGTCGCCGAGAACCTCACCAAGGGCTTCGGGGACCGGGTGCTGATCGAGGACCTGTCGTTCAACCTGCCCCCGAACGGCATCGTCGGCGTGATCGGTCCCAACGGCGTGGGCAAGACCACCCTGTTCCGCATGCTCGTGGGGGAGGAGACCCCGGATTCGGGCTCCCTGAAGATCGGCGAGACCGTTCAGATCTCGTACGTGGACCAGACCCGCAGCGGCATCGACCCGAACAAGTCGGTCTGGGAGGTGGTCTCCGACGGCCTGGACCACATCAAGGTCGGCCAGGTCGAGATGCCCTCCCGCGCCTATGTGGCGGCCTTCGGCTTCAAGGGCCCCGACCAGCAGAAGCCGGCCGGCGTGCTGTCCGGCGGCGAGCGCAACCGGCTGAACCTGGCGCTGACCCTCAAGCAGGGCGGCAACGTGCTGCTGCTGGACGAGCCCACCAACGACCTGGACACCGAGACCCTCAGCTCGCTGGAGAGCGCGCTGCTGGAGTTCCCCGGCTGCGCCGTGATCACCTCGCACGACCGCTGGTTCCTGGACCGCATCGCCACCCACATCCTGGCCTGGGAGGGCGGGGCGAACTGGTTCTGGTTCGAGGGCAACTTCGCCGACTACGAGAAGAACAAGATCGAGCGGCTCGGCCCCGAGGCCGCCCGTCCGCACCGGGTCACCCACCGCAAGCTGACCCGGGACTGACCCAGCGCCCGTGTCGCCGTGGCATGGCCCGCCCCCGTGCCACGGCGACACGTGCTTTTCGTGTGAAGCGGGCGCATCCGGGCGGGGAGGCGCCGCCCGTCCCGGGCGAAGACGTCAAGCCGTGCCCGGGGCAGAGGTTTCGTGATCCCCGGCGCCGGCGAGCCGTCGGCCTGCCGATAGCATCTGCCTGATCAGCGGCCGCCCGTCCGGCGGTTTCCGCAGACCGCCCGACCCCCAGGCGAGGACATGGACAGCGACATTCCCCCCGCCGAGTACCGGCATGTCTATGAGTTCGAGGTCAAGTTCGGCGACATCGACTCCATGGGCCATGTGAACAACGTCAAGTTCCTCAGCTACCTGGAGGACGCCCGGGTGCAGATGTTCTACGGCGACCCGGTCCGCAAGGGCGAGGAGTCGTTGCACGGCCTGGTGGTCGCCCGGCACGAGATCGACTACCGGCGGCCGATGTCGCTGACCTTCCGCCCCGTCCGGGTGGAGACCTGGGTGACCGAGATCCGCAACGCCTCGTTCCGGCTGGCCTACCACATCCGCGACGACGAGCAGATCTTCGCCACCGCCGCCTCCGTGATGGTGGCCTTCGACCCCAAGAAGGGCCGCGCGCGCCGCTTCACCCCCTCGGAGCTGGAGTTCCTCAAGCGTTACCTGCCCCCGTCCTGACCCCGTTCGGCGCTGGACGCCACCCGCCCGGAATGTCCATATTTTGGACGGCTAGTATCAGCATATGGGCATGACGGAGGGTGGACCGGACGGTCGCCGGTGGGTGGTGCTGGGCGTCGGCGTGGGGGCGATGGCCGCCGGATGCCTCTTTCAGTTCGGGCTGCCCTTCCTGCTGCCGGCGCTGCGGGCGGGCGGGCTGTCCCTGGCCCAGGCGGGCACGCTGGTGGCCTGCCCGATGGCCGGGCTCATGGTCGCCCTGGTCGCCTGGGGCGCCGCCGCCGACCGCTGGGGAGAGCGGCTGGTCCTCTCCCTGGGACTGGGCATCGCGGGGCTGGCCCTGCTGGGCGCGGCGGCGACGGCCGGGCGGCTCCTGGCCATGGGGGCCTGCCTGGTGGCGGCGGGCGTGAGCGGGGCGGCGGTGCACGCGGCCAGCGGACGGCTGATCCTCGGCTGGTTCGGGCCGCGCGAGCGCGGGCTGGCGATGGGCATCCGGCAGACCGCCCAGCCGCTGGGCGTCGGGGCGGCCGCGCTGATCCTGCCGCCGCTGGCGGCCGGCGGGCTGCGCGCCCCGCTGCTGGTCCTGGCGGCCTGCTGCCTGGCGATGGCGGCCGCCGTGGCGCTGCTGGTGCAAGACCCGCCGCGGGCCGAGGACGAGCAGGCCGGGCGCAGCCGGTCCCCCTACGCCACCCCCGTGCTGTGGCGGCTGCACGCCGCCAGCGCCCTGCTGGTCGTTCCGCAGTTCACCGTCGCCACGTTCGCCCTGGTCTTCCTGGTCGATGAGCATGGCTGGCAGGCCACTGCGGCCGGGCGCGTCCTGGCCGTCGTCCAGGTGGCCGGGGCGCTGGGCCGGATCGGCGCGGGGGTCTGGTCGGACCGGGCCGGCAGCAGGCTGCGTCCCTACCGGCTGGTCGCCTTGGCCATCACCGCGGTGATGGCGGCGCTGGCGGCCGGGGCCCATGCCGGCTCGGCGGCGGCCGCCGCGGCGCTGCTGGTCGCCGGGGTGATCACCGTGACCCCCAACGGGCTGGCCTACACCGCCGTCGCCGAGTACGCCGGACGGGCGTGGGCCGGGCGTGCGCTGGGCGTGCAGAACACCGCGCAGAACGCGCTGGCGACCCTCACCCCGCCGCTGGCGGCGGCGGTGATCGGCGGCCCCGGCTATGCCATGGCGTTCGCCGTCGCCGGCGTCTTCTCCCTGGCCGCGGTCCCGCTGGTGCCCGTACGCTCCGAGGGCGGCACGAAGACGGGCAGATACATCCACGGGTCGCGCAGTTCGCAGCAGGTCGTCTCCGGCTCGTAGTACTGCAGCTCCTCCTGCCAGCGGGCCTTCAGCCACTCCGGCATGGGGCGGTGCTCACCGGCGCGGGCGTCCTGCACGCTGCGGAAGAACAAGGCGGTGGTGCAGCCGCCGTCGGGGTGCACGGCCGTCACCGAGCCCAGGATGTCCGGCCGCAGCTCGGCGATGAGCCGCCGGTCCTCCCGCCGCCACAGCTCGCGCAGCGCCCGGCGGTCCCGGATGCGCGACTGGAAGATCTTGACGCAGCCGGTCTGCTCCGGCCAGTCGCCCAGGTGGGTCTGCACGTCGGTGCAGTCGTGGACGGTGACCTCTCCGTCCAGGAGCCGGCAGGTCTCCTCCCACCATTGCCGCTGCTCGCGGCGTTCGCCGTTGCGGCGGGCGGCCCGCCGGGAGTCGAAGCGCACCAGCGCGATGAAGGTGCCTTTGTCGGTCACCCCCAGCAGGCTGCCGAGCCATCCGCGGGCGCCGGGGGAGACCTCCTGGTACCAGCGGTCGGCCGCCTGCTTGAGCTTGTCGGGGGCGCGTGTTCTGCCTTGGATGACCTGGATGAACACCGCTTGCCTCCTTGCGTGCCGAGGGGGCCGGCCTGATGGCTGGCAGACGCCGGCCCGCGCCGTCGCGGGCCCACAGGGTCATCCCCGACGCTACAAAGGGCAGAGCAAAGGGCGTTCTATCAGACGGTATGCAACAAGTGTCCGATTTGTTCTCGGGAGGTGGCGCCCCCGCCGCAGGGGTCAGTCAGGGGTGTTGACCAGGCTGTGGGCCGCCATCTGCAGGTAGTTCCACAGCATCTGCTCCAGGTGCTGGGGGAGCTTCAGCTCGTCCACCGCGTCCCGCATGTGCCGCAGCCAGGCGTCCCGCTCGGCCGTGCCGATCCGGAAGGGGGCGTGGCGCATGCGCAGCCGGGGGTGGCCGCGCCGGGCGCTGTAGGTATTGGGGCCGCCCCAGTACTGGATGAGGAAGAGGCGCAGCCGCTCCTCGGCGGGGCCGAGGTCTTCTTCGGGGTAGAGGGGGCGCAGCAGGGGGTCTTCCGCCACGCCCTGGTAGAAGCGGTGGACCAGCCGCCGGAAGGTCTCCTCGCCGCCGACGGCCTCATAGAAGGTCACTTCTTGTGCCATGGTGCCTCCCACCCTATGCGAGCGGGGTGTGCGCGGGGCCGGATCCGGGCCGATCAGGCGGCCGGGGGATTGGCGACGGTGACGCCCGCCGCGTCGAGGGAGTACTTGACGCGCTCGCGCAGCTCGCGGGCCACCTCGCCCTGGCGTCCGGGGGCGGTCTTGACCACCAGGCGGACCACCACGGCCTCGCCGCTGAGGCCCTGCACGCCCCACACCGACGGCTCTTCCAAGATGATGTCCGCCCAGCCCGGGTCGGCGGCCAGCTTGTCGGCGGTGGTCTTGAGGATCTCCTTGACCTTGGTGGTGTCCTCCTCGTAGCCGACCGGGATGTCCAGGACCGCCCGGGCCCAGTTCTGCGACTCGTTGCCCACCCGCAGGATCTCTCCGTTGCGGATGTACCAGACCACCCCGTTGACGTCGCGCAGCCGCGTGACCCGCAGCGTGATCGCCTCCACGGTGCCCTTGGCCTGTCCCACGTCCACCACGTCGCCGACCCCGAACTGGTCCTCCAGCAGGATGAACAGGCCGGCCAGGAAGTCCTTGACCAGGCTTTGGGCGCCGAAGCCCACCGCCACGCCGATCACGCTGGCGCTGGCCAGCACGGGGGTGAGGTTGAGCCCCAGCTCGCCCAGCGCGCTGAACACCGCCGTCCCCATGATCACGATGGAGGCGATGCTGCGCAGCACCGAGCCCAGTGTCTTGGCGCGCTGCTGCCGCCGCTCGCTCAGCAGCACCTGGCTGCCCTCCACGTGGGTGCGGCCGCTGCTGCGCAGCCGCTCGGGCACGGTGCCCTCGGCCATCCGGGTGGTGATCTTTATGATCATCCGGTGCACGATCCGCCGCAGGATCAGCGCGACCGTCAGCGTGACGACGATGGCGAACAGCCGGTTGGTCCACAGGTCCAGGTGGTAGTCGTGGACGAACTTGGTCGCCTCCGGGCTGTGGGTGATGTTCCAGAACAGCCGGCACGGCATGAGGGGTTTGGGACCGCAGTACGTCTCCGGGCGTTCGTCGGCGTCGAACAGGGGAGCGGTCACTCCGAGGGCCGCAAGGTCGGACAACGGGAATCCTCCGGAGTCTGGGGGCATGACCGTGCCGCCGGGGACCCGCGGCGGCACGAGCCGATGCTAGGCGACGCCGGCCGGCTGCCCGAACGGAATGCGCCGTGATGTGACCCACCGGGTGAGAGAACCCTCCCGGGCAACGCCTGTGCGACGCGGTGGAGGCGGGCGTCGCCGGGACCGCGGGCGGGACGCCTGGCCGGGCGGGACGGTTTGAGCCGGACGCGGACGGGGCGAGAAAGCTGAATCGGATTCACTATTGCGTCATGCCGTCGTGTCTTTTCCGGTTCGCGCTTGAGGGCTCGTCGCGCCCTCCGGAGGTACGTCACCGTTCACGGCCGTAATGCCTTCCGTATCGCTCATGGAAACGGCGGTGTGGAAAGCGGGACGCCGCTAAAGCAAATTGTCCGTTTTGGTAGAAACGAGCCTTTCTTGATGGGATGCAACGATCGCGTTCGGCGAACCTTTTCGCTGCGCGGTCTTGGGACTCGGCGGCGGCCGGTGCGGTGACGTTCCGGATCCGCAGCGCGTTCCTGGGCGCGGGCACCCGTCTCGATCTGCGAAGACGGGGCGCATCGCGGAGATTCGGTACCGCGATCGCCGGCCTGTGCCGTCGTGAGGGGGCCGGGCCGGCGGCCGACTGCTCGGGGTGGGCGCCCACCGCGCCCACCCCGAGCGGCAAGGCCGTGCCCCGCGGGCCGCGGCTGCCGCGCCGTTCCCCGCCGCGGCCGCGCGGGACACAACCGGCTTGCGGCTCCGGTGAACCTTCTCCCGCCTGCGCTCTCAGGCGACGGGCTCCGATGCCGCCTCCCCCCAGATCAACGGCATCGCCCCTGGGCCCGGCCGGTGACGACGGCGGGATAAGGACCGAAGGGAGCCGTACGCCTATTGCGGCAGCGGCTGCAGGACGTGCGCCAGCTTCGATGCGGCGCCTTGCGGATCGTCGGCTCGGTGCATGCGCTCTCCCCACGACCACCAGTAGTAGGGGCCGGAGGAGTCCGGGGCCGGGGCACAGGTCACGTCTTCGGCCAGGCTGCCGGCCTCTGGGTTGACCACTCGCAGGAAGGCCGGTCCGGAACGGGTCCGCACCACCCTGGCCACCAGGCCGCATGAGCCGACGGCCTCCCCGAGCTCCTCCAGATAGCCGACGCGGTAGTCGTTGTTCACCTTGCACCCCTCCCTCGTGCGCGGTGAGACGGAACCTTTCCCGGCGCACGCCCTCGGGCGGGGGCCTCGACGGTGCCCGCCGCTGCGACCTGCGCGTCCCGGCCTGCGAGGACGGCCTGCCGAAAAGGGTTCACTGCTACGTGATCGACTGTATGCGGTTCGTGCTCGGGGCTGAGAATTGCAAGTTCTGCGGCGACTGGTCAAGCGGTGTTGTGCCCTAAAAAGTGGGAGATTCTCCCGTTTTGGGGTTAGGTTCATCCCACTCCGGAGGAAAAATCTTCACCCCGGTGGTCGATGGCCCATCCCCTTCGCCGTCATTTTCGGTGAATCGCTTGGCCTGCCCTGGCGCGAGAGTTACGCTGCGTGTGCGAGAGGTAATCACTCGTGGCCAAAAGGTTAGCTTTCGTCCGGTATGTGTGCCTGCTCACAGGGTCGGGCCGGCCTCATACCGGTCGCGCACACCGGAGGCGGCGCCCCCGCCGCCTCCAGGGCAGGAAGGCCGGAAGCAATGCCGGAATCCCCCGGGAACGCCCCCAGGAAAGAGACGGACATCGCCCGCCGGGTCCGCGCCTACGGTCTTGCCCGGGGCCGCACCCCGGCGGAGATAGCCGTGGACATCTACGAGCAGTGCGGCCCGCTGTTCGGCACCACCCGGATCAAAGCCCACCGGCTGGCCCATGGCGTCGCGCTGTCGGACATCGTCGCCCAGATCCGCGCACTGCACGAACTCGACGGCAAGCCGCAGCCCAAGCTGGGCGAGACGCTGCTGTCGGCCTATGAGAGCGGACACAAGCGCCCCGGGCCGGTCTATCTGCACTACCTGTGCACCGTCTACCAGGTGGAGCCCGCCGATCTCGGCTTTGCGGGCCCCTGCATCTGCGACCGCGGTCACGGGCGGCCGACGTCCGCCCTGGAGCGGGGAACCGCCCGGCCGCCCTCGCCGCCGGCCGGGCACCGCGTCGTCGCCTCCCGCGCCCTGGGCGAGCCCGACGCGCTGGTCGGGAACGTGGTCGTGCCGATACCGGCCGACCGTCATTGGATCACCGTCGGCGACGGCCGCATGGGCGCCGCCCAGCCGGCGGATGTGGGAGAGGAGGACGTGGTGCTTCGCAGAACGCTCCTGCAGCTGATGGCCGGGGCCGGCGTCACGCTCGACGGCGAGTTCCTGGGCGCCGTGGATCACCTGCGCCGCAAGATGGACGACACCCTGGTCAGCGCCACGGTGTCGCCCACCATGCTGGACCAGTGGGAGGAGACCACCCTCGGCTACGGCCGGCTCTACCAGGCCACCCCTTCGCTGCGCCTGCTGTGCGATGTGCTGCTGGACTTCAGCGAGGTGCGCCGCATGTGCGAGCGGCGGCAGCCGGTGGAGACCCAGGAACGGTTGTGCCGGCTGGCCGCCCAGCTGGCCGGGCTGTGCGGGCTGATCATGATCAATCTGGGCGATCACCGGCTGGCCCGGTCGTTCTTCCGCACCGCCAGCACCGCCGCCGACGAGACCGGCGACCGGGCGCTGCGCGCCTGGGTGACGGTGCGCGAGGCGCTGGTGCCGATGTACTACGGCGACCCGCGCGAGGCGCTGCACCTGGCCCGCAAGGCCCAGGACCTGGCCGGCCGGAGCCCCAGCGTGGCGGCGGCCATGGCGCCCGCGGTGGAGGCGCGGGCGCTGGGGCTGCTGGCGCTGCGGGGCCGCACCGACGCCGCCCCCAGCGCCCGCCGGGCCCTGGTCCGCGGCCGCTCGGTCTTCGAACAGCTGCCCAAGTCCCAGACCAGCGACCTGGCCTTCGGGTTCACCGAACGGCAGATGGCCTTCTACGAGGGCGACACCTACACCAACCTCGGCGACCACAAGTCCGGGGAGGAGGCCCTCAGCCGCGCGCTGCGGCTGTACGCCCCCACCGACTGGGTCGATCTGACACTGGTGCGCCTGGACCGGGCCGCCTGCCGGATGCACGCCGGGCACCCGGAGGCGGCGCTGGAGGTGGCGCAGGAGGCCATCACCGAGCTGCCCCCCGACCACCGCTCCGACATCTTGGTGCACCGGGCCCGCCAGCTCGGCGCCACGGTCTCGGCGCGCTTCGGCGAGATCAAGGAGCTCAAGAGCTTCTATGAGGCGCTGTCGGGACCGTCGGTCAGCAGCCCGGCCGCCCGGCGGCCGAACCCGGCCCAGCAGATCTGAAGATGCCGGCCGTGGAGGGGAACGCCCACACCCTGGTGCGGCGCCGCCGGGAACCGCCCGCCTGGCAGTACCGGGATCTGCTGATCCGCCGGTACGTCCCGGCCGACCACGCCGCCGTGCTGGAGCTGCACCGCCAAGGGCTGGCCCAGGTCGGGCTGCGCCCCGGCGACGGGGTCTACTACGAGCACGACCTGTTCCGCATCGAGGAGGTCTACTTCGACCGCTGCGGGGAGTTCGTGGTCGGCGAGCGGGACGGCGTGGTCGTGGCGATGGGCGGGCTGCGCCGGGCCGACCTCATCCCCACCGGGCTGACCCGGGCGCACGGCGGGTACGCCGTGGGGCTGCCGCCGCGCACCGAGATCGCCGAGATGGTGCGGCTGCGGGTGCACCAGACGGTGCGGCGCCGCGGCTACGGCTCGGCGATCGTCGCGGCCCTGGAGGAACGCGCCGTTGAACTCGGCTACCGCCTCCTGCACTGCGACACCACCGACCTGCAGGTCGCCGCGATGGAGCTGTACCGGCGAGCGGGCTGGCGGGAGACCAGACGGGAGGTCATCGGCGGGATCACCAACGTCTACTTCGAAAAAGCCCTGTTCTGACGGGGCTTGACCGGCAGGGACGGGTCGTGGTGGGCCTCGCATCGGCGGCGCGGACCGGTGCGAGGCCCACCACGACCCGGCCTGCTTCTCCCGCGGGGAGCGGAGCCGTCCGGTAAGGGGCCGCCGGACGGATCCGCTCCTTCCAGGTCAGCCCAGGGTGCCGCCGGCGAACTGCATCAGCGGCAACCGGTGGTGCCGGAGGCGGCGGTAGCCGCGCTCCTGGAGCGCCCGGCGCAGCTCCTGGTCGCCGAACATGGTCAACCCGGTGAGGCGGCCGATCAGCTCGCCGGCCGGCCCGGCCAGCGGCAGTGCCGGCCGGCGCAGGGTCAGCAGCGCCAGGCGACCGCCGGGTTTGAGAACCCGGGTCATGTCGTCCAGCGCCGCCCACGGGTCGTCGAACAGGTGCAGGCCGCCGAAGCAGCACACCGCATCGAACACCCCGTCCCGGAACGGCAGCCTCGCCGCGTTCCCGCGCACATACCCGATCGTGTCGCCGGCGGGTTCGGCCACGGCGCGCTCCAGCATGGTCGCCGACACATCCAGCCCGACCACCAGGCCGCCCGGCCCGACCCCTTCGGCCAGCGCCCGGGTCACATTCCCCGGCCCGCACGCCACGTCCAGCACGGTCATGTCCGGTTTGCGGGGGTCGGTGGGGCGTCCCAGGGCCAGCCAGGAACGGGCCAGCGCGTACTCCTCGGCGGTGTCGGGCCCGGCGGGCCAGCCCTTGGCCAGGTTGAAGCCGATGGGCCGCCACACCTGCTCGTAGATGCGCGGCAGGAGGGTCGATTGCATGGCCCGCTGGGCGGGCGAAGGCGCCGGTTCATCACCGGGACCGAGCAGGTCCAGATAGCCCGCGGCGTCCTCGGCGCGGGCGGGAGGGGAGGCGAGCAGCTCCACGATGCGCTCGTGTACGGCGTGCTGTCCTGCGGCCGTCGTGCCCATTCCTCTATTTGATCATCGGATTCGACACCGGATACCGGCTTTCTTCAATGAATGTGGCGCAGCTCTCATTTCTCATTGCTCCGGTTCGTCGGTGAGTTGCAGCCCGGTGTGGGCGGCCAGGAACGACAGGGTGTCGGCCGACAGCTCCACCGACCGGCTCACCGCCCGTCCCCCGTGCCCGACCTCGGCCTCGTGGCGCAGCAGCACCGGCCTGTCGGAGGCGGTGGCGTGCTGCAGCGCGGCGCACATCTTGCGGGCGTGCAGCGGATCCACCCGGGTGTCGCCGTCGAACACCGTGAACAGGACCGCCGGGTAGGCCACCCCTTCCCGCACATGGTGGTAGGGCGAGTAGGACAGCAGCCACTCCAGCTCCTCGGGGATCTCGGCGGACCCGTACTCGTCGTTCCAGGTCTGCCCGAGCCCGAACTTCTCATAGCGCACCATGTCCAGCAGCGGCGCCGAGCAGACGGCCGCCGCGTACAGGTCCGGGCGCTGGGTGATCGCCGCGCCGACCAGCAGCCCGCCGTTGGAGCCGCCGGAGATCCCCAGCATCTGCGGGGTGGTCCAGCCGTCGGCGATCAGTTTCTCGGCGGCGGCGTGGAAGTCGTCGAAGACGTTCTGCTTGTGCTCCCGCATGCCGGCGCGGTGCCACTCCTCGCCCTCTTCTGAACCGCCCCGCAGGTTGGCGATGGCGTAGACGCCGCCGGCCTCCGCCCAGGCCAGCACCCCCGCCGAATAGGACGGGGTGAGCGAGACGTTGAAGCCGCCGTAGCCGTACAGGACGGTCGGGCGCGGCCCGTGGCCGCCGGGCCGGGCGATCACCAGCATCCGCACCTTGGTGCCGTCGTAGGACTCGTAGGTGATCTGCCGGGTCTCCACCTCGGGCACCTCGACCTTCCCGGGCGCACCGGCCCACAGCGCGGTCCGGCCGGTCAGCGCGTCATAGCGGTACACCGAGGTCGGGGTGGTGTTGTCGGTGTAGACGAACCACGCCTCATGCCCGCCTTCGGGACGCTCCACCAGCGCGCCGATCGAGCCCAGGCCCGGGAGCGGCACCTGCTCGATCAGCTTCCCGGTGGCCAGGTCGTGGACGGTGATCTCGCTGACGGCGTGCCGGGTCCAGCCCGCCAGCAGCAGCGGGCGCGCCAGCGCCGGCCCGTCCAAGATCGCATAGTCGGTCAGCACCGCCTCCGGGTCCTCGGGGATCAGCTCCCGCCAGGACTCGTGCGAGGGGTCGGCGGGGTCGGCCACGCACAGCCGTCCGCGGGGGGCGTCCCGGTCGGTGAACAGGTAGGCCCGCCCGTCCCGGCCCACGTGCAGGCTGGTCTGGGCGTCCACGCCCACCTGGACGGGGGTCAGCCGCGGGGCCTGCGGGGAGGAGGCGGCCAGGTCGGCCAGCCACACGTCGGTGCGGGGCGCGGTGCCCTGGGAGGCCGACACCGTCAGCCAGCGGCCGTCCCGGCTCACGCTCACCCCGTAGTAGTTGGTCTTGTCCATGCCCTCACCGAAGATCAGCACGTCCTCGGTGTCGGGGTCGGTGCCGACCCGGTGCAGGTAGACCCGCCGGTGGTACTGCTCCTCGCCCTCGGGGACCTGGCCGGGCGGCAGCCGCCGCACGTAGTAGAAGGCGGCCGGTTCGCCGAGCCGGGAGGGCAGCCAGGCGATCGGGGTGTAACGGGTCCGTTCGATCGGGCCTTCGAGCACCTCGCCGGTGACGACGTCCATCACATACAGCCGGGACTCCTCGTCGCCGCCGTGGGAGAGCAGGTACGCCAGCAGCCGCCCCTCCCGGTCGGGGGACCAGCCGTCGAGGGTGGTGACCCCGGACGGGTCGATCTGCATGGGGTCGATCAGCACCTGCTCCCGCCCGTCCGGGTCCGCCGTGTACAGCACGGCGTGCTCCTGGTCGGCGGTGCGGCGGGTGAAGAAGCGGCGCTCGCCGCGCCAGACCGGCGGGCCCACGCTGCCGGCCCGCAGCAGCTCGGCGATCCGGTCGCGCAGCCGTCGCCGGCCCGGCAGCGCGCCCGCCGCCGAGCGGAACAGCTCGTCTTGTTCGGCCAGCCATTGTTTGGTGGCCGGGGAATCGGGATCTTCCAGCCACCGGTAGGGGTCGGGGATCCGGTGGCCGTGCAGTTCGTCGACGATGTCCTGACGTGGTGCGCTCGGGTATCTCGGGCGGCTCATGAACCGAACCCTATGCGCCCTTCGCATGCGCCGCTGGCAGGAGCCGCACCAGCTCGGCGGGGAGTTTCCGGGGGCTTGCCGCCTGATTCAGGCGGCGGCGGGCGGGGCGATGCGGCAATGACATTACGCGTTCGAACCGTCGCCGATACGGGGAATTTATGGGGTAGCGAGAACGGCGGCCCAACAGTCACACTGATCTCAGCTCGATCGCCCTGGGGAGGCCCATATGACGGGTGCACAGGTGCTCGAATCCATACTCGAGCCTCGGCGTAGCAGACGCGGGAGCGGATACGCCGAGGCAGCCGGAATGCACGAGCGGGCGGGGGGCGTCTGATGCGCCAGGTCCTGCTGCTGAATGCGTCCTATGAGCCGCTCACCACGCTCCCGCTACGGCGAGCCGTGTGCCTGGTCCTGCGGGACAAGGCCGAGGTCGTCCACCATGACTCCACCGGTGCGGTGCTGCGCTCGGCCTCCACGGTGATGGAGGTGCCCTCGGTGATCCGGCTGCGCCGATACGTGCGCATTCCCTTCCGCACCCGCGTGCCGCTGACCCGGGCCGCCTTGATGCGGCGCGACAACTTCCGGTGCGCCTACTGCGGCCATCGCGCCGAGACCATCGACCATGTGATCCCGCGCAGCCGCGGCGGCAAGCACGTGTGGGAGAACTGCGTCGCCTCCTGCGGCCCCTGCAACCACCGCAAGGCCGACCGGCTGCTGGAGGAGCTCGGCTGGGTGCTGCGGGTGACCCCGCAGGTGCCGCGCGGCGCGCACTGGCGGCTGATCGGCATCACCGACGACAGCGACCCGCAGTGGGCGCCGTACGTCACCCAGTACGCCGCCTGATCTTTGCGGACCGGCCGCCTGTCACCCGGGCCTTGCGTCCGGGTGACAGGCGGGGCGGCCGGTTTATCCTGGTGCCGTGCCACGCTATGACTTTCGCTGCCGTACCTGCGGGTCCACCTTCGAGGTGGACCGCCCGATGAGCCGGGCCTCCGAGCCGGCCTCCTGCCCCGCAGGTCACGACGACACGGTCAAGCTGCTGTCCACGGTCGCCTTCATCGGCCGGAGCACCGGCTCCGCCCGCTCCGCCCCGCCGCCCGCCCCGTCCGGCGGCTGCTGCGGCGGCGGTTGCTGCGGCTGACGCCTTATCTCTTCCCGACGCGGTTCGGGCATGCTTGTCGGCATGCCCGAACTGATCGACAAGCCGTCGCGGATCGCCGCGGCGGGCGAGCCGCCCAAGCTGATCGATGAATATGTGGGGGCGGTCAACACCGGGAACACCGGTATCAGCATCGCCCATATGCGCAGCCCGTCCGGGTGGGCCGAGCCGGGGCAGCGCCCGGAGTTCGACGAGTACACCGTGGTGCTGCGCGGCAGCCTCACCGTCGAGTACGAGGGCGGCGCCATGGAGGTGTCCGCGGGGCAGGCGGTGCACGCCAAAGCGGGGGAGTGGGTGCGCTATAGCACTCCCGGTCCCGAGGGCGCCGAGTACATCGCCGTCTGTGTTCCCGCGTTCTCACCGGCCATCGTGCACCGGGACGAATGAGCCCGCGGGCGACCGCCGATTGAGAACGTGGTTCGGCGTTGACGGGTCAGTAAAGGTGAGTTTTTCTCACCTTTATGATCGTGCACCCCCCAGCACGCGGTCGGCGGAGCATCCCCGGTCGTGCCGTCGCCCTGGCCTCCGCCATGCTGGCGGCCGTCGCCGTACTGCCGGCCGGTTCCGCCGCCGCCCACGCCGTCGAACCCAGGCTGAATCAGATCCAGGTCATCGGCACCCACAACAGCTACCACCTCGAACCCAGCTCCACGGAGCTGGGGTTGATGACCGCCGTGGCCGGATCTCAGGCGTCCGGGCTGCAATACAGCCACCCCCCGCTGCAGCAGCAGTTCGCCGGGCAGCACGTCCGGCAGATCGAACTGGACGTGTACGCCGACCCGGACGGAGGCCGCTACGCCCGCCCGGTGATCCGCCGCCTCACCGGGCAGCCGGCCGAGTACGACCCGCGGCTGAAGAAGCCCGGCACCAAGGTGCTGCACATCGCCGGGCTCGACTACCGCAGCAACTGCCTGACGCTGGTCGACTGCCTGACCGCCGTGCGCCAATGGTCGCAAAGCAACCCGGGACACCTTCCCCTGGCGATCCTGCTGGAGTTCCAGGACACCCTGGGCATCCCCACCCCGAGCGGGGTGTCGATCCCGCTGGTCACCTGGACCCGGGAGCGCATGCTGGCCGTGGAGCAGGAGATCCGCTCGGTCTTCGGCCCCGATGACCTGATCACCCCGGACACCGTGCGCAAACCGGGCCGCACCCTGGAACAGTCGGTGCTCGACGGCGGCTGGCCCACCCTCTCCGCCGCGCGGGGCAAGGTCATGTTCTTGATGGACAACGCCGGGGTCTACCGGGACCGCTACATCCAGGGCAACCCCAACCTGGAGGGACGGATCCTGTTCACCAACTCCGAACCCGGCCGGCCCGACGCCGCCTTCGTCAAACGCAACAACCCCACCGACAGCGGCATCCGCGACCTGGTGGCCAAGGGCTACCTGGTGCGCACCCGCGCCGACGTCGGCACCGCCCAGGCCCGCACCGGCGACACCGCGATGCGGGACGCCGCCCTGGCCAGCGGCGCCCAGTGGGTCAGCACCGACTACCCGGTCCCCGGCCTGGCCGCCCGCTTCGGCACCGGCTATTACGCCGCGCTGCCCGGCTTCGTCCCCGTCCGCTGCAACCCCGTCAACGCCCCGCCCGGCTGCGCCGTCACCGGTCCGTGACACCCGATGCGGGGCGCGCCCGGACCGGACGCGCCCCGCACGGTGCCGTGAAAGATCAGCGGCCGGTCAGCTGGCCGATGTCGCGGGCGGCGCCGGTGGACGCCGAAGTGGCCATGGCGGCGTAGGCCTGCAGGGCGGCGCTGATCGGGCGGTGCCGGTCGCGCGGCCGGTAGCCGCCCAGGTCGGCCAGGAGCTTTTCANNNCGGGCGGCCAGCTCCTCCTCCGGCACGTCCAGCTCCAGCGAGCGGCGGGGGATGTCGATGACGATCCGGTCGCCGTTCTCCACCAACGCGATCGCCCCGCCGGCGGCGGCCTCGGGGGAGACGTGCCCGATGGACAGGCCGGAGGTGCCGCCGGAGAACCGGCCGTCGGTGATCAGCGCGCACGCCTTGCCCAGGCCGCGGCCCTTGAGGAACGAGGTCGGGTACAGCATCTCCTGCATGCCCGGCCCGCCCTTGGGACCCTCGTAGCGGATGACGACGACGTCGCCCTCCTTGACCTTGCCGCCGAGGATGCCCTCGACCGCCTCCTCCTGGCTTTCGAACACCACCGCCGGGCCGGAGAAGGTCCACAGCTCCTCCTCCACACCGGCGGTCTTGACGATCGCGCCGTCGGGGGCGATGTTGCCGTACAGCACGGCCAGGCCGCCGTCGGCGGTGTAGGCGTGCTCGATGTCGCGGATGCAGCCGTTTTCCCGGTCCAGGTCCAGCTCGTCCCACCGGCTGGACTGGCTGTAGGCCTGGGTGGTGCGCACCCCGCCGGGCGCGGCGTGCCACAGCTCCCGCGCCTGCGGCAGCACCTCGGGGGAGCGGACGTCCCACTTGGCGATGAACTCGCCCACCGTGGCGGCGTGGACGGTGCGGGCGTCCCGGTTGATCAGTCCCGCCCGGTCCAGCTCGCCCAGCAGGGCCGGGATGCCGCCGGCACGGTGCACGTCCTCGATGTGGTACTTGCCGGTGGCCGGGGCGACCTTGCAGATGCACGGCACCCGGCGCGACAGCTCGTCGATGTCCTTCAGGCCGAAGTCCACACCGGCCTCGGTGGCGGCTGCCAGCAGGTGCAGGATGGTGTTGGTGGAGCCGCCCATCGCCACATCCAGCGCCATGGCGTTTTCGAACGCATCGCGCGTGGCGATGCTCAGCGGCAGCACCGACTCGTCGTCGTCCTCGTAGTAGCGCTTGGCGATCTCCACCACGCGCCGCCCGGCGTCGGCGAACAGCTTCTTGCGGGCGGCGTGGGTGGCCAGGATGGTGCCGTTGCCCGGCAGCGCCAGCCCGATCGCCTCGGTCAGGCAGTTCATCGAGTTGGCGGTGAACATGCCCGAGCAGGACCCGCAGGTCGGGCAGGCGTTCTCCTCCACCTGGGCCAGCGCCTCATCGGAGACGCCGGTGTCGGCCGAGGCGATCATCGAGTCGATCAGGTCCAGCTTGTGCCCGCCGGAGACCCCGCTGACCGGCTTGCCGGCCTCCATCGGCCCGCCGGAGACGAACACGGTGGGGATGTTCAGCCGCAGCGCCGCCAGCAGCATCCCCGGGGTGATCTTGTCGCAGTTCGACAGGCAGATCAGCGCGTCGGCGCGGTGCGCCTGCACCATGTACTCCACCGCGTCGGCGATCAGCTCCCGGGACGGCAGCGAGTACAGCATCCCGTCATGGCCCATGGCGATGCCGTCGTCGACGGCGATGGTGTTGAACTCGCGCGGCACCCCGCCGGCCTCGCGCACCGCCTCGGCCACCACCTCGCCGACCTCGCGCAGGTGGACGTGGCCGGGCACGAACTGGGTGAAGCTGTTGGCCACCGCGACGATCGGCTTGCCGAAGTCCTCGCGCGCCACCCCGGTGGCGCGCAGCAGGGCGCGGGCGCCCGCCATGTTCCGGCCGTGCGTGACGGTACGTGACCTGAGCGGTGGCATGGGGACCTCTCCAACCTTCAATCCGGCGGTGCCAACGGATCGTATGGCCCGCATCTGTCTGATCTTTTGTCGACCCCCGTACGGCCCGGTCCACGGCGACGCGCGGCCGGCCGGCCGGGCCCGGGCGCCGGCCGGACGTCCCAGGCCACGGCGTGAGGGTCGTCATGGGGACGGCCGGATCCGGCGGGCCTGGAGGTCACGAGCAGCGGCGGATCCGGATCGCGGTGCCGGCGGTCGGCCCACGGAAGGTCGCGTGCGGCCGGTGCGTACGTCCTCCCGATGCTACCCGCCGGGACCGCGCACGCGGCCTCAGACGGGGCGATACGGGCACCTGACCACGGGCCGGAAACGACAAAACCCCGTCCAGTTGCCGGCTGCCGGACGGGGTGAGGGGAAAACGGTCACTCGTCGGTGGGGTACTTGGGCGGCAGGACGGCCAGCGCGGCCTCGTAGATGCGCTCCACGTCCGTCTCGGTCAGGATCTTGGGGCGGCGGCGCAGGTAGGCGCGGGCGCGGTTGCCGGCGTAGACGTCCACATCGCGCACCCGCATCACCTTCCAGGGAATGGACGGGCCGTAGATGGCCACCGACGCCTGCACCGGCACCTCGAAGCCCACCTTGGCGGAGAGCATCTTGCTGGCCTGCTGGGCCTCCCAGCGGGCCTCGTCCAGCCGGTCCTTCTTGTTGAACGGGCCGTGGAAGAGCTTCAGGTGCGACAGGGTGCGCACCGGCAGGCGGCGGTCCCACTTTTCGGAGTCGATGGCGTACACCCCGCTGGGCCCCACCACCAGGTGGTCGATCTTGCCGTCGCTGACCCCTTCGTCGTCGCGCGGCACGGCGCGGGCGTGCAGGATGCGGTAGCCGCTCTTGGTCAGCGAGCGCAGCTGCCGCTCGGTGCGCCGCTCGGCGGCCGAGGACTTCTGCCAGGCCGCCACACTGGAGGTGTTGCGGGAGCGGCGGTAGGCGTAGGCGACCGGCACCAGCACGGCCACCAGCAGCCCAAGCCGCCAGCCGACCAGCCAGGCCGCCAGCACCCCGGCGAGGAGACCGGCGCCGATCGGCGGCCCCCACCGCTTCACCCGCGGATCCTTCAGCAGGTCACGGGGGTTGTCGGGGAGACGCAGCCGCGGCCCGGAGGGCGGCTTGGGCTGCGGCTGCGGCGGCGGGTCGCCGAAGGAGGCGTCGGTGGGATGGCCCTGGGGAGTGCCCCGATCCGTGGTCGCCATTGTGACGCTCCGTGTTCCTTTAAGGGGGAGGCGTGGTCCTCTTGGCGCAGAGTAGTCATCCCGCCGGGAGGCGCCTAGTGATGCGTCGTTCATAGTTTCGTCGCCTCGGCTAGGATGTCGCACTTTGCATCGCTGGTCAGATTATTGTTCACCCCTGCACATGCTTGTATATCCTTAACGGCCGAGTTTGATCCTTCACGCTCGGTGACGGCCGGGGCCGAGGCCGTCTTGAGCGAGGTCGGCTACCGTTCGTCCTCGTGACCCGGCTGCACGATCTGACCGCGCTGGAGCAGGCCGCCGCGATCCGGTCCGGCGAGCTGTCCCCGCTGGAGCTCACCGACCACTACCTCGACCGCATCGAGCGGCTGAACGAGCGGGTCGGCGCGTTCGTCACGGTCACCGCCGACCGGGCCCGCCGACAGGCCGGCGAGGCCGCCCGGCGGGTGCAAGAGTGCGCCGAGAGGCGGCTGCTGCCGCCGCTGCACGGGGTCGCGGTGCCGGTCAAGGACCTCAGCTCGGTGCGCGGGGTGCGGCTGACGCGCGGTTCGGCCGCTTGCGCGGACCTGGTGGGCTCCGTCGACGACGCCGTGGTCACCCGGCTGCGGCGGGCCGGCACCGTGCTGCTCGGCAAGACCGCCACCCCGGAGTTCGGCCTGCCCTGCTACACCGAGTCGGCGGTCGCGCCGCCCGCCCGCACCCCCTGGGACCCGGCCCGCTCGGCCGGCGGCTCCAGCGGCGGGGCGGCCGCCGCGGTCGCCGCCGGGCTGGCGCCCGTCGCCCACGGCAGCGACGGCGGCGGGTCCATCCGCATCCCCGCCAGCGCCTGCGGGCTGGTCGGCCTCAAGCCCACCCGGGGCCGCATCAGCCGCGGCCCCCTCGCCCCCGACCTGTTCGGGCTGGTCACCGACGGCCCCATCGCCCGCACGGTGCGCGACGCCGCCGCGCTGCTGGACGTGATGCACGGCCCTGAGCCGGGAGACCTGTATACGGCGCCGCCGCTGCCGCCGGGCCGCAGGTTCCTCGACTACGCCGACATCGACCCCGGGCGGCTGCGCATCGCCCGCACCCTCGTCCCGCCGATGCTGGAGACGACGGTCCACCCCGACTGCGTGACCGCCTACGAGAAGACCTCGGCGCTGCTGGAGGAGCTGGGACACCACGTGGAGGAGCTGCCGCCGGTGTTCGGCCCGCAACTGGCGCCGGACTTCGCGCTGCTGTGGAGCGTCACGGCCGCCCTCACCCCCGTGGACCCGGCCCGCGAGCACCTGCTGCAGCCGCTCACCCGCTGGCTGCGCGACCGCGGCAACGCCGTCGGCGGCCCTGAGCTGCTGGCCGCGCACGCCCGTCTGCAAAACGCCGTGCGCGCCGCCCTGCCGGTGCTGGACCGCTTCGATGCGATCTTGACGCCCACCCTGGCCGCCCCGCCCGCCCCGGTCGGCTACTTCCACGACGCCGAACCCGCCGTCAACTTCGAGCGGCAGAATCGCTTCACCCCGTTCTGCGCCGTCTACAACCTCTCCGGCCAGCCCGCGGTGACCCTCCCGCTGCACTGGAACGCCGCCGGCCTGCCGATCGGGGTGATGCTCGCCGGCCGGCTCGGCGGGGAGGGCACGCTGATCTCCCTGGCGGCCCAGCTGGAGGCCGCCCGCCCCTGGCGTCGCCGCCGCCCGCCGATCTGGGACGCCTGAGCCGCCCGCCGCCGGAGAAGGACTCGCGTTGCCCGGCGGCATTTGCGGGAACGGTCCCCGGCGTGGCGGACGAGCAACTGGTCAGACTGGCCCGGGGGTACCGCGTCGGCACCGGCTACACCGACTGGCGCGGGCGCACCGTGGAGGTGCCCCGCGACACCATCGTCGCGGTCCTGGCCGCGCTCGGCGTGGACGCCGCCACCCCTGCGGCGGTGCGGGCGGAACTGGCCCGGCTGGAGGAGCGCGGCCGCACCCGTCCGCTGCCTCCCGTGGTGGTCTGCTGGGCGGACGAACGCTCCGGCGCGGGGCGGATCGCCGTCCCGGCCCGCCCCGCACCCGGCGCCGAGGCCCTGCTGATCCGGGCCGACGGCGGGACGAGCCGCCTGCCGCCCGCCGGGCGCCGCCGCACGTCCGGGCCCGACCCCGTGGACCATGACCTGTACCTTCTCCCCGAAGGGACGCCGCCGGGCCTGCACCGGCTGCGCCTGCGGCGGAACGGCCGGGAAGAGGAGACCGCCCTGCTGGTGGCCCCGGCCAGGCTGAAAGAGGCGCCGCGCGCCTGGGGGCTGATGGCCCAGCTGTATTCGGTGCGTTCCCGCGCTTCCTGGGGGATGGGCGACCTGCGGGACCTGGCGGATTTGGCGGCCTGGGGAGCCGAGGCGCTGGGCGCGGACTTCGTGCTGGTCAACCCGCTGCACGCGGCCGAACCCGTCCCTCCGGTCAACCCCTCGCCCTACTCGCCGATGAGCCGCCGCTTCGCCGCCCCCCTCTACCTGCGCATCGAGGACCTGCCCGAGTACGCGGCCCTGGGGCCGGCCGACCGCGAACGCGTCGAAGCCCTGGCCGCCCCGCTGCGCCGCAAGGCGCGCACCCTGCGGGAGATCGACCGGGACCGCATCTGGCGGGCCAAGCTGGCCGCCTTGGAGATCTGCCACCGGCAGCGGCGCGGCACCCGGCAGCAGGACGACTACGAGCGTTTCAAAAAACGGGAGGGCGAGGCGCTCACCGCGTTCGCCACCTGGTGCGCCCTGGCCGAAGAACACGGCCCGGACTGGCGGCGCTGGCCCGCCGCGCTGCAGGACCCGGCCGCCCCCGCCGTGGCGGCCGAGCGCAGGCGCCTGGCCGGGCGCATCGACTTCCACACCTGGCTGCAGTGGCGGCTGGACGAGCAGCTGGCCGAGGCCCAGTCGGCCGCCCGCCGCGCCGGGATGCGGATCGGCATCGTCCACGACCTGGCCGTGGGAGTGGCCCACGGCGGCGCCGACACCTGGATCCACCGCGCGGTGTTCGCCGCCGGCATGAGCGTGGGCGCCCCGCCCGATGAGTTCAACCAGCGCGGCCAGGACTGGGGCCAGCCGCCCTGGCACCCCCGCCGCCTGGCCGAGGCCGAGTACCGGCCCTACCGCGGCATGCTCGCCGCCGCGCTGCGCCACGGCGGCGGCCTGCGGCTGGACCACGCCATGCAGATCTCCCGCCTGTGGTGGGTGCCCGAGGGCCGCTCCCCGGCCGAGGGCACCTATGTGGGCTATGACCGCGAGGCGATGCTGGCGTGCCTGGTGCTGGAGGCCGCCCGCACCGGCGCGGTGGTGATCGGCGAGGACCTGGGCACCGTCGAGCCGGAGGTGCGCGCGGACCTGGCCGCCCGCGGCGTGCTCGGCACCGACCTGCTGTGGTTCGAACGCGACGAGCACGGCCGTCCCCGCCCGCCCGGCGCCTGGCGGGAGCCGGCCCTGGCCACGGTCGGCACCCACGACATGCCCCCGGTCACCGGCTTCCTGCACGGCGACCACGTGGTGCTGCGCGCCCGGCTGGGCCTGCTCACCCGCCCCGCCCCCGAGGAGGCCGCCGACCACCGCGCCGCGCTGGCCGCCTGGCTGGCCCTGCTGGCCGACCAGGGCCTGCTGACCACCCGCCCCGAGGAGATCCTGCGCGCCCTGGCCGAGGGCTCGACCGCCCACGACGAGGAGGTGGTCACCGCCCTGCACGCCTTCCTGGCCCGCACCCCCGCCCGCCTGCTCGGCATCGCCCTGACCGACGCCGTGGGCGAACGCCGCATTCAAAACCAGCCCGGCACCGGCGACGAGCACCCCAACTGGCGCATCCCCCTGGCCGACGCCCAGGGCCGCCCCGTCCTCCTGGACGACCTGCCCACCGCCCGCATCCGCGCCCTGCTCGCCCCCGTTCTGCAACGTTCCCCGGACTCGGCGTCTCGTTAGACTCCGGCCTTCGGAAGACGGCGATGCGGTGAGGACGATGGCATGTCCACTCCAGCGTGCTTCGAGGAATTCCCCGAGGTGATGACCGAGGAGGAGTATCTTGCGCTCCCCGAGGACGTCGCCCGGATGATCGAGATCGTCCACGGCCACATCATCAGGTGCGAATCGCCCGTCCCGATGCACAACCGCATCGCCCGCAGGCCGGCCGGCGGGCTGGAGGCCGCTCGCTCTCCCGAAGGGCCGTGCCTGTCGGTCGAGACCGACAACGACGTGATGCTCTGGCGGGTGCCCAAGTTCACCTTCCGCCTGGACGCCGCGACGCGGGAGTACCGGCTGCACGCGGTGCACCGCTCGGTGCTGGAGCTGGAGCATCCCGTGCGGGTCACGCTGCCGTTCGGGGCCTTGACCTCCGGCTGAGCGGGGGAGGCCAAGGCCCCACGGCGAGGCGGGGTCAGCCGGCGGCGGCGTCCTTGGCGCGGGCGCGCAGGGCGCGCAGCACGCCGTCGCGGCCCTCCAGCAGCAGGCGGCGCAGCGCCGGCTGCGGGTTCGCCGAGGCGATGTAGGCGTCGGTGCGGTCCACCGTGGACTGGTCGATCACCAGGAACGGGTAGGCGACCTCGGCGAACGTCTGGGCCATGTCGCTGCTCCACTCCGCCCAGATGCGTCCCACCTCGGCGAAGTAGCGCTCTGCGTACGGCTCCAGCAGCTCCACCCGCTCGGCCGCGTCGATGAACCCGCCCAGCGTGGCGCGGAACAGCGCGTTGGGCAGCTCGCCGCCGATGATCTGCTCCCAGGCGGCGGCCTTGGCCTCGGGCGTGGGGATGGCCGCCCGGCAGCCGGCGGCGTGCCGCTCCCCGGCGGCGGTGGAGTCGCGGCCGTACTCGGCGTCGATCTCCGCCTGCCCGGCCCTGCCGGTGACCACCAGGCGCCGCAGCAGCGTCCAGCGCAGCTCGGTGTCGACGGTCAGGCCCTCCAGCGTGTGCGTGCCCTCCAGCAGGCCGTGCAGGAACGCCAGGTGCTCGTCGGAGACGGCGCAGGCGGCGAGGGCCTGCACGTAGCACAGCTGGAAGTCCGAGCCGGGCTCGGCCCGGTGGGCCAGGTCGTACAGGGCGTCGGCCATCATCTGCAGGCCGGTGGTGCGCCAGGCCGGGTCGGCGTACTGGTGCACGGCGGTGCGGGCCTGGCGCAGCAGCGTCTGCGCCACCGAGATGTCGGTGACGCCGCGGATGCCGCTCAGCAGCAGCCGCACGTAGTCGCGGGTGGCCATCTCCGCGTCGCGGGTCATGTCCCAGGCCGCCGACCAGCACAGCGCCCGCGGCAGGCTGTCGGCGATGTCGCCGATGCCCTCGATGAGGGTGCGCAGCGAGTGCTCGTCCAGCCGGATCTTGGCGTAGGTCAGGTCGTCGTCGTTGACCAGCACCAGGTCCGGGCGGCGCTCGCCGACCAGCTCGGGCACCTCGGTGCGGGCGCCCACCACGTCCAGCTCCACCCGCTTGCGGCGCACGATGCCCCGCTCGGTGCGGTCGTACAGGCCGATGGCGATGCGGTGGGAGCGCAGCGTCGGGTGGTCGGGCTTGGCCTCCTGCAGCACCGCGAAGGAGGTGAAGACGCCGTCGGCGTCCACCTGGTACTCGGGGCGCAGCGTGTTGACCTCGGCGGTCTCCAGCCACTCCTTGGACCAGGAGGTCAGGTCGCGCCCGGAGGTCTCCTCCAGGGCCTCCAGCAGGTCGCCCAGCACGGTGTTGCCCCAGGCGTGCCGGTCGAAGTAGCGGCGCACGCCCTCCAGGAAGTTCTCCCGCCCCACGTAGGCGACCAGCTGCTTGAGGACGCTGGCGCCCTTGGCGTAGGTGATGCCGTCGAAGTTGACCTCGACGGCGCGGATGTCGGGGATGTCGGCGGAGATGGGGTGGGTGGACGGCAGCTGGTCCTGGCGGTAGGCCCAGGCCTTCATCAAATTGGCGAAGGTCGTCCACGAGCCGGTCCAGCGGGTGGCCTCGGCCTGGCACAGCACGCTCATGTAGGTGGCGAACGACTCGTTCAGCCACAGGTCGTCCCACCAGCGCATGGTCACCAGGTCGCCGAACCACATGTGCGCCATCTCGTGCAGGATGGTCTCGGCGCGCCGCTCGTAGGCGGCGTCGGTGACGCGGGAACGGAAGACGTAGTCCTCCAGGAACGTCACGCACCCGGCGTTCTCCATCGCCCCGGCGTTGAACTCCGGCACGAACAGCTGGTCGTACTTGCCGAAGGGGTAGCGGCGGGCGAAGACCCGCTCGAAGAACTCAAAGCCCTGCCGGGTGACCTCGAAGATGGCGTCGGCGTCCAGGTGCTCGGCCAGCGAGGCGCGGCAGAACACCCCCAGCGGGATCACCGAGCCGTCGGCGCGGCGGTACTCGTCGCGGACCGCGTGGTAGGGGCCGGCCACCAGCGCGGTGATGTAGGTGGAGATCCGCGGGGTGGGCGGGAAGACCCAGCGGGCCTTGCCGTCGCCGGTCCGCTCGGTGGAGGAGGCGGCCTCGTTGGTGACCACCTGCCAGTCCTCGGGCGCGGTGACCGACAGCTGGAAGGCCGCCTTCAGGTCCGGCTGGTCGAAGCAGGCGAACATGCGGTGCGCGTCGGCGGTCTCGAACTGGGTGTACAGGTACACCTTCTGGTCGACCGGGTCGACGAACCGGTGCAGGCCCTCACCGGAGCGCGAGTACCGGCAGTCGGCCACCACGCGCAGCTCGTTGTCGGCGGCCAGGTCCGGCAGCGGGATCCGGCCCGCGTCCGCGTCGTAGGAGGCCGGGTCCAGCGACCGGCCGTTGAGCACCACCTCGCGGACCGTCGCGCCGTGCAGATCCACGAACGTGGACGCCCCCGGCTCGCCGCAGCCGAACCGGACCACGGTGGTGGATCCGAACCGCTCATCGCCGGTCGTCAGATCCAGGTCCACCGCGTACGACTCGACGGTGAGCAGCCGGGCACGTTCCCGCGCCTCCTCGCGCGTGAGGTTGCCTGCCACATCCACTCCTTGAAGTCGGTTGCCGCTCGTCCATGTCTATCAACCGGGCGTCGGCGGTGTCCTCCGGAGACGGCCCGAGCCGGAATTGAACGATAAATATTTTGGTTGTCCGGAACGGACGTATCCCTGACATCGCAGGAGGCTGCAGTGACGCAGGCCCGTACCCCCGTCGACTTCTGGTTCGACCCGCTGTGCCCGTGGGCGTGGATCACCTCGCGCTGGATCCACGAGGTGGCCGCGCTGCGGCCGATCGAGCCCCGCTGGCATGTGATGAGCCTGTCGGTCCTCAACGAGGGCAAGGACGTCCCCGAACAGTACCGGCGGCTGATCGCCGAAGGGTGGGGGCCGGTACGGGTATGCATCGCCGCCGAGCAGAAGTACGGGCCGCAGGTGCTGGGCGACCTGTACACCGAGCTGGGGGTGCGGCGGCACCTGCGCAAGCTCCCGTTCGACCGGCCGACCATCGAGGACGCGCTGCGCGCCGCCGGGCTGGACCCCGAGCTGGCGCAGGCCGCCGAGTCCACCGACTACGACGAGGCGGTGCGGGCCTCGCACGCCGAGGGCATCGGCCTGGTGGGCGAGGAGGTCGGCACCCCGGTGATCGCGGTGGAGGGCGTGGCGTTCTTCGGCCCGGTGGTCACCCCGGCGCCGAAGGGCGAGGACGCGGTCCGGCTCTGGGACGGGGTGCTGGCCGTGGCGCGCACACCGGGGTTCTACGAGCTGAAGCGGACGCGCACCGAGGAGCCGAGCTTCGAATGAGCCGGCGTCCCTGATCGCCCCGCCGTCGGGTACGTGTACTGCACGGAAATCGTTATTGCGAGCCACTTGCAACTGCAAGAGAGGTGTCGTCAAACTGGACCCATCGGACGAACGGTTCGTTTTCGCATGTGCGGAATCGGCCCTCCGGATGGGAAGGGTGAGACGGAGTGCACGTACCCGACGGGTTCTTCAACGCGCCGGTGTCGATCGGCGCCGGGGTCGTCGCGGCGGCGGGCATCGGGCTGTGCCTGCGCGGCGCCCGCCGCGAGCTGGACGAGCGGACCGCTCCGCTGGCGGGGCTGAGCGCGGCGTTCGTGTTCGCCGCCCAGATGATCAACTTCCCGGTGGCGGCCGGCACCAGCGGGCACCTGATGGGCGGCGCGCTGGCGGCGATCCTGGTGGGCCCCTACACGGGGGTGCTGTGCATCTCGGTCGTGCTGCTAGTGCAGATGCTGTTCGCCGACGGCGGGGTCACCGCCTATGGGATCAACGTCACGCTCATGGCCCTGACCGGGGTGCTGGTCGGCTACGGGGTCTTCAAAGCGGTGACCGCGCTGCTGCCGGGCGGCCTGGCCCACAGCAGGGCGGGACTGACCGCGGCCTCCTTCCTGGGGGCGCTGGCGTCCGTGCCCGCCTCGGCCCTGGTGTTCGTGGCCCTGTTCGCCCTCGGCGGCACCGCCGATCTGCCGCTGGGCGCGGTGCTGGGCGCCATGCTCGGCGTGCACCTGCTGATCGGCATCGGCGAGGGCGTGATCACGGCGATCACCGTCGGCACCGTGGCCGCCGTCCGCCCGGACCTGGTGTACGGGCTGCGCGGCCGGCCCGCCTCGCCGCTGGAGATCCGCACGCCCCGCTCGGTGGAGGTCTGAGGCAGATGAAAACCGGCAACCGGCGCTTTGCCGTGGTCTTCCTGCTGGTCGCCCTGGTGGTGGCCGGGGTGGTCAGCTTTTACGCCAGCGGCGACCCCGACGGGCTGACCAAGGTCGCCGAGGACAAGGGGTTCGCCGCCCAGGAGAAGGAGCATCCGCTGTCGGGCTCCCCGCTGAGCGACTACGGCGTCAAGGGCGTGGAGAACGAGCGGCTGTCGGTCGGGCTGGCCGGGGTCATCGGCGTCGCCCTGACCGCCGCGGCCGGCGGCGGGCTGTTTTGGGTGCTGCGGCGCCGCGACGGCTCGGCCGCCGCGGACGCGCCGGCCGCATCCGGCGCCGGAAAGCCCTGATGAACCCCGTCGCGAAGAAACGGAGCACACCGCTGGAGCCGTCCGGAGGCCGCCGCGGAGTCCGGACGGCCCCGGCCGTCTGATACGGCGATGACAGGACTCGGCCGGCGGCTGTACCTGCCTGAAGACACCCCGCTGCACCGGCTGCCGCCCCAGTGCAAGCTGGCGGCGGCCGGGGCGTTCGTGCTGGCGGTGGTGTGCACCCCGCGCGAGGCGGTCTGGGCGTTCGGCGTGTACGCGCTCATGCTGGCCGCCGTCGCCGCGCTGGCCCGGGTGCGGCCGGGCTTCCTGCTGCGGCGCATGGTCATCGAGGTGCCGTTCGTGGCGTTCGCGCTGCTGCTGCCGCTTGTGGCGCGCGGCCCCCAGGTGCAGGTGCTGGGGCTGACGCTGAGCGAAAGCGGCCTGTGGTCGGCCTGGAACATCCTGGCCAAGGCGACGCTGGGCACCGTCTCGTCCCTGCTGCTGGCCGCCACCACCGAGCCGCGCCGGCTGCTGATCGGCCTGCAGCACCTGCGCGTGCCGCCGCTGCTGGTGCAGATCGCCACGTTCATGTTCCGCTACGCCGATGTGATCGTGGCCGAGATGCAGCGGATGAAGGTGGCGCGGGCCGCCCGCGGCTTCCAGGCGCGCGACGTGCGCGCCTTCGGGGTGCTGGCCCGCTCGGCGGGCGCGCTGTTCCTGCGCTCCTATGAGCGGGGCGAACGGGTCTACCTGGCGATGCTCAGCCGCGGCTACGACGGCCGGATGCCGGTGCTGCACGACAGCCGGGCCGGCGCCGCCCAGTGGGCGGGCGCCGCGCTCCTGCCCGCCGCCGCGGCCCTGGTCGCCTTGAGTGCTTGGATGGTGACGTGACGACCCCCTCTCTTGAGATACGCGGCCTGGCCTACGCCTACCCCGACGGCACCCAGGCCCTGTACGGCGTCGACGTCACCATCGGGCGCGGCGAGCGGGTCGCCCTGCTGGGACCCAACGGCGCCGGCAAGACCACTTTGGTGCTGCACCTGAACGGCATCCTGCACGGCGGCGCGGGCACCGTCCGGGTCGGCGGGCTGACGGTGGACCCCGCCGACCGCCGCACGCTGCAGGAGATCCGCCGCCGCGTCGGCATCGTCTTCCAGGACCCCGACGACCAGCTGTTCATGCCCACCGTCGCCGAGGACGTCGCCTTCGGCCCGGCCAACCTGGGGGTGCGCGGCGCCGAGCTGCAGGAACGGGTGGAGCGGGCGCTGGCCCAGGTGGGCATGCTGGAGGCCGCCGACCGGCCGCCCCAGCACCTGAGTTTCGGGCAGCGGCGGCGGGTGGCGGTGGCCACCGTGCTGGCGATGGAGCCGGAGATCCTGGTCATGGACGAGCCGTCGTCCAACCTGGACCCGGCCGGCCGCCGCGAGCTGGCCGAGATCCTGCGCGGCCTGGAGGTGACCTTGCTGATGGTCACCCACGACCTGCCGTACGCGGCCGAGCTGTGCCCGCGCTCGCTGATCCTGTCCGGCGGCGTGATCGTCGCCGACGGCCCCACCGCCGAGCTGCTGAGCGACGAGGCCCTGCTGCGCGCCCACCGGCTGGAGCTGCCCTACGGCTTCGACCCGGCCTTCTTCGCCCGCCGCTGACCCCGCCGGGACGTCGCTCTCCGTCAGATCCGTCCTGCGGAAAGTAGCCGAATTCCCCCGTGAGCCGGTGGCGACCGGATAGGCTCGGGCCGCTGTCGAAATCGACAACGGTTTTCATGTCCAAAATGGCCCCTTCCGCCCTGCCGCCGGAGCGGGGCGGGGGCGCGGAAGGCTCGATGGGAGGACGGATCGTGAAGGTCGCGTTCGTCGGCAAGGGCGGCAGCGGCAAGACCACCCTGTCGTCGCTGTTCGTCCGCTACCTGGCCGGACGGGGACTGCCGGTGGTGGCCATCGACGCCGACATCAACCAGCAGCTGGGCGTGGCGCTGGGACTGGAGGAGGAGCAGGCCGCCAAGATCCCGGCGCTGGGCGACCACCTCACCGAGATCAAGGAGTACCTGCGCGGCGACAACCCCCGCATCGGCTCGGCGTCCGCCATGATCAAGACCACCCCGCCCGGCCGGGGCTCGCGGCTGCTGCGGATCGGCGGGCAGGACCCGGTGCACGCCCTCGGCGAGGAGGTGGCGGGGGCGACGCTGCTGGTGACCGGGGCCTTCAACGACGAGGACCTGGGGGTGGCCTGCTACCACTCCAAGACCGGGGCGGTGGAGCTGTACCTCAACCACCTGGTCGACGGGCCGGGCGAGTACGTGGTGGTCGACATGACCGCCGGCGCCGACGCCTTCGCCTCCGGCCTGTTCACCCGCTTCGACGTGCTGTTCCTGGTCGCCGAGCCCACCCGGCGGGGCGTGGGCGTCTACCGCCAGTACGTCCGCTACGCCGCCGACCACGATGTGACGATCAGGGTCGTGGGCAACAAGGTCCACGGCGAGCAGGACGTGGCCTACCTGCGCGAACACGTCGGCGACGCGCTGCTGACCTGGGTGGGGCAGTCGGAGGCGGTGCGCGCCATGGAACAGGGCCGCGCGCAGGTCGCGCTGGAGAGGTCCAACGAGGCGGCCCTGGAACGCATGCTGCAGGAGGTGGACGCCCAGGAGAAGGACTGGGCGAAGTTCCACCGCCAGGCCGTGGAGTTCCACATCAAGAACGCCCGGAGCTGGGGCAACCGCGCCGTGGGCCAGGACCTGGAGGCCCAGATCGACCCCGGCTTCCAGATGCCCCCGCCGCAGTGGCGGCGGTCGGCCTGACCCGCCCGCGGCGCAGGGGCCGGCGGCAGGGGGGACCCCCTGCCAGGCCCGCGCCGCGGGCCTGGCAGACTTTCCAGCCATGCGCGTCTACCTTGGATCCGACCACGCCGGCTTCGAACTCAAGCAGCACCTCATCGGCTGGCTGGCGGACAACGGCCATGAACCGGTCGACTGCGGGCCCCAGGTCTACGACGCCGCCGACGACTACCCGCCGTTCGTGCTGCGGGCGGCCGAGCGCACCGCCGCCGACCCCGGCTCGTTCGGGATCGTGCTGGGCGGCTCGGGCAACGGCGAGGCGATCGCCGCCAACAAGGTCAAGGGCATCCGCGCGGCCCTGGTGTGGAACGAGGAGATCGCGGCGCTGGCCCGCGAGCACAACGACGCCAATGTGATCAGCATCGGCGCCCGCCAGCACGACCTGGCCACCGCCACCCGGTTCGTGGAGGTGTTCCTCAACACGCCCTACTCCAAGGAGGAGCGGCACACCCGCCGGATCGGCATGATCGGCTCTTATGAGACCACCGGCGAGCTGCCCCCGCTGCCCTAGCGGGCGCTAGCGCCGGTGGGCGCCGCGCTTGCCGAGCCGCCGCCGCTCGTTCTTGGAAAGCTCCCCCCGGGATCCGGCGGGCCGTGACGCTTCGGGCGCCTGCGGTGCGGGCCGTGCGTCCTCGGGGCGGGGACGGGAGACGTCCCTGGCCCGCATCGCCGCATCCAAAGTGATCCGCATTCCCGGCTGGGACATCGCCTCACCTCCGCCGTCCATCCTGCCCGCCGCCGCGGCCGTGCGACAGTGCCGGGCGGCCCCCACGGGGATGTTTACTCGGGGTTGCCAAAGCGCTACAAAAGGTCAACCCTGGCGCGGATTGGAGGCGTGAGCGGCGGTCGCTCGGTACAGTGCCTGAGATGTTGCAACGTCTGGTCCACCTGCTGCCGCCGAGGGTGCGCGCGTTCCTGCGCCGCATCCCCGTGCTGGTGCGGCTGTACCAGTGGCTCAGGCGTGGCGGGCTGACCCGCGATCGTTACATATTCGCCGCACTGGCCCTGGTGGCGGTCTGCCTGGGCCTGAGCGCCACCTGGTCGGAGGCGTGGGCACCGGCCGGCGGGCTGGTGCTGACCGTGCTGGCCGGCGGGCTGCTGCTGAAGGTGCGCAGCCTGGGAGTGCTGCTGGGCGTGGTCGCCGTGATGCTCGGCTACGACATGTGGCGGCTGGGCATGGCCACGGTCGGGCCGGGCATGGTCGCCACCTTGGTCATCACGGCGGTGCTGGCCCTCAGCCTGGCCCGCACCCGCCAGCAGCTGGGCGTCCAGGGGCTGCGCGGCGAGTACATGCTGCTGGAGCTGCGCGACCGGCTGCGCAAGCAGGGGGAGATGCCGCCGCTGCCGGCCGGCTGGGGCGCGCAGGTGGTGCTGCTGCAGGCCGGCGGGTCCTCCTTCGGCGGCGACTTCGTGGTCTCCGCCTGCGACGGCAAGACGTTGGAGGTCGCGCTGGTGGACGTCTCCGGCAAGGGCGTGGACGCCGGGACGCGGGCGCTGATGCTGTCGGGGGCCTTCGGCGGGCTCCTTGGATCGGTCCAGCCGGACCGTTTCCTGTCCTCCTGCAACGACTACCTGCACCGCCAGCACTGGGACGAGGGCTTCGTGACCGCGGTGCACCTGGTGCTGGACCTGACGACCGGCGAGTACGCGGTGGAGTCCGCCGGGCATCCGCCGACCGCCCAGTTCGACTCCACCGTGGGCACCTGGCAGGTCAGCTCGGCCCGCGGCATGGTGCTGGGAGTGGTCCCCGAGCTGCGCTGTGAGGCCGAGCGGGGGACGCTGCGCTCGGGGGACGCGCTGCTGCTGTACACCGACGGCCTGGTCGAGGCGCCCGGCCAGGACCTGGACACCGGGATCGGCCGGCTGCTGACCGAGGCCGAGCGGCTGGTGCCGCAGGGCTTCGGCGAGGGCGCCAAGGAGCTGGTGGAGACCATGGCCGCCACCCGCGACGACGACTGCGCCCTGGTGCTCATCTGGCGCCGCTGAGTTCGCCCCGAACCCTCCGGCGATAAGAAACGTGAACGTCACCTCGATGTAGCACCGAATGAACCCGGGCACGGCACAGTAAAGACAGGTCGCCGGGCCGGACCTCCTCTCCGGAGGGGAACGGTACGGGGCCGTGCCGCAGGGACCGGCCGGGTTCGCCGTCGTACGGGATCCTCCTCGACGGGCGAGGGCGAACGGCCGACAGCGGCACGGTGGATCACCGCCTGTGCGGACGGAGCCCCAGGGGTGGGAGGTTCCGTCCGCACAGACGTGTGTCGAGGGACCGGCCCGGCAGCCGCACACCCAGGGATTTGGGGCGTTTTGTCCTAAAGAGCGGAGATCTTCGGTCCCTGATTCATGATCGCAGGTTTCACCGGGCAATGCCTCGGTTACAACCAGTCCCGCTGATCCTTTGTAATCTCCAACCTTCTGAACCCCCCGCTAGGCGACATGGTCATCGGCGAGGGGACGGACGACAGGTGGCGAAAGGCGAGCGGCGGCGACGGGCCTCTCGACGGTCGGTCCAGTGGCGGCTTACCTTCATCGCCACGGCGATCGTAGGTCTGATCATCACCGTGGGGGTACTGGCCCTCTTCCAGGTGATGCACTCCATGGCACTGCGGGACCTGGAAGAACGCGGCGCCATGGCGGTCCAGCGGATGGCCCAGGACATCGAGCGCTCCGGTATGGCCGGCGCGGTGCGCACCCAGGTGCCCCCCTTCTACCTGCTCCAGGTGGTCGACGCCCAGGGCCGGGTGATCGCCGCCGGCCGGGACCTGGAGGGCCGTCCGCCGATGGACGACCTGCGCCCTGAACGCAGCGGGCAGGTGGCATACCGGATCACCGAGGTGCCGGGGCAGGAGAGCCCGGTCTTCCTGGCCGCGCAGCGCCTCGACGCCCCCGACGGCGTCCGCTACCTGCTGGCCGCCGGCCCAATACAGGACATGGAGAAGGCCGCGCAGACGTTCGGGATCTTCGTGTCGGTGATGATCCCGGTGGTGCTGGTGCTGGTGTGGTGGATCGTCTGGGCCTCGGTCGGCCACGCGCTGGCCCCGTTCGCGCTGATGCGCCGCGAGCTGTCACAGATCACCGGCGGGGCGATGAACCGGCGGGTGACCGTCCCCGACACCGATGATGAGGTCGCCGAACTGGCCAAGGCCATCAACGTCACCCTGGACCGGCTGCAGAAGTTCGTCGAGGCCCAGCGCCGCTTCGTCGCCGACGTCTCCCACGAGCTGCGCAGCCCGCTGACCGCGCTGCGCACCCAGCTGGAGGTGGCGCTGGTGCACCCCGAGGACGAGGACTGGCCGGCGGTGGCGCGGGCGGCGCTGGACGACGCCGACCGGCTGCAGAAGGTGGTCGCCGACGTGCTGACCATCGCCAAGCTGGAGGCCGGGATCCGCGCCGAGCGGGAACCGGTGGACCTGGGCGCGCTGGCCCGCGCCGAGGCCACCGACCGGCCCCGCCGGGTGCCGGTGCACGTCCAGGTCCGCGACGTGGCCCGCCCGCTGATCATCAACGGCAGCCGCACCCAGCTGGTGCGGGTGCTGACCAACCTGCTCGACAACGCCGAACGTCACGCCGAATCCGAGATCCGCCTCAACGTCTACCGGGACGGCGACGAGGCCGTGCTGGAGGTCGCCGACGACGGCGAGGGCATCCCCCCGGAGGACCGCGAGCGGGTCTTCCAGCGCTTCCAGCGCCTGCCCGAGGGCCGCCGCCGCGACACCCAGGGCAGCGGGCTGGGGCTGGCGATCTCCCGGGACATCGCGGTCGCCCACGGCGGCAGCCTGGTCGCCGACGAGAGCGAGCAGGGCGGGGCGCTGCTGATCCTGCGGCTGCCGCTCAGAGATCCAGCCCCGTCAACACCAGAACCTTCTCGTAGGTGAGGTCCTCCATCGCCGAGCGCAGCCCTTCGCGGCCCACCCCCGACTCCTTGACCCCGCCATAGGGCATCTGGTCGGCCCGGTAGGACGGCACGTCCCCGATGATCACACCGCCCACCTCCAGCTCCCGGTTCGCCCGGAAGGCCACCTGCAGCGAGCGGGTGAACACCCCGGCCTGCAGCCCGTACCGGGAGGCGTTGACCAGCGCGAACGCCTCCTCCAGGGTGTCGAAGGGCCGCAGCGCCAGCACCGGGCCGAAGACCTCCTCGCACCACACCTCGGCCGCATCGGGCACCTCGGCCAGCACGGTCGGCGCGAACGTGGCGCCGTCGCGGACGCCGCCGGCCAGCACCTTGGCCCCGCCGCGGACGGCCCGCTCCACCCAGTCCTGCACCCGCTGCGCGGCCTCCTCGCTGATCAGCGGCCCGACCTGGGTGGTCTCCTGCCACGGGTCGCCGGTGACCAGGCCCTCGACCGTCTCGATCAGGCGGGGGACGAACTCCTCGTACACCGCGCGCTCCACCAGCACCCGCTGCACCGCGATGCAGCTCTGCCCGGCCTGGTAGTTGGCGAACAGCCCGACGCGGGCGGCGGCGTGGTCCAGGTCGGCGTCGGCGCACACCACGGCCGCGGCGTTGCCGCCCAGCTCCAGCGTCACGTGCTTGCGCGGCGCCTGCTCGCGGATCGCCCAGCCCACCGGCCCGGACCCGGTGAAGGACACCACCGGCAGCCGCGGGTCGTCCACCAGCGCCGCGGCCCGCTCATTCGGCACCGGCAGCACCGAGAACATGCCCTCCGGCAGCTCGGTCTCGGCCAGGATCTCCCCCAGCGCCAGCGCCGACAGCGGGGTCTTGGGCGCCGGTTTGACCACCACCGGGGCGCCCACCGCCACCGCCGGGGCGACCTTGTGCGCCACCAGGTTGAGCGGGAAGTTGAACGGGGTGATCGCCAGCACCGGCCCGCGCGGCACCCGGGAGATGTAGGCCATCCGCCCCACCGCGCCGGGGTCGGTGTCCAGCCGCTGCACGTGCCCGCTCCAGCGGCGGGCCTCCTCGGCGGCGAACCGGAACGTCGAGGTCGCCCGCGCCACCTCGGCCCGCGCCCACATCAGCGGCTTGCCGTTCTCGGCGGTGATCAGGCGGGCCAGCTCCTCGGCCCGCTCGCCCAGCCGCCGCGCCACGTGCGCCAGCGCCTCGGCCCGCACGTGCAGCGGCAGCGCCGCGGCCTGCGCCCGCACCGCGTGCGCGGCCGCCACCGCCTCCTCCACCTGCGCCTGGGTCGGCACCGCCGCGGCGCCGACCACCCGGCCGTCATAGGGGTGGGTCACGACGATCCGGCCGTCCCCGGTCGCCGGCCGTCCCGCCAGCCAGAAAGAGCTCACCTGGGTCGCATCGGGCATACCGTCCACGCTACTCCTGCTTGCGGGCGGACGGGCGGCTCAGCGGCGTTGCGGCGTGCTGGGCGGCCGCAGCCCGACGATCACCGGGTCGTGGTCGGAGGAGCGATAGGCGTCCGGACGGTACAGGCGCGGCGGGTTGTCCTCGGTGTTGTAGTCCACGATGGGCGGCTCGTCGGCGTTGATGTGCCAGATGGTGACACCGGTGATCCACCGCGCCAGGGCCGGCGGGGCCAGCACATGGTCCAGTTCGCCGGCCTGGCCGTCGAAGACGTGGCTGTAGCGGCGCCCGGCCGGGACGAACCGCTCGGTCTGGCCGGCCAGCCCGGATGCCGCCAGCGTCTTGATCGGGTCTTCCCGCCCGTAGGAGTTCAGGTCGCCGATCACCAGCGGGTGCGGCACCGCGGCGGCCAGCTCCGCCAGCGCCCGGGCTTGCCGGACGCGCCGGGCGTTGTAGCAGCCCTGCCCGTCGCCCTGGTCGGCGTCCGGCCCGCTGGCGCCGTCGCAGCGCTTGGACTTGAGGTGGCCGACGATCACGGTGAACGGCGTGCCGCCGCCCGCGTGCCGGAAGGTCTGCGCCAGCGGGGGCCGCTCGAAGACCGCATCGGCCGCGGTGCGGGCCGGTCCCACCGGCCGCACCCGGCCCGGCCGGTAGATCAGTGCGACGTGGATGGCGTCCCCGCCCGGACCGGGATGGCGGATCCAGGAGTAGGCGCCCGCGCCCACGGCCGCGTTCAGCCGGTCGACCAGCGCCTTGACGGCGGCATCGCCGTTGTTCTCCACCTCCATCAGGCCGACCACGTCGGCGTCCATGCCCTTGAGCGCGGCGACCAGCTTGGCGAGCTGGCGCTCCCGCTCCAGCGGGGTGGTGGCGCCGCGGCCGCCCACCGTGGTGAACCAGTTGAGGGTGTTGAACGAGGCGACCTTGACGGTGGCGGGTCCCACCGGCCCGGGTGCGGCCGGGCGCGGATTGGCGCGCCGGAAGACCGCCGGTTCGGTGGGGTGCAGCCGGTAGGCGCCGAAGCCATAACCGAGCACGCCGGTCAGGCCGCGCACCGTGTCGCCGAGCCGGACCACGTGCGGCTCGGTGAACGGGATGGTGGCGGGGTTCTGCACGGTGGAGCCGTCGTCGATGAGCAGCCGCCGCCGGTCGTTGCGTTCTGGGGAGACGCCGGGGCGGTCGGTGGGCTGGAACAGCCGTCCCCCGGCCGAGACCGTCAGCTCCCCGTACCGGCCGAGCCGGTAGTGCTCGGTGGCGGTGAGCTCCTGGGGGAAGGTCACCAGCATGTTCTCCACCGGCTCGAACGTGACGCCCTCCGGCCGGGGCAGGCGGTAGCGGACCGGTTCCACCGTCCCGGTGCCGCACACGTCCACGGCGGTGACCGGGGACAGCTCGGTCAGGCCGTTGAACTCCACGGCCCGTCCGGTGACCAGGACCCGGTCGCCGACCCGCACGTCCCGCACGCCGGGCCCGGCGTAGGCGAACAATCCTTCGGAGGTGGCCGGGTCATCGTCGGGGGAGGGGTCCTGCAGGAAGAACCCGCCGAGCTGGTCGTCGCGCTGGAAGTCCCCGGTGACGACGCCTTCGACCCGCACGATGCGCCCTGACAGCGGGGTGGCGTCTCCGGGGCCCTGCACCTGGGCGATCCGGTGGGTGGGCGGAGCGCTGCACCCGGGGTCGTCGGCGGGGGCGGCGCCGGAGCCCGAGCCGATCGTCAAGGCGATCGCCAGGGCCGCCGCGCTGGGGGCTGAAGCGGGGGGCATGTATGCGAGGGTGTCACGAAGAGTGATCGGGTGGAAGGCCCAGTGTCACCCTTCAGGTGAGTCGGCCGCCGTGTCGCGATCTGTGGCGGGCGCAGGGGAGTGCTCCCCGTCCCGGGATCCGGTGACCATCGCCCGGTACTGCCGCGGGCTGACCCCGCGCACCCGCTTGAAGGCGGCGCTGAAGGCGAACGGGCTGCCGTAGCCCACCCGCCGCGCCACCGAGGCCACCGTGGCCTCCGGCTCCCGCAGCAGGTCGGCGGCCAGCGCCAGCCGCCAGCCGGTCAGGTAGGCCATCGGCGGCTCGCCGACCAGTTCGGTGAAGCGGCGGGCCAGCGCGGCCCGGGACACCCCGGTCCGGCCCGCCAGCGCGGCCACCGTCCACGGCCGCGCCGGGTCCTGGTGCATCATCCGCAGCGCCCGTCCCACCACCGGGTCGGCGAGCGCCCGGTACCAGGCCGGGGCGGCGTCGCGGCGGCGGGTGAACCAGGCCCGCAGCGACGTGATCAGCAGCAGGTCCAGCAGCCGGTCCAGCATGACCTCCTGGCCCGGCTCGTCGCGGGTCATCTCCTGCTCGAGCAGCGCCACCAGCGGCGATTCCGGCTCCACCGTCAGCAGCGGCGGCAGCGCCGCCAGCAGCCGGGCACCGATCTCGCCGCTCATCCGGTACGTCCCCACCAGCATCCGGTGCGCGCCGTCGGGGGCGTTGCCCCAGGTCCGCACGCCCAGCGTCAGCTCATCGTGCAGGTCGCGCCCGGTGGGGTCGCTGCAGCGCCCGCCGGGGTGGATGACGATGCCGGGCGGTGTGGCCGGGTCGTCGGCGACCACGTACGGGTCCGGGCCGCGGATGATCATCACCTCCCCGGCGCCGGCCCTGACCGGTTCCCCCGCCTGCGGGATCGCCCAGGCCTCCCCGCGCAGCATCGCCACCAGGGTCAGCGGCGCCCGGTCCTGCACCCGCATCGCCCACGGGGGATCCAGGACGGCCTTCAGCAGGAAGGCGCCCCGTGCCCTCGGCCCGTCCAGCAGGCTCGCCAGAGCATCCATGCCGCGAGCCTAGACGCTCGCGTATGAGATCGAGCTTTTCACCTATGGATCGTCTCACCTATGCGGAACTTCACTGAGAGCATGAAAGTGCTCCAGATCTTTTCGCTGGTGGCGGCCGCGACCACGATGGGTCTTGCGGCGGGCCTGTTCACGAGCTTCTCCTACGCCGTCATGCCCGGCCTCGCCCGGACCGGCGACCGCGTGTTCATCGACGCCATGCAGCGCATCAACACCGCCATCCTCAACGGCTGGTTCGCGCTGGTGTTCGCCGGTGCGATCGTCTTCACCGGCCTGGCCGTGGGCGTCCACCTGGGCGGGGACCACCGGGCCGTGCTGCCCTGGCTGGTCGCGGCCTTCGCGCTGTACGCGGCGGTGCTGGTGATCACGTTCACCGTCAACGTGCCGCTCAACGACGCCCTCGCCGCCGCCGGCGACGCCGGGGGCCTGGCCGATCCGGCCGCGGTGCGCGCCGAGTTCGAAGGCAGGTGGGTGCGCTGGAACGTCGTGCGCTCGGTGCTGTCCACCGCCGCCCTGGTCTGCCTGGTGTGGGCCCTGATCCGCTCCGGGCGCGCCCTGTAGCCGCGCCGCCGGTCCCGGAGGGCGGGACGGGATCTTGCCGGGGGCGCCCTCTCTTCTCACAGTGAGGGCCCATCCCGCTCAGGCCGGAAGGGGCGAAACGCTCATGAGATCGCCCGTGCGCTCGTCGGCGGCCCTCGCCATGCCGCTTCTGCTCGCCGCGTCCCTGCTCGGCGCGCCGCCGCCGGCGAACGCGGCCGCGCCGCCCGCCGCCCAGCGGCAGGCCCTGTCGGTCGCCCCCAAGGCGGGGGAGTGGGTGTTCCGCGACCGGACGGGCCGTGAGGTGGTGCTGCGGGGCTTCAACGTCTCCGGCAGCGCCAAGCTGCGGGAGACCGGCCTGCTGCCGTTCCGCGACGCGGCGGACGCGGCCCGCTCGGCGCAGGCCATGCGGGACCTCACCGGCGCCAACGCGATCCGCTTCCTGATCACCTGGGAGGGCGTGCAGCCGGCCCCCGGCCGCATCGATCACGCCTACCTGGACCGGGCGGCCGAGCAGATCCGCGCTTTCATCTCCCGCGGCTTTTACGTCCTGCTCGACTATCACCAGGACCTGTACTCGGCGCACCTGTTCCACGCCGGCAGCTGGTACACCGGGGACGGCGCCCCCAGGTGGGCGGTCGAGGGCGGCGGCTATCCCAAGGAGTTCTGCGGCCTGTGCATCGTCTGGGGCCAGAACATGCTGACCAACCAGGCGGTGCGCCGGGCCGCCCGCGACTTTTGGCACAACCGGGCGATGCCGACCGCCGTGGGGCCGGTCCGCGTCCAGGACGCCTTCGTCGAGCAGGCGACCGCGGCCATGGCCCACCTCAAGCGGAGGCTGACCGCCGGGGAGTTCCGATCGATCCTCGGCCTGGACCCCTTCAACGAGCCCTTCGACGGCGGCCTGGACGACGTCCGCGGCGCCGACTGGGAACGGGAGTACCTGCTGCCGTTCTACCGGCGGATGCGCGCCGCGATGGACGCGGCCGGCTGGGACGCCAAGCCCATCTTCGTGGAGCCGCTGCCGTTCTGGAACGTCGGCTTCTTCGAACAGGGCGGCCTGTCGGCGGTCGGGAAACTGGGCGCCCGCTACGTGTTCAACAGCCACTTCTACGACGGCGCCCGCATGACCATCGACCCCCGCCCCGCCGGGGACGGCGCTTATGCCGCGGCCATGAACGAGATCCGCGACCGGGCGCGCACCCTGGCCACCGCCCCGTTCCTTTCTGAGTTCGGCAACCGCATGTCCGGGTTCGGCAGCGACCGCACCCCGTGGATGGTGCGCGCGATGTACCAGGGGGCGGACCACGGCGTCCGCGGCGCCGACTGGTGGCGGCGGGCCGCCTCCGGCGGCACCGTGCTGTCGGCCACCCACTGGCACTGGGACATCTACAGCGGACGCCACCACGAGCCGATGAACGGCAACCCCCGCAAGGTCCAGACCGAAGGCGACGCCTGGAACGATGAGGACTTCTCGGTGGTGCGCACCGACGAGACCGGCCGGGTGAGGCTCCGGCTCGACCGGCGCGTCCTGGACCGCCTCTATCCGAGCGCGGTGGCCGGCGACATCCTGGCGTTCGCCTACGAGGACCTGGCCCGCTCCGGCTTCGCCGGGCGGGGGAGCCAGGCCGCATGGCTGGCGGCCCCGGCCGCCATGCCCAACGTGGCGGCCCTGGTCCACGGCCGCCAGTTCGGCGTGCTGGTCTGGCGCGCCCCCGCCGCCGCGCCGCAGGCGCCGACCGAACTGCACCTGCCCGGCTCGTTCACCCCCGGGCGCACGGTCGTCGTCGGCGATCTGACCGCCCGCCGCGGCCTGTCGTCCTCCGGCCCGGTCCGCATCGCTCCCGAGCCGGGTTCCTCCTCCGCCCGCCGCCTGCTGGTCGACCACGGCGGCGGCGGTGCGGTCCACGTGATGCTGGTCGTCAACGCCGCGACCGGCCCGCCCGTCACCGCCGCCCAGTTGGCCGCCGCCCGCGCCGAACTGACCGCTTGGGCGGCCCGGTACTTTCCGGCGCGCTGACCGGTGAACCCGCCGCGCCCTCTGATGGGCGGGCGTTTCCAGGACGGCGCCGCTCGCGTGGCAGAACGCGCCGTCCGGAACGACACAGCACGATGCGGCACGGGATACCTGGCGAACGCCGGGGACCGGCAGGACAGAAGGTGATGAGCCCCGACGCCCGTGTTAATCGCCTATTCGTGTCCTCAATAGGACATTTAAGGCTTATTGCCTTGGGAAAAGGGTGGAGTTATTCATCGGTAACGGGTTACGAGCCCCGTCCCGCCAGGCCGGGGTGAGCGGCCCGTCCCGGCCACCGCACGGCGGCCCGGACCGGTGATCACCCCGCCGCTGCCCACAGGTGCGCCGGTGCTTCCCGCCCCCGGAACCACAGGAGCGCCCCATGAAGACCTTGGCGAGAATCGCCGCCGCCATCCTCGCCGTCGTCACCGCGCTGAGCCTGTCGGCCACCGGCGCCGCCGCCTCCACCATCACCATCCGGCGGGACGACGCCGGCGGGAGTCCCTACTCCGGCGGCTTCCGCTTCGACAGTCTCGTCCCGATGACTCTGAATCTGCAGATCCTCGGCATGAATGCCGTCGTGCAGTGCGATTCCATCGGCCTGAACGGGAATGTGGGGTCCGACGGCTCCAACTTCGTCCTGAGCGCTGTCTCCTTCGGCAACTGCACCAGCGATATCGGCAACGTGCACTCCATCGGTTTCGAAGGCCTGCCCTACACCCAGGCGACCCTGCGGTACGACCCGCTCCCCGGAGGCAGAGACGGCGTTCTCATCCTCACCGATCCCGGATTGCGGATCCGGTTCTCCCTCAGCGGCGTGGGCACCTGTGGCTACGGCCTGAACGGCAGCATCCCTTCACTCACCGTCAACCTGTACAACCCCGACAACCCCAACCGTCCCGATCCCTCGGTCCCCGAGGCTCAAGCCGAGATCGACAACGCTCCCCTTGCCCGGCAGCCGGGCAGCTCCCTGTTCTGCTCATCGACCGCTGTGCTGGACGGCTACGGCACCCTCAAAGGGCTCGGGGGCTCCGGCGTCTTCGGCCAGACCCTCTACTTCACTCCCTGACCCGCTCCGCACCGCTCGATGACCGGCCGCGGCCGGTCCGCCGCCGAGGCCGGCCGCGGCGCCGAGCGTCTCTGGGCCGGCCATGCCGCCCTTGGGCGGGCCAGGTGCTTCCCGGCGCGGCGACCGGCGACCTTATCTCCGCGACGGACGGGCATTGCGCGGCGACTCTCCTGTGCCGGCTCATGTCGTCTGTGACGACGTGGAACGGTGCGGTGCGGGGTGCCTGCCGGACGGGGGGAGCCGGTGGGGCGGGAGGCAACGAGCGGCACCCCGACGCCCGCTTTAATCGCCCATTTGTGTCCTAAGTGGGACATAAAGGGCGGATTGACTCGGGGTGAGCGGTGGAGTTATCTCCATCAGCAACGGGTTACTTGCCCCGTCCCGCCAGGCCGGGGCGAGTAGTCCGCACCCGGCCACGACACGGCGGCCCGGACCGGTGATCACCCCGCCGTCGCTCACAGGTGTGCCGGTGCTTCCCACCCCACTGATCTATTCAGGAGCACCCCCATGAAGACCTTGGCGAGAATCGCCACCCCCGTCCTCGCCGCCGCCACCGCGCTGGGGCTGATGGCCACCAGCGCCTCCGCCGTGGAGCCCACCGTCACCATCCGCCGCGACGACGGGAACCCCTACTCCGGCAACTTCCGGTTCACCAACCTCTCCCCGCTGACCGTGAGCGCCAGCTTCTCCATCTTCGGCTCCATCACGGCCGAGTGCAGCAACGCCAACTTGAGCGGGACGCTCACCTACGACGGCCTCGACGTCAGCCTGAACTCGGCCTCCGTCTCCGGGTGTACCAGCAGCATCGGCACGGCCAGCGTTTCCTTCGAGCAGCTGCCCTACGACGACGCGGTGGTGAACTACTCCCCGGGCCCCAACGGCCGGGACGGCGCCCTCACCTTCACCGACACCGACCTGCGGGTCAAGGCCACCATCAGCCTCCCCATCCTCGGCACGTTCACCTGCTACTACGGCTTGAACTCCAGCATCACCTCCCTCACCTTCGACCTGTACAACCCCACCAACCCCAACCGCCCCGACACCTCGGTCAACGAGGCCCAGGCCAAGATGCAGAACGCCACCCTCGCCCGGCTGTCGGGCAGCAATGCGCTCTGCCCGGCGACCGGCACGGCCAGCGGCTACGGCACCGTCAAGGGCGAGAAGGTCGCGAACTCCGGCGTCTTCGACCAGACCCTCTACGCCACCCCGGCGTCGTGAGCCTCCGCAGTGCGTCCGGTGCCCGGCCCGCTGAGGGGACCGGCCGGGCCGGGCACCGGGGCGGAGCAGACGTCCGGACCGCTGAGCCCTTCCGGCACGTGATCACGGCGGTCCGGGACGGGAGCCACGGCGGAATCTGAGGTCGTGACCTGGCAGGTCGCGGCGGCGCCCCCGTCCCGGCCTGCGGAAACGCCGTGCTGCGGCAGGCTCGGTGAACGAGCGGGGCGCCGCCCGGCAGGCGCGGGCGGCGCCCCGCTTCCCGCTGTGCTCCCCCGGAGCCGGAACGCCGACGGTCCCCTCAGCGTCCCGTCGTCTGCTGCGCCGGTTCGGCGCGCGGCCCTTCCCCTTCCCGCGGTTCCGGGGCCGCGGAGCGGGAGGCCGGGACGGTGCGGGCCAGCAGGTGGGCGCCGATGCCCAGGACGGCGGCGGTCACCAGGGCGATGCCCATGGGGACGCCGGTCTCCTCCCCGCCCAGCCCCACCAAGGGGGAGACCAGGGCGCCGCAGGCGAACTGCAGGGCGCCCATCATGGCGGCGCCGGTGCCCGAGGCGTGCCGGGCGCGTCCCAGCGCCAGCGCCGCCGAGTTGCCCATGACGAACGCAACGCAGCTCACCGTCAGGAACAGCACCGGCAGCACCGCGGCGGCGGGCGCTCCGGCGGCCAGCATCGCCAGCAGGACGGCCGAGCCGGTCAGCACGGCGCCCTGGCCGAAACCCAGCAGCCCTTGCGGGGTGAAACGCCCGATCAGCCGGGCGTTGATCAGCCCGGCGGTCACCATGCCCAGCGCGTTGACGGCGAAGTCCGCCGAGTAGGCGGAGGTGGACAGCCCCAGCACGTTCTTGATCACGAAGGGCGAGGCGGAGATGTAGCCCATCAGCCCGGTGAAGCCCAGCCCGAAGGTGAGGATGTAGCCGAGGTAGCCGCGGTCGGCCAGCAGGTGCCGCATCGTCCGGCCGGCGGCGGCCAGGCCTCCCCGGTGCCGCCGCTCCGGTGGCAGCGACTCGGGGACCACCAGCAGGGCGCCCAGCAGCATCAGCGCCGAGATGCCCGTCAGCGCCCAGAACTCCATGCGCCAGCCGGCGGGCACCAGCAGGCCGCCGGCCAGCGGGGCGACCACGGGGGCGATGCCGCTGATGCTGGTCAGCAGCGAGAACACCTTGGCCGCCGCCTGGCCTCCGGTGCGGTCGGCGGCCACCGCGCGCCCGATGACGATGCCCGCCGCCCCGGCGAAGCCCTGGACGAACCGCGCCGCCACCAGCACCCACACGTTGGGGGACAGCGCGCACACCACGGCGGCGGCGGTGGCCGCGCAGGTGGCGATCAGCAGCGGGACGCGGCGGCCGAAGCGGTCCGACAGCGGGCCGATGGTCAGCTGCCCGACGGCCAGCCCGATCAGGAAGGCGGTGAGCGTGAGCTGGACGCTGGAGGCGCCGGCGCCCAGGTCGTCGGCCATGTCGGTGAAGGCCGGCAGGTACATGTCGGTGGCGAACGGCGCCACCGTGTTCAGCAGGGCCAGGACCACCAGCAGCAGCCCGGACACGCCGGGCCGGGAAGGGACGGCGGGGTTTTTGAACATGCGTTCCTCGGGTGACGGGAATTTACTTATATATGCATAAACAAATTATCATGGGGCAATGCACCGCTCCTCCGAGCTCCGTGAGCTGGCCCCGGTCCTGCGCGACCTCAACCGCCTTCTGCTGCGCACCGGTCCCCGGCAGGCCGGGATCGCCCCGCTGCCGCCCTCGGAGGCCGACCTGCTGCGGCTGATCGTCCACCAGCCCGGCCTGAGCCCCGGCCGGCTGGCCGCCGCGATGCAGATGAAGCCCAGCAACATCAGCGCCGCCCTGCGGCACTTGGCCGAATTGGGCCTGGTCAGCCGCCAGGTCGACCCGGCGGACCGGCGCAGCGGCCGCGTCCTGCCCACCGACCGGGCCGTGGAGAACGCCCGCCGCATCGAAGACGCGCGGGCGCGCATGCTGGAGGAGGCGCTCGGCGACCTGGCCCCTCACCAGGTGGAGGCGATCCTGCGGGCCGTCCCCGCGCTGCGGGCCCTGGAGCGCGCTCTGCACGCGCGTACCGAACGGGCGGCCGGGGCCGCCGGAGGTGTTGCGGAGCGTCCGTCCGGCCGGGACGGCAAAGCGGGGTGAACGCTCGCAGCGCCGGGCGTTTTGCCTGCTTGCGGGGCTCTTGAAGGCTGGTTGTGACGGTTTGACTACGTTCGGGATTTTTACTTTGCGTCACTCTGGGATGACTTGCCCGATCCTTTAAGGGTCAGTACTTTTCCCTGATATCGGTCCGTTACCTAACTCCCCGCCCGGGGAGTGCGGGCCGGACGCCGAGTCCCGGCGGCGCGCCCCCGCGCCGCGGGAGCCGGGGACCCACTGCTTCTGGGGTGAATCCGCCGCGTGCGGTAGGGCGGCTCCTGGCCCGAACCCGTCAGCTAACCCGGTAGGCGGTCCCAGAGGAGATAACGCATGGATCCCATCGGGGAAAAGATCCTTGAGGTCGCCAAAGCCGAACTGGGATACCGAGAGGAATCGGGCGGCTACACCAAGTACGGCGACTGGTACGGCAAGAACGTCGACAAAAGCCCCTACTTCGCCACCGCGGCCTGGTGCGACATGTTCCTGGCCTGGGCCGCCCACAAGGCCGGCGTCGCCGAGTGGGCGGGCCAGTTCGCCTACACCCCCTTCCACGCCGCGTGGTTCAAGCAGCAGGGCGCCTGGGGCACCGACCCTCAGCCCGGCGCCATCGTCTTCTTCGACTGGGGCGGGTCCAAGAGCCTGGACGCCATCGACCACGTGGGCATCGTGGAGAAGGTCGAGGGGAACCGCATCCACACCATCGAGGGCAACGCCGACGGCGTCCACCTCAAGCGCAAGGTGCGCACCCCCGACACCATCGTCGGCTACGGCTACCCCTCCAAGGTCAAGGTCAAGGGCAAGTCGGTCGAGTCGGTGACCTCCTCCGGCGCCCCGCCGGAAAAGTACGTGCCCAAGCACGCCGCCCCCGCGCCCAAGGTCGACTCGCTCGGCGGCGGGGCGACCGCCGTCGCCGCCACCCAGGGCGTCGCCCCCCGCGAGCGGGAGAACCCGCCGCAGGAGCAGCACCTGCCGGGGCTCACCGACCTGCTGACGATCGCCCTCGCCGGCAGCGTGGCGCTGGCGGTGGGCAAGTCGGCCGTCGTCAAGCTGCCGGAACTGCGGATCCCCGGCTCGCTGCGCCTGGAGGGGCTGCGGCTGCCGACCTCCTCGCCGATCCGGGTCCGCAAGCGCGGACGCCACCACCGCACCCCGGTGGCGCTGCCCGCCGACGTCACCCCCGCGGACCTGGCCGCCGCCGACCGCGAGACCGTGGCGATGCCCCTGGTCAGCGCGGCGGTGGCCGCCGAGGCCGAGGACCGGGAGTTCTGGAGCCAGATCTCCCGCCTGGAGGAGGAGGGCGACCTGGAGTTCTGGAGCGCGATCGCCGACGCGGTCGCCGAGGCCGAGGTCAAGGTCCCGGCCTCGGGCGAGCGGGCCTGACCGTCCGCCGCGACCCCCCGACCGTCCGGCCCGGCCGCGCTGCGGCCGGGCCGGACGCTTCCTTATGTCCCATTGCGGCGCAACACCGGTCACCGCCGCATCAAAGATCCCGGTTTCGCAGGTTTCGCCGGGCGCACCCCCTGGGCAAATTCCTAGTAAACAGGTAGAGTTACCATGTATATCCCGGTTTCGTTCCCAGGGGGCGAGATGACCACTTTCGACCAGGCTCTGGAGGCCCCGGCGGCCTCCGCCGGTCGTGCCCATGTGATCCGCACCGATGAGGAAGCCCTCGAGATCGCCGCGCGGCTGGCCGCCGAGTTCGCGCCCGGCGCCGCCGAGCGCGACGCCCGGCGCCTGCTGCCGCGGGCCGAGCTGGACCGGCTGTCGGAGAGCGGGCTGCTGGCGATCACCGTGCCGCGCCGCTACGGCGGAGCCGACGTGCGCGCCGACACCCTCGCCGAGGTCTACCGCCTGCTGGCCGAGGCCGACCCCAACATCGCCCAGATCCCCCACAGCCACGTGGTCTACCTGCGCGTGCTGACCCAGCAGGGCAGCGAGGAGCAGCGGCGCTACTTCTTCGGCGAGGCGCTGGCCGGCAAGCGTTTCGGCAACGCCCAGTCCGAGGCCGGCACCCGGCACGCCCAGGAGTACCGCACCCGGCTCGTCCCCGACGGCAACGGCGGCTACCTGCTGAACGGGGACAAGCACTACTGCACCGGCGCGCTGTTCGCGCACTGGGTCCCGGTGCTGGCCCAGCTGGAGGTGCCGGGCCAGGGCGACCGGCTGCACGTGGCCTACGTGCCCCGCGGCGCCCCCGGGCTGGAGGTCGTCGACGACTGGACGGGCATGGGGCAGCGGCTGACCGCCAGCGGCACGGTGCGGCTGCGGAACGTCTGGGTGCCGGCCGAGCGCGTGGTGCCCCACCACCTGACCTTCACCGGGCCGCAGGTCCACGGCGCCTACGCGCAGCTGCTGCACGCGGCCATCGACGTGGGCATCGCCGGGGGCGCGCTGCGCGATGCGGCCGAGTTCATCCGCACCAAGGCCCGGCCCTGGCCGGACAGCGGGTGCGGCAAGGCCGCCGAAGACCCGCTGCTCATCCAGCGGTTCGGGGAGCTGGTGATCGCCGAGCGGTCGGCGCGGGCGCTGCTGGCCGAGGCCGGCCGGGCGGTGGAACGTGCCAGGCATGATCTCACCGACGAGAGCGCCGCCGCCGCCTCGATCGCGGTGGCCACCGCCAAGGCGGTCGCCGACCGGGCCAGCGTGGAGATCTCCAACGCGCTGTTCGAGCTGTCGGGCACCCGCTCCAGCCTGGAGGAGCACAACCTGCACCGGCACTGGCGCAACGCGCGCACCCACACCCTCCACGACCCGGTCCGCTGGAAGATCCAGCACATCGGCCGCTACGCGCTCAACGGCACGCTGCCTCCGCGGCACGGCGCCATCTGACGGCGCGCTCCCGTCCCGGCGGCGCAGGCGGGACGGCATCGGCAGGCGAGGTCGCCCGCGAATTTCATAGTAATTAAGTAGGAATTATAGGAATAATGGTGGACGAGCCTTCTGCGACCTGCCGGCCGCGCGCCGGGGCCGCGGCCTGCGCGCCCGCCGCAGGCCCGCGGCCCGGGACGACCGGGCCGCGAGCAGGCCGGCGAAGGCGCCCGGCACCGGCCCCCCACGACGGCAGAGCCCGGAAAGGACAAGCGGCGATGACCGAACTGCTGCCCGACCAGACGATCGATGCCGACCGGTTCCGCCGGACCCTGGCCCTGCACGCCGCCGGGGTCGTGGTGGTCACCGCGGCCCCCGGCGGCGTGCCGGCCGGGCTGACCGCCACCTCCTTCACCTCGGTCAGCCTGGACCCGCCGCTGGTGTCCTTCTGCATCGCCCGCACCTCCACCACCTGGCCGTCGCTGCGCGCCGCCGACCGCTTTGCGATCAACATCCTCTCCGACGCCCAGGCCGACCTGGCCGCCCGCTTCGCCCACCGCGGCATCGACCGCTTCGCCGCCCCCACCCGCTGGCACCCGGCCCCCGACGGCACCCCGCTGCTGGAGGGCGTGTGCGCCCACCTGCTGTGCAGCCCCTACACCACCGCCGACATCGGCGATCACGTCCTGGTCGTGGGGCTGGTGACCGAGGCCCACATCCGCGAGCCCGACCAGCCGCTGCTCTACCACCGCGGCCGCTTCGGCCGCTTCCGCCCCCAGACCTCCTGACCGTCCCCACACCCCACCCGACAAAGGAGGAACGCCATGCCGAAGGTCGTCCGGATCGGCGGCCGGATCGGCGCCGAGATCATCGGCGCCGACCTCACCGACCCCGACGCGTTTCCCACCGAGGAGATCAACAGGCTGCTGCTGGAGCACAAGGCGCTGATCTTCCGCGACGCCGGGCTGGACGAGGCCGGGCATCGCGACTTCGCCGCCCGCTTCGGCGCGCTGACCCGGGCGCACCCCACGGTGCCGTCCGCCGAGGGGCTGCCGGAGGTGCTGGCGGTGGACGCCGACACCGGGCACCGCGCCAACGTCTGGCACACCGACGTGACCTTCGTGCGCACCCCGCCCAAGATCAGCACGCTGCGCGCCATCAAACTCCCCCCGTACGGGGGCGACACCCTGATCGCCAACGCCGCCGCGGCCTACCGCGACCTGCCCGAGCCGCTGCGGGAGCTGGCCGACCGTCTGTGGGCGGTGCATAGCAACGCCTACGACTACGCCACGCCCGCCAAGAGCGCCGAGTACCGGCGGGTCTTCACCTCGAAGGTCTACCAGACCGCGCACCCGGTCGTCCGCGAGCACCCGGAGACGGGGGAGCGGACCTTGTTCATCGGCGGCTTCGCCCAGCGGATCGTCGGGCTGTCGGGCACCGAGTCCCGCGACATCCTGCGCATCCTGCAGTCGTATGTGACCCGCCCGGAGAACATCGTGCGCGTCCGCTGGAACGTCGGCGACCTGGTGGTGTTCGACAACCGGATCACCCAGCACTACGCCCCCGACGACTATGACGACCGGCCCCGCCTGCTGCACCGCATCACCGTCGCCGGCGGGCCGGTGACCGGGCTGGACGGCCGGCAGAGCTACGTGGTGGAAGGCGACGACGCGACCGACTACACCGCTCCCGTCAAGGCCGCCTGAGCCCGCGGGGACCCCGGCGGGCGTTGCACCGGTACGCCCGCCGGACGACGGGCACCCGGGTCGCCACCGGCGCCCGGGTGCCCGTCTGTCATCTTCATCACCTTGCATCCTATTTTTCCTACCAATATTCTCGGGTTATGCCGTAACGGCTGATCAGGCCGAGTTTTCGCACGAATCAATCGTGAAATCCCGCCTCGGCGCCGTGATTCGTCTGCGACGTGCGCGCGGTCCCGTTACGGCCCCGACACGAACCTCCCGCCGCACGGGGCCTTCGCCCCCGAGCGGTCACGAACCACGAGGTGGATCACCATGCCCACGCGGATATCCGCGGCGGATCTGCGCGCCCTGATCGAGGACGAGACGACCCAGATCGCCTTCCTCGACCTGCGCTCCCCGCTGCGGCGCGACAAGGACGGCCACATCGCCGCCACGTCCAACATCCCCTACCAGGAGCTCGAACCCCGCATCGGGCGGGCCGTGCCGCACCGCGACACCCCGATCGTGCTGGCGTCCGAGCCGGAGCTGGACGCGCGGGGCGCGCAGATCCTGCAGCGGCTCGGCTACCGCGACGTGCGGGTGCTCGACGGTGGGATCGCCGCCTGGCGCCGGGCCGGCGGCCGCGTCTACACCGGCACCAACGTGCGCAGCAAGACGCTCGGCGAGTGGATCGAACGCCGCTTCGGCACCCCCACCGTCGATGCGACCACGGTGCGCAAGTGGCAGGAGTCCGGCGAGGACGTGGTGATCGTGGACAGCCGCACCCTCGCCGAGTACCGCCACCACCACATCCCCGGCGGCCTGTACACCGGCGGCGGCGTCGAGGCCGTCTACCGCATCAGCGCGGCCGTCCGCAGCCCGAGCACCCGCGTCGTGGTCAACTGCCAGGGCCGCACGCGCGGCATCGTGGGCGCCCAGTCCCTGATCGACCTCGGGCTGGACAACCCCGTCTACTCGCTGCGCAACGGCACCCCCGCCTGGCAGGAGGCCGGCTACGAACTGGCCAAGGGCGAGGGCGAGCACCTGCCCGCCCCCGCCCAAGCGCCCGCCGCCGGCCGGGCGTGGGCCGAGCGCACCCTGCGCGAGCTGGCCGTGCCGTCATTGGGCTCCGCCGAGCTGAACGCGCTGCTGGGCGAGGCGTCGGTGACCGTCTACCTGCTGGATGTGCGTTCCGCCGAGGAGTACGCCGCCGGGCACCTGCCGGGCAGCGTCTCAGTCCCCGGCGGCGTACTCCTCCAGAACACCGACGACCACCTGGTGGTGCGCGGCGCCCACGTCGTCCTGATCGACGGCCCCGACCGGATCCGGGCCGCCGGCACCGCCCGCTGGCTCCGCTACCTGCACGACGGCCCGATCTCGGTGACGACGCCCGACACCGAGATCACCGCCGTCCCCGCGCCGCCGCTGCCGGCCGCGGACGCCGAGCAGATCCCCTGGGCGCGTTTCGCCGCCGACCGCGGTGCCCACCGGGTGTACGACCTGCGCTCCAGCGCGGCCTACCTGGCCGGGCACATCGCCGGGTCGGTGCACGCCCGCCGGGAGACGCTGGACCGGCTGGCCGCCGAGACCCCCGATGGAACGTTCCTCCTGGTCGGCGACGCCACCTTCGACCCCTCCCACATCGCCGCCGACCTGAGCGGGCGCGGGGTGCGCGCGGCGGTGCTGCACGGCGGCGTGGAAGCGGTGGCCGAACCGTTGACCACCGCCGACCCGGTGCTCGCCGCCGGCGTCCAAGACCAGGTCGGCCCGCCGGACTTCGGCCCCGAACGCGACGCCTGGTACCGCGAGTACTTCGCCTGGGAGCTGTCGCTGCTGGAGCAGACCGCCGGCGACCCGCTGTTCGACTTCGAAGGCATCTTCCGGCGGTGGACGTCATGACGGTGGTGGACGACGCGGCTAAGGCCCGGCCGCTGCCGGTCCGCACCCTGCGGTGGCATCCGGCCCAGCGGCGCAGCGCCCGCCCCCGGCGCCGCGGCCGCGCCCTCGACCTGGCCGTCCGCGCCCTGGTGCCGGTGGCGCTGCTGGCCGCCTGGCAACTGGTCGCCTCCCTGGGCTGGGTGGACCCCCAGGTGCTGCCCGGCCCGCTGGTCATCGTCGATGCCTACGCCGAGCTGCTGCGCACCGGCGAGCTGCAGGCCGCGCTGCCGGTCTCGCTGCAGCGGGCCGGGATCGGGCTGGCCATCGGCGGCGGCACCGGGCTGCTGCTGGGCGTGGCGGCCGGGCTGTGGGCGGCCGCCGAACGGCTGTACGACGCGCCGTTGCAGATGCTGCGCACCATCCCGTTCATCGCCATGGTGCCGCTGTTCATCGTGTGGTTCGGCATCGGCGAGGAATCCAAGATCGCGCTGATCGTCGGCGCCTCGATCTTCCCCGTCTACCTGAACACCTACCACGGCATCCGCGGCATCGACCGGCGGCTGATCGAGCTGGCGCAGACCTTCGAGCTGAGCCGCCGCCAGGTGATCGGGCTGATCGTCGTCCCGCTGGCGATGCCGCAGATCCTGGTCGGGCTGCGCTATGCGGCCGGCACCGCGCTGCTGGCGCTGGTGGCGGCCGAGCAGATCAACACCGTCAGCGGCATCGGCTACATCCTCAACAACGCCAACCAGAACCAGCGCACCGACATCATCATCGCCGGAATCCTCGTCTACGCGGCGCTGGGGATCGTCGTGGACGTGCTGATGCGGCTGCTGGAGAAGGCACTGCTGCCGTGGAGGCTCACCCATGACGGTAAGTGACATCGCCCCCGGCCCGCTCCGCGAAGACGCCCGCCTGGCGGTGCGCATCCGCGGCCTGAACAAACGGTTCGGCGAGCAGCAGATCCTGCGTGACTTCGACCTGGACCTGCGGCGCGGGGAGTTCCTGGCGCTGGTCGGCCGCTCCGGCACCGGCAAGACCACGCTGCTGCGGATCCTGGGTGGCCTGGAACGCGCCGACTCTGGAACGTTGCAAGTGGCCGAGCGCACCTCGGTGGTCTTCCAGGACGCCCGGCTGATCGCCGCCCAGCGGGTCTGGAAGAACGTGGTGCTCGGCCAGTGGCGCGCCAAGGGCGCCCGCGCCCGCGCGCTGGAGTCGCTGCGCGAGGTCGGGCTGGAGGCCAAGGCCGACAACTGGCCCAAGACCCTCTCCGGCGGGGAGGCCCAGCGGGTCGCGCTCGCCCGCGCCCTGTTCCGCTCCCCGGACCTGCTGCTGCTGGATGAGCCCTTCGGCGCGCTGGACGCCTTCACCCGGGCCCGCGCCCAGCAACTGGTGATCAGCCTGTGGCGGACGCACCGCCCGGCGGTGGTGCTGGTCACCCACGACATCGAGGAAGCGGTCGCCATGGCCGACCGGGTGCTGGTGCTCGGCGGCGGCCGGATCCGCGGCGATATCCCCGTCCGGCTGGAACGGCCGCGCGATATCACCGCGCCCGATTTCAACACCGTCAAACGGCAGGTGCTGAGCCTGCTGTCCCACCTGCCGGAACGCTCCGGCGATAGCGAGGAGAACGAGCAACCGTGAAATTCCGGAAGACCATCGCGGCACTGGCATCGGCGGTCCTGGCGGTGTCGCCGGCCGCTTGCGGAGGCGGCGATTCCGACGACGGCGGCACCCTGGTCGTCGGCTTCCAGGACAACGGCTTCCCCACCCTGGTGGAAAAGTCCGGGGTGCTCAAGGGCGCCCCCTACAAGGTGGAGTGGGCGCTGCTGACCGGTCCGGCCGCCAACTTGTCGGCGCTCTACAGCAAGAAGATCGACATCGGGCACATGGGGGACACCTCCCTGACCATCGAGCAGGCCAACGCCCGCCAGGAGTGGACCGCCGGCAACGCCCCGCTGAAGATCGTCGCCGGCTGGCGGCCCGGCCTGGACACCGACTACCCCCAGATCGTCACCGCGGTGCGCACCGACGCCGGCATCAACTCCCTCAAGGACCTGCGCGGCCGCAAGTGGGCCTACAACTTCGGCGGTTACAACCACGCCCACTACCTGGCGTCGCTGATCAAGGCCGGGCTCACCGAAAAGGACATCAAGCCCGTCCAGTTCGCCGACGGCAACACCTCCGCCGCCGGCTTCAACTCCGGTCAGACCGAGGTCTACTCCGGCCTGCCGGGGCCGATCCTGGAGTCGCTGGACTCGGGCAAGGCCAAGATCCTGCTGACTGAGAAGGACACCGGCGTGCCGGGGCTGCACGTGTGGACCGCCCGCGCCGACGTGCTCGCCGACCCGGTCAAGGACCGCAACCTGCGCGACTTCTTCACCCGGCTGGCGGGCTACTGGGACTGGCACCAGGCCAACCTGCCCACCGTCAAGCAGACCCTCAAGGACGTGCTGAAGCTGTCGGATCGGCGCGCCGAGTTCGAGGCCGGCACCCGCGCCGCCCGCTACCGGCTGCTGGACGAGGAGCTGATCAAGCGGGAGCAGAAGGTCGCCGACGTGCTCTTCGCCGGCAACGCCATCAAGCGGAAGGTGGACGTCACCCTCTCCTACGACCCCCGCTACAACACCGCACAGAAGGCCCAGCCGTTGTATGAGTGACCGAGCCGACGCGTTCTGGGAGCGGCTGGGGCCCGTCCTGGACGCCATCGCCGAAGGCGCGCACGACCGCGACCGGCGGCGCCGCTACGCCACCGAACACCTGGCCGAACTGGGCCGGATCGGGTTCTGGGCGCTGACCGTCCCCCGCGAGTACGGCGGGTTGGGCCTGGGCCCGGACGCGGTCGCCGAGGCGATCATGCGGTTGGCGGCGGTGGACGGCAGCCTCGGCCAGATCCCGCAAAACCACTTCAACACCGTCGATCGCGTGGTGCTGACCGGCACCGAGGAGCAGCGGAGGCGGCACCTGCCCCTGCTGGTCCGCGGCGGTTTTTACGGCAACGCCGCCGCCGAGCCCGGCGACCGCCGGCCCGGCGAGGCCGCCACCACCCTCACCCGCACCGCCGACGGCTGGTCGCTGAGCGGCCGCAAGGTCTATGCCACCGGCGCGCTGCTGGCCGATGTGGTGGCGGTGCTGGCCCGCACCCCGGCCGGGGAGCAGGTCACCGTGCTGGTGCCGCGCGACGCCGAGGGCGTGACCATCAACGACGACTGGGACGGCTTTGGACAGCGCACCACCGCCTCCGGCTCGGCGGTCTTCCAGGACGTGCGCGTCGCCGACCTCGACGTGCTGCCCTGGCCGGACGACCCCCGCCTGGCCTACCGGATCTCCGCGCACGCCCAGCTCATGCACGCCGCGATCGACGCCGGCATCGCCGAGGGCGCGGCGGGGGAGGCGGTCGCCTTGGCCCGCCGCGTTCACGGGGCGCGCGGCAGCGGGGCCGCCCGCTTCACCGAGGACGCGCTCGGCATGGCCGAGCTGGGCGAGCTGCACCTGGCCGCGACCACGGCGCGGCGCATGGTGGAGGCGGCGGCGGTCGAGCTGACCGGCCTGACGGACACCTCGCCCCTGCCGAAGGTGCCGGCCGCCTTCTACGCGGTGATGCAAGCCAAGATCGTCTCCACTCGGGCGGCGCTGCAGGTTGCGCAGGGGCTGTTCGACGTGGGCGGGGCCGGCTCCACCCGCGCCGGGCTCGGCCTGGACCGCTACTGGCGGGACGCCCGCACGCACACGCTGCACGACGCCGTCCGCTGGAAGCCCCACTCGCTCGGCAAGTGGCTGGCCGAAGGACTGGTGGCCGATCCATGGAGTCTGGGCGCCCCGCTGCGGCGCCTCACCGATCTTGTCGATCTGCCGGAACCGAACGGGAGTGACATCCCATGAGCCCCAGGCAACTGCACCTGAACATCAACGTCAACAGCAGCGGGCGGCACCCCGCCTCCTGGCGGGTCCAGCCCGACCCGCTGGGCTTCCTCAAGCCCGAGTACTTCGAGACGATCGGCCGGCTCGCCGAGCGGGGCAAGCTGGATGCGGTCTTCCTCTCCGACGGCTACGACTACGGCGCGCCGCGGGTGTCGCGGCCCTGGCAGTCGCTGGACCCGATCGTCCCGCTGACCGCCATCGCCCGCGTCACCGAGCACGTGGGGCTGGTGGCCACCATCTCGACCACCTTCAACCACCCGGTCAACATCGCCCGCCGCGTCGCCTCGTTGGACCACATCTCCGGTGGGCGCGCCGCCTGGAACGTGGTGGCCTCCCGCGCCGCCTCCACCGCCGCGCTGTTCGGCCTGGAGGCGCTGCCCGACCACGATGTCCGCTACGAGCGGGCCGAGGAGACGGTCGAGGCGGTCAAGGCGCTGTGGGAGGGCTGGGAGGAGGACGCCCTGGTCGCCGACCAGCGCACCGGGCGTTTCGCCGACACCTCCAAGATCCACCCGGTCTCCTACCGGGGCCGGCATGTGACGGTGGAGGGGGTGCTCAACGTGCCCCGCTCCCCGCAGGGCCGGCCGGTGATCTTGCAGGCGGGCGGCTCCCCGCAGGGGGTGGCGCTGGCCGCCCGGCACGCCGATGCGGTCTTCACCGTCAACCACACCCTGGAGGCGGCCAAGGACTTCGCCGGCCGGGTGCGGTCGCTGGCGGCCCGGCACGGCCGGCGTCCGGAGGAGATCTTGATCCTGCCCGGCCTGTTCCCGGTGCTCGGCAGCACCGAGAAAGAGGCGCGCGAGCGCAAGGACTGGCTGGATGAGCTGGCCGGGGAGGAAGAGGAGCTGGTCGGTCTGGCCGCCACGATCGGGCTCGACCCGGCGGATTTGAAGCTGGACGCCGAACTGCCCTGGGAGAAGGTGGAGGCGGTCTCCTCCTTCGGCGGCAGCCAGGGGTTCCGCGCCGCCGTCTTGGAGCTGGCCCGCCGTGAGCGGCTGACCGTCCGCCAGTTGCTCAAGCGCAACCCCTCCGGGCACCGCAGCGTGGTCGGCACGCCCGAGCAGGTCGCCGACACCATCGAGGAGTGGTTCTCGGCCGGGGCCGCCGACGGTTTCAACCTCAACGCCGACTTCTTCCCCGACGGCCTGGAGCTGACCGTCGAGCACCTGATCCCCGAGCTGCAGCGCCGGGGCCTGTTCCGCCGCGAGTACGAGTCGGCCACGTTGCGCGGCAATCTCGGGCTGCCGATCCCGGGACGCTGAAGGGACGCCGCGTGGCGCGCTGCGCACCGCCGGGCCAATCTCTATAGTATTCCGACGTGTTTGATAGAGATTTTGGTCTGCCGTTTCCCCCGCCCAGGCCGGAGAACTCCCGCCTGGTGATCGCTCCGCCGCGGGACGCGCCGGGCCACTGGGCGGGGGCGCCCAGCGCCTGCCTGGTGGACGGCGTGATCTACCTGGCCTACCGGCTGCGCCGCCCGGTCGGCGAGGGCCGCGGGTATGCGGTGGTGGTGGCCCGCTCCGACGACGGCGAGCGCTTTGAGACGCTGACGGTCATCGGCAAGGAGCCGATGGACGCCGAGTCGCTGGAGCGCCCCGCCCTGGTGACCACCGAGGACGGGACCTTCCGGCTGTATCTGAGCTGCGCCACCACCGGCACCAAGCACTGGCGGGTGGAGGTGCTGGAGGCCGCCGACCCGGCGCGCTTCGACCCGGTCGCCAGCCGCGTGGTGCTGCCCGGCAGCCGGCTGGTCGGCGTGAAGGACCCGGTGATCCGCCACGACGGGGGCAAGTGGCACCTGTGGGCCTCCTGCCACCCGCTGGCCGACCCCGACGAGGCCGACCAGATGGTCACCGACTACGCCACCAGCGCCAACGGACTGGAGTGGGTCTGGCACGGCACGGTGCTGACCGGCCGCCCCGGCCACTGGGACGCCCGCGGCGCCCGCGTCTCGGCGGTGCTGCAGCACCGGGGGCGCACCATCGCCTTCTACGACGGGCGGGCCAGCGCCGCCGAGAACTACGAAGAGCGCACCGGCCTGGCCGCGGGGCAGGGGTATTCGATGCTGCTGCCGCAGTTCGACGAGCCGGTGGGGGCCTCCCCCCACCCCGGGGGCGGCCTGCGCTACCTGGACGTGCTGCGGATTCCCGGGCAGGGCTGGCGGCTCTACTACGAGGTCACCCGCGCCGACGGCGCGCACGAGCTGCGCACCGAGCTGCACCCGGACTGACTCCGCCGGCCGCGCCGGGGCGGTGCGCCGGGCTCCTCAGACCTTGAGCCAGTCCGAGCAGTCCCAGCCGGTGATCTCCGACACGAGCGCGATGTCGTCTTCGAAGTAGGGCAGCAACTGCGCGCGCTGCTGCGGGGTGGGCGGCCGGCGGGTGCGCGGGTCCCGCTGGAGCAGGGACAAAAAGGGCCGGCGCGCCGTCTTGCGGACGGCCTGCGGCATGTGGGCGCCGATCCGCGCCCCGCCGCGCAGCAGCGCCTGCAACGCCCGGTTGGCGGGGGAGTCGGCCACGTGCCGGGTCACGTTCTCCTTGGGGAGCGCATCCAGCAGTCCCGTCTGCACGCCGAGGAAGGCGCAGATCCGGTCCAGCGTGGCGGCGGGCTCGTCGCGCAGCTCCTCATAGCGCAGCAAGAGCACCTGCTCGCGCGGAAACAGCTTGAACAGGTGCTGCAGTTGCTCGCCGTACCTGCCCAGGTCGATATAGCGCCAAAAGGCCGCCCAGCCGGCCTGCACCCGCCGCTCCTGGGCGGCGCACGCCTCCACCACGTCGCTGATCGGCTCCAGTCCCGCCGCCCACAGGTGCGCCCAGTTGGAGTGGGCGCGTTCCACCGGGTCCCGCAGCACCGCGATCATCCGCACGTCGGGGATCAGCCGCCGGATCCGCACCTGGGCGTCCAGGTCGTGCAGGTAAAAGGGGGTGCTCTCACCCCGCAGCGCACCGGCGGGGGCGGCGTCGAAGAGCGCCTCGTAGTCGGAGCGCCGCCAGATGTGCTCCCGGTAGGTCTGCGCGTCGCCGGGGCCGCCCCGACTGGGCGGCGGCCCGTCGGTCAGGAAGAACTTCGGCTCCTTGACCGGGGACATGAACAGCTGGGGATGACGGGCCAATCCGCTGTGCAGGGCGGTCGTACCGGCCTTGGGGGCACCGATCACCAGGACGTCGGGCAAGGACATACCCGCCTCCCATTGCAGATAAAACCTACCTTCAATATAGGTAATATGGAGAAGGTTCACCAGAGCCGTTTCGTCCGGCCGCGCGGCGCGGCCCCCTCGACGCCGCGCGGCCGGGCCGCTTGACGGGGAACCGTCTTTCAGGGAGAGCGGTGCAGCGCGGTGAGCCGGTCGGCGGTGGCGCGCACGGCCGCCGCCAGCTCCGGCAGCCGGTCGTCGCCGAACCGCACGGCCGGCCCCTGCAGCGCGACGGCCGCGATCGTGCGGTCGGCGTGGTCGCGGACCGGGGCGGCGACGGCGCGCACGCCGACGATGCGCTCTTCGTTGTTCGTGGCATAACCGCGCCGCCGGATCCGCGCCAGCTCCGCCTCCAGCTCGGCGCGCGTGGTGATGGTCGTGGGCGTGAAACGCCGGAACGGCTCGCTCATGGCGACCCGCTGATCCCCGAAGGCCAGCAGCGTCTTGCCCATCGCGCACACGTGGATGGGGTTGCGCGCCCCGGGCTCTTGGTCGTAGCGCAGCGGGTGCGGGGACTGCTCGTGCAGCAGCACCGCCACCTCGTCGCCGACGCGCACGCCCAAACTGACGGCCTCGCCGGTCTTGTCGCGCAGCGCGATCAGCTCCGGATGCATCAGCGTGCTGCCCATGCGCTCCAGCGCGAGCCGGCCGAGGATCGCCACCGACGGCCCGAGGAAGTACCGCTCGGTGACCGGGTCCTGGCCCAGCATGCCCGCCGCGTGCAGGGCGCGGACGATGCGGTGCGCGGTGCTGACGGTCAGGCCCAGCCGGTGGGCGATCTCGGTGACGGTGAGCTGGGCCGCGCTCTCAAAGGAGCGCAGCACGGCGATCGCCCGGTCGACCGCCTGGGTGCCCTGCCGGGGGAGCGCGGCCCGCTCGCCGTGACCAGCGGCGTCCGTCATGAGGATGATCTTCCGGTGTCGCCGCACTCCTGCTGCGCCTGCGGCGGCACCTCCACGGGCGCCCACAGGCTCGGCAAATTGACCACGATGCCCTCCTGCGTGCTGCGGGCGATCACGACGACCGCCTCCTCGTCCGGAGAAGGATTCTCCTCCCGGTGCGGCACGTACGGCGGCACGAAGATGTAGTCGCCGGGCGAGGTCTCGATCCGCACCTCCTCCTCGCCCTCGGCGAACACGAACACCGGGTGGCCGGAGACGACGTAGATCGCCGTCTCGGCCTCGCCGTGGTGGTGGTCGCCGGAGCTGGTGACGGGGGCGACATGGGTGCGTCCCATCCACAGCCGCCGCGATCCGACGGTCTTGCCGGAGATCGCCTCGAACCGCCGCATCCCCGAGGTCTGCGCGGTGTCGGAGGTCAGCTCGCCGGCGCGGATGTGCTCCAGCTTGCGGTGCCAGGCGGCGTTGCCCGCGGCGGTCCGGTCGGCCTGGGGTGCTCGGTCGGTCATGTCTCAACCCTCACATTCTCGACTATCTTGACCAATCTTATAGGGATTATTACAGTGCGGGACACAGGTCCTGCAATGTGGAATGCCCAGGGAGGGCAGATGACCGTCGAGTTCATCGGCATGATCCGGACCGCCGACACCTCCGAGATCCGGCCCCGCACCGGCCCGGCCGTCGACCCCGACTACACGCGCCGCTTCGCCCAGGCCCACGAAGAGGCCGGGTTCGACCGGGTGCTGATCGGCTACCACTCCTGGGACGCCGACGGCTTCGCGGTGGCGGCCCACGCGGCGGCCCACACCGAACGACTGGGCATCCTGCTGGCCCACCGTCCCGGCTTCGTCGCCCCCACCCTGGCGGCGCGCAAGTTCGCCACGCTCGACCAGTTCATCGGCGGCCGGCTGGCGGTGCACATCATCACCGGGGCCAGCGCGACCGAACAGCGCCGCGACGGCGACTACCTGGACAAAAGCGACCGCTACCGCCGCACCGACGAATACCTCGACATCCTCAAGCGCATCTGGGCCGCCGAGGAGCCGATCGACCACGAGGGCGAGTTCTACCGCTTCGAAGGCGCCTACTCGGAGGTCAAGCCGGTGAACGGACGGCTGCCGATCTACTTCGGCGGCTCCTCCCAGGACGCCTACCGGGTGGGCGGCAAGCACGCCGACACCTACGCCCTGTGGGGCGAGCCGCTGGCCGAGACCGCCGAGCAGATCGCCTCGGTCAAGGCCCAGGCCGCCGCCCACGGCCGCGACCCCGACCAGATCGGCATCTCGGTGTCCTTCCGTCCCATCCTCGGCCGCACCGACGAAGAGGCCTGGGAACGGGCGCACCGCATCCTGGACACCATCAAATCCACCAACGGCACCCAGCTGTACTTCCCGCCGAACGAACGGGGCGTCGGCTCCCAGCGGCTGCTGGCCGCCGCCGAAAAGGGCGAAAAACACGACCGCGCACTGTGGACGCCCACCGCCAAGGCCACCGGAGCGGCGGGCAACTCCACGGCGCTGGTCGGCAGCCCCGAGACCGTGGCCCAGGCGCTGCTGGACTACATCGACATCGGCGTCACCACCATCCTCATCCGCGGCTATGAGCCGCTGGAGGACGCCGTCGACTACGGCAAGCACCTGCTGCCGCTGGTGCGCGCCGAGCTGGCGCGCCGCCAGGTGCCCGCGCAGGCCGGCGGCCGGCCCGCGTGACCGGCGGAGGGATGCCGATGCTCAGCCGACCGCTTTCCCGCCGGTCCGCGCTGCGGCAGGGCGCCGCCGCGCTGGGCGCGCTCGCACTGGCGGCCGTCACCGCCGGCTGCGGCGCGTCCGGTGCGGCCGGCTCCTCCGGCGACGTGGTGCTGCGGGTCGGCGACCAGACCGGCATGACGCGTTCGAGGCTGGAGGCGGCGGGGCTGCTGAAGAACCTGCCCTACAAGATCGAATGGTTCCGCTTCGCGGCCGCCGCCGACCTGCACGAGGCGCTGCGCGCGAACGCGGTGGACATCGGGGGAGCCGCCGACTCGCCCACGGTCGCGGCGATCGCCGCCGGATCGAAGATCAAGGTCGTGGCGGCCTGGAGCAACAGCGGCGCGGGAAGCTACATCCTGGTCCCCAAAGACAGCCCCATCCGCACCTTCGCCGACCTGGCGGGCAAGCGGATCTCCCCCTCCACCCGCGGCAGCATCGCCCACTACCTGGTGCTCGGCGCGCTGCGCCGGGCCGGGCTGAGCGCCTCGGACGCCGAGCTGAACTTCCTGACCCCCGCCGAGGCCTACGGCGCCTTCTCCACCGGCAAGCTCGACGCCTGGGGCACCTGGGGGGTGTACGCGGCCCGGGCCCGCGGCCGGCTCGGCGCCCGGGTGCTGACCACCGGCCGGGGACTGACCTCCGGCCTGTATGTGATGAGCGCGACCGAACGGGCGCTGGCCGACGCCGGCAAACGCGAGGCGATCGTGGACTTCAACAACCGCGTCCACCAGGGCTTTGCCTGGGCGGAACGGAAACCGGACGACTTCATCGCCTGGTACGCCGACTTCACCAAGCAGAGCACGGAGATCGCCGCCCAGGTCCAGCCGGAAGAGGCGGCCTACCGGCGGGTCGCCGTGGACGACCGGCTCGCCGACCAGCTCCAACAGACCTTCGACACCTGGGTCGAGGCCGGGGTGCTCCAGGGACGGCTGGACCTCGGTTCCCACGTGCACGACCTGGAGGGATCATGACCTCGCCCGCCACCTCCGCCGCGTCGGCCCCCGCCCGGCCGGCCCCGGCGATCACCACCGACACCGCACCGCCCCGCAGATTCCGCTTCCCCTACCGGACGGTCTCCTGGGCCACCCCGTTCGCCCTGATCCTCCTATGGGAGGCCGCCGCCCGGGCCGGGCTGCTGTCGGCCCAGGTGCTGCCGGCCCCCAGCAGCGTGGTGGCCACCGCCGTCCACCTGACCGCCAGCGGCGAGCTGCCCCAGCACCTGCTGGCCAGTCTGCGCCGGGCCGCGCTGGGCTTCGTCATCGGCGCCGCCATCGGGCTGACCCTGGGCGTGGCCGTGGGGCTGTCCCGCATCGCCGAGGCGTTCATCGACCGCAGCGTCCAGATGATCCGCGCCATCCCGTTCCTGGCGATCCTGCCGCTGGTGATCGTCTGGTTCGGGGTGGGGGAGGCCGGAAAGATCTTCCTGATCGCCAAGGGCAGCGCCTTCCCCCTCTACCTGAACACCGTGCTGGGCATCCGCCAGATCGACACCAAACTCCTGGAGATGGGCCAGACCGTCGGCCTGAGCCGCGCCGCGCGCATCCGCACGCTGATCCTGCCCGGGGCGCTGCCGTCCATCCTCGGCGGGCTGCGCATGTCGCTGACCTACGCCTGGCTGGCCCTGGTGATCGCCGAGACCGTCGGCGCGATGGCCGGCATCGGCTTCCTGGCCACCAACGCCCGCGAATTCCTCCAAGTGGACGTGATCGTGCTGGTGGTGGTGCTGTATGCGGGCATCGGCATCGCCTGCGACCTGCTCGCCCGGCTCCTGGAACGCCGGCTGCTGAGCTGGCACCCCTCATACGCCCGCCTCACCGTCTGACCCTGCACCACCTTCGCGGCCCCTCGAACGCAAGGAACACCTCATGACGACCCACGGACGGATCACCCGCCGCTCCCTGCTGGCCGCCGGCGGCCTGGGCGCGCTGGCCGCGCTGACCGGCTGCTCCTCGTCCTCCGCCGGCTCGCCCACCAAGGTCCGCCTGACCCACGGCCCCATCTCCGTGCCCAAGATCCGCGGCGAGCTGGACCGCACCCTCAAGGCCCAGGGCGTCACGGTGGAGTGGATCGGCCCGTTCCCCAACCACGCCCCCACCCTGCAGGCCGTGGCCACCGGCACCGCCGACTTCAGCTTCGGCGGCAGCAGCACCCCCGCCGACCAGGCCATCCTGTCCGGCGCCGACCTGGTGTACGTGGCCTGGGCGGTCTCCGAGCCCCGCACCACGGCGATCCTGGCCCGCCCCGGCTCCGGCATCGAGAAGGTCGCCGACCTGGCCGGCCGCACGGTCGCCGTCAACAAGGCCGGACTGGGGGAGTTCCTGCTGGTCGCGGCGCTGGAGAAATACAAGGTGCCGCGCGAGCAGGTCAAAGTGCTCTACATGAACCCGCCGGAGGCCTCCGCCGCGTTCGCCTCCGGCAAGATCGACGCCTGGTCGATCTGGCAGGGCTTCCGGGAGATCGCCGAGGTCAACTACGGCGCCAAGCCCATCTTCATCGAGGGCGAGGAGCTGGACCGCCAGATCGACTTCCGCACCTACCTGGTGCGGCGCGAGTACGCCGAAAAGCACCCCGACCTCATCCGCAAGGTCATCAAGGCCTACCAGGCCGACACCGAGTGGCAGAACGCCAACTACCGCAAGGCCATCGAGCTGGGCAACGCCGTCTCCAAATACCCCCCGGCCGTGATCGACAAGATCGTCTCCCACGCGGTCAAGGAGAAGCTGTCCTTCATCGACGATGAGGGGATCCGCCAGCTGCAGTACGGCGCCGACTGGCTGACCGAACGCGGCATCCTCACCGGCAAGATCAACATCGCCGACCACGCCGTCAAGCTATGACCGGCCAGGACCTGGAGCTGACCGCCGACGTGCTGGTCATCGGCGGCGGCCTGGCGGCCACCTGGGCGGCGCTCGCCGCCGCCCAGGCCGGCGGGCGGGTCGTGCTCGTGGACAAGGGCTACTGCGGCACCAGCGGCGTCACCGCCACCGCCGGCGTCACCCACTGGTTCGTCCCGCCGGAGCGGCACCACCGCGCGGTGGCCGAACGCCACGCCGACGCGGCCGGGCTGGCCGACCCGCAGTGGGCGCTGCGGGTGCTGCGCACCACCTGGGAACGGCTGCCGCTGCTGGACCGCCACTACCCGTTCCCCACCGCGGACGGCGCCGTGGACCGCACCCAGAACGTGCGGGGCCCTGAGTACCTGCGCGCCATGCGCGGCCTGGTGCACCGGGCGGGCGTGCGCATCCTCGACCACCACCCGGCGCTGGAGCTGCTGCTGCACTCCGATGGGTCGGTCGCCGGCGCCGCCGGGGTCCGCCGCCAGGCCGGCGGACGCTGGACGGTGCGCGCCGGGGCGGTGGTGCTGGCCACCGGCGGCACCGCCTTCCGCTCCCACCTGCTGGGCTCGCGCGGCAACACCGGCGACGGGCACCTGATGGCGGCCGAGGCCGGCGCGGTGCTGTCGGGCATGGAGTTCTCCAACTACTACACGCTCGCCCCGGCCTACTCGACCATGGCCCGCTCGATGTCGTACCTGTTCGGCACCTACTTCGACGCCGACGGCCGGGAGATCGAGCTGCCCGCGGGCGCCGACCGCATCCGCATCCTGGGCCGGGCGATGCTGCGCGGCCCGGTCTACGCCCGCCTCGACAAGGCCCCCCACTGGGTCCGCCGCAAGATCAACGTGGTGCAGCCCAACTTCCTGCTGCCCTTTGCCCGCCGCGGCATCGACCCCTACACCGACCTGTTCCCGGTGACGCTGCTGGGGGAGGGCACCATCCGCGGCGTCGGCGGCCTGGCGCTGGCCGATGAGGACTGCCAGACGCACGTGCCGGGGCTGTTCGCCGCCGGGGATGTGGCCAGCCGGGAGAACATCGTCGGCGCCGTCTCCGGCGGTGGATCCCCCAACTCCGCCTGGGCGGTCTCCTCGGGCACCTGGGCGGGCCGCGCCGCCGTCCGGCACGCCCGCACGGTGCGCGCCCGCACCGGCCCGGTCCGCCCCGCCGGGCAGGCCGGGATCCGCCCGGCCCGCCACGCCGCCCCCTGCGACGCAGAGGCCGTGACCGCCATGGTGCGCGAGGAGCTGAACGCCTACGACAAGAACATGTTCCGCACCCGGCAGGGCCTGCTGCGCTCGGCGGACCTGCTGGAGGACGCCTGGCGGCAGATCAGCGACCACCTCACCGGCTCCGGCCGGCAGGCGCTGCGCGCCCGGGAGACCGCCGCGCTGGTCGCCATGGGCCGCTGGGTGAAGGCCGCCGCGCTGCACCGCACCGAATCGCGCGGCATGCACTGGCGCACCGACCACCCCCGCACCGACCCCGCCCAGACCCGCCGCATCACCGTCGGCGGCCTGGACCGGGTGTGGGTGGACCACCCGCGGACGCGGGAGGAGATCGCATGATCGAGCTGGTGATCGCTTCGCGCTGCATCCAGTGCGACAAGTGCGTGCAGGTCTGCCCGATGGACGTGTTCGACGCCGTGCCCGGCGGCGTCCCGGTCATCGCCCGGCAGAGCGACTGCCAGACCTGCTTCATGTGCGAGCTGTACTGCCCGGCGGACGCCCTGTACGTCGACCCCGACTGCCACGGGCCCGTCCCGGTGGACGAGGCGCGGATCCTCGCCACCGACTGGCCCGAGCAGTACCGGCGCGACTCCGGCTGGGGCAGGGCCCGCCGCACCCACCGCAACGAAAGCTGGCGGATGGGGGAGATCTTCGCCACCGCCTACCGCATCCTCGGCGAGGAACGGCCGTGACCTGGTCGCCCACGACCTCCCACTGGGGCGCCTACCTGGCCCGGCGGACCGCCGCCGGCGCGCTGGAGGTGCGGCCGCACCCCGAAGACCCCGCCCCCTCGCCGCTGCTGGGCAACGTCCCCGACGGCGTGCACCACCCCACCCGGGTCCGCGCGCCCGCGGTGCGCCGGGGCTGGCTGGAAGACGGCCCCGGCCCCGCGCGCCGGCGCGGACGCGAAGAGTTCATCGAGCTCGACTGGGACCACGCGCTGGACCTGGTGGCCGGGGAGCTGGACCGGGTGCGGCGCGAGCACGGCAACGAGGCGATCTTCGGCGGCTCCTACGGCTGGGCCGGCGCGGGCCGCTTCCACCACGCCCAAAGCCAGCTGCACCGGTTCCTGAACACGATCGGCGGCTACACCTCCTCCCGCAACTCCTACAGCCTCGGCGCCTCCCTCGTCCTGCTGCCGCACGTGGTGGGGGACGCCGACGCGGTGCTGCGCCGCGCCTCCACCTGGCCGACGATCGCCGAGCACACCGACCTGCTGGTGGCCTTCGGCGGGCTGCCCGGCAAGAACGTGTCGGTCACGCCCGGGGGAGTGACCCGCCACGCCATGGCGGCCGCCCTGCGGAACTTCGGCGAAAGCGGCCTGGAGGTGGTCTCCATCAGCCCGCTGCGCGACGACGCCCCGCCGCGGTTCTGGGGACGCTGGTGGCCGATCCGCCCGGGCACCGACGTGGCGCTCATGCTGGGCCTGGCGCACACCCTGCTGGTCGAAGACCGCCACGACCGGGCGTTCCTGGACCGCTACTGCACCGGTTTCGAGGTCTTCGAACGCTATCTGCTGGGGGAGGGGGACGGCACTCCCAAGGACGCCCGCTGGGCCGCCGGCATCTGCGGCATCCCCGCCACCGACATCCGCGCCCTGGCCCGGCGGATGACCGAGGGCCGCACGCTGATCACCGTCACCTGGTCGCTGCAGCGCACCGAGCACGGCGAGCAGCCGGTGTGGGCGGCCCTGGCGCTGGCGGCGATGCTCGGCCAGATCGGCCTGCCCGGCGGCGGCTTCGGCCACGGCTACGGCTCCATCGGGGACGTCGGCGACCCCGGCCCGCTGCTGCGCCTGCCCACGCTGCCGCAGGGGCGCAACCCGGTCGCCACGTTCATCCCGGTCGCCCGCATCGCCGACATGCTGCTGCACCCCGGCCGCGCCTACGACTACAACGGCCGCCGCCTGACCTACCCCGACATCCGCCTGGTGTACTGGGCCGGCGGCAACCCCTTCCACCACCACCAGGACCTGGCCAGGCTGCGCCGTGCCTTCGGCCGCCCGGACACGATCGTGGTCCACGAGCCGTACTGGACGGCGACCGCCCGGCACGCCGACATCGTCCTGCCGGTCACCACCCCGCTGGAGCGGGAGGACATCGGCGGCGGGCGCCGCGACACCCACCTGATCGCCATGCATCGGGTCCTGCCGCCGCATGAGCAGGCCCGCGACGACTATGCGATCTTCGCGGCGCTGGCCGGCCGGCTCGGCGTGGCCGAGGCGTTCACCGAGGGCCGCACCCCCCGCCAGTGGCTGGAGCACCTTTACCGGACCTGGCGGGAGGAGCTGCGCGCCCAGGGCCACGACGTGCCCGCTTTCGAGGAGTTCTGGGCGGCCGGGCAGTACCGGCTGCCGCCCGGCCCGGAGCATGTCACGCTGCTGGCGGACTTCCGCGCCGACCCCGAAAGGCACCCGCTGCCCACGCCCAGCGGCCGGATCGAGATCTTCTCCTCGGTGATCGCCGGTTTCGGCTACCCGGACTGCCCCGGCCACCCGGCCTGGCTGCCCCCGGCGGAACGGCCGGACCGCCGGCACCCGCTGTACCTGATCGCCAACCAGCCCGGCACCCGCCTGCACGGCCAAGGCGACATCGGCGCCGTCAGCCGGGCCGCCAAGATCGCCGGACGGGAGCCGCTGCGCATCCATCCCGACGACGCCCGCGAGCGCGGCATCGCCGACGGCGACATCGTGCGGGTCTTCAACGACCGCGGCGCCTGCCTGGCCGGGGCCCGCCTCAGCGAGGAGGTCATGCCGGGCGTGGTCCAGCTGGCCACCGGCGCCTGGTTCGACCCGGTGGACGACCCGGACCGGCCAGGCGGCGTGCTGTGCGTCCACGGCAACCCCAACGTGCTCACCGCCGACCGCCCCACCTCACGCCTGGCGCAGGGATGCACCGGCCAGCACGCGCTGGTCCAGGTCGAACGCCACACCGGCCCGCTGCCGCCGCTGCGTCACCCGTCCCCGCCGCCGCTGCGCCCTTTGAGATCACAGGAGGACACCCCGTGACCGCTGACATCGAAACCGCCGCCCGGCCCGTCACCGAGCGGGCGGACTTCGCCGACGTGGTGGCCGCGATCGCCGCGCGGGCCGCCGAGCACGATCGCGACGCGTCCTTTCCGCACGAGGCGTTCACCGAGCTGCACCGCGTCGGGGTGCTCAATTTGACCGTCCCGGCCGAGCTGGGCGGGGGCGGCGCCACGCTGGCCGAGACGGTCGAGGTGATCAGGGCGGTCGGCGCCGCCGACCCGTCGGTGGCGCTGGTGCTGGCCATGCACCTGATCGCGCACGCCGGGCTGGGCCGGCCGGACAACCCCTGGCCCAAGGAGGTGCGCCGCAGGGTGCAGCGCAGCTCGCTGGCGGGAGTGGCGCTGATCAACGCGCTGCGGGTGGAGCCGGAGCTGGGCACCCCCGCCCGGGGCGGGCTGCCGGCCACGGTCGCCGAGCGCACCGACGACGGCTGGGTGCTGCGCGGCCACAAGATCTACTCCACCGGCGCCCCGGGCCTGCGCTGGATGCTGGTGTGGGCCCGCACCGACGACCCCGAGCCGCTGGTCGGGGCGTTCCTGGTGCCCGCCGGCGTCCCCGGCTACCGGATCGAGCCGACCTGGGACCATTTGGGCATGCGGGCCACCCGCAGCGACGATGTGATCTTCGAGGGGGTGCGCATCCCCGCCGAGTACGCGGTGGACGTGCAGCCGGCGGCCCGGGCGCGGCCCGACGCCCGGGTCACCGCCTGGAACACCCTGCTGATCAGCGCGATCTACGACGGGGTGGCCCGCGCGGCGCGCGACTGGCTGGTGGGTTACCTCAACGAGCGCACCCCGGCCAATCTGGGCCGGCCGCTGGCCACGCTGCCGCGTTTCCAGACCGCCGTCGGCCGGATCGAGGCGCTGCTGCTGGCCAACGACACGCTGCTGCAAAGCGCCGCGCGGCAGGCCGACGCGGGCGGCGCTCCCGATGTCGGGCTGGTCAAGCACCTGGTGACCGGCAACGCCGTGCAGGCCGTCGAGCTGGGCATCGGGCTGATCGGCAACCCGGGCCTGTCGCGGCGCAACCCCATCGAGCGGCACTACCGCAANGTGCTGTGCAGCCGCATCCACACTCCCCAGGACGACACCGTGCTGATCGCCGCGGGCACGGCGGCGCTGGCCGGGTGAGCCCTGTCGCGCAAAGGCCCTCCGAAGGCCGGTGCCGTGGTCCGGTGGACGGCGCGCCGTTCATCGAAGCGGTGCCGGCCGTTTTGCGTGAGGTGACCTCGCCCTGATAGGTGAATCACTCGTCGGGGAGCTCGGCGTACCGTACGGTAACCCTGGATGGACGAGCCGAGCCTCCGGCAATAACCTACTTTTCAGGGTGGATTTAGTGCTGATGGTGTTCGTCCCGCAGGCCGGTCCCCACTAGCGGGAGCGGGCCATGGGATGCCGCGATCGGCGTGCGGAGGGGTGCACCATGATCGACGGGCTCTGGTACACCTGCTGTCCGATGCCCACCGCGACGGCGCTGGCCGCGCGGGCGGGCCTGCTGGAGGCCGAGTTCGGTCACGGTGAGCCCCCGCTGCGCCGCCTGCAGGACACCGCCGGCCGCCGGCTGCTCACCCACCACTTCGAGCACGGGCTGGCGGGCCTGATCCGCGAAGGCGGCAACGTCTCCGCCCTGTGGGCCCGCGCCCGGGGCGCCCCCACCCGCCTGGTGGCCCTGGCGTGGGGACGGCAGTACCAGGCGGTGCTGGCCCGTCCGGACTCGGGCATCACCGCCCCGGCGGACCTGGCCGGACGCACCGTCGGCGTGCCCTGCTCCCCGGGCCGGCGGGTGGACGTGCCGGCCGCGGCGGCGCTGCGCGGCTTCGAACGCGCCCTGCACACGGCCGGGCTGGGCCTGGCGGACGTGCGCGTGCTGACGATCCCCGACTGCAGCGAGGAGATCACCGCGACCGGCCTGACCGCCGATGACCACCGCTCCGTCGCCGCCGCCCTGGCCACCGGCACCGTCGACGCCATCTGGGTGCGGGGGCAGGCCGGCGAGGCGGTGCGGGACGCCCTGGGCGCGGTCGAGGTCGCCGCGCTCGGCGACCACCCCGACCCGTTCGTGCGCGCCGGTGACGGCACTCCGATCCTCATCACCGTGCACGCCGACCTGCTGGAGGAACGACCGGACCTGGTGATCCGCTACCTGGCGGTGCTGCTGCGCGCCACCCGCCGCTGCGGAGAGACGGGCCGCGCCCTGGAACCCGGCCTGGACGGCGACCGGCTGGCCGTGCTCGCCGAGCAGAGCGCCTTTTTGGAACTGCACGGCTTCATCGACGGGCATGTGGACCTGGGCACCTGGGCCGACCCCCGCCCGCTGCAGTGCGCCGGGGAACTGGCCGCCGACCCCCGGCCCACCATCCCCCGGCAGCGCAACCGGCGCTGAGCACGCCCGGCCGAGGCACCGGCTCGCCCGGACCGGACCGGCGTCCTCGGATCGTTCGGCCCGGCACCGGGATCATCCGCCCATGACCGGCAGCGTGATCCACGAGGGCCGCTCGGCGTCGCAGAAGACGGTCTGCTCGGCCCGCTTGGTCGCCGGGTTGCGGTCGAAACACGGGAAGTCGGAGGAGGCGACCTCCAGCCGGATCCGGTGCCCGGCCCGGAAGACCTGGCTGGTGGCCGCCAGGTCGATCTCGTGCCGCAGCTTGCCGCCGCCGGAGCGCACGATGCCGTCGATCACGCTCATCGCCCGGCCGTCGGGGTGCACGTCCACCAGCTTGGCCGTCCAGTCGCCGCCGCCGCTCGCCGAGGTCGCCGCGTGCAGCACCACTGTGATCGGCCCGGTGACCTCCACGTCCCGTTCCAGTACCGGCGTGGTGAAGCGCACCACGTCCGCGCGTTCCTCCACCGCCCGCTGGTCGCGGGGGCCGACGTTGACCGGTCGGGCAGCAGCAGCGGCCCGCCGCAGGTGGGCACCGGGTCGTCCGGGTCGTGCACGAACCGGTACGGCTCGGCGCCGGTCACCGGCGCCCGCGGCGACAGCAGCCCGCCGGGGTGCAGGTAGTAGCGGACGGACCCGGCCCCGGGCGGCGGCCACGATGCGGCCTCCCGCCAGGTGTTGGCGCCCATGGTGAAGTACTTGACCTTCGGCCCGTCGGTGCGCCCGGTCAAAAAGGCGATCTGCTCGGCCTCCAGCATCACTGCCTGCGCCGAGGCCCCGAAGCCGAAGTTGAGCTCCCCGACCCCGCTCTCTTGGGACAGGTGCGTCCACGGCCCGACGATCAGCCGTCCGCCGGGGATGCGCCGGAAGTTCTCCAAGGTGCCGCGCAGGAACACATCGAACCACCCGGCGATGTGCAGCACCGGCACCTCGATCCGGTCATGGCGCAGGGTTTCGGCCGGCTCCGTCCAGTATGCGTCCCGCTCGGGGTGGTCCACCCAGTCCCGCCAGAAGGGGAATGCCTGCGACACCCCGGGGACGTCCCGGATCGGCAGCGTCCGCAAGGCGGCATCGGGATCGGCCAGCACCGGCAGCAGCACCCCGAGCCGGCCGGAGGCGTCCTGCCCGCCCGCCATCGCGTGCAGCGCCCCGAGCATCCCCTGCAGGCTGCCCCAGTGGAACGCCGAGCCCAGCGCGAACGCACCCCCGTGGTACTTGAGCCCGTCATAGAAATCGTGCGGAGTCATCGAGGCCACCACGGCCTTCAACGCCGCGGGCCGCTGGGCGGCCAGCTGCAGCGCGCACCCGGCCAGATACGAGGTGCCCGCGGCCACCACCTCGCCGTTGGACCAGGGCTGGGCGGCGATCCACGCGACGGTGTCCACCCCGTCGCGCCCCTCGTCCACCCACGGGGTGAACTCCCCGTCACTGCTGCCCCGCCCCCGGCAGTGCTGCAGCACCACCGCAAGCCCCGCCCGCAGGTACGGGACGACCGGCACGCGCCGGAACAACGGCTCCCCGTAGGGGTTGCGCACCAGCACCGTGCGGTACGGGCCACCCTCGGCGGGCCGGTGCACATCGGCGCGCAGGATCGTGCCGTCGCGCATCTCGATCGGCTGATCGAGCACCGTGGTGACCGGCACGGCGGGACGGTTTAGCTTGGCCACGGGCGCTGCCTCCTTGAGGGGCGGGATCAGGGCAGGGGAAGGCGTCGTAGACGACCGCGTCCGGCTCGCGCCGCCCGGTACCGGCCGTCAGGATATGGCTCAACCGCACGTAATCAGGAGAACCGGTCTCGAACCGGGTGAACGATCAAAAGCAGTACTCGGCCGGATTGGTCTCTTCCCCTGCGGCGCCCTCCGCCGACCTGCCTTCAAGCCTGTGACGGACGAGATCGGCCGGGCGACCCGCAGGAGTCCTTGCCGGTCGGTCGTCGTACGGTTTCAGGACGCGCAGAAGATCAGAGCCGGTCGACGAAGCCTGGCGCACCTGCCGGAGAACTCCATCCCCGCTTGTCGATGGCGATCATCAGGATCTTTTCGATCATGCCGCCAGGATGGCGGCCAGGCTCCTTGCCTCGCCCACTGCCCGACATCGGCCCTCCTTTTTCACGCCTGCGGGCACTCATGTCGAAGGTGTGTTCCCCAGGATCTGTGTTTCGAAGGAGGGGGCCGAATCGTCATCGGATGGTTTCAGGCCGTCATCGCCGTCATGGCGTTCAAAAGCCTTCGGCCGGCCCCGTTCCCGGAGCTTGAGCAGGTCCCTCAAAAGCCCTGATGATCGCTGCCTCATCACCTGTAACCTGAAACCCGCACTCGGACACCGGCAGCGGTGTGCGACATCGCTCCCGATGGACCGGCATGTGAAGGCGGAACCCCGGAAACGCCCGGAAAGCAACCAGTGCGCAACCCGATGGCCGCCCGGTCGGGAAGGTTTGCTTACCACCATGGGGCTGAAGCCGAACGGTGGAGCGATGCGGCGGGTGCGGGACTGCCGGCAGCGGTCGCGGCATGGCATGGGGGGGCCGGTGGAGACCGCATCGCCGCGCCCTTCCCGGGACCGCCGCCACCGGGGCGCGGCGGTCCCGGGACGCCGGATCGAGGCGGTTCCGGCCACGGCCCGGATGGGATTCGTTGAAACCGCCAGGCGAGGCTCATCCATTCCGGTCGAGCAGCCGCACCACCGCCTCGGCGTCACGCCTGGAACGCGTGATCAGGTGCAGGTCCCAGTGCCCGCTGCGGCCGCCGATCTCTCGCTCCAGCGCAGCCCACAGATAACCGAAACTCACCGCTGGATCGAGCCCGCCCCGGCCGGCGCCGAAAAGCGGGAAGGCGATCGACCGCAGTGGTGGATCGAAGCGCTCCCGTTCCTGCTCGGCCAGATGAAAGACGTTGCGGACGGCCCGGGCCACGGCCTCGGGGGTGATGTCGTATGCGTCTCCGCCCATGCGGGGGACGGCGACCGCCGCGTGGTAGAGCCGTCGCACTCCCGCCCGGGCCATCTCCCCTGGGGTGGTCGGAGCGACGGTGCCCGCCGCCACCGGCAGGCCGAACCGGCCGTGCTTGCGCATCCACTGGGTCAGCTCCCGCTGGATCACATCGTCGAGGATCTCGCCGGTCTCGCTGATGCGGGCGGCGGCCCGGCGCAGTGCGGCCGACAACGAGCTCCGGAAGAGTTTGGAGATCTCCAGGTAGACGTTCTCCGAGGAGACGATCACATCGACTCCCCGGACCATCTCCACCGGCATGAAGTGCAGCGTCACGGGCAGCTCGGGACCGCCGAGCCGCAGTTCTCGAGGGCCGTCGGGCAACGCGGGAGCAGACGGCGGTGCAGAGCGTGCCGATTCGTTCGTTTTGCAGAGTTTGAGGATGGATTCTGCAACTTGCTCCACGATGAGCTGTTCGTGGTGCTTGCGGAAGCGTTCGGTGCTGACCCCATAAATGGCGGCGGCTCTTTTCCGGCGTTCTCCGACGGGCCAGTCGCGGGTGCCGGACACCAGTCCGAAGGTGTAGCCGGCCGCCTCGGAGAGGTCTCCGCCCAGGTCGGCGACTGCTTTGCGCAAGATGTCCTCAAGTGTGGCGGTCCGGTACATGCTGCCAGAGGCCGGATCGCCGTCTCCGCACAAGGCCGCCGCCGTCTCCAGGGCGGGCAACGAGGTTTGCCGCAGGCGCGCCAGTCCTCGTTCGCGCAATTTCTTCAGATCGGCAGTCAGCAGCTCGTAGGCGGGGGGCTCCATGGCCTCCAGGATGCCATCCCCATCGGTGCTTCGGTGGCGGTGCGGAAGCAGCGAAATAACCGTGCTGAAACTCGACGTAATCGAGGAGTTCCTCCATGGCGAGCGAACCTGTGACGACCGAGGAACAGACCACGCAGATCGCTGAGCCCGCGGAATCCGGTCCTGCAAAAGACAGCTTTCCGGACACGCTTGCCGAGCGGCTGGCGGCGCTCGAGAAAACGGTGACGGAGTTCCACCGCCGCTCAGCGCACCGGGAGGCGGTGATCGACCGGCTCCATGAGGAGAACCAGCGGCTGCGCAATGGTCTGCACCGCGCCATCCTGGAGCCGGTCGTCAGTGACCTGATCAGGCTGTACGACTCGCTGCGGCGGGAGGCTGCGCGGCCGGCCGATGAGGCCTTCGGCCGGCTGCTGGACAGCTTTGCCGACGATGTGCTGCTGATCTTGGACCGCTGCGGTTTCGAGGAGTTCACCGCCCGTCCCGGAGACCCCTTCGAACCGGGAAAGCACGCCGCGGTGTCGGTGCTGCCGGTCGAGGACGAGGCGCTGGACAACACCGTGGCCGAGGTCGTGGCGTCGGGCTTCCTGGAGCGCGAGACAGGCCGGGTCCGCCGTCCCGTCCGGGCTCGTTTTCACCAGTTCCGCGGTTCTGAGAAGGCGGCCTCCTCCACCGTTCCCTCCACACTGGAACACTCCGGACAAAACTTGAAAGAGCGGGAAGAATGACGACTTTCGGCATCGACCTCGGCACCACCTATTCGTGCATCGCCTACATCGATGAAACCGGGCGCCCGGTCGTCGCCAAGAACATGGTCGGGCAGGACACCACTCCCTCGGTGGTGTACTTCGAGACCCCCGACAACGTCGTCGTCGGCCAGGACGCCAAGGCCTCGGCGAAGCTCTTCCCCGATCAGGTGGTCTCCCTGATCAAACGGCAGATGGGCAAGCAGTTCGAGATGGACTTCCACGGGGTCAAGCACACCCCGGAGACGATCTCGGCGCTCATCTTGAAGGAACTGGCCCGCGCCGCCTCCGAGTACGTCCACCAGGAGGTGCGCGACGTCGTCATCACCGTGCCCGCCTATTTCGGCGTGGCCGAACGGGAGGCCACCCGCAACGCCGGCAAGATCGCCGGCTTGAACGTGCTCAACCTGATCCCCGAGCCGGTGGCGGCGGCCCTCCACTACGGGACGCTGACTGCCGAGGGCGACGCCACGATCCTGGTGTACGACTTGGGCGGCGGCACTTTCGACACCACGGTCGTCCGGATGCAGGGCGGCGACGTCCAGGTGGTGTGCACCGACGGCGACCACCGGCTGGGCGGTGCCGACTGGGACGAGCGGATCGCCGACTACCTGCTGCAGGGATTCCTGGACGCCAACCTCGGCTCGGAAGCCGCCGACAACGAGGACTTCCTGCAGGAGCTGGCGCTCGCCGCCGAGGACATGAAGAAGGCGCTCAGCACCACCCGCTCGCGGCGTCACAACATGCGCTTCGGCGGCGCCACCGCCCAGGTCGAACTGACCCGCGAGAAGTTCGAAGAACTCACCGAGGACCTGCTGACCAGGACCTTCGACATCACCGAGCGCACCATCGAGCAGGCCGGCGCCCAGGGCGTCACCTCCTTCGACGAGGTGCTGCTGGTCGGCGGGTCGACGCGGATGCCCGCGGTGGCCGAAGGGCTGCGCAAACGCTTCGGCTTCGAACCAAAGCTGCACGACCCCGACCTGGCCGTCGCCAAAGGGGCGGCCCAGTTCGCCCTCATCGAGTCGATCAAGATCCGGCTGCCCGGCGAGGAAGGGGGGACGGCCGCCCCCTCCGAGGAGGCCGTCGCCCAGGTGGCCGAGCGCATCGGGATGGAGCCGGAGAAGGTGCGCCGCCTGGCCGGCCGGCGGGTCGCCGCCGTCGTGCCCCGCGCCTTCGGCGTCAAGGTCCTCGACGACGTCGCAGGGGGGGAAGAGCGCTTCTCCATCAGCCACGTCCTCAAGGCCAACACACCGCTGCCGGCCCGGCCGGACCCCCAGCGGTTCTGCACCGCCTACCCCAACCAGGTCGCCATCGAAGTGGAGATCTGGGAGCAGGCCGGGGCGGTGGAATCCCCCAACCTGGCCGACAACGTCAAGATCGGCGAGGGGACCATCACCGATCTGCCGCCGCTGCCGCAGGGCTCGCCCGTCGACATCACCTTCGCCATGGACGAGCTCGGCACCTTGAGCGTCCACGCGGTGGAACTGCAGACCAAAAAGGATCTCACCATCGAGATCCGCATCGAAGGGCTCTCCGAGGCCCAGGTGAACGAGGCCAAGGCCGCCATCGCGCGCTACAGCACCAGTGGGTGATGCCGGCCGTGGCGTTCGACAAGGACACCTACCGCAAGGCCGTGCTCGACCCGGCCAGGAAGGCGGGCAACGCTCTTCCGGCCGACCTGTTCGAGCGCTACGGCCTGGACCAGGTCCGGCTCTCCTCGGAAGCGGAGTTCGCCGCCCACCTCAAGGAGGTCGTCGCCTACTGGCGGGTGCTCCGGCAGCGCAGCCGCGTCTACGCCAAGCTGATCGAGGCCCTGCTCGCCGCCCACCAGGAGCTGGAGCGAGCCGGTCGCCTCACCCTGCGGTACTTCCAGGAGGAGAGCCGGCGACGGCGGGAGGAGAACGAAAGAAAGCTCCAGGAGATGGTCGCGGCGATGGCTGCGACCACCCCCTGCCTCGACCCGCAGGCACTAGAAGAGCTCATCGCCCTCGGCGGAGGCCCCGCCTGCGCCCCTCGGCTCCGGCGGCTGCTGGCCGAGCACAAGATCCGCCTCGTCGACCGGCCCTGGGAGCTGCCGTCCGACCCCCCCATCCCGGCCTCCCAGTACCAGCGGCTGCACGAGCAGCTCGAGCGGCTCGGCCTGCGGCTGTCGGCGGAGGTGGTCTTCGGCGCCCAGGCGGTCCGCGGCGGCTTCCGGCTCCGCCCCCGCTTCGCCCTCCAAGCCGGTTCGGGCGGGACGCTGACCGCCGAGACCATCGCCGCCGCCAAGGCCCGGCAGCGGACCCGCGCCCAGGACGAGAGCAAACCCCTGCTCGACAGCGTGCTGGCGACCCTGGAGAAGGCGGCCGCCGCCCCGGGCCGGCTGGATGAGCTGCTGGTGTGGGAGGTCGCCGAGACGCTGCGCCCCTATGCGGCGGCGGGCCTGCCGGCCAGGCAGGTCGCCGAGCGCGCCGCCGAGCTCGGCCTGGTCCGCGACCAGGCCGAGGAACTGGCGTTCGCGCTGTCCCGGGCCGGCTCGGCGGCCGGCGCCGCCCCCGACCCGGTCCGCGAGATCGAGCAGGCACTGCGAGCCGACCGGCTGCGCACCGCCCAGCGGCTGCTGGAGCAGCTCCCCGCCGACCAGGAGCCGCAGCTGCGCCAACGGGTTGTCGAACGCGCCCGCCAGGCCGACGAACTGGCCGAGCAGGCCGCCCGGCTCATCACCGAGGGTCGCACCGAGGAGGCCGCCGAGCGCCTGGCCGCCGCGTTGCGGATCGCAGCCGACGACGAGGACCTCGCCGAGCGGCTGCGCGCCCTGCCGCCGCCCGCCCCGCAACGGGTGCGCACCGGCTGCGAGGGCCGCCGCGTCACCGTGGCCTGGGATCCCGCCCCCGCCCGGACCGGACAGGTGCGCTACCGCGTGGTCCGCACTGTGGGAAGCGCGGCCCAGGGCGCCGGTCAAGGCGTCCTCATCGGGCAGACCGACGCCAACGAGGTGACCGACTCGGCGCCGCCGCCCGGCGTGGAGGTGGTCTACACCGTGTTCGCCACCCGCGCCGAAGGCGTGTGGTCGGCCCCCGCCGCGGCCCCGCCGCTGTTGCTGCTGCCCGAGGTCGAGGACCTGTCGATCACGGCCGGAGAGGACGCGGTGGCGGTGACCTGGCGGCCCCCCGAGGAGATGACCGAGGTCATCGTCACCCGCACCACCGACGACCGGGAGCAGAACCGCCTTCCCGTGACCGCCCGGGACGGGTTCACCGACACCGACGTGGTGCCCGGCCGCCGCTACCGCTACCGCATCCAGGCCGTCTACACCGGCCCGGACGGCACCCGCTGCCACTCCCGCGGGCTCGTCGCAGAGGCCACCCCCCAACGGCGCCCAGAGCCGGTGACCGACCTGTCGGCCGAGCCGTCGCAGACGGAGGGCGCCCCCATGGTCGAGCTCTCCTGGACCCCTCCGGAGGCCGGCCAGGTGACGATCCGGGTGGCGCAGGATCCGCCCCCCTGGCCGCCGGGCACCCGCGTGGAGCCCGCCGAGCTCGGCCGCTACGGCCGGGAGCTGGCGGGCGCCCCCGTCCGCGGCCTGGACGGGCGCATGCACCTGACCGTCCCCGCCGAACCGGGACGCCGGCACTACCTGGCGGTGAGCCGAGGCGCGGGGCTTGCGGTGGCAGGCGCCGCGACCGCGTTGCAGACCGTGGCGGCGGTCAGTGAGCTGACCGCCCGCAGGATGGGGCAGACGCTGCTGGTGAGCTGGGTGTGGCCGCCGGGCGTGGGGCTCGCCGAGGTGACCTGGAGGCCGGCAGACGGCTCCGCTCCGCCCACCACCGTCGAGTGCGGGCGCCGAACGTATGAGGACAACGGCGGCTGCCGCCTTCCGGTCGGGCAGGACGCCGGTGAGGTCACCGTGCGAGCCGTGGTGCGGGACGTCCACGGCCGCTCCCGGTCCCGGCCGCGTTCGGTGACGGTCTCCGCCGCCGGCACGGAGGTCCGCTACGAGTTCCGCCGCCGGTCCGGGCTGCGCCGCCGCTCACGGGCCACGCTGGTGCTCACCGCCGAGCGCCGCTGCCGCATGCCGCCGCTGGTGGTGGTGCACCACGTGGGGAGCGTGCGCCCGCTCCGCCCCGACCAGGGCGAGGTGATCTGCCGGGTGCCGGCCCGTGAGCTGGACCCGGCCACCCCGGTCACGGTGCCGATCGAGGTCCCGCCCGCCCGTGGCGGCCGCTCCTGGCTGGTGTGCTTCCCCGACCCGCAGGCCGACGAGTCCGGGGATGCGATCACGCTGCGACGCCTCTCGGGAGCGTGGTGAGAAGATGCCTTCCCTGTTCTCCGCATCGCGTCGGCTGATCTGCCCTTACTGCTACCTGCCGTTCCAACCCCGCGAGATCAAATTCCGGTGCACCGGGCTGCGCGGCCCTGCGGGCGAAGGGTGCGAGCGCAAAAGAGACGAAAAGCAGGAACAGTACTTCGGGCTGGTCAAGCCTTTGCCGCCGGCCTTCTCCGCCAAAGGCGAGCGCATGGCCGCCCGCTGCCCCCACTGCCGGGGCGAAACCACCCAGCGCATCTGCCCCCACTGCCACAGCCTGCTGCCGGTGCACTTCGACCGCGTCGACAACAAGATGATCGCGATGGTCGGGGCCAAGGCCACCGGCAAGACGGTGTACATGACCGTGCTGCTGCACGAACTCATGCACTCAGTGGGGCGGCGTTTCAACGCGGCCGTGGTCGGCTCCGACGACCACACCCGCGCTGAATTCTCCCGGCGTTATGAAAAGACGCTCTACCGGGAGCGGATGCTGCCGGGCACGACACGCACTGCCCGGGCCGAACCCCGCCGCCCGCTGGTATTCAAGGTCACCCTGGACGAACAGCGCCGGCTGCGCCGCTCCCGCAACCGGGACACCATCACCTCTTTCTTCGACACCGCCGGCGAGGACCTGACCTCCCGCGAGAGCGTGGAGCTCAACGTCCGCTACCTGGCCGCCGCGGACGGCATCATCCTGCTGCTGGACCCGCTCCAGATGCGCGGGGCGCGGAAGCTGGCCCGGCCGGGAACCCCGCTGCCGGTGCTGGACGAGCACACCGACAGCCCCGTCAACGTGCTGGCCCGGGTCACCGACCTGCTCTACCAGGCGCAGCAGCGCAGCCCGCAAAGCCGCGTCCCCACCCCCATCGCGGTCGCCTTTTCCAAGATCGACGCCCTGCGGCACACCTTCTCCGCCGACAGCCCGCTGCTGTGGGAGCCGCCGTCGGATAAGCCGTGCTTCGACGAGGCCGACAGCCTGGCGGTGCACGAATACGTGCGGGCGCTGCTGCACGAGTGGGAGGGCGGGCAGATCGACCACATCCTGACCCGCAATTACACCGCCTTCCGCTATTTCGGCCTGTCGGCGCTGGGCGACAGCCCGACGGAGAACAACGAGGTGGATCCCAAGGGCATCCGCCCCTATCGGGTGGCCGATCCGTTCCTGTGGCTGCTGAGCCGATTCGGCATGGTGCCCACCTCCAAGGGCTGAAAGAAGGACGAGCCGACATGCGATTCCACCAGCTTTACTACACCTCCTGCCGCACCGGCCTGTCCGGTTTCGCCGGCTACCAGTTCAACGCGGTGACTCCGGGGGTCTCGGCGCAGGTGATGCACCAGGTGGAGGAGATGGGCTCCTATGAGCCGCCGACTTGGCTGGAAAATTCTCCCGACCCCGACCAGATCACCTCCTGCCCGGTCAATCTGTGTTTCGAGCCCGGCCCGACTCCCGTCCTGGCCCACACCGTCTTCACCGGCACCGACTATTCGGGGCGGTTCGGCAATTACTTCGTGCACGCCGTGGTCCCCGCCGACGCCGCACGCTGGCCAGGGCCGCCGCCCATCGAGCTGTGGGGAGCGCCGTGGTGGACGCACCAGATCGCCGAGAGCACCGAGCTGCCCGCCCTGGAGGGCCCGCTGCGGCCCGGACCGCTGGACCGCGCCGCCGTCGACGCCTTCCTGAAAGAGAACTCGCGGAGCGAGTGGCTGCCCCTCCTGCTGGTCGCGGTCGAACGGGCCGTGCTCGACCAAGACCGCTCCGTGGTGATCCACGCCGCCGACACCACCGAGATCGTCCACTGGATCGCAGCCGTCTCCCACCTGCTCCCGCCGCCGCTGACCGCGGCGATGTCGTTCGCCACCTACCAGTTCCGGCCCGCCTACAGCCGCCGGCACCTGATCGGCACCGTTCCCGGAGCCGACTTCACCGTCGACCGGCAGGCGTTTGAGAGCTTCTACCTGTTCGACTGCACCAGCGGGCGGGCCAGCGACCTGGAGCCCGGGCCACTGCCGCGGCTACTGGCCGGCGCCGGGGCCGTCCGGGCCGAGGCGCTGTGGCGGCGCGCCGAGGCGCTCGCGGACGGCACCGAGCGGCGGCTCGCCGACTGGTACCCGGTGGCGGCGGCCGCGGCGCTGCTGGAGGGCCTGCCCCTGGAAGCGGGCGACCTGGAGGCCGTCTGCGCCTGGCTGTGCGACCGCGACCTGGACGCCGAGACGGTGGGACGGCTGGGCGCCGCGCTGGTGGGGCACCGGGACCTGCCGGTGGCCCAGCTGCAGCCGATCGCCGCCCTGGCCGCCTCCCGCGGCCTCGCCGAGCTGCTCACCGACACCGAGACCGCGCTGATCACCGCGCGGGTGCGGGGACGGCCGGCCCCCCTCGTCACACTGCGTTCACCCGCCGCCCGCGAGCACGCCACCGCCTTGTGCACCCAGCGGCTGACCGGCGCCGACCTGGGTGTCCTCACCGACACCCTCGGCCTCGCCGCCGGGTACGGCCTGCGGCTGGACCCGGGGCTGCTCCGCGACCAGGGCCTGCGCGTGCTCGGGCCGCGCCTGGCCGAGCGGGTCGACCCGCAGCTGTGCGAGCTGCTGGAACGCTGGCCGGCGCTGCGGGCCGGGGCGCTGGCCCACCTGGCCGCCCTGGCGCGCACCGACCTGTCCCGCATGGCGGGGGTGCTCGCGGACGGCCTGGAGGCGTTCACCGGGGCGGTGCCGGAGACGGAGCTGAAGGCCCACCCGGCGCTGCACGAGGCGACCCTGATCGCCCGGGCCCGGCGCGAGCCGCGGCTGCGGATACAGACCCTGCTGTCGATCCTGGAGCGGCGGCCGCTGGATGCGACCCTGCCGGCCGCGCTCTGGCCAGAGGGCTGGTCGGTGGCGGACGCGGCCGAGATCCTGCCGCGCCTGCCGGAACGGGACGCCGCCTCCACGGTGCTCGCCGACTGGGTGACGCCGCTGCTGGCCGCTCCCTTCACCGGAGGCCGGGGAGCCGCCGCCGAAGAACGCGCCCGCCTGCACGAGCTGGTGGAAAGGCAGCCGGTGGGCAGGGCGCTGTCGACGGACCTGAGACGACGGGCGGCGGCGGTGCGGTGGGTCCGCCAGACCGCACAGGCCTTCACCCGGGCGTCCGGGGACGAAGAGCGCATCAAGGCCGCCGCAGCGCTGGTCGCCGGCTACCACGGGCCGGCCGCACCGGCCCGGGACTACCTGCTGCTGCGGCTTTCGGAGCTGTTGCCGCGGCTGCCCGGACGGCAACTGGCCCGGCAGCTGGGCGGCGCCTCGGACGAGGTCCGCCGCGCCTGCCTGGAAGGAATGGACCGGGCCTTGGACGGCGAGGAGAAAACGGCCGTCACCGCCGCCGCGAACGCCTTCGTCCTGCTGCACGAGGCGACGGCGCACGGGCTCGGAGAAGTCGCCGAGGTCGCCGAGCGGATGCTGGCACAGCGCCTGCCGCACTGGCGCGGGCGTCGGCTACGGGCCGTGGCCCGCGCCGTCGGCGAACACCCCGGCCTGACGGCCGGACAGTTCCAGCGCTGGCTGGAACGGCACCGGCCCCCCGCACGCAACCGGCTGCCGCACCTGCTGTGGCGGCGTAGGGAAAGGAAGTGACGACATGACGTCGTATCACGCACCGCAGTCGCCTGAGCCGCCCTGGAAGAAAGGGCTGAGGGACATCGGCTGCCTGGGGACTTTTTACGGGGGAGCGCTGCTCCTGGCCTCGGCTCCGGTCTGGCTGCCGGTCGCGGGTGCAGTCTTTGCGCTGCTGTTCAGCATTTCAGTCCTCATTTTCATGGCCACGACTTTTCTGGTCTATCCGAGCATCTGCGTCGTGGCCTACCTTCGTACGCTCATCGGGATGATGGGAGAGGGCGGGACCTCGAATCCCGCTCCCGTCGCCGCACCTGGACGGGGGTCGGACTCGGAGGAGCCCGCCTACCTCCACTACCTGTTCAAACAGGTCTTCATCGATGTGCGGTACATGGCGCGGGAAGGGCTCTTCCAGCCGTGGCAGGTGATCGACTCCCACATCCACAGGGTGCGGGAGTACAGTGCGAGAATTAGATTCTCCTTCTTTCGGGTGGCGCACAGGTACTTCGCGTGGCTCGTCACGGCCGGCATGCAGATGGGGACCTACCTCGGCTTCGCCGTCGTCGTGGTGCTGTTCGTGATCCAGCTCCTGGCGCTGGTGGTGCTGGCCGCATCCTGTTTCATCGGCATCGGCGTGCTGCGCGGGGCCGATACGCTGCTGCTGCGGATCAAGCAGATCAAGATCAAGTGCCCGTCTTGCCATCTGCGGGTCCCCTATCCCTCCTATGAGTGCCCGGCACCCGGCTGCGGGCGGCTGCACAAGGACGTGAGGCCGGGGCGCTACGGCATGTTCAAACGTGTGTGCGCGTGCGGCACCGCGATGCCGACGCTGCTGCTCACCGGCAGCGGGAAACTGAAGGCGCACTGCCCGTACTGCAAGGGATCACTGGCCAGGAACGTGGGCGAGATGCGCGAGATCGTCATTCCCGTGCTGGGCGGCGTCGCGGCGGGCAAGACCCGTTTGATGACCGCGCTCGTCATGGCGCTGTGCGAGAGCGGCCGGCTCCACGGAGTCTCCGCGGCGATCGCCGATGAGGAGTCCCAGGCGATCTACGCGCGGTTCAGGGACGCGCTCGTAGCCGGCACGGCCACCGCGAAGACGGGCGCCGCCGCTTTGCCGCGCCCCTATTCGCTGCACGTCCGCCCGGCCAGGAGCTCTCCTCGGCTGCTGCACCTGTTCGATGCGCCCGGTGAGTTCGTCCGTGATTCGGAGTCACTGCGGAAGCTGCAGTACATGCGGGAGGCCCGCACGTTCTTGTTCACCCTCGACCCGCTGCGGATCGACGCGATCTGGGACGCCCTGACCCCCGCCCAACAGGCCCGGCTCGTTCCGCTGCGTTCCGACGACGACCCCTATTTCGCCTTCGGTCAGGTAGTGCAGAACATCGAGGGGCATGGCGTGCCGATCCGCAGAGCCCGCCTGGCCGTGGCGCTGACCAAGGACGACCTGGTGCGCTCCAGCCCTGCGGCGTCCGGTCTCGGCGAGGACAGCGCCGCCATTGAAGCGTGGCTGCAGGACGAGGCGGGACTGGGCGGCCTGGTGCGGCTCATGCGGCGTTCTTTCGGCCAGGTTCATTTCTTCCGCACCAGCGCCTGGCTCGACGGGGGAGTCCTCGCCGGCAGCATCATCGATCTCGCCGCCTGGATCCTGGCCCAGGAAGGAATCCGGGTCGAGCCCGCGGTTCGATCCGCCTGAAGGGAGGCTCACGGTGACCTTCGACCCTTACCGTCCTTGGCGACGCGCCATCTTCTCGGTGCTTGCCGGTGTCGCAGGCCTGTACTTCGCTGCTCTGGCGGTCCTCATCGTGGTCGGCCTCGTCCTGCTGGTCGGGGCGATGGGAACGGACGGAACGAGCGGGTAGCGCCTTTGAGCGGCGCTCTCACTCGGGCCGGTGGACACCCGAAGACAGCGCGGCGGGCACCCGGGCGTTGCGCCAGATGTGCTCGAACTGCTCGAGCCAGTAGTCGTACCAGTGCCCGTCGCGCGCCCGGGTCAAGACGATGTGCATCCGCGACGAGATCGATTCGTTGCGCACCCCGTGGAATTCGACGATGAGGATTCCGCCGCGCTGGTGGGGATCGATGGCCAGCAGGCTGAAACCGGGGTTGAAACCGAACAGCCGATAGCCGAACTCCCCGTTGACCGGCCACTGCGCCATGGTCTGCAGGTGTTCCACCACGCACCGCAGCGTCTGGGGGAAACGCCGGTGGGTGAAGTCCACCGACCCGGTGAGCTGGTGGGCGGCCAGCGTCACGGCGTCGTCCCGCAACGGGTCGAGCACCACTACGCGGACGACGCCGTCCGGCCGGCTGAGCACACGCCTGCGCAGTACATCGCAGTTGGCCGAACTCAGCACGTTCGATCCGGACGGGGCGAACAGCCACACCTGCCGTGCCGTGCGGAAACGCCGCGGCAGCGGATGATCTTCGAAGTCGCTCCGGTCGGCCAGCAGCCGGTCATTGCGCAACGTCCGCTCCGGAACGGTGATCTGGTACACCAGCAGGGCGATGCCGGCGGATATCACCGCCCAGCGCAGATCTTCGGGAATCTGATCGACGATCAGCGAGAAGACCGCCAGCAGCAACGCCCCCGCGGACACGACATAGGCCTCGACATGCCGCCGTTTCTTCAGATCACCGCCGATCCGGCGGAACGTATCGATCATGTTTTCCACCATGCGCGTTCAGCCGGAGCGCTGTAATGCGGGGACCTTCCATGACCCGGATAACGACCCACCGCGCCCACGAATCGACCACTCTTCGTCCCACCTGCTAATGCGAGAATCACAACGCACGGGCGAAAGGTATTTCCCGGCGGGTCCGCTACTGAACTGTTTGCGACGAGCTCGGCAGGGCCCGCCGGGAACCACTTCGATGACGGCGCTGAGAAAAGGACTCACAGCCGAAGCGGGGCGCACCGATGACGCAGGACGCGATGGCACGGTTCGAAGAACTGGTGCAGCGTGGACAGGAACTGCTGGAACGCTATGAGACCCACGGTGATGAG
>NZ_MOYN02000014.1:0-310210 GCF_001896795.1 Thermomonospora sp. CIF 1
GGACGACCTGGCCGCCTACCACGGCCGGGAGTCCGAGCCGGTACTGCGCTGCCGACTGCAAGAGGCCACCTGCCACGCCGTGCTCGGCGAGACCGGGGTGGCGCTGCGGGAGATGGAGTCACTCCTGGCCGACCAGCGCCGCATCCTCGGCGAGGACCACGAACGCACCCTGGACCTGCGCCGCCAGATCGGCATGCTGCACATGGGCGCCGGTGACACCACCCGAGCCCACCGCATCCTCTCGGACCTGCTGGCCGACATCGAGCGCCTGCACGGCCCCAGCCACCCCTTGGCCGAGAGCGTCCGCAACCTCCTCGGCGACCTGCCCGACGACTCCAAGTGGTGACTGGAATGAGTTCGTGCATGCCCCCTGGAGGCAGGTGCTTCGCCTGAAAGGTAGGAATCCATTGCCGCGGGGGAAGGGACACGGCCCGGCCGCCGCAGCCCCATGAACGGCACGATTGCCTTGCGCAGCAGGACTGCTTTGCAGTCGCTGCGCACCGGGCGTGGTCGCCTAACTCTGCGTGCTTGCTGGTGTTCGGGCCCCTCGGCTGGGAGCTGCGGCGGGCAGGGCGGTGGCCGTCAGCCTGGTGGAGGCGCTAGGCGAAAGTGGTTATGCGGGATCGTCACCCGGCGGGAGCAGCGCTCCGGAGGTGAGTCCCTCCGCCAGCAGCTCCGCGGCCTTCTCGGCCGCCTCCTCGGCCCGCCGGGCCGCACTTCGCAGCTCGTGCAGTCGCCGGAAGGCCCGGCCGTAGCGGCGCTGCTCGTCCAGCGGCAGCAGCGGTACCCGCAAGCGGCGGGGGTCCAGTTGCAGGGACGAGCCGCCGGGGGCGACGCGGCCGATGTTGCCGGGGGCGGTGAGGAAACCGGCCAGGAACCACGGGTCCAGCCGGGTGGGGTCCGGGCGGAGCAGGCGGACGGTCAGGCCCAGCAGGCAGCCGGCGTCCTCCTCGTCGGCCACCCGGGCGACCGGTGGGCGGCCCGGTCCGAGCACCCCGGGTAGCAGTACGTCGCCGGCTTCGATCACCGTCGGGTCCAAGGAGTGCAGTTCGGTGGGGTCGCCGCCGGCTCGGCGTCCGGCGAGCAGGTCCGCTCCGGTGAGGACGGCGCGTCCGGCGTGCTCGGCCGGGACGCGGGCGTTCGGGGAGGTGTGGACGGTGCGGTGCAGGGTGAGGGCGCCGCCGCGCCTCAAGTCGGCGATCGTGGCGGTGCGCCAGGTGCGCGCCTGCTCGCCCGCGACCGGCCAATGGCCCAGGGCGCCCGCCTCGGTCAGCGTCCTGGTCGCCTTGGTCAGCTCTGCCAGTGCGCCGGCGGCTCGGCGGGCGGTGGCGGCCGGGTCTGTCTGTGGGACGGTGCGGACGTGGCGGGCGGGGGTGAGGTCCACGAACTCGTCCAGCAGCGCGATGAGGGGCACGGCGCGCGCCCGGCCCGGCTCGGGGGTGAACCCCGCCGGGTCGGCGCAAAACGCCCGCCAAGCCGACAGCACGGCGCCGCTCAGCGCGTCCCAGTCGATGGAGCCGCGCCGTTCCCGGCCGCTTTCCGCCTCGGTCGCCGTGTCGATGAACAGCACCGTCTCCGGTGGTTTGGCCTGCGGGTCGGGGCGCTGCAGCACCCACACGTGCAGGCCGATGTGCAGCGGGACGGCCGCACCGGGCGGCAGCGCGATCACCGCTCGCACTGCGCCGCCGCGCAGCAGCGCCCCCCGCACCCGGCGTCCGGAGGAGCGGGCGGCCACCGCCGGCGGCAGTAGCAGTACCGCCAGGCCGCCGGGCTCCAGGTGCGCCAGGGCGTGCTGCGCCCAGGCCAGTTCGGATTCGGCGCGCGGGGGCAGCCCGTAGGCCCAGCGCGGGTCGTAGGCCAGCTCGTCGTGCCCCCAGTCGCGGTCCCCGTACGGCGGGTTGCACAGCACCCCGTCCACGGTGAGGCCGGGGAAGGCGTCGGCGCGCAGGCTGTCCCCCTCGCGTACCGTGACCTCCGCCTCGGGCGCGGTCAGCAGCAGCCGTACGGTGCTGCGCCGCGCCTGCACCGGCAGGCTGTCTTGACCGGCCAGGAACGCGGCGCCGTGCCGGGCCGCGGCGGCCAGCAGCGTTCCGCCGCCGCAGGCCGGGTCCAGCACGCGCGCCGGGTAGGGGCCGCCGCTCGGCTTGAGAAGGCGGGCCATCAGGTCGGCCAGCTTGGGGGGAGTGCCGTAGGTGCCGCCGGAGGTGCTGTCCTCCAGCTCCCGTTCGGCCAGCACGTCCAAGGCTGTCTGCGCGCCTTCGTCCCGCACGCACTGCAGCAGCGCGCGCAGGACGTCTGCCTCTTCGGTGCGGTAGCCGATCTCCTCCGCACCGGACAGCGCTCCCGCCAGCCGGTGCACCGCGTCCGTCACCTGGGAGGCCATGTCCGCATCGGGCAGCCCGCCCAGCTCTGTGAGGTCGCCGTCCGCAAGCCGGGCGGCGGCGAGCACCAGCGGCAGCAGCCGTGCCGTGTCACCGCCGTGCGCGCGCAGCGTGGTGCGCAGCTCCTCGATGGGACTGGCCGCGGACGCATGGCCGCGCGCCTTCAACCAGGCCCGCACGGCGTCCAGGTCGTACAGCGGGCTGGCCTCGGTACCGCCGACCGGGGCCGGGAAGTCGGCATGCCGGCGACGCCAGTTGCTGACCGTGGCGCGCGTGACCCCGGCGATCCGGGAGATCTCGGCGGCGGTCACCTGGGCGGGTGGCTTCGACATGACCTTCCTGACCTCGGGAGTGGGGCTGCCTGGAGGGCACTATACACCGCTGTCAACGACAGTGAGCATCATGAATTGATTTGACAGTGCTTTCATGAGAATGTCAGCCTGATGGGGCTTCCAGCATCGGGGGCTTGCCGGGGCGGGACGACACCCGGAGCCGGTCCCTCGGACGTGAAAGGCGATTGACGGGCCGAGACCCGCCCTCGACAAGGCAGAAGCCATCACCGAACGGCGAGCATGAGTGGGAGAGCCGACCATGAACTCCGACATCGCCGAGCGGCGCGCCCGTCCCGGCGGAAAGCCGGCCCGCAAGCCGTGGTGGCGCTACCGGCGGGTCCTGGTGTCAGGGGGCCTGGGTCTGATCCTGTTCGGCGTCCTGGTGGTTGACGAGGTGCGCAACTCCACCCCGCAGCCGATCCCCCTCACCGGCACGCTCACTCTGAAGGGAGGAAGCAAAGCCTTCTCGGGGGCGCGGGACTCCTTCTCTTCCTCCTGCGAGGGCATCGGGGGATATGCCGACATCACGAGGGGCGCCCAGGTCGTCGTGCGCGATCCCGAGGGGAGGACCATCGCCGTCGGCGCTCTCGGCCCCGGTAAGACACAGGACGTCACTGAGTACAAGCAGTACAACGGCGGCACGGTCCGGTACGCCTGGAGCTGCGTCTTCCCCTTCGAGATTCCCGAGGTTCCCTGGCACGACTTCTACAGCGTCGAGGTCACCCACCGCGGCCAGGTCACGTTCACCCAGGCCCAGGTGCTGCTCGGCGAAGTGCATCTGAGCCTCGGCAACTAGGACCGGCGCATCTCGGGCGGCATCCCATCGCCGGTCGCGACGTCCTCGCAGGTCCGTTCACTGATCCAGCAGAACTTCGGAGTGTCGTCATGCACGCGCAGCCTCCTTCGTCCACTCCCCGACCGCCGCTGGGACAGCCCGGATACCCGCAGCTCGGGGTGCCGCCCAAGCGCTCGGCGACGATCACGGTGCGGCGCGGCGTCGCCGTCTTCGCTCTCGGCCTGACCGCCTTCGTCTCCTGCGGGATCGGCGGTGCCGTCACTGCCGGTGACACCCAGCAGGCAGGTTCGGCGTCCGGGGCGAGCGCCGAGCCGAAGCCCCGCGTCACCGTCACGGTCACGAAGACCGTCACCGCCGCGCCCCAGAAGGACGGCGCAGGCTCCGCCCGGCCCGCCGCCGGCGATGAGGATGACAGGGTCGAGCTGCCCGATGTCGTCGGCAAGAACGGCGCCATCGCCCGCGACATCCTCGAGCGGGCCGGGTTCAAGAACATCGACTATTCCTCGGCCGACCCGAACGGCGCCAGCGTGGTGCTTCTGCCGGTGAACTGGCGGGTCGTCAAGCAGGAGCCCGCCGCGGGCAAGAAGGTGGACCCCACGGCCCTGGTCGTGCTGACCGTGGTCAAGGCGTCGAGCTGACGGCGACCAGCGCCGAGGGCCTTCCTGCCTGCCGGACGAGGGGAGATGCCGGCGAAGGCGGCTCGTCCGGCGACCGCTTCAAGGAAGACGGGCAAGGCGTGAGTGACGAGCTGCCCGCTTGCCACCGGGAGGGGAGAGACGCCGCCCGGCGGAGCGGCGGACATGACCTGTCCGGCGGCCGTCTCAGGGAGGTCGCGAGTGACAAGCCATCTCCCTTGTCAATAGAAGAAAAGGCTATGAAGTGATTTGACAGTGCTTTCATTGCTATGTCACTCTTGTTGTGCTTCCAGTGCTGGAAGCCTGTCGGGCGGGACGATTCCCGGCGCCGGTCCCTCGGGTGGGAGGTGAGGGCAGGGCCGTGGTCCCGCCCTTCGCGACGCGGCGGAAGCCGTCACCGGGTGGTGAGAACAGACAGGAGATGACCATGAGCGCCGCCCCGCCCCAGCGGGGAGCCGGCCCGCGGGCACGGTGACGGGTTCTGGTCTTCCGAGGGCCTGGACCTGAGTTCGGCCGGTGTCTTGCCAGGCGGCACCGGCCACCTGTGCGGCCTCGTCCGCCTCCGCGTCGAGAACGTCCGCGATCTGGTCGCCGAGTCCGGTTGATGTAGTGGGGGGATTCAGTTCATGCCTGAAGTGAGTGAACGCCTGCTCCGCCGTGCGGTGAAGTGCGTCGTCGCCGGGGCGGCCGTGGTGCTGGTCGCCGCCTGCGGGTCACAGGAGGAGGCGAGGCGGGCGGCCCCCGCTCCGGCCAGACCGATCCAGGAGATCGGCGGAGTCTACGACGCCTCCCCGACCCCCGCCCCCTTCCCGAACCCCACGCTCCCGCAAGTACAGGTCGGGGAGACGGGACGAGCAGGGGACCTGGAACTCTCAGTAGAGGAGGCCAAGGCCGCGACCACGGCGCGGAAGCTGTTCAGCGGCGTGCACCGCGCCCAGGGCAGGTTCGTGATCGTCCCGGTGACGATGAAGAACCTCGGCAAGGAGCCCTTCTCCATGCTGGAGTTCATGGAGGCGACGCTGACGGACGTCTCCGGGGCGACCTACAACCAGGCCCGGGAGGTGGCGAGCGACCAGAGCATCCGCGGCACCTCCAACTTCAACTGGGAGATCAACCCCTCCAGTAAGGGCAAGGTCGTGCTCGTCTTCGACCTGCCGAAGGAGGTTCAGCCGAGCTTCATCACCGTCGAGGGCATCGCCACCATTCGTTTCTGAGGACCCGGCCGCCGAAGCAGCGGCGTCGCTTCCGGAGGAGTCGGCCCTTGGGAAAGAGGCGGCGCCCACCGCCGAACGCCTGCCGTCGAGGCGGCAGGTTCGGAAGGCGCGGGGAGGAGCCTCCGGTCTGGTGAAACCCTCGCGCTCTCATCCTGGCCGTCCGCTGCGGCAGGGGAACTTTCGGGTCAGGCCCGAAGGCAACGCCAGGTCGTTTCGGCGGTCCGGCCGAGGTGGGGTGTCCTGCCGAAGACGGTGAGCGCGATGTGCTTGCGGGCCTGCTCGCCGATGGGTCGGCGCTGGGAATGTTCGTCTCTTCTGAGGCCTCTGTGACCGCCATCGGGACGAGGCGGCCGGGAGCGCCTGAGGGGCGCGGCCTTGGCCGGCTCCGGGTGAGGGCGCTCGGGACGCGAACGCCCCCCGGCAGGGGTGCCGGGGGGCGTTCCGTCACAGCGATCAGCACTCTGTTTGCCGGACGTGATGCCGGCCGACAGAGTGCTGAACGCCTCGAGCGAGATCTTCAGGATTCCGCCGTCCGGGTTCTGGAGTCTCGCACGGCCACCTTGTGTGCGGTGCGTGCCGGCTCAAGGCACACTCCGCCGTTAGTAGCGCTGTGAGCAGACTTACGCCACTTCAGCCCATGGGCCATCGCCCTCCCGTTCTCTAGGCGGACGTTATCGGCGTTCGCTCGGCGCAGTGGCTGTACTTGCTGGACTTGGGTATCCGTCAACAGCGCGCAGGGGCGTCGTAGGTAAGCCGCAGTGCTTCTCTGCTCCCGGGGGCGAAGTCTCGAAGAGCTGCTTTGGGTAGGGCGTATGCCGGTTCAACACGGGTTTCTCCGCTGTGGCTGTGCTTCCGCTGAACCGGTTAAACGCTTAGTGCTCTTCGGAGCCCTTCGAGGGTACCGCCGGCGGTTGTTCTCTTAGTCAGTGGCGGTGGTCGTACTTGCCGGACTTGATGTCCGACAGGAAAGCGCCGAACGCCTCCGGGGAGAACTTGAGGATCGCGCCGTGAGGGTTCTTGGAGTCCCGGGCGGCCACTTCGCGGGGGGTGCGGGCCAGCTCGACACAGGTTGCTCCGCCGTTGCCACTGTGGCTGGACTTACGCCAGTGCATCACGTTGCCCATCTCTCAACCGCCTTTGCCAGTAGCGCAACCGATTGCTTCACTGGGAGGGCTTCCGCGCGGAGTGTTTCCCAGATGCGCTTTATGGTAGCCACGTCCTCTGGGTGTTCCAGTACGTCGCCGCTGAATGCGTCGTCCACGTAGGCGTACTCGTTGCCGTTCATCGCGGCGATGGCGAAGCCTCCGGCCAGGCCGGGGTACGCTCCGACCTCTTGTGAGACGATCTGGATCCTCACATTGGGCTGCTCGCTGCGCTCCAGCACCTTGACGAGCTGATCGTGCATCGTCTTGGCGCCGCCTATCGGGCGGTACAGAAGCGTCTCGTCGAGGATGGCGACGAACATGAGGGAGTGCTCAGGGGTGAGGACCTTCTGCCGATCCAGACGCACCTGCACCTGCTCTTCCACGTCGCCGGTCTGCCTGCCGGAGTTGGTGAAGACGGCGCGGGCGTACTCCTCGGTCTGGAGCAGGCCGGGGATGAGGAGCGGCTCGTACCACAGCATTGACGTCGCTCCTTCTTCGATCTCCCGCCAGCGCCCCATGTACTCCGGGAGCGGCTCGTTCTGAACGAGATCTTCCCGCATCCGGGTGAAGAGACCGCCGGTCCCCAGGATGCCCTCGACCCTCGTCAGGTGGTCGGGGTGCGGAATGCGCCGTCCCGACTCCCAGGCGCGCACCAGCGATTCAGAAACGAATACAGATTGTGCAAGTTCGACCCTGCTTATCCCTTTTGCCTCGCGTGCCCGTCTTATCTCTCGGGCGAGGAACAGCCGGGGCGTCATGCGGCTCGTTGCCATTGAACGCACTCCCTCGTACACATCGATCGGGGGGCTCATCGTTGCGGGGTGCAGGTGTTTCGCGCCCCCAAGAATAGGTCGCATCGCCACTCTTGACGAGCAGGATTTCAAAGCTCGTGACGAGAAGTCAGAGGAAATGATCATTTCTGGCGATGCGACGCGCTCTCACTGCACTCGCCGGTGCCCGAACCGGACCATTCCGGCCGCCTATCCCGCGCACCTCGCCCACCCATTCGGCCCTGCTGTCCGGCCTGCACCCCACCGGCCGCAGCCCCTGACAGCGCCTCTCGCCCCTTCACCGGAAAACCCGCCTTGCCCAGACGCTTTGCCTGCTCTCCGCCCGGCCCCCGCTCCGTCTCGCCCGCCGTTCCTCCCGGCTCACCCGACCCCGGCCCCACCCGACACCGGCGACCACGCCGCCGAACGCGCCGTCTTCGTCCGCTATTTGAAAGCCGTCATCAACGTCTACGCCCCCTGGACCACCTCTCCGGTGGTCAACGACCGGGAACGCCGCTTCGCCCACGCCCGCATCACCAAGGCCCAAGACCTCCTGAACCGTCTCCCCGACCGGCACCCATCCGACGGCCCCCGGCCTCCCCGCTGATCACAAGCCCGTGCCGCCGCGGCCTCCCACGGCCTGATCCGCCCATCCGGAAAGGAGTCCCATGCCACTGCCCGCCGTCCTCCCCGTCCCCGTCGAGCCCATCCCGTCCATGTACTGGCGGCGCTCCTTCCCCGGCCGGGCCGGTCAGGTCCGCGCCGCCAGAGCCTTCGCCGCCTGCCTGCTGGCCGACTTCCCACCCCTGGACGACGTCCTGCTGGTGCTGGACGAACTGGCCGTCAACGCGTTGCGCCACACCCGCTCCGGCCTGCCCGGCGGCCGCTTCATCGTGGAAGTCCGCCGCGACTGCACCGGCGTGACCGTCTCCGTCACCGACCAAGGCGGCCCCACCGACCCGCGCGTCCGCCGCGTCACCGACGCCTCCGACCCGTCCTCCCTGGCCGAGTCCGGCCGCGGCCTCCTCACCGTCGAGGCCTTGGCCACCGCTTGGTCCTGGACCGGCACCCGCGCCTCCCGCACCGTCCACGCCGCCTTCGCCGCCCCGGACGCCCGCTGCTGAGAACATGCGGCGGCGCCGCGGGACCTGGGACGATCCCTGCCCGCTGCCGGCACGGTCCCTGCGGCACCGAATTCCGCCCCGCCCCGCCGGATCCTCGCCACTGCCAGCGAAGAGGGAATGGTGTGGCTGTGGGACATCGAGGCCCGTCAGGCCGTCGCCGCTCTCACCCACCGAGGCGGACTGGGGAGATGGATCAGAAAACGCTTCCACGACTTCTTCCTCCCGAGCACCTCGGTGGTGTTCAGCCCGGACGGCCGGCTGCTGGCCACCGCGAGCCAGAACCGCATTGTGCGGATATGGCAGATCGAAGTCTGAAGGCCGGCGAACCGGGGCGGGGAAGCCTTGGATGGTCGTCTGATGTGGGACTCGCGGCCTGGGGCCTGAACCGGCGTGAGATCCGCGGAGGGGGACGAGCCTGCCGCCGGCAGGTGGCGCTGGTGCTGCAGGCGGGGTGCCGACGGGGTTGAGGGCGACCGCGGTCACGACGCCCGTCCCGTGCGGGGCGAGCTCAGGCAACGAGGTGGGCGAAGCGCCTCCGGGAGAACCCCGCTTCGGTCTTTTCGTCCTGAGCCGCTTTCGGAGGGGGGCGGTCTGGGCGGCGAGGCGTTCGGAGGGGAGGGGGAGGGTTTGCGGGCCAAGGGAGTGAGTCTGCTGCGGGAGGCCGCGCAGCGGGCATGGGCGGCCGGTGACGCGAAGGAAAGGAACTTGGTACTCGAGGACGTCGCCAAGGTCATGGCGCTTTATGACGCCGCCGAGGCCGCCCACCACCACCTGGCCGCGGCCGAACGGATGGCCCGCAGCATCACCGAGCGCCCAGATCAGGCCACGCACTCGTCCCGGGCCGTCCTTTTCTGACTATGACCTGATCTGAAAAGTGCCGATGCGCAACGAATAAGGGGCGGATGTGCGGACGGTGCACTCCACCGAGATATGGACGTCCGAAATTCATTTCCGCCGTCATAACCCTGTCTGAGCCACCCACTAAGGTTTTTAGGCGGATATGCCAGGAAAGGGGGATTGGGTTGTGGTCGCGGATGCGTCGTCCGCTGGAGAAGCCCCCCGGCAGGGGCACGGCGCTGATCCTGAGGGCAGGGTGCGCGCGGTGGCGGAGCAGGCCCGGGTGAAGACGCTGCGGATTCAGCCGCGGGCGATGGCGCTGCCTCCCGATGAGCTGGCCGAATGCGCCCGGACGGCGGTGAACGAGGCGTTGGCGGACCTGCGCTCTGCGATGCCTTCGGATGCCGGCCCGGGGGTGGATCCGGCCGCGGCGCTCGAGTACCTGAACCAGGTCCAAGTGGAGGGCCTGCGGACCCTGGAGCTGGTGACCGGGGCGTTGGAGCAGGCCATGGCCCAGATCCGGCAGACCGCCGCGGCACACGGCACCCCTGCACCCCACGGCCTGCACAGGATCGTGGAGGAGGTCCAGCAGACGCTGGCGGCGGTGTCCCGTCCTCCCCAAGAAGCCCCCGACGACCTGGAGGGGACGGCAGAGGCCGCGCAAGGCCGGGTGCGAGCGGTGGCCGAACCCGGCGGCCGAATCCGGTCACTGACCGTGCAGGCGCGGGCAATGCGCTCGCCGTCCCAGGAATTGGCCGAACACATCGTCACCGCGGTCAATAACGCACTGGACGACCTGCAGGCCAAAACCCGACGCGAAACCGAAATCGTGGAAATCGACCAGCGGCGGCTGGATGAACTGCGCGAGTCGGCCATGCGTCAGAGCGCCGAGTTCATGCGTTCGGTCAGCGACATGATCAACTCGATTCAGCCGAGGTGAGACCGTGGGGCGGGAACTGCAGACGCGCACCGGCACGCTGCGAAGCGCCGGCGAGCAGCTCCGCCAGGCCGGGCAACAACTCGACGCCGACTACAAGGCGCTGCTCGCCCAAGTGCAAGGGCTGGGCGGGGTGTTCGGCGAAGACATGATCAGCGCCCTGATCAAAGCCTCCTATGAGTCGGCCGTGGACGTGGCCACCGACTGCTTCACCTCAGCCGCCGAAGGCTATGCCGACTTCGGCGCCGGACTGCTGAAGATGGCCGGCCACCTGGACGACACCGAGGCCGAAAACGTCTCCGGCATCAATCGGCTCGGCAACCAGGCGCTCTGAGAGGACGACGGCAAGTGGGGCTGGTACTTCCCGCACAGCTCGCCGGGCTGCTGGAGGAGCTCGGCTACATGTGGCCCAACACCGATGAGGTCAAGCTGTTCCAGATGGGCCAGGCCTGGATGGAGCACGGCGGCAAGGTCTCCACCGTCGTCCAGCAGGCCGACCAGGCCGTGCAGACCGCGCTGTCGGCCAACCGGGGCCAGGGCGTGGAGGCGTTCCAGGCCAAATGGAACGCCGAAGACTCCGCCCACCAGGTCGCCCAGGACGGCGTCACCGGCGCCCGCGTGATCGGCGCGGCGCTGTTGGCCTGCGCAGCGATCGTCATCGCCTTGAAGATCACAGTGATCATCCAGCTGACGATCCTGCTGATCCAGATCATCCAGGCCATCGCCGCCTCGGTGGCCACCTTCGGCGCCTCCCTGGCCTGGATCCCGGTGGCCAAGAAGCTGGCCGACATGGCCATCAACTTCGCCATCAGCCGGGCGATGGAGGCCATCCTTGGCTCCTAAGGGCGGCGGGGCGGCGGCCCGGGCGGTCACCGGCATCGTCGGCAAGGCCGCCGCCCGGGTCATGTCCCGCATCGCCGGCAAAGCCACCCGCGCCGGTGTCCGCCGGAGCGGCCGGCAGAGCGCCCGCCAGGCGAGCCGACTCGGAAACCGCCTCCGCAACCTGCGCAACCGCCTCACCGGGCGCCGCAACGCTGCGGGTGGCGACACCACCAAACCCCTCGACGGCCGCCACGCGACCAAGGACCCGATCGACGTCGCCAGCGGTGAGGTCTTCCTCAACCAGATCGATCTCGAACTGCCGGGTGTGCTGCCGCTGGTGCTGGAGCGCACCCATGTCTCCTCGTTCCGGACGGGCCGGTGGTTCGGGCCGGGCTGGTCCTCCACGCTCGATCAGCGGCTGGAGGTGGACAATCTCGGGGTCTGCCTGGTCACCACCGAGGGCCGGATCCTGACCTATCCGATCGGGGTGTACGGGCAGCCGGTCTGGCCGCTGAAAGGCGAGCGCTGGCCGCTGATCATCGACGGCGACTCCTACACCGTCCACCAGCCGCAGACCGGCACCACGTTGCACTTCGCCCCCCAGCCGAACGCCGGCATCCCGGGCGAGGCGGTCGCCGTGCTGCCGATCAAGGCGATCAGCGACCGCAACGGCAACCGCATCGACTTCGACTACGACGGCCAGGGCGCCTTGGTGCGCATCCGCCACTCCGGCGGTTATGTCATCGACGTCGATACCGACGACGGTCTCATCACCGCTTTGCGGATGGGGGAGACCGCCCTCAAGACGTTCGACTACGACGAGGCGGCCAACCTCACCGAGGTGGCCGGTCCCACGGGAGCGCCGACCCGGTTCGACTACGACGAGGCCGGCCGCCTGACCCGCTGGACCGACACCAACGGCAACTGGTACGCCTACACCTACGACGAGCGGGGCCGTGCCATACGGGGCACCGGCTCGGGCGGCTACCTCAACGTCGCCCTCGAATACCACGACGACCGCACGGTTTTGACCGACTCCCTCGGTCACCGCACCGTCTACCACTTCAACGAACGGCGCCAGCTCGTCGCCGAGACCAACCCCCTTGGGGCGGTCACCCGCTATGAATGGGACGACAACGATCGGCTGCTGACGGTCACCGACCCGCTGGGACGCACCGTCCGCTACACCTACGACGAATTCAGCAACATCACCTCCATCACCCGTCCTGACGGTGCCGTCACCACCATCACCTACAACGATCAGTGCCGCCCGACACAGATCGTCGAATTCGACGGCGCCATCTGGAACTCCACCTACGACGAGCGAGGAAATCTCCTCACCCAAACCGATCCCACTGGCGCCGTCATTCGCTGCACCTACGATGAGCGGGGCGCGCTGACCTCTGTCACCGATCCCGCCGGTGGCACCACCCGTATCGAGTGCAATCCGGCTGGCCTGCCCATCGCCGTCACCAACTCACGCGGTGGCGTAACCCGCTACCGGTACAACCCACTCGGCCGGATCACTGAGCTGGTCGATCCCATCGGCGGTGTTTCCACCTTCACGTGGACACCCGACGGCAGGCTCACTTCCCGCACTACCCCTGATGGGGCGAGCGAACACTGGTCTTATGACCATGAGGGAAACCTGGTCGAGTACACCCGGCCCACCGGGCAGACCACCCGGTGGGAAATCGGCCCCTTTGATCAGCCGATCGCCTGGATCGGACCGGACGGGGGCCGTCTGGAATTTGCGTACGACACCGAGCTCCGGCTGACCTCCGTCACCAATCCCCAGGGGTTGGTGTGGCGCTACGCCTACGACGTCGCCGGCAACCTCATCTCCGAGACCGACTTCAACGGCCGCGTCGTACATTACGCCTACGACGCAGCCGGCCAGCTCACCACCTATACCAACGGTGCGGGGCAAGTCACCGCCTTCACCCGTGATGTCCTGGGCGCCATCGTCCGCAAGGACGCCGGCGGCGAGATCACTACCTTCACCTATGACCGTGCCGGACGGCTGGTACGGGCCGTTAACACCCACGCCGACCTGCGCCTGGAACGCGATCTGCTGGGCCGGGTCACCGCCGAGATCTGCAACGGCCGCGTTCTGAGGTGGACTTATGACGAGGTGGGGAACCGGGTTCGCCGCCGCACTCCCTCCGGAGCCGAGAGCGTCTGGACCTACGACCCGGCGGGCCTGCCGCTCAGCCTGACCACCGCCGGCCAGGTCATCACCTTCGAACATGACGCGGCAGGCCGCGAAGTCCGCCGCCGGATCGGCACCGGGGTCATCCTCGACCAACAGTGGGACGCCGTCCACCGCCTGACCTCCCAAGCCCTCTGGGGCGCCCCCGCCTCCCCAACGGCTCAGCCCAGGCTGCTGCAGCACCGCACCTACTCCTACCGGCCCGACGATTACCCGATCGCCATCACCGATCGACTGTCGGGACATCGCGCTTTTGAACTGGACGCTGTCGGACGCATCACCGCCGTTCAGGGGCAGGGAGGGAACGAGCGGTACACCTACGACAGCGCGGGCAACATCATCCACGCCCTCTGGCCCACCGACGGCGACCCTTCTGCTCTTTCAGCCGATGCCGCCGGTGAACGCAGCTATACAGGGGTCCGCATTCGCCGTGCCGGTCGCATTCACTATGAATACGACGCCCAGGGCAGAGTGGTGCTGCGCCGCCACGCCCGCCTGTCTTCAAAGCCGCTGATCTGGCGCTTTTACTGGAACGCCGAGGACCGGCTCACCTCTGTCCAGACACCCGACGGGCACTGGTGGCGCTATCTTTACGACCCTCTCGGCCGGCGTATCGCCAAACAGCATCTCGCTCCCGACGGGAAGACCCTCCTGGAACAGATCGACTTCATCTGGGAGGGGCCCTCGATCGCCGAACAGATCCATTACGCATGGTCGGCGGGGCAACTCTCTGCAGACCATGTCACCACCTGGGACTATGAGCCCGGGACTTTCCAGCCTCTTACTCAAAGTGAGCACATCACCTCCGGTGCTTCCCAGCACGGAAGGGCGGTTCGCCGTTTCCATGCGATCATTGCAGATCTCGTCGGAACTCCCGTCGAACTGGTCGCTCCCGACGGGAGCATTTCCTGGCGATCCCACGCCGCCGTATGGGGGGCTCCTTACGTTTCCCGGGCGGATCAGATCAGCTGTCCTCTTGGTTTCCCAGGGCAGTACTATGATTCTGAGACCGGCCTTTACTTCAACTATTTCCGTTACTATTCTCCCTTTGATGGCCGGTATCTCAGCCCGGATCCCTTGGGGCTGAGCCCTCAGCCCAACCCTTATATCTATGTCATTAATCCGTTTGTCTGGGCGGATCCTTTCGGGCTCTATCCTCACCGGCAAGGAAAGGAGCCTCGTTATGGCTCACACGAGCTGAGTCGAAAAGTTATAGATTACCGTGTTGAAAACCCAAATGTATTGCCGAAGCAAAATGTTGCTCTCTATCGGGTTGAGGTGCCAGGTGAGAGGCCGGGTGAGACGATTGTGCGGGATCTTTTTTTGCGAATGAGCGGCGGGGGAAGCATTCCGAGAAAATTGCTGATGAATATCTTACTGCGCATGGTATAGACCCTAGTTGGGTAAAGGCGATCTACTCGGAGAGAAATTTTTGTACTACCCCAGGCCATGAATGTGCAGGACTTGTGAGGAAGTATGCTAATGCCGAACTTTACTGGACTTTCGACCGTTATGAGGAAGGGTATGCGCCAAGTATTATCCGCAAGGCGGTAACTGATGCTTTTATGAGTAGGAAGCGGGTATCGTCTAACTTCAGCTAAGGATTTCTCTGTCAGTCGATTTCACCGAGATGGTTAATGGCCTGAGAGAGGAAAAAATCCTAGTAGGAACGTGGGTGGGATAGCAGTAGGACGACATACAGGACTGATGCCGTCTTTACCTGGTGTGAGGGTATCAGTTGTGGCCTGCTGGGTGCACTGCCCCTTAGTAAGAAGTGGGGCGATGTGGAAGTGTGCTCCTTAGCAGCGAGAGAATCTTAGTCTCCTACCTGCCATATCTTCGCGGTGCTGTCGTCGCTTGCGGTGGCGAGGGTGGTGCCGTCCGGGCTGAATGCCACAGATCCGACTGTGTGCTCATGTTCGGTGAGTGTGGTGATGAGGTGGCCGGTCTTGGCATCCCACAGCTTCACGGTCGCGTCGAAGCTTGTGGTGGCAAGGACGGTGCCGTCCGGGCTGAATGCCACGGATCCGATTATGTGTCTGTGTCCGGTGAGTGTGGTGATGAGGTGGCCGGTTTTGACATCCCACAGCTTCACAGTCTTATCCTCGCTTGCGGTGGCGAGGGTGGTGCCGTCTGGGCTGAAGGCCAAGGCGCCAAAGCTAAAATCTTCGTCCCCGGTGAGTGTGGTGATGAGGCGGCCGCTCTCGACCTGCCACAGCTTGACGGTCTCGTCGTGACTTGATGTGGCGAGAAGGGAGCCGTCCGGGCTGAAGGCCACCTCTACGACGAGGTCCTCGTGCCCGTCGAGTGTGGTGATGAGCTGGCCGGTCTTGGCTTCCCACAGCTCTACGACGCCGTCGGCGGTCGCCGTGGCGAGGATGGTGCCGTCCGGGCTGAAGACCACCCAGAAGACCGCCCAGTCATGTTCGCGGAGTGTGGTGATGAGGTGGCCGGTTTTGGCCTGCCACAGCTTCGCAGTGCCGTCGCCCCCGGCAGAGGCGAGAACGGCACCATCCGGGCTGAAGGCCACCGAGCGAACCCACCCCTGGTGCTCGGTGAGTGTGGTGATGAGGTGGCCGGTTTTGACATCCCATAGCTTCACAGTCTCGTCGCGGCTTGCGGTGGCGAGGGTGGTGCCATCTGGGCTGAAGGCCACCGAGAAGACACAGCCCCTGTGTCCGGTGAGTGTGGTGATGAGCTGGCCGGTCTCGACCTGCCACAACTTCACAGTCTCGTCCTCGCCCGCGGTGGCGAGAATGGTGCCGTCTGGGCTGAAGGCTATCGGGCCGACCCAGCCTCTGTGCCCGGTGAGGGTGGCGTGGAGACGGAGCTTGCCGTAGTCGATACCCATCCGATTCCCCAATGCATCGGATCAGACGATGGTAGTGAGTTGCCCCGGCGAAAGGGGAACGCATTTCTATCATGGCGCCTTCGGGCGGCAGGGTGACACCGCCGAGCCGAACCAGGAAGCGTCTTCCCTAGCCTATGAGGCCTTCGGTGACTGTTGCGCTCACCGCCGGCCTTGGGGCCCGCCCCATGCATTGACCGGGATTCACTTCCTGGCATGAAGGTAGAGACAGGACCAGCACCCTCCTTACCAGGCGTAAGGATATCGGCCAGGATTCGCCGGGGTCGTCTCCTCCTTTGATGAGAAGCAGGGTGGCCTGAAGGAGAGCTGCTTTCCACTGGGAGAACCTCAGTCTCCTACCCGCCATATCTTCGCGGTGCCGTCGTCGCTTGCGGTGGCGAGGGTGGTGCCGTCCGGGCTGAAGGCCACGGATCCGACTGTGTGCTTGTGTTCGGTGAGTGTGGTGATGAGCCGGCCGGTCTCGACCTGCCACAGCTTCACGGTCGCATCGTCGCTTGTGGTGGCGAGGGTGGTGCCGTCCGGGCTGAATGCCACGGATCCGATTATGTGTCTGTGTCCGGTGAGTGTGGTGATGAGGTGGCCGGTTTTGACATCCCACAGCTTCACGGTCTTGTCGTGATTTGCGGTGGCGAGGGTGGTGCCGTCTGGGCTGAAGGCCAAGGCGCCAAAGCTAAAATCTTCGTCCCCGGTGAGTGTGGTGATGAGGTGGCCGGTTTTGACCTGCCACAGCTTGACGGTCTTGTCGTGACTTGATGTGGCGAGAAGGGAGCCGTCCGGGCTGAAGGCCACATCCGTGACGAGGTCTTCGTGCCCGTCGAGTGTGGTGATGAGCTGGCCGGTCTTGGCCTGCCACAGCTCCAGGACGCCGTCGGCGGTCGCTGTGGCGAGGGTGGTGCCGTCCGGGCTGAAGACCACCCAGAAGACCGCCCAGCCATGTTCGCGGAGTGTGGTGATGAGCCGGCCGGTTTTGGCCTGCCACAGCTTCGCAGTGCCGCCACCCCCGGCAGAGGCGAGAACGGCACCATCCGGGCTGAAGGCCACCGAGCGAACCCACCCCTGGTGCTCGGTGAGTGTGGTGATGAGTTGGCCGGTTTTGACATCCCACAGCTTCACAGTCTCGTCGCGGCTGGCGGTGGCGAGGGTGGTGCCGTCTGGGCTGAAGGCCACCGAGAAGACGTAGTCTCTGTGTCCGGTGAGTGTGGTGATGAGCCGGCCGGTCTCAACCTGCCACAACTTCACAGTGCCGTCCTCGCCCGCGGTGGCGAGAATGGTGCCGTCCGGGCTGAAGACCACCGAGTCGATCCAGCCCCCGTGCCCGGTGAGGGTGGCGTGGAGACGGAGCTTGCCGTAGTCGATACCCATCCGATTCCCCAATGCATCGGATCAGACGATGGTAGTGAGTTGCCCCGGCGAAAGGGGAACGCGTTCCTATCATGGCGCCTTCGGGCGGCAGGGTGACACCGCCGAGCCGAACCAGGAAGCGTCTTCCCTAGCCTATGAGGCCTTCGGTGACTGTTGCGCTCACCGCCGGCCTTGGGGCCCGCCCCATGCATTGACCGGGATTCACTTCCTGGCATGAAGGTAGAGACAGGACCAGCACCCTCCTTACCAGGCGTAAGGATATCGGCCAGGATTCGCCGGGGTCGTCTCCTCCTTTGATGAGAAGCAGGGTGGCCTGAAGGAGAGCTGCTTTCCACTGGGAGAACCTCAGTCTCCTACCCGCCATATCTTCGCGGTGCTGTCGTCGCTTGCGGTGGCGAGGGTGGTGCCGTCCGGGCTGAAGGCCACAGACCCGACTGTGTGCTCATGTTCGGTGAGTGTGGTGATGAGGTGGCCGGTCTCGAACTGCCCACGACGGAGAATCACAAGACCCGTATTTATCGAAAGACATGCACGCCATGACCTACCGGGTTCCTTTCGAGACGATTCTGCAAGGGCTGCGCGAGCGCCTGGATGAGGAAGACCTCGCCGAGGTGTGCGACCTGCTCATCTGGCGGACCCCGGACAACGGAGCGGAGCTGCTCGACGTCTGCGAAAAGTGGCTGCGGCATGGGACGGCCGAGGAGGTGTCAGCCGCCCTTGCCGTCAACGGAGGGATCCACTTCCAGACAAGGGACGAGCGGGAGCGAGAAATGCGAGCAGTTGCCGAGCGTTTTCCGCAGTTCCGGGAACGTGTTGAGCGAATCCTCCGTGACTGGGACGAGAAGCAGAAGCCACGTGCGGTACGCGAGGTCCTCCAGGACGGTTCCCCGCCATCGCGCGTGGCCTACAGATACCGCATTACCGAGGAAAGGCTTCGTGCCTGGATCGACGAATATCTTCGGGAGAATCCCGCATCGGACGCACCGTCATGAGCTGCTTTCGGGTAGGTCCTGGATGATGACGTGTTCAGAAAGCAGGAAGGGGCGCTTGCGCTCGAGAGAGTTGGGCCTGCTGAAAGAGACTGAGCAGGTCGCGTGGGTTATTGGCGATGCAGAGGAGCGGGCGGGTGCGTTAGAGAGCGTCGTTAAGGGCATGGCGCTTCATGAAGTCGCCGCGGCTGAGCGCATTGCTCGGAGTGTTCCTGAGAAGGGTCGAGCAGGGGCGTTGCTGAGGGGCATCGAGGGCGCAGTTGGACATGACCTGGATGGGGCTGAACGGTTCGCCCGAGCCATGCCTGTGGGCAAACAACAGGTGCTGGCCTTATGGTGGGTCGGTCGCTCATGAGCTCGGTACCGGAGAGCCTGTGCGGGCGTTGCGTCTGTTGGAGGAGGCCCGGCACGTTGCCCGTTCTCTGCGTGATGACAGGGAACGGAAGGATGCGCTGTATGAGATCGCCAGGGTGCTGGTGCGGTATACCCCCGATGACGTCGTCGAGCTCGCCAAGAGCATCACCCGTCCCGGCAACCGGAGCTTGGCGCTGCGGGACGTCGCCGAGGCGGTGACGGAGCAGATCCGGCAGCGGCCGAACGTATCGTGCACGACCTCACCGAAGGGGCCATGAAGAGAACCGGCGACTGATGTTGCAACGGGTCGCCGAAACGATGGCTGACCTGCATGATGTGTCCGAGGGAGCGCATCTTGCGAACGCCATCGAGGATGAAGAGAAAAGGCCGCGGGGCCGGCGTAGGTCGTCAGGCTGGCCGCTTCTTGGGATCCGGACGCATCGCATGCACCATTCCCGTCCAGAAGGAACAGGCCTACGCGCTGTGGTTTGTGTTGGATGTTCCGACCAAGCGGGATGCCTCTGAGGCCGGGCCTGTCGCCAGAGCGTCCCGGATGACGATCCGGAACAAAGGCTGTGGCGGGTCGCTCTCGTCCTGGCCCGACATGACCAGGCGAAGGCCGGACGGCGGGCCCGTATGTTGTGCGATGGCATCCATCGGTCCTCGGCGTTTCGCGCCATCGCCGAGACGGTGCTCGAACGCGACCAGGCGCTGGACTGTCCGTCTGCTGGCCGAGGCCGAACGGATCGCCTGCGGCATCACCGAGCACCTTGAGGTGATGGTCTGGGCCTGGCGGACATCGCCGAAGTACTGCTCCAAGGGACGGACGCCTGACGGCCGGCCCAGCCTTTGTGCCCGGTGAGGGTGGTACGGAGACGGAGCTTGCTGTAGTCGATGCCCATCTGATCCTCCAGTGCACCGGATCAAACGATGACGGTGAGGATTCTTCAGCGAAAGGAGGGCGCGTCCCATCATGGCGCCCGCTGCCCGGAAGGCTGGTGCAGCCGGCCCGAGTCCTGGAGGGCATCTGCCCGCACCGGTGGAAGCGCCTTCGGATCCGCTTGCCGACCGGTAGGGTCTGTTGCTTGTCGAAAGTGCGTACACCATGGCCTACCAAGTTCCTTTTGAGACGGTTCTGCGGGGTCTGCGTGAGCGTCTGGATGAGGAGGACCTCGCCGAAGTGTGCGATCTGCTCATGTGGAGAACCCCGGACAACGGGGCGGAGCTGCGCGACGTCTGCAAGAACTGGCTGCGGCACGGAACGGCCGAGGAGGTGTCGGCCGCCCTCACCATCAATGGCGGGACTTACTTCCGGACGAGGGACGAGTGGGAGGCCGAGCTGCGCGCGGTCGTCGATCGTTTCCCACAGTTCCGGGAACGTGTGGAGCGGATCCTCCGTGATTGGGACGACAGGCACAAGACTCGGGCGGCGCGCGAGGCCCTTCAGGGCGGCGCCTCACTGTCGTTCGTGGCCGATGCTTATGGCATCACCGAAGAAAGACTCCCGCCTGGATCGACGAATACCTTCGCGAGAACCCCGCTCCGGACTCTCAGTCATGAGCCGCTTCCCAAGCCGCGCCTGAGCAGGACTTGAAGCTTGGCCTGCGGGGTCAGGATGGAAGGCCCGCATCGTCCCAGGGGAGCGGCGGTATTGCGGTGACCTGGTCACTTCATCGAGAATTTCGGTGGAGTTCATCTTGCGCCGGTGCCGATGGGGCAGTTCCGAAGGATCAGCATGCCCTCCACGGCTCCATGCCCTGGTTCCCGTCCCAGGCACTTGAGACCGCGCTTTGAAAGATGCTCTCGCATCGGGCCGGAAGCCACCACCCGGCGCCAGGGGCGCGGAGAGCGACAGGCTCTTCTGCGGCTTTCAATGCCCGAGACGGGGGGTACGAAGTCTCGGCTGGTGTCGGGGCCGTTGGCGTCCGGAGAACTTTCGCGCAGGTCGTGGAGCGGGCTGGAGCGTGGGCGTGGCCTCTCGGTTCCGGGACGTTCCCGCTGAGGCCGAGTGCTCGAGGCCGGTTCCTCCCTTCGGCGCGAGAAATGCCGGTGGCGGTTGCCATACTGCGCGCCATGGATGATCGTGATGCGCTGGCCGGGCTGGATGAGGTCCCTTGGGGGGAGCTGGAGCACGCCTACGGTTCCGCGGAGGATGTGCCGGGACAGTTGCGGGCGTTGCGGTCCCCGGCGTCCGGCGAGCGGGGGCAGGCCCTCAACGAGCTGTACGGCAACATCTTCCACCAGGGCAGCCGGTATGAGGCCAGCGCGTATGCCGTCCCGTTCCTGGCGCGGCTGGCCTGTGAGCCGGGCACGCCGCAGCGGGACGAGATCGTGCTGCTGCTGTGCGGGCTGGCGATCGGATACGACGACACCCTGCTGCCGGAGGGTTTGAACGTCGCCGCGTGGCGGGCCGAGGTCGAGAAGGCCTGCGCCACCAGCCCGGCTGAGGCGCTGCGGGAGCTGGACCGGTGGGTGGAGGCCGCCGAGGACCGGGGCGAGCGCGGGGTCCGGGAGTTTCAGCGGTCCATATACGACCACGAGCAGACGATCCGCTGTATGCGGGCAGAACTGGCCGCCTATGACGCGGTGCGGGCCGAGCTGCCCCGGCTGCGCCCCCTGCTGACCGCGGACGATCCCCGCCTGCGGGCCGCCACCGCGTACTTGCTGGGCTGGTTCCCGGAGGAGGCCGCCGCGTCGCTGGCGGCGCTGGAGGAGATGGCGGCCTCCGAGACCGTGCCCGCCGTCTTGGCCAACGCGTTCGTCTCGGCGGGGCTGCTGTCGGGCACGTCCTTGATCCCGCGGCTGCGGGAGGGCTTGGACCACCCTGATCCGCTGTCGCGCTGGGGCGCCGCGGTGGCCCTGGCCCGCCTGGGGCAGGACGACCCGCGAGTGGTCGCCGTGCTCACCGCCGCGCTCGTGGACCTGCCGCCCAACGCGCCTAAGGAGGTGCATTTCCTGGACGGCGACACCCGTTCTCATGCCGCTTTGACCTTGGCCCGGCTGTCCGGCCGGCTGTCCCCGCAGGCCGTGGACGCCGTGCTGGACTCCATGGAGCGGTCCTCCCTGCCGCTGACCAACGAGATGATTCAAGCGACGTGCCGCCTGGTCTTCCCCGATGGCCCGCTCCGCCCGCTGCCTCCATTCCCGGAGCTGACCGGGCAGCAGCAGCGCCTAGTGCGGTTCCTGGCCGATCGGGACCCGGAGAGCTGGCGCTGGTACTCGTTCGTCCAGATCCTGCGCGCCTGGAACCTGCCCGACGGTCGCACCGGATGCCGCGCCTACGCGGGCCTGCCGTCGTGATTTCCGCCGGGCTCACCGGCCGGGCCAGGGGAGGAACTCGGCCAGCAGGCCCGCGGCGGCGCCCAGGAGCAACACCCCTGAAAACCCCAGTAGGCGCCGGTACCACCGGCGGTTCAGCCGTTGCCGTACCGAGCCCAGTAGCAGCGCCAGCACGACCTTGCTGCCCACCAGCATGAGGTAGAAGCCGACCAGGAAGACCGCTCCGGTTGCCGGCTCGCGCTGCCAGGCGGTGGTCAGGATCGGGCCGCCGATGCTCATCCAAAACAGCCATGGGTGCGGGCTGAGCAGGTTGACGATCACCCCGTGCCACAACGCTGCCGAGGGCGGCGGCTCGTCTTTTCCGGACGGTTGGGGAAGGTCGGTGCTGCGGGCCTCCTGCAAAGTGGAGGCCCCCAGTTTCAACACGAACAACCCGCCGGCCACGCCCGCCGCCGACAGTACCCACCCGGGCGCCAAGCTGAGCACCGTCACCGCCAGCACGATCACCGGCAGGTCGGTGACCAGCGGTGAGGCCGCCACCCGCACTCCACCGGCCGGGCCGCTGCGCACTGTCGTGGAGATCACCAGCGCCAGCAGCGGCCCCGGGCTCACCCCTGCGCTCAGCCCGAGCGTCAGCCCCAAGACCAATTCCCGCACTGCAATCCGTCCTTGCCCGTGTTTCGGCCTCGCCCCGTATCCGCTGTCGATGGGGCATGGGGCCTTGCCGGGCTGCTGTGATCGTATGAGACCTCGGATGTGTCCTTCGGCGAGGGAAAGCGGTGGGTCTAACGCGCCGATGAGGGGCATGGTGGACGCGCATCTTGACACGTCCGCGACGGCCATGCCCTTGCACCGGCGGAGCAGCCGGGGCGGCCTTGGAGCCACCGCCCCTCGAACGGGCATTCGCTGGACCGGCGCCGTGGGGTCGTTCGTCGTCTGGGCACCTGGCACCAGGGCGAGAAGCGGCCGTCAAACGACACTGAAGTAAGTAATTAGTGGCTCGGTGGAAAGCTCACTCGACGGGGCCGTCGTGCCGCTCGAAAAATCGGCTTTCGCGACCCGCGTGAGCGGCCATTTCAGCAGGTCCAACGGGGTGAGGAACGGATGAATCGGCAGGCGTCCACCTGTTGATCCAGCGCCTTTCCTCAGGAGGCCGGACAGGATTTCCGGGAATGGCGAGTGACCGGGGCGATGGGATCGCAGGATTGTCGGGGGTGCATGTCAGTCTTCGGGTTGTGCCCTGAGCTTCCTGGAGAATCCCATGGACATCTCATCGCTGGACGATGCCGTGTTCCGCAGGCTGCGTCCGGCTGTGGTCGCCGTTCTCTCGTTGGCCGCCGGGGTGGTCGTCCCGATCCTGCTCTTTTCAGTCGTCCGGCTCGTGATCGACCACTGGCGGTTGCTGCTCTCCCTCCTGGCGGTGGGAGCGCTCGCAGCCGCCGCGGCAGGCGGGGTCGTGATCCGCCGGCGCCAGATCGAACGAGAACGGCAATGGCGTCTCCGGGAGATCGCACATCTGGATCGGGTCGATGTGATGACCGGCGATGAGTTCGAAGAATTGACCGCCGAACTGCTGCGCCGGGACGGTTTCCGCGGCGTCCAGGTCGTCGGCCGGGCCGGGGACCGCGGCGTGGACGTCCTGGCCACCAGCCCGGGCGGACGCCGGATCGCCGTCCAGTGCAAACGGCAAAAAGGCAAGGTCACCGCCGACCGGGTGCGCAACCTGGTCGGCGCACTCAACGTCACCTACCCCGGCCGCCTCGGCGTGCTCGTCACCAACAACACCTTCACGGCCCAGGCCGCCGAGGAGGCCGCCGCCGGCGGGCTGCTCCTGGTCGACCGCGACCTACTGGCCCGCTGGATGGACGGTGATCCCCTCCCAGTGTGAACGGGACGCACCTGATCCTCGTCCGTCCTGCGCACTTGCCGGACAGGACCCGCACCGGTGGAACCCAGCCGCGGAACCCGCGACGCCTCCCGCCGCAGCGGAGGTGCGGCCGGTCGTCCTGCGCGCGCCGGGCACGCGCAGGACGACCGGAAGAAGGCCGCATCAGCGTTCCAGGCGCACCGGCAGCACCCGGGCGCTGTTGGTGAACAGCGACGGCACCGGCTCCACCTTCCGGTCCTCGGCCAGGTGCAGTTCGGGGTAGCGGGTGAACAGGGCCTGCAGGGCCATGGGCGCCTCGACCGTGGCCAGCGGGGCACCCAGGCAGTAGTGGGGGCCGCCGCCGAAGGACAGGTGCGGGCTGCGGTCGGCGGTGATGTCGAAGCGGTCGGCGGTGGGGCCGTACTCGGCCGGGTCGCGTCCGGCGGCGGTGTAGGAGGCCAGCAGCGCGTCCCCGGTGGGGATGGTGACGTCGCCGATGGTCAGCGGGCGGGTCGGGTAGCCGCAGGACAGGTTGGTGATGGGCGGGTCCCACCGCAGGGTCTCGTTGACCACCGCCGACCAGGTGTCCGCGTCGCCCCGCACCGCGATCTCCTTTTGGTCGGGGTGGGTGAGCAGGGCGTGGACGGCGTTGGCGAGCAGGCCCAGCGTGGTCTCGTGCCCGGCGGTGCACAGCAGCCACAGCGTGTCGGTGAGCTCCTCGTGGCTGAGGGCGTCGGGGGTGTTGCGGCGGGCCTCCAGCAGCGCCGTGGTCAGGTCCTCGGCCGGCTCCTTGGTGCGCAGCTCCAGCAGCTCGGCCAGCATCTGGTGCCGCCGCTGCTGGGTGCGGACGGCCTCCTCGGGCGTGGTGTCGGTGCGGAACAGGCTGTCGACCAGCTCCCGCAGCTCGGGCCGCCAATCCGCGGGCACCCCCAGCAACTCGCAGACCACCTGCATGGGGATCGGGTAGGCGAAATGCTGCCGCAGATCCACCACCCCGTCGGCGTCGGCGTGCTCGGGCAGCGCCGCGAGCACCTCCTCGATGATCTCCTGAATGCGCGGCCGCAGCGCCTCCACCCGGCCACGGGTGAACACCCCGCTGATCAGCCCGCGCAGCCGCCGGTGCTCGGCGCCGTCGGCGGTGAACATGTTGTCCACGGCGAACATGCCCAGCAGCGGCCAGTCCGCGGGAATCCGGCCTTGTTGGTGGGCGGCCCAGTTCCGCCAGTTCTTGCTGACCGCCGGGTTGCGGAACACGCCGTGCAGCGCCTCATAGCGGGTGATCACCCAGGCGGTCACCTCGTCGGGCAGACCGGGCAGCCCCACGGGGACGGCGGCGCCGGCCTCGCGGAGCCGCGCGGCCTCACCATGGTGGTCACTGCCGAAGGGGTCCAGGCGGAACTGAACGCTCATCGAATTCCTCCAACGGTTTTAGGAGCGGACGAGGCCGTCGGGAAGCGCACGTGCAGGCAGGCGGGCAGGCGGGTCCACGGCGAGGGCACCAGCGGGATCGGCGCGTCCGGGTCGGCCAGGGTCACGCCGGGCAGCTCGTGCAGCGCGGTCTCCACGGCGATCCGGGCGATCGTGCGGGCCGCGCTCTTGGCCGGGCAGGTGTGCGGCCCGGCGCTCCACCCCAGGTGGGCCCGGTTGTCGATCTCCTGCCACCAGTTGGCCCGGTCGGACGGGTGGATGCGCGGGTCGGAGCCGGCCGCGGCCAGGCCGAGGATCAGCGCGTCCCCCCGGGCGATCTGCCGCCCGCCGATCCGGCAGTCCATGACCGGGAACCGGGCGGGCATGTGGGTCATCGGCGGGTCCCGCCACAGCACCTCGTCCAGCGCCTCGTTCACCCCGAGGGTGCCGCCGCGGATCCGGCCGGAGAAACGCCGATCGCTGAGCATCAGCAGCAGGGCCCGGGCGATCCAGATGGTGGTGGTCTCATAGCCGGCCGAGATCATCAGCAGCATCTCCTGCATGACCTCGGTGTCGTCGCGCAGGTTCGGGTGCCGCAGGAACGCGGTGGTCATGTCGGCGGCGGGCGCTTTTTTGCGGGCGGCGATGACGTCGGTGAGGATCCGCTGGACGTCCAGGTAGCCGTCCTGGGAGTCGGCACCGGACCCGAACAGGGCCAGCAGCCCCTCATGGAGCCGGCGGCTGTGCTCCATGTCGATGCCGAACATGGTGTTGGCCACGGTGACCATCGGGATGTGCGCGGCGTACTCGGCGACCAGGTCCGCATGCCCGCGTCCGACGAAGTCGCCGGTCAGCTCGGTGCAGATGGCGCGGATCCGCCGGGCCATCGCGTGCTGGTCCAGCTCCAGCAGGCCCTGGTCGAGGGGGGCGCGCAGCCGCTGGTGGGTCTCCCCGTCGGCGAAGTAGGCGTTGGGACGGGGGAACATCATCGGCGCCAGCCCGGAGTCCGGGTCGACCCGGCCTTCGACGTAGTCGCGCCAGTGCAGCTCGGGGTTGCGGGCGAAGCGCCGCTCGTCCTGGACGACGTCCAGGATCTCCCGGTACCCCAGCAGCAGCCAGCCGTTGATCGGGTGGCGGCGGCCCTGCTCCAGCAGCACCGGGACGACATAGCCCCACTGCTCCCGCAGCCGCGCATAAGTGCCGTGCAGGTCGGGGCTGGCGGCGATCTCGGTCAGCGGGGTCAGCCCCGTCATGTCCGCCAGGCGCTCGGTCATGAGGCCCTGCCTTCCAGGCTGCGGGCCAGCGCGTGCTCCACCAGCGTGATCAGCGCGTCGCGGGCCGACTCGCGGCGGGTGGCCACGCACGAGGTGATGGGGGTCTGCGGCAGCAGGTCCAGCTTGCGGTGCACGATCTCCAGCGGGTGGTGCGGCGAGTCGGGGAAGACGTTGACCGCCACGGCGATCGGCAGGTCGGGCACCCGGGTCTCCAGCTGGTCCAGCACTTCGAAGCTGTCCTCCAGGCGGCGGGTGTCCACCAGCACCAGCGCCCCCGCGGCCCCGGAGGCCAGGCCGTGCCCCTCCCAGACGTTCCAGAAACGCTGCTGGCCCGGCGTGCCGAACAGGTACAGCACGATCGGGGCGGAGTCCTGCGGCAGCAGTGTGATGCGGCCGAAGTCCATGGCCACCGTGGTGGTGCGCTTGTCCTCCAGGCCGTCCAGGCGGTCGGTGCCGATGCTGAGGGTGGTCATCGGGGCCTCGGTGCACAGCGGCCGGATCTCGCTCACCGAGGAGATGAACGTCGTCTTGCCCACCCCGAACGCGCCGGCGATCAGCAGCTTCGCCGACTGGGTGACCGCGGCGTCGACGTAGACCGGCCGGCGGGGGGAGGGGGCGTCAGAGGCGGCGGAGACCATCGAGAAGCGCTCGCAGAAGTGTGGGGTCCGATGCTGCGGACGGCGGGTTGGAACGGATCGTCAGATGCCCGGCGTCGACCAGGTCGCTGGCCACCACCGCGGCCACGCTGATCGGCAGGCCCAGCGCCTCGGCGGCCTCGCTGAGCGACAGCAGCCCCCGGCAGACCTCCAGGAAGCGGCGCTGCTCCAAGGTGGCCGACGGCGGCAGCCGCCGGTCGGGGTCGGTGGCGATCAGCAACGTCTCGGGACGGAAGGTGTTGCGGGTGGGCTGCGACCGCCCCCGGGTGATCACATAGGGGCGCACCGGGCGGCGGCGGGCCTCCTCGGCCGGGTCGCCCGTCCCGAGCGGGCCGTGACGGTCGGTCATGACCCCGGCACGCGGGCCGCGGCGTTCATCCCACGGCCGATCTTGTCGACCTGCTTTTGCATCTGCCGGGCGACCAGGGCCGGGTCGATGCTGCGTTCGGCCAGCACCGCCAGCGCGGTGTTGCGGGCGGCGCCCCGCACGAACAGGATCCCGCCGTCGTATTTGATGATGACCTCCTGGGGCAGGCCCATCGGCGGGGCGTCGGCGGGGGAGGAGGCGTCGATGGAGTCGGCCAGCCCCTGGCCCAGCGTCGCCAGCCCCGCGCAGGCCGCCGACAGGCGCTCGGCGTCCTCCCGGGGTGTGGAGGCCGGGTGCGCCAGCGGCAGCCCGTCGCGCGAGCACACCACGGCGTGCCGGATGCCCGGCAGCGCCAGCTCCTCCAGCATCCAGCCGTTGTCCGCGGGGTCGTCGCTGACGAGGACTCCCGGCCGCCGGCTGCTGTGTTCGCTCATCGTCGCTCCTCGGTGTCGGATGTGTCGGCGGGGTCCGGCCGGTCACTGCCGTCGGCGGCTCCGAAGTAGGCCTTGGCCCATGCGGCGGCCTCCTCGGGGGTCTCCCGGGACACGCCGTCGGCTGGGTCGGGCGCGGCGGCGGGCCGGGCGGGGGCCTGGCCGCGCCGCGAGCGCCGCTGCGGCAGTTCCTCGGGCTTGGCCGGAGGGGGAACGGCGGACTGCTGTGCCGCCTGGGGCGGGGCGGCGGCCTCCGCCACCGGGACGGGGGGTTCCAGGGCGGGATCGGCGATGGGATCGACGATCACGGTCAGCTCGGCGGGCACCCACACCACCGCCTGGATCCCGCGGTACATCGACTCGCGCAGCTCCACCCCGAAGCCGTAGCGGCGGGCGTACTCGCCCACCACGGCCAGGCCCAGCTGCGGCGTCGGCCCCAGGTCGGCCAGGCCGACCGGGGTGCGCCCGGAGGCGATCTCGCGCTGCCGGGCCAGCGTCTGCGGGTCCATCCCCAGCCCGCAGTCGTCGATCTCGATCACCGCGCCGTCGCGCAGCGGCCGCACCCGCACCTCCACCGGGTCGACCGGGGTGGAGCTTTGGGTGGCGTTGGCCAGCAGCTCGGCCACCAGGTGGATCAGCGGCTCGGCGGCCACCGCGGCCACCCCGAGCGTGCCGTCGCCGGCGACCTGCACCCGGTCGAACGCCACGATGCGGCCCTGGGCGGCCCGCACCACCTCCACCAGCGGCAGGTCCGGCCACTGCTGCCCGGGGTGCTGCCCGGCCAGCACCACCAGGCTCTGGGCGCGGCGCTGCAGCTGCGCGGCGGCGTGGTCGACGCGGTTGCCGACCTCCAGCACGTCCGGGTCGGCCGAGTGCCGCTGCAGCATGGCGGCGGCCTCCTGCTGCACCCGCAGCGCCGCGGCCATGAAGTCCTGCCCGGTGGCCACCACCGCGCCGATCACCGAGTCCACCCGGTCCCGTTCCACGCGGCACCGCTCGGCGATCTTGGCGGCCGCCTGCAGCACCTGTTCCATGTGCTCGGCCATCTGCGGCTCGAGCTCGGTGCGCGGCGGCGGCGCCGGACGTCCCTGCGCGACGGCCTCCATGCGCGGCCCGGCCAGCTCCCGCAGCGCCGCGGCCACCGCCTCCATGCGCTCCACGTGGAAGGAGCGCCACCGGGCGTCCTGCTCGCTGATCGCGGCGTCCTTGGCGGCCTGCAGGGCGGCGACGGCCCGCCGGTGGCGCCGGGTCAGCCAGCGGATCCACGCCAGGGCGGCGGCGGCGGTCACCGCGACCGCCGCCGCCGTCATCACCCGGTCCGGCTCCCGGTACAGGGCCGCCGCCAGCACCAGCAGGGCCACCGCGCCGCCGGCCGCCGCGCCTATCGGCCGAGGGGCGGGTGTGTCGGCCGCGGGCTGGGCGGCGGCCGTGGAGGAAGCCGGAGAAGAAGAAGTCATCGTCGCCTTCACGGATGGCTCTGGCACGGTCCATTACGGCGGCGTCCCGTCTGCGGGCTCGCCGCGTCGGCCACTGGGGTGCGCACGGTGCCGCGTTCCCGGTGGGGCGACGGCCGGATCGCCGTGCGCCCGGAGCCGTGCGGCGGCGCGGAACGGCCGCCGCGGGCACCTGCGGGCGGCGTCACCGGCCGCCCCGGCGGGACGGTGCTTGCGTGATGTGACGGGAGGCGGTTGCGGAAGCGTCGATCCGGATGCCGGACCGACGAGGAACGGATGATCTCGTCGTGCGTGACATCAAAGCCTTCCGCAATCGTCGTGCCGTATTTTCGGTGACCTTCGAGCCCTTGACTCGCCGCATATCTTGCACCGGTCTCGCAGAAAGCGGACAAGAGCGGTCAAAAGGTCCCCGGTGTGGCGATCCTTGCCTATTCCGAATCTTTGTCGCTGCCGTGCATTGCGGCCCCAAGAACACCGCCGATGGCCACTTGCGGCCAATCCCTGCGAAAGTGCGGTGATTTGCGCTAAGGGGCGGGCTTCGCCGTGGCCGGCGGAGTCTCTCCGCGGGGCCTGCGGGTGCGCGGCCGGTGCCGCCGGCGAGCGGTAAAAGCCCTGATCAAGGCGGCTTTGTGGAGAAGGTGAGGAGGGCCGGGGTGGGTGATGGCCGTGCCGCCGGCCGTAGCGGGCGTGAGGAGGGTCGTCCGGGGCTGTGCTGCCACATGTTCCGCTCTACGGACGTTTTGGGTCGGGAAATACGGGCGTCCGAATTGCGTTCGGGGCGGGAAGCTGCTATAGGGCTGCGTTTTGTTCGGATATGCCGGTAAAGAGAAATTTAACTTTTGATTACTTTTGCGTTGCTCGACGAGGGGGCGAGTAGGCCATCGGCTTGAGCGTGAGGAGCTCTTTCCGGCTCGGCTTGCGAATCTGGCGGGATCGGCAGAGCACCCTCCAGCCGTTTGTGGGGGAAATCACATAGGGCGACGGAGGTGAGGCGGCTCGCAGTCCTGAACCGGGGCGGCGGGCCGACGTCCATCGCGGCGGAGCGACGTTCGCCTCCAGAGCGCCGCCGACCGGAGCCGATGCAGTGAACCTTGCCGGCCTGGTCTGTTCGCAGGCAGGACGAGAGCCTTGCAATCAGGGGCGAAGCGGTGACCTGGACGGCTCTCCAGCCGCCCGGTGGGCGACGGAAGCAGGCGGCCGACGTGCTGTCAACGGTCTGACGTCCTTGTCACGCACCAGATTTCCGCATGTATGCCTGGGAGCACGCGGCTCCGGACACTGCCGGGGCTCCCGCTGCGGCCCGAGACTGCGCATTGAGCCTTTCGACGAGCCGTTCCCGCAGGTCGCATGTGGGGGGACGGCGCAGTTGGAGACGATGCCGTGACCTGCAACGCCATGACCTCGGCTGGCGTCGGGGTCCCTAGTCCTCCGGGACCACACCCTGAGGAAGGCCCGCCGGCAAGGCCGGCGCTGCTCACAGGGCTCGCATCGCAGGCGTTCGGCACCGCCACCGAGACGATGACCGGACGGTCGCCGCGACGGCCGCCATGGCCGGGTGCGGTCCAAAGGCATCGGGCACAGACGACCGGCCACGGGGCGAGCCACTGGCCTCCATCGCGTCCAGGGCGACGGGAAAGCCGCCCAGCCAGGGCTCGGCGAGCCCACGTCGGCCGATTCCCGCCCGATCGGGCTGGGACCACCGCTCTCTGCAAAGGCCGCAGACGGCGCACCGTCGGCTCCTGCGACAGGGCAGGCGGGTGAGAACTTCGACGCGCTTCACCCTGCGGTCATGGTCATGCCTTGAGGCCTGCGGCGGCCTCACCCGAGGTCGGCTTGGGGACGACCGCGCGCCGTGCGTCCGGTTTGCGGTGCGCACGGCGCGCGGTGGCGTCCTGGGGTTTCGGCTCAGAACCAGCAGGTGCCGGTTCTCCACATGTTGATCCACTCCTTGGGCTTTGAAGAGATGGACCCGGCAGCTGAGGTTGCCCCACAGGAAGTAGGGGCCATACCCGTCCCAGCCGAAGGGGAGCTCGCCGGACACATCGACCGTCGCGGTGGGGGAGGGCTGTGCGGCGGTCGTGGTCTCGGCGGAGGCCATGCTCGGTGTGAACGCACCGATGGCGATGAGCGCCGCGGCGGTTCCATACGGTGCTGGGGCCTGTCCGTAGCGCCGGGCGGGGCGGCCCTCTCTTAGCGCGTCCATGGGCCGCCGCAGTCGGTGTTCTGAGGACGAGGCCGGTGCGGACGGCGGCATGGTCGCTTCCGGCGGCGCAGGATTGGCTCCTGGGAAGCAGGCGCCGCGGAGCCGTTCGCCGGGTTCCAAGGGGATACGCGCCTGCCCTGCGGTACCGCCCTTGCGCGCCATGGCCGAGAGCACCGGTACGAACGGCGGGCCTGGTCTGCGCCGCCAGACGGCCGGTGCGGAGTCAGCGGGAGACCAGCCTCTCCAGCTCCGGGTCGCTGAAGAACGCGCGGTTGGCGTAGGCGAACCGCACGGCCAGCGCCAGGTTCGCCGACCGGCCGTTCGAACCGGGTGCCTGCGCGCCCTCCGGAGGCACCAGCGGCGGCATGCAATCGAGGATGAACTCCCGCACATTGGCCACGAACTTGTCCAACGTGCTGGGGCTCACGCCGGCCTGCCGGGCGATCTGGGTGCGGCTGTCCAACCCCAGGGCCAGGGCCTGCCAGATCCGCAACTGCGTCCGCGTCCCGCAGACCGACCGCAGCCGCAGGTGCTCCGGCCGGGTCAGGTACGGGCGCAGATGCCCCATGGGCACGTCACGTCCCTCGAGGAGAGCGCAGATCATCTCGGCCTGGCCGTCCGCCGGTGAGGCCTTGCTGATCCACGTCTGCGGCTGCTGGAGCGGGAAGAGCTCGAAGGCCGCCCGGAGCATCAGCTCACGATTTCCTTCGACGTCCGCTGTGTACAGAGCGATTTTGGTATCCGGGGTGTGCTGGGACAGCAGCCGCAGCGCGGTCAGCCCGTGGCTTTGCGAGCCGCCGACCCGGCGCGCTCCGAAATCGAGGTCGACGAGCGCGAGATCGTATGTGGTTCCCGTTTCGCGGGCCCGTTCGACGGCGGCGGGGATGTCGTCGGGGTCGGTCACCTGGTCGGCCGTGATGGCCAGGCGCCCCGACTTCACATCGGCATGCCTGCTGAGCAGGCCCTCGATGGTGTACTGGACCGTGCCCAGGTCGTCGACGATCAGCAGGTACCGGGTGAGGGAGTTTTCCGTCGGTCGCTGGAGGGCTTCGGCCAAGGAACCGCCTCCAATCGGCGATGCGGTGTCAGAAGCGTCAGGATAATGAACAAAATATTCTGACAAATGTCGGATGTGTTGTCATCAGATTTGTGATGGCGTGCGGTCGGCGCTCACAGGGCGAGCCAGGTGGCCTGCACCCGGGTGCCGGCGGGCGTGCGGTCGATCGTGATCCCACCGCCGAGCCTTTTCAGCCTGTGGTTCAGTATGGCGAGGCTGGATTCCGGGCGATTCATGATCGAATCGCCGTCAAATCCGTCCCCTTCGTCCTCGACCGTCACTATCAGTCTGCGGCGTCGCTCCTCTTCGACGGCCCGGATGAAGATCCAGATCCGGAAGGAAGATCGCCTGAGACGATTGGCTTCGCGCACGCTATTGGCGCACAGGTCGCTGAGGACGATCTGCAGCAGGTTGAGATCGGTGGCGCGCAACGGCATCACGTCCACGCCCGTGCTCTCGACAGACAGGTCGATGGCCGCACTGTCGGCCGCATGAGCGTAGGCGGTGGATCTGACATCTTCGATGATCTCGCCGATGTCGGTGCCGTCGCCTTCCCGGAACGGATGGCGACGCAAGGACTCGACCTGATGCACCAGGCTGTGCCAGCTCGCCTGCACCCACGAGGGCCGGGACTCCAGTTCCAGATTCGGGCCGAGCACCCGCAGCTCATTTTTGATCTTGCTGTGCACAACGGTCGATACGGCCTCGGCGAGCTCCTCGCGCTGGTCGCGCAGGGCGTCCGGTAGCGCGCCCAGCAGGGCGTTGACCAGGCTCACGTCCACGTAGAGACGGAACATCAGGCCGGCGATCACGATCGCGCCGTCGGGTCCGGAGGCCGACGCGGGCGCACATGCCCGGTACACCGCGATCCCGGTCACGGCGAGGACGAGGGGAATGGCGAAGCGGAACCATGCGTAACCGGCTCGCCGGGCAAGGCCGGGCTGATACCAGGCCGGATCGATGACGTACTGGGAGAACGGGAAGTACAGCAGAAGGAACGTGAACGCGGCCGACCAGAGAACCGACGCTCCCTGCTGGGCGGGAGGAGCGGTCCAGGCGGTGCAGGCGGCCATGGCCAGCACGCTCGCCCCCTCTATCAGGCCGGGTATGTCCGCACTGACCCGCCTTTCCCTGGCCGTTCTCCGCAGATAGTCGGAGATGCGGTTCAGGACGCGCCTGCCGCTCATCCAATCCTGCACGCCTTCATGGTGGTGACTCCACGCCGCGACCGCGCCCACGGTGGCCAGCGCCCCGGTCGCGAGAGTCAGCGCGACAACGGAATGCACACCGGTCTGGAACCGTCCGGGAGGGCCGAGGAGCGCATCGGTGATCAACGCGCCCTCCCACAGTTGAACGGCGATGAGCCTGCACAGCGCCATGCGCCGGTAGAAACCGTGCAGGGCGCGCATGATCATGACCGCATGCTGGGGGGTGTGGAGTTCGGGGTGGTGACCGGGGGCCAAAGAGTCCTTGCCGAACAGCCGGTCGCGCATCGACGGCTCCGCTGCCTCGGTATGCATGGCCATGATTATCGCCGAGCGTTCCGGTGAGCGGCGGGAGAAAAGTTCGTACGTCCGGCTGCAAAACTTTGCAGCGCACCCGGCAATGTGTTTCTTGTTGTTCCGCCCACCTTTTTCTGAGTATGGAATTCAGACTCGCCTTCATGCTCCCCGAGCCGGAGTGGTGTCGGCCGCGACAACAAGATCACCCCAAGGGAGGAGAAGCGGAGTGGAACTCACCGAAATGTTGACCCGGAGCCCCTCGGTGGACGATGAACTCGTCTTCTTCGCCATGCCGTACGGAAAGCGCACGCTGCCCAACGGCGCGGAGGTGGACTTCGATGTGCTCTACCAGCAGTACTTCGCCGTGACGGTGCGGCTGATGGGGCTGCGCCCCGAGCGCGCGGACTGCATCCCGGGAACGATGGAGAGCCCGTTGTCGGCCGCCTGGAACGGCGTCGACCGGGCCGGCACGGTGGTCATCGACCTGTCCTTGCCCTCCACCTCGGTCGCCATGGAGCTGGGCTGGGCGATGTGCCTGCACAAGCGGGCGGTCGTCATCCACCACGAGGGCGCCGAACTGCCCACGAACATCGTGGGCCAGGTGCGGGCCATCAAGTACCGCTGTGACATGGGCGGGCTGCCCGAGCTGCAGGAGGCGCTGCGGCTGGCGATCGAGGACGCCCGCAAGCGGGGCATGCCCGAGATGGACCTGCGCCCCCGTACCGGCGTCCGCGACGTGGAGGCCATCGCCGAGGTGGTGCTGACGGCGACCGACCACATCTTCGTCCGGGACATCCAGAACGAGCTGCGCACCGGGGTCATGCGGCGTACCGACATGGACTACCTGGAGACCCTTCCGGACGACATGTCCAAGCGGTTCCGGATCGGCGCCAGGCTCAACGGCGTCTTCGTCACCGACGAGAACGGGACCCGTTTCTCGCAGCGGCACGGGAAGACCAACCCCTGGCCGGCCCTGGAGGCGAAGTACCGGCGCGGCACTCTGGTGCGGGCCGAGGTCGTCCAGATCAACCGGGGCGGCTACTTCGTGGCCCTGCAGGACGGCGGGAAGTCCAGGATCCCCACCCACATGGCCGAGGCGGCCGGCCTCGAACAGGGGTCTGAGGTGCTGGTGCGGGTGCTGCGGGTCGACCCGGTGCGGCAGCGCATCGACGTGGTGCTCGCCGATCACGCGCCGACGGCCGACCGGCGGCCCGGGCAGGCGCCTGTCTCCGGGACGCCCGGAGCACGCCCCGGTCCGGTCCTCCCGCGGCAGGGCGAGCGGTGCACGGGAACGGTCACCAGGCCGTTCAGGGAGCGGGGGTTCGTCTTGGTGACCCTGGACGGCTGGACCGAACTGGGGCAGCCCGCCATTTTGCACATCTTCCAGATGACCCCCCGGACGCGGGAACGGTTCAGCGCCGGAGAACTCGATAAGGGGGACCGGCTGCACGTCGAGGTGGTCTCGGCGGCGCCGTCCGCCCGTGACCCGGAGCGGGCCGAGATCCGGCTGCGGGAGGTTCCCGCCGAGGCGGAACCGGCCGCCGAGGAGGGCGCCGAGCCGGAGAGGGCCACGGGCGGCGAGCACATCTCCGAAGAGAGGACGGCATGACCGCCGTACATGACGACACCGTGGGACGGGACGCCCTCCCGGCGTCCCGTCCCCGCGGGGAAGACCTCGATACGGCCCTGTGGAACTCCGCCGTGACCGCCGACGCGTTCACCGACGAGGCCGTCTACCGCTACCACATGGCCGTGATGGAGCAGTACCGGGTGTACGTGGAGTCGGCGGATCGGGTGAGCGCCCGGAGGAACACCGCCAACGCCTTCTTCCTCTCCGGCAATACTGCCCTGCTCACCTTGCTCGGAGCCGCCACCACGGTGGAGACGCACCGGATCCCGGTGGCGGTCATCGTGTGCGTCCTGGCGGCGGCGCTCTGCCAGTGCCTGATATGGGGCATACAGGCGCGTTCGTACCGTGTGCTCAGCTCCGCCAAATGGGCGGTCGTCGCCGAGCTGGAACGTCGGCTGCCCGCCCTGGCGTACTCCTCGGCCGAATGGGTGACGGCGCTGCCGAGCCGCCGCTACAGACCGCTCACCCGGATCGAACGGTGGATCCCGGCTCTGTTCGCCGCCCTCCACCTCGGAATGGGGATCGCCGTTCTGCTGTCCGGCTGAGCGTCCCCGCGCCCGAGGATCCGGCGGCCGACCGGTTCCCGCACCGGTCGGCCGCCGGTTCGCGCGCTTGAAGAGACGGCTCAGAACCAGCAGGGGCCGGTGCCCCACATGTGGCGCCACTCCCAGGGCTTGAAGAGGTGGATCCGGCACTTGAGGGTGCCCCACAGGAAGTAGGGGCCGTACTTGTCCCAGCCGAAGGGGAGCTCGCCGGATACATCGACCGTCGCGGTGGGGGAGGGCTGCGCGGCGGTCGTGGTCTCAGCGGAGGCCATGCTCGGCGTTAGCGCACCGAGGGCGATGAGCGTTGCGGCGATGGCGATTCCTCTACGAACGCGCATGCCCTGATTCTGAACCGTCTCGCAGCGTGATTCTTGTCACAAAGTTCAACAAAATGCTTCTTGATGCGTGACCCCGCATAGGGCGCCGAGGCTTTGCCGGTCGTCTTTGCTGCAAAGTGGTCCGCTGCTCTTGCCGCGGGTCGGGCGGGACGCGGTTGCATGCGTGACCGTGCCCCGGGCCTGCGCTTTTCGCGTCCGATCATGATCGCCGGTCGGCCGTCGGTGGGAAGTGTGAGGGAACGGCGCATCGACAGGGCGGCTGGGAGTGGGCCGGACGCTTTTTCCAACATGCCGCCTCGAGGGCCGGAGGCGGCGTTCCCGGCGGTGTCGTTGCAGGTCACGACGTTTTCTCTGCTTGTGGCCTCCCCGTCTCGAGCTGCGGAGACGGCCTTTGGGGAAAGGGTCGATGAGGAGTGCCGCTGAAACGGCGGGTGGGGCCGGAAGAAAGGCCGGTGGCGCGGTGCGGAGCCGGTCGGCCGTGCCGATGTTCTGGCTGGTGTGAGGTGTGATCCGGCCTGTATGCCGGTTGCCGGGACAGGGGGCCGGCTGATCGGCGATCATGGCTTTTGCGCCGGCGAGGACGGGAGGCCGGGTGGAGCCTGGGGAAGAGATCGCGGGCCGCTATCGGCTGGAGCGTCGACTGGGCCGGGGCGGCTTCGGCGAGGTGTGGGCGGCCGTGGACCTGTTGCGGGACCGGCCGGTGGCGGCCAGGTTCTTATAGACGGCGATCTCCTTTTCTCGGGCTTCGGCTATGGACAGCAGGAACCGGCGGAAGGACGGCCACTGACGTCGCGGTTGTCCTTGCTCCTCGTAGAGCCAGACTTCCGGATCGTCGGGGGCCAGTTCGGCCTGGGGGATGTAGAGCACGATGTATCCCTGGTGCATGGCCATCACCAGGGCGTCTTCGAGGATGGCCGGGTCGGCTCCATCTTCGCGCAGCAGCTCTTGAGCGGCGTCTTTGATTTCCAGGAGGTCGTGCAGCGACCAGTCGGTTCCGGTCATCAGCGGGTAAGGGCTCTTGCCCATGACCTTCAGGAAGTCGCGGTACAGGGCGGGGAGGCGGGTGAGCCGCTGGGCCCGCATGACCTGCTCGATCTCCGCATCGGTGCACCCTGCCTGGTCGCGTCGTCTGATCAGGCGTCGTTCCAGCAGGTGGTTGCGGTATTCCGGGAGGGAGAAGCGGTTGGGGTCCATGGCGGGTGAAGTCACGGTGCACGGCGGGAAAGCCGCCGGCGGTGGGGTGGGGAGTGCGCTCCTCTGAGCGCGGGCGTGGGGGAGGCGATGCCGGCTTGAAGACCGCAGGCTCGCCGGGATGACGGCGGGTCCGGGAGTGTCAGGTTCCCAGGGTTGTGGCGCAGGACAAGCAGTGGGCCTTGGCCGCCCGGGAAGTGTCGCCTCCGGTGGCCTGCGCGGGGTGGGTGGGGCCGATGTGGTGCCACAGGCCGGGGCGGGGTTGGTGATCCAGCCCCAGCCGTTGTCGGGGCCGTGGACGTGTTCTTCGGTCATGTGGCCGCAGGCGCCGGGGATGTGGGCCACGTTCTGGCGGGAGATCAAGATGGTGCCGGGGGCGAAGCTCGACCAGCCGCCGCTCTTTTCGTAGGGACGGCGGGACGAGGAGGAGACGAGGTCGCAGGCACAGCCGAGCCCGACGATGAGCCCGCACTTTTCGCACTCGGTCATGATCGCCGAGCCTAGTCCTCCGGCCGAGGAGAGGGCGGGGGAATGACGTATCGATGAGGGAGGCGGGTACGCCGACTGGACGGGCATATGACATGGCCCACCCCAGGAGGCGGAACCGGTGTCGCGATCTTGGTCGGGCACTTGATCCGGTCGCTGAACGAGGACACCGGTTCCGCAGGACGCTCACACGGGAGTCCTGGCTGTTCGTCAGCGTTCGTCTGCGCTCACTGGACGGGACGAACGGACGGCGCGCAGAAACGTGCTCCACGCATGGGGAGTGAGGTAGAGGATGGGGCCGTCGTCGGTGTTCTTGCTGTCGCGGACGGCGATGGTGCCGTGGGGAGAGCGAGCGACCTCGACACAGGCTCCGTTGGCCTCGCTACGGCTGGACTTGCGCCAGCGTTCGTGTTGCGTTGATCGGGTCATTGGCTGAAGTCGGTCGAGCGGAAGGGCTGCGGGAGTGCGCTCCGGCTGTGGGGGTGAGATGGGCCATCGGGGTGTTCTTGCTGTCACGGATGGCGACGGTGTCATGGGCGGAGCGGGAAACTTCAGCACGGGCTTCGCTGATTGTGCTGTTACAGGATTACGTCAGTGCTCGTGCTGGAGAGGTTGTGGTTCTAGTTTGTGCTGGTTGAGCGAAGGGTGTGGAGGAAAGCCGCCCACTGGTGAGGGGTGAACTCCAGGACGGGCCCAGGGGTGTTCTTGCTGTCGCGGATGGCGATGGTGCCGTGGGCGGAGCGGGCGACTTCGATGCAGTTTTCGCCGGCTGCGCTGTGACGAGACTTGCGCCAAGGAGAGTACTGCGTGGTCATGCGGAGAGTCCGATCTTTTTCTTGAGATCTTCGGCCGCCTCGGTCAGCAGGCTGATCGTGGCGGCCCCTGAAAGGCTGACCTGTAGGAGGTGTTCGTATCCCTGGGTATATCTCATGACCTCTCTCTGATCAATATGCACGACATCAGAGATCATCGTGTCATCGACTGCGATGGGTGGATCGTCCGGGTCTGGGAATGTGTAGAGGGAGAAGGCTGACTTCGGTAGCTGCCGAGGGGCAAAGTCCACTTGCACTGGAAGGATGTGGATTGTAACGCGAGGGTGCTTGAGAGCCTTCTCGATCAGGCTCTGGAGCTGGTCGGACATGACCTGGGGCGGCACGGAAGGGCGCCGGATGACTACTTCATCGATGATGACCTCATAGCGTGGTCCTTTCGGGCCCAGCACGTGAGACTGGCGATGAAGCCGGGCGTTTAGCATGTGCTCGGGGTGGAAGTTGATCTTCCCTTCTGCCTTGGCCAGTTCGATCATGCACCGGATGAAGTCCGGGGTCTGAAGAAGCCCTGGGATGGTGAACTGGTTGTACTCGCGGATGGTCTTTGCGTCTGACTCGATGTCGGCATACATGCGCTGGCGGCGGCCCATGGCGTCGCCGTACTCGTCCCACCAGCCTCGTTCGGCTCCCTCGCGGGCTATCTGGACGAGTTGCTGGTACTTCTCGCCGGTGACCCCCAGGTGATCCAGGATCTTCATGATCTCCACGAGGTTGGGACGGTTGTGGCCGTTCTCGATTCGGGAGATCTTCATTCGGGAGTAGCACAGCACGCGGGCCATGTCGTCTGCGGTCAGGCCGCGCTGTTCGCGCAATGCGCGCAGTTCGGCGCCCAGTCGGCGGCGCCGAACGAAGGGACTGGTCGTGGGTGACCTCCCGGGTTCGGGTTGGAATTGGCGGGGGCGTCAAGGGGGAGACGCCGACATTTCCACTCTGTGTTACCACGTGGCGTCAGAGAGTTTCCGCTGGAATCGGTGGATTCGTTGGCCGAAATGTGCCATCCGGCTAACGCTGGAATAGCGTTCCGGAAGTGAGCGTCTGAACGGCGTGCGTTCGGCTCGCGAACGCACGCTCCGCGTGCGTCCCTTGTGTGGGCGTGCCATTGCCTCTTGCCGCCGGAACGTCGGTTGATTCTCCGTACCGGTGCGGCCACCTGGGGTGACGATGAGGGGCGTCCATTCCGATGACCCGCATCCGGCGAGGTGAACGATGCCGCCCATCCGATCAGCCGGTCTCCGGTCGCTTTCCGGTAGGAACGGCCCCGTTGCGGTCCTGTCTCTGTGTGGGGAGGGCCGGCGTCCGTCTCCTCCGTGCCGCCGGTCCGCTCGGCCCCGGTGAACCTGGGCTTTTGCGGTGACCGCCCCGCATGATCCCGTCCCGGAGCGCCGCACCGACCAGGCCGCTGAACGCGCCGTCTTCGTCCGCTACCTGCAGGCCGTCATCAACGTCTACGGTCCTTGGCTCGACTCCGACGTCATCACCGGCCGTGAACTGCGCATCGCCCGCGACCGCGTCGCCAAGGCCCGGGACCTCCTGGCCAGGTTCACCGGCCCTGGAGCCGTTCCGAACCATGGACGCGACCGGCGATGACGGCTCGCCCGTCTCCGCGGACCCGTCTTGGCGGAACGTCCCTGAGCGGCCGTCGGAGGCCGGTTCGTGCTGTCTCACCGAAACGTGGTCGGAGCGGGCGGAGGGAGAGCTCACCCCGCATCGGCGGGGCATTGGTTCCCTGCGTCTTTTCATCGAGGCGACCCCGGCCGCCTGCCGGTCATCAGTGACCCTGCCTGCCGCTTTTACTCGTACACCGTTTTGAGCGCCCTTCCCTGCTCGTCCGCCGTCCGGAAAGGAAGCAGATGCCGCTGCCCACCCCCGCCCCCCTTCCCGTCGAACCCGCCCCGTCCATGTATTGGCGGCGCGTCTTTCCCGGCCAGGCCGCCCAGGTGCGCGCCGTCAGGGCTTTCGCCGCCTGCCTGCTGGCCGACTTCCCGGCCGTGGAGGATGTGCTGTTGGTGTTGGACGAGCTGGCCGTCAACGCGTTGCGGCACACCCGTTCCGGCCGTCCCGGCGGCCGCTTCGGTGTCGAGGTCCGCTGCAACCTCGCCGGCGTGACCGTCTCCGTCACCGACCAGGGCGGCCCCACCGAGCCGCGCCTCGGCCCCCTCACCGACCCGGGCGACCTGGCCGAGTCCGGCCGCGGCCTGCTGACCGTCGCGGCGTTGGCCACGTCCTGGTCCTGGAGCGGCACTCCTTGTTCCCGGACCGTCCATGCCACTTTCGCCCAGCGGCTTCCTTTTGTTGCTCAAAGTGATCGCTTGGGTTTTCGGCGGTCACTGGGCAGGAGTGGCTCACCGGGCCGTGTCTTCGTCTCTTCATTGGCTCGGGTGCTTTGGCCGAGTTCGGTCGGGGCCTGCCGGTCGTTGCGGCGCTGGCCGCCTTCCGAACCTGGATCGGCATCGCTTGCTCTCGGGCCGTCCATGTCGCCCTCGCCCAGCGGTCCCTTGCGAAGGCCAAGGCGCCGACCTGCTTGGGTGATCTGCGGACAAGCTCTGATGGCCCGGGTCGCTGGTCAAGGGCGGTCTCACCAAGTCGTGTCCTCGTCGGCTTGGATGATTTGGCAGGGTCCGGCCGTGATCTGCCGGTCGTCGCGGTGCCGGCTGCTTGCCGAGCCTGGACCGGCATCGCCTGTTCCCGGGTTGTCCGCGCAGCCTTCGGTCAGGACGGTCGCTGGAGATCGGCGTGTCGGCGGGAACGACGGCGGTGGCCCGGGCGCCAGGGCCCGGGCCACCGGTCACGGGGTCAGGTCACGACGGTCAGAAGGTGGAGACGTTGAGGAGCTTCTCCTGGATGCCGTCGGGGTCCTGGCTCGGCCAGATCCAGCCGTAGTTGCCGGCCGACTGCAGGGCGGCCTTCACGGCGGCGGGGGAGGCGCTCGGGTGGGTGGCCTTGTAGAGGGCGGCGGCTCCGGCGACGTGCGGGGAGGCCATGGAGGTGCCCGACAGGGTCGCATACGAGCTGCCGATGTAGGTGGAGTAGATGCACACGCCGGGGGCGATCAGGTCCACGTCGGAGCCGTAGTTGGAGAAGTCGGCGAAGGTGTCGTCCTGGTCGCTGCGGCAGGTGGGCGAGGCCCCGCCGCCCGGCGCGCCGTTGAAGTCGGCCAGCGCGCTGACAGTGATGACCTCCGGGTAGGTGGCCGGGACGAAGCCGTTGGCGTTGGCGTAGGAATTGCCGGCCGCGACCACGTAGGTGACGCCGGCGTTGACGGAGTTGCAGATGGCCTGGCGCAGGCTGCTGGAGCTGCAGCTGGTGCCCTCGGTGCCGGTGCCGCCCAGGCTCATGTTCGCCACCTCGATCTCGTTGGCGTGGGCGGTCACGTAGTCCACGCCGCAGATGATCTGCGACCAGGTGCCGTTGCCGGAGTTGTTGAGCACCCGCACCGGCCACAGCCGGGCGCCGGGGGCGACGCCGACCACGCCGATGTTGTTGTCGAGTGCGCCGATGGTGCCGGCCACGTGGGTGCCGTGGCCGTTGCCGTCGTTGGCGCTGCTGCCGGTGCTGCAGTTGCGGGCGCCGGCGGTGTAGACGTTCAGGTCCGGGTGGTTGAGCTGGATGCCGGTGTCGATGACCGCCACGTCCACGTCGACCCGCTCGTCGATGCCGTTGATCTTGGCGGTGGGGCTCAGCTCGGCGTCGATGCGGTTGATGCCGGTGGGCAGGGTCTGGGCGGTGATGGACACCTCCCGGTCGGGCTCGACCGACTGCACCCGCGGGTCTTTGGCCAGCCGGGCCGCCGCGGCGGCGGTCAGCCGGGCGGAGTAGCCCTTGAGGGCGCTGCGGTAGACGTGCCGCAGCGTGCCGCCGCGGGCCTTGGTCTGCTCGGCCGCCACCGACGACGGTTCGGCGCCGTCCTTGAGCACGACGATGTAGCCGCCGGTCTGCGCGGCGGCCGAGGCGGACGGGGCGGCGGTCAGGAAGGGGACCAGGGCGAGGGATGCGGATGCGAAGACGGCCATGAGCCGCTTTCTGCGCATGCGCGGATTTCCTTTCCGGGAGTCCTGCGGGGATCGAGAGGGGACAGGGGGTCAGGCGTGCGCGGGGATGCACGCGGCCGGCGGATTGCTCCAGTCGCAGGTCCGTAACAAGCCCGTAATTTTCCTTTACTGTTGATGCCTGTAAGGCCTGCGGTTAGAAGATTGACCGGTCTGTCCCGTTTGATCCATAGGGGCGAACAAAGTCGTTATTGAACGTATATATGACGGTTTGATCTCGGTTCTGTCAGTGTCCGACGGAAAGGGGTCGAACTGCGTTGATGCCCCTTGGGCGAGCTTGGGGACGACGCGGGAGAGGGCTGGTGATCTTGGGCGTCTCCCTGGCGTCGATCCCGGTGAGCCGCACCGAATGCGACCTTCGCCCCTCGGTGATGTGCTCGCGGCCCGGCGTTCCGGTGAGGACGCCACGGCGGGCCGTCCCGGCGGCTTGCGCTCGGGGACGGCGTTTTCAGCGGCGGGCGGCCGAGCCTCATCGGGCCGCGGCCGCCCGCCGGAGCTCACAAAAGGAAATTCCGGCCGGTGCGGAACCCGGCCGGTGGCTTTTCCTTTGAAAATTCTCTGAACGGCGCTTTTGAGCCGGCGGGGATTCCCCGCGGCCGGCCGCTCAGCCCTTCAGCAGTTCCTCGATGAGCGCGCCGACCTGCTCGATCTCGATGAGGAAGCCGTCATGGCCGGCGGGGGACTCGATCACCCGCAGCCGGTCGGCGCCCGGGATGCCCGCCGCCAGCTCCTGCTGCTGGTACAGCGGGTACAGCCGGTCGGAGTCCACGCCCGCCACCAGGGTGCGGGCCGTCACCCGGCGCAGCGCGGCGGCCATCCCGCCCCGGCCGCGCCCGACGTCGTGCCCGTTCATCGTCTCGGTCAGCACGATGTAGCTGTTGGCGTCAAAGCGCCGCACCAGCTTGTCGGCGTGGTGATCCAGGTAGGACTCCACGGCGAAACGCCCGCCGCGGAAAGGGTCCTCATCGCCCTGCGGACGGCGGCCGAACCGCACCCGCAGCTCCGGCTCGCTCCGGTACGTCACATGCGCGATCTTGCGGGCGATGCCCAGCCCGGTGTGCGGGCCCTGGCCCGGCGCGGCGTCGTAGTAGTCCCCGCCGCGGAACCCCGGGTCGCTGCGGATCGCCTGGATCTGCGCGTTCGCCCAGGCGATCTGCTCGGCGCTGGCCGCCCCCGTGGTGGCCAGCAACAGCAGCGCCGCAACCCGGTCGGGCTGGCAGACCGCCCACTCCAGCGCCCGCATCCCGCCCATGGACCCGCCGACCACCAGCGCCCAGCGGTCGATGCCCAGCGCATCGGCCAACTGCACCTCGGCGGCCACCTGGTCCCGCTGGGTGATGTAGGGGAACGACCCGCCCCAGGGCCGCCGCCCGTCCGGACGCAGCGAAGCCGGGCCGGTGCTGCCCTGGCAGCCGCCCAGCACGTTCGGCACCACCACGAAGTACCGGTCGGTGTCCAGCGGACGGCCCGGCCCGATCAGCCCGTCCCACCAGCCGGGGGTCGGGTGGCCGGGCTCGGCCGGGCCGGCGGCGTGGCTGTCACCGGTCAGCGCGTGCAGCACCAGCACCGCGTTCGAGCCGTCCGGCGCCGGCGTGCCCCAGGTCTCATAGGCCAGCCGCACCCCCGGCAGCGTGCCCCCGGTCTCCAGCGGCAGCGGGCGCTCCAGGGTCACCCACTGCCGCCGTCCAGGCGGATCCCCCTCCCGCCAGGCCCCGGTGACCGGCGGGAGGGGGACCGGTGCGGTCTGGGCTGCGGCGCTCAGGACGCGCCCTTCGCCGCGCGGAACCCGGCCTCCAGGTCGGCCTTGAGGTCGTCGACGTTCTCGATGCCGACCGACAGCCGCACCAGGCCGGGGGTGACGCCGGTGGAGGCCAGCTCCTCCTCGGAGAGCTGGCTGTGGGTGGTGGACGCCGGGTGGATGATCAGGCTGCGCACGTCCCCGATGTTGGCCAGGTGGCTGAACAGCTGCACCCCCTCCACGAACCGGCGGCCGGCCTCGATGCCGCCGCGCAGCTCGAAGGAGACGATCGCGCCCGCCCCGCGCGGCAGGTACTTTTGCGCCGCCCCGTACCAGCGGCTGGACTCCAGGCCCGGGTAGTGCACCGCGGCGACCTCATCGCGCTGCTCCAGCCACTTGGCCAGCTCCAGCGCGTTCGCCGAGTGCCGCTCCATCCGCAGGCTGAGCGTCTCCACGCCCTGCAGCAGCAGGAACGCCGAGAACGGCGCGATCGCCGGGCCGATGTCGCGCAGCAGTTGCACCCGCAGCTTGATGCCGTAGGACAGGTTGCCCAGGGCCTCCCAGTAGCGCAGGCCGTGGTAGCTGGGGTCGGGCTCGACGAAGTCGGGGAACCGGTCGCCGTGGGCCCCGAAGTCGAAGGACCCGCCGTCCACCACCACGCCCGCGACCGTGGTGCCGTGCCCGCCGAGGAACTTGGTGGCCGAGTGCACCACGATGTCGGCGCCGTGCTCAAAGGGCCGCAGCAGGTAGGGGGTGGGGACGGTGTTGTCCACGATCAGCGGCACGCCCACCTCGTGGGCCACGCCGGCCACGCCCTCGATGTCCAGCACGTTGCCGCGCGGGTTGCCGATGCTCTCCCCGAAGAACGCCTTGGTGTTGGGACGCACCGCCGCCCGCCAGGCGTCCAGGTCGTCGGGGTCCTCGACGAAGGACACCTCGATGCCGAGCTTGGGCAGCGTGTGCCGGAACAGGTTGTAGGTCCCCCCGTACAGCGAGGCGCTGGAGACCACGTGGTCGCCCGAGCGGGCCAGGTTCAAGATCGCCATGGTCTCGGCGGCCTGCCCCGACGCCAGCGCCACCGCGCCGACCCCGCCCTCCAGCGCGGCGATCCGCTGCTCGAAGGCGTCCTGGGTCGGGTTCATGATCCGGGTGTAGATGTTGCCGGTCTCCGCCAGCGAGAACAGGTTGGCGGCGTGCTGGGTGTCCCGGAACACATACGAGGTGGTCTGGTAGATCGGCACCGCCCGCGCCCCGGTGGCGGGGTCGGGCTGGGTGCCGGCGTGCACCTGCTTGGTCTCGAACGACCAGCCGTCGGTGGCGGGGGCCTCGGAGGCGTCGGGGGACTGGCTCATCGTGCTCCTCGAACTGACGATGACGCGGCGCCGCGCCGCGGAGAGGTACGGGGATTCAGCGAAGTCCGACCCGCGACCGGGGTGGCGGGCGAGGGCGAGACGGAAAGACGGTGAGCGGGGCGGGGGTCAGCGCGCAGCCGGACAGCGGCTGCTGGCCACCCGCAGGTAATCGACGTAACGCCTGCTCACCAGCATGATCACCCGGTCATCATATCGTCACACGCCCGCTTATCCGAGTGCCTTTCATCACATTCCCTCGTGATTCTCCCCGGTGGGGACGGCGATCGGCGCTCTGGCTCGTTCCATCCCCTCGGAGCGCTCACGCCTTCCCGGCGCCTTCGCCGGGGGAGGAACGTGTGCGGCTTCTCACAGGGCTCGGGCGGCGTCCATCGGCGCTCAAAGACGGGAGCCGGAAAGAGACGGGGTGACTCCTCGCCCATCGCCGGACCGGTTCCCGCCGCCGGGACGGGACGGGAGGCCGCCGGCCAGCACCGTCTCCAAAAAGGGCAGGGCGCGGCCGACCTGCTTGGCCCTGATGACCAGGTCCCACAGCGGTTCGAACTTCTTCCAGCCGGCCGCGTAGGCGGCATGGCGCAGCCTGCCCGCCACGGTGGGCTTGGTGGCCGCGCCGCGCAGGATCGACCCCCAGCGGTAGAAGTCGCGGTAGGCCCGCCAATAGCCGTCCTCCAACTGCCGGGCGGTCATCCGGGACGGTTCGAAGACCACATGGCGGGTGTCGTAGAGATCCCAGTCCGAGTGCAGCAGCCGGCCGGCCTTGGCCATCCGCTCATACAGGCGGGTGCCGGGATAGGGCGTGAGGATGTGGAAGGTGGCGGTCTCGATGCCCTGGCCGATCGCCCACTCGACGGTGCGGTCGAACACGGACGCGTCGTCGTGGTCCATGCCGAAGACGAAACTGCCGTTGACCATCACCCCGTGCTCGTGCAGCCGCCGGATCGCCGCGCCGTAGTCCCGGTCGATGTTCTGCCACTTGCGCTGCTCGGCCAGGTTGGCGGCGTTGACGGTCTCAAAGCCGACGAACAGGCTGCGCAGCCCCGCCTCCACGGCCTTCTCCAGCAGCCCCGGGCGCAGCACCGCCTGCACCGTCCCGGCCGCCTGCCACAGCCGTCCCATCCCGCGCATCCCCTCGAACAGGGCGGTGGCGAACCGGGCGTTGCCGAACAGGTGGTCGTCCAGGAAGTACAGGTGCCGTCCGGGCAGCCGGTCGATCTCGGCGAGCGCCGCGTCCACGGCCTGGGTGTAGAACGACTTGCCGCCGGCGAAGAACGCCTCCTTGTAGCAGAAGTCGCACACGTGCGGGCAGCCGCGGGAGACCACGATCGAGTTCGGCACCAGGTACCGGCTGCGGTCGATCAGGTCGCGGCGGACCGGCGGCAGGCCGGCCAGGGTGCGCTCGGTGGAGTCATAGCGGCGGGCCGGACGCCCGGCGCGCAGGTCGGCCAGGAAACGCGGCCAGGTGTCCTCGCCCGGCCCGCAGAAGATCGTGTCGGCGTGCCGGGCGGCCTCCTGCGGCAGCGACGTCACGTGCAGGCCGCCCAGGCAGACGTGGGCGCCGCGGGCCCGGTACAGGTCGGCCAGCTCATAGGCCCGGCGCGCGGAGGTGATGTAGACCTGGATGACCACCAGGTCCGGCTCATCGGAGGTGTCGATCTTCTGGACGTGCTCGTCGACGATGGTCACCTCGTCGTCGGGGTCCAGGTAACCGGCCAGCGTGGCCAGCCCCAGCGGCGGGAACAGCGCGTACTTGATCGGGCGGAACAGCGGCGAGGTCGCCTCGGTCAGCGCGGGCAGGATCATCTTCACTCGCACGGGGGGCTCCTTCGGGTCGGTCACCGACCTGGATACCGCCCCGCCGATCACCGCGGGTGAGGGCCGTGTGCGGGTTCTGTGCAGAAATTGTGAAGACCGCCCGCGGGTCAGATCGCGTTCGGGATCACGGCGCGGATGCGGCAGCCGCGGGAGGAGTCGGCCACCTCGATGCGGCCGTCGTGCAGTTCCACCGCCCAGCGGGCGATGGCCAGGCCGAGGCCGGTGCCGCCGTCGGAGCCGTAGCGGGCGCCGCGGGAGAAACGTTCGAATACCCGCTCGCGCTGCTGCGGCGGGATGCCCGGCCCGTCGTCGGCGACCTCCAGCACCAGGGCCGTGCGCAGGGGACGGGCGGTGACGGTGACGTTGTCCCCGCCGTGGCGGGCGGCGTTGTCCAGCAGGTTGGCCACCACCTGGTGCAGGCGGTCCCGGTCGGCCCGCACCATCAGGCCGGGGTCCGCCTCGGCGGTGAAACGCACCCGCGGGTGCGCGATGCGGGCCTGCTCGACGGCCTCCTCCAGGAACGGGCGGACGGCGAAACGGGTGCGCTCCAGGAACCGCCCGCCCTCGTCCAGGCGGGACAGGTCCAGCAGCTGCGCCACCAGCCGCTCCAGCCGCTGGGTCTGCTCCAGCGCCGCCCGCAGCGTCTGCGGGCGGGCCGGGGTGATGCCGTCGGCGATGTTCTCCAGCTGGGCGTGCAGGGCGCTGATCGGCGTCCGCAGCTCGTGGGAGACGTTGGCGATGAACTCGCGCCGCCGCCGGTCCACCTCGGCCAGGTCGTCGGCCATGCTGTTGAAGGCGCGGGCCAGCTCGCCGACCTCGTCGCGGGAACTGGCCCGCACCCGCCGGTCGTAGCGTCCCTTGGCCATCGCCCGGGCCACCGCGGTCATCTCCCGCAGCGGGGACGTCATGCCGTGCGCCAGGAACTGGGTGACCGCCAGCGAGACCAGCACGGCGACCGGCAGGGCGTAGCGGCCCCGCACGCCCGCCTCCAGCGCCTCCTTCAGCACCAGCGCGGTGGCGCAGGTGCTGGCCGCCACCAGCAGGCCCAGCTTGAGCTTGATGGAACGCAGCGGGTCGAGCGGACGGGGGATCACCGCGGGGGCTCCAGCGCGTACCCCACGCCGTGCGCGGTGCGGATGATCTCGTCGCCGAGCTTGCGGCGCAGCGCCCGCACGTGGCTGTCGACCGTGCGCGTCCCGGCGCCCGCCGTCCAGCCCCAGACCCGTTCCAGCAGCTCGGCCCGGGAGAACACGGTGCCGGGGGCGCCGGCCAGGAAGGCCAGCAGCTCGAACTCCGTCGGCGTCAGGTGCACCTGGGCGCCCCGCAGGCGGACCCGGCGCGCCGCCCGGTCCACCTCCAGGCCGCCCAGCCGCACCACCGGGTGCGTCCCAGAGCGCGCCCGTTCGATGCGGCGCAGCAGCGCCCGCACCCGCGCCACCAGCACCCGCATGCTGAACGGCTTGGTCAGATAGTCGTCGGCGCCCACACCCAGCCCGATCAGCTGGTCGGTCTCCTCGCCGCGGGCGGTGAGCATCAGCACCGGCACCGGCCGTTCGGCCTGCAGCCGCCGGCAGACCTCCAGCCCGTCCAGGCCGGGCAGCATCAGGTCCAGCACCACCAGGTCCGGTGCGCTGCGGCGGAAGCGCTCGACGGCATCCAGGCCGTCCCGGGCGATCACGGCCGTAAAGCCCTCGGCCCGCAGCCGCTCGGCCACCGCCTCGGCGATGGCCGGTTCGTCCTCCACGACCAGGATGCGGTGACTCGGCACGGCGCCCACTCTAAGCGGAGCTCCGCCGGGCCGCCCACGCCCGGGACGGACCCAGGCGGCCCGGCCCCGCCGGCGAAGGCGCGCCATTTGATGGCGGGAAACGCGGATTTCCCCATTGCCGCGGCGGTGTCCCTCTAGGCTCCAGGAAGCAGCCGTCAGGTAGGGAGGAATGGGTTCGATGACGGAGAAGGCGGAGGAGACGGGCGGCAAGGGGCCGGCCTCGCTCGACCTCCAGATGGACCGCGCGCATCCGGCCCGGGTGTACGACTACTTCCTGGGCGGCAAGGACAACTTCCCCGCCGACCGGGAGCTCGGCGACCTGATCGCCGCCGTCACCCCGGAGATGCGCGACACCGCCCACATCAACCGCAGCTTCATGGTCCGGGCCGTCAAATACGTGGCCGAATGCGGGGTGGACCAGTTCCTCGACCTGGGCACCGGCATCCCCACCAGCCCCAACACCCACGAGGTGGCCCAGTCGGTGATCCCCGGCGCCCACGTCGTCTACGTCGACAACGACCCGATCGTCTCCGTCCACGGGCGGGCGCTGCTGGCCACCGACTCCACCACGGCGCTCGTCCAGGCCGACATCCGCGACATCGACCGGCTGCTGGAGGAGCCCAAGCTGCGCCAGCTGATCGACTTCAGCCGCCCGGTCGCCATCATGCTGGTCGCGGTGCTGCACTACGTCACCGACGAGGACGATCCCGGCCGCATCGTCTCCCGGCTGCTGCAGGAGGCGGCGCCCGGCAGCTACCTGATCCTGTCGCATTTTTCCGCCGACATGAGCCCCCGGGCGCACCAGGTGGTGGAGCTGGCCGCCCGGGACGGGGTGGCCATGCGGGCCCGCAGCCGGGAGGAGATCGCCGAGTTCTTCACCGGGCTGGAGATGGTCGAGCCCGGGCTGGTGCTGCCGCCGCTGTGGCGGCCCGACGGCCCCGTCCCCTCGGATTTGAGCAACGCCTGGGGTTACGCCGGGGTGGCCCGCAAGAACTGAAAACGGCCCGGGCCGGACGTGCACACGATCCGGCCCGCGCCCGTAGGACCGGTGAGCGGCCGATCGCAACCGCCCCGCCTGGTGGAACGGGGCGCACGGGAGCCTGTGGAGGAGGGCGCATGGCGCGCGGCGGACCACTGATCGATGCGGCCAACGCGCTGACCGTGCGGTGGGCCGCGGCGGTCTGCTCGCCGGCGCAGTCGACGGTCCTGTCCGGGGCCGGGGTGTGGCCGCTGCTGGGCTTGCTGGCCGCGGGCGCCGCCGGCCCGGGGGAACGGGAGCTGCGGCAGGCCATCGGGGTGACAAGCGGCGACCCCATCGACGCCGCCGAAAGCCTGCTGGAGGAGATGGCCTCCGCACCGGCCGTCCAGTCCGCGCTGGGCCTGTGGACCGCACGAGGGCTGCGGCTGAACCCGCAATGGGCCGGGCGGCTGCCGGCAGGCACCCGTGGCGAGCTGACCGGCGACCCCGGCCGCGATCAGGAGCTGCTGAACGCCTGGGCCAGGGAACGGACCGATGGGCTCATCCCCGCCATGCCGGTGGAGGTCGATGCGGCCACCCGGCTGGTGCTGGCCGGGGCCCTCGCCATCCGCACCACCTGGGACGAGCCGTTCTCCGAGTTCCCCACGCCGCTGACGGACGGCCCCTGGGGCGGGCGGTGGATCGTCGCGCTGTCGCGCACCGTCAGGACGATGCACGACCTTCAGGTGGCCGACACCCCGGGCGGCCCGCTGACCATGCTGCGCGTGACCGGCTCAGGGGACCTCGACGTCCACTTGCTGCTCGGCGGCCCCGCCCGCATGCCCGGGGACGTGCTCGCCGCAGGCGTCGCCGCACTGGCGGGCCGCTGCTCCCTCACCGGCGGGGACGCCCTGCCGGAGGGAGAACCCGCCCCCGGTGTCGTCGTCCGGACGATGGAGAGCGCCGTCCTCGGCGATGTGATGAACCAGATGGTGCCGCGTTTCACCGTCACCTCCTCCCACGATCTGCTCGCCACGCCCCAGGTGTTCGGCCTGCAGAGCGTGATGGACACCGCGCGGGGCCACTTCCCCGGCATCAGCGCCGAACCGCTGGCCATCGACCAGGCCCGCCAGAACGTCCGCGCCTCCTTCCAGGCCCGGGGCTTTGAGGCCGCCGCGGTCACCGCCTTCGCCGCCACGGTCGGATCGGCGCCCCCCGCGGCCACCGTGAAGGTCAAGTACGTGCAGGTCTGTTTCGACCGTCCCTTCGCCTTCCTGGCCGTCCACCGCACCAGCGGCCTGATCCTGGTCGCCGGGTGGGTCGCCGAGGCCGACGAGGCCGCGGTGCCCGGGCTCCCCTCGCCGCGGCCCGCCCGGCCCGGGCGGCCCTTCGGGAGGTGGGGCGGCTCCTGACGGGAAGATCCCCGGGACGAGCCGGGAGGTGCGCGGAAGCCCGCGCACGGCCGGAGGTCTGGTGAGCCGTTCGCCGCCTCCGGCCTTGAGGTCAGGACTCCAGCCGGCCGGCGACGCGGCGGGCGGCCTCGATGGCGTCGCGTTCCGTGGCGGCGGCGTCCTTGGCCTGTGTGGCGTAGCGGACGGTGATCCGCACCCCTCCCACGTGGGCCAGGACGGTGGAGACGCGCAGCAGCCCGTCCTCGGTCGCCGCGCAGGCCGCATCCCCCACTCCGGGCGGGCGGTGGACGGCCCCCAGCCCGGCCAGCGCGGCGCAGCCCCGCTCGTGCTCGGCCGCCGCCCTGTCCTCGGGACCGGCCTTCTCGACCCTGAGGTCGAAGTGGATGTACTCGGCGGAGCCGAGGTCGCCGCCGGCCGTGCAGGAGGCGCTGCGCAGCCCGCCGCCGCCGCGCCGCCAGGACGCCTCGGGGACCAGGCCGGCCACGTCCGCCGCGGCGCAGGGGTCGGCGAGCTCGGACCGTCCCGGCGGCAGGACCCCGAAGGAGAATCCCAGGACGACCGCCGCGGCGGCGACGGCGGCGCCGCCGAAGAAGGTCAGGACGAGCGTGGTGAGGAGACCGCCGAGGGAGCCCGCCGCGGCCGCGGAACGTTCGCTCATGCTCTCTCCAGTGCCGTGGCGGTCAGCCGGTGCAGCCGCCTCTCCCGGCCGGGGACGGGCGAGTCGGCCCGCACCACCACGACGGTCTGCCGGGCACGGGCCACCACCAGGTAGGACGGCTCATCCCGGCGTGTGCCGGCGCAGGCCGCCGCCTGCTCGCCCACCCCGGAGACCGGCTGCGGCCGGCAGGCGATCTCCGGGTGTTCGACCTTGGACCGGAAGGACTCCTCGGCCGCCTTCACGGCCGTGACGGTGATGGTCTCATGGCTGCGGCGGCGGCGTATCTCCATGTGGCCATAGCGGTGCACGTCCACCGACAGGTACCGCCGGCCGCCGGAGGAGAAGGTGCACCCGCTGCTGATCCACCCTTCGGAGCCCGCCTCGTCCGGCGGGCGTTCGGAGAGGATCTGGGCGTCCGGCACGATCTCCTGCAGCAGTGCCCGGTCGACCAGGTTGCACGGGGAGGGCACCACGGGCACCGGCTCGTTCTCCTCCGCGGGGGAGGACCACAGCCCCCACGCCAGCCCTCCGCCGAGCAGCGCGCCCATGAGGGCGGACCAGACCGACAGGAACGCCTTCGTGCGAATGTCCATGACCGGACGATTATCGCCGCTGCCGATCAATGGGCCTTTTCAACCCGTGGCCCAAGGAGCCGTGGACAGCGGCCTTGATGATGCCCGGTGCTGCGGCGTTCCAGGTCACGGCCTTGTCCCTGGGGGCGTCGTCCCGTTTCAGCCTGTGAAGGCGGCGTGGTGAAAAAGCTCAACGCGCAGGAACCGGTGCGGTCCGCATGGCCGGGTGCCCGGTTCCTTGTGGTGCGTAATCCGCAGGCCGGGGCGTGAGGGAGGGCGCCGGTCGGCTTCCTGGGAGAGCGGTTGCTCGGGGACTCCGTTGAAGCACCTGCCGCGATAAGGGATGATTCGGGCAAGTGGTGCTCGTGTGTTATTTCGGTATTCGTGGTTCCCGAGGGGAAGAAGTGGACGTCTTCGGCAGGTGCGGCCGTCCCGCCGCCGGGCACCGGACGTCCATTCCCGGCGCGGGCGGAGAGACGGCCCCATGAGCCGCGATGCCCCGCCCGCGGGCGTCGCCTCCGAAAAGGGCCGGTCGCCGGGAAAGACGCCGCGGCCTGCCCCCACCGGCACCGAGCCCGCCCGCTGTGACCTGCACGGGGATGAGACCGCCACCGGCCTTCGGGAGAGCGCCGATGCCGGTGTCCGCACGCTGGACCGCGCCGCGGTCAGGGAGGCCATCACGACCCTGGGCACCGGTTTCCTCCGGCACCCCGATAACGACGCCCTCCGCAAGGCCCTGGAAGACCAGGGCGAGGTCACCCCCCGGAGGTTGCACCGGGCTTTGCTGCGCACCGTCTATCGGCTGCTGTTTTTGTTCATCGCCGAAGACCGCGGAATTCTGCTCGACCCGCACGCCTCCCAGCAGGCCCGCGACCGTTACACCCGCTTCTTCTCCACCGCGCGGCTGCGCCGCATCGCCGCCCTTCCCGGGCCCGACCCGTCCGAAGACCGAAGCCGCGGCCGGCGGCGTGCGTCCGTCCCCGGCGGGCTTCCCGAACGAGGCCCGCCCGGCCGTTCCCGAAACCAATGGCGGACCCTCGTTTCCGTGCTGGACGGCCTGGGGCGTGAAGGCGGAGTTCCCGAACTGGCTCTGCCCGCCCTGGGCGGGCTTTTCGAACAAACCGGCATCGACGCCCTCTTGCACGAGTGCTCCCTGGATGATGAGCACTTGCTGGAGGCCATCCGCTCGCTGTCACAGGTGCGCGACCACAAAACCCACCGCACTCTTTGGGTGGACTTCGCGCGCATGGACGTCGAAGAGCTGGGTTCGCTGTATGAGTCGCTGCTGGAGCATGTGCCCGGCTATGACCCGGCCGAGCGTGCGTTCGTGCTGCGCAGGCTCGGCGGCAATGAACGCAAGATCAGCGGCTCGTACTACACGCCCCCCTCGCTGGTCGAGGCGCTGCTGGACGCGGCGCTGGACCCGGTGATCGACGACGCCCTCGAATCCGGCCGGACCGCCGCCGAACGGGAAAGGGCGCTGCTGTCGCTGACCGTCTGCGACCCGGCCTGCGGCCCGGGGCGTTTCCTGGTGGCGGCGGCCCGCCGCATCGCCGGGCGGCTGGCCTTCGTCCGCACCGGCGACCCCCGGCCCCCGGCCCGGCAGGTGCGGCGGGCGCTGCGCGAGGTCATCGCCGGCTGCGTCTACGGCGTGGACCTCAACCCGATGGCGATCGAGCTGGCCAAGGTGTCGCTGTGGCTGGAGGCCGGGGAGCCGGGCAGGCCGCTGAGCTTCCTGAACGCCCATCTGAAGGTCGGCAACGCCCTGCTGGGCGCCACCCCGGCCCTGCTGGCCGGCGGACTGCCCGACGAGGCGTTCACCCCCATCGAAGGCGACGACAGGAACTGGGTGCAAACCCTCAAAAAACGCAACAGAGCCGAACGCGAGGCGCTGAAGGGTCACCAGAGCATCCGGCCGTCCCACCGCGGAGAGGAGACCGGCCCGGCGGGCAAGGAGCTCGCCGACGCCTGGTGCGCGGCGTTCTGCTGGGTCAAAACGCCCCGGGCCGCGCCCCCCGTCACCACCCGCACCCTGCTGGACCTGGCACGCGACCCGGACTCGGTCGCCCCGGAGACCCGGGCCGAGATCGCGCGCCTGGCGGAGCGGTACCGCTTCTTCCACTGGCACCTGGAGTTCCCCGGCGTCTTCGGCGGGCGGGGCGGCGCACCCGATGAGCGCACCGGCTGGAGCGGCGGCTTCTCGTGCGTCCTGGGCAATCCGCCGTGGGAGCGCATCAAGCTCCACGACCGGGAGTTCTTCGCCACCCGGGACGAGCGCATCGCCGCCGCCCCCACCAAGGCCGCCCGCGACCGCCTCATCCGGGCGCTCGCGGAGGAGAACCCCGCGCTGCACGCCGAGTACACCGCCGCCCGCCGGCGGGCCGAGGCCACCGGGCATTTCCTGCGCAGGTCCGGCCGCTACCCGCACACCGGGCGCGGCGACATCAACACCTACGCGGTGTTCGCCGAAAGCGGCCGGGCGATCGTCGGCCCGCACGGACGGGTCGGCCTGATCGTCCCCACCGGCATCGCCACCGACGCCACCACCCGGCACTTCTTCCGGGACGTGGTGGCCTCCGGCCGCCTGGCGTCGCTGCACGACTTCGAAAACACCGCGCCGCTGTTCTCCGGCGTGCACCGGTCCTTCAAGTTCGCGCTGCTCACGCTCACCGGGCGGGCCGAACGCAAGGCGAGCGCCGACTTCGCCTTCTACCTGCACGACCCGGCCGAGCTGCGGGCGCCCGCCCGGCGCTTCAGGCTGAGCCCGCGGGAGATCGCCCTGCTCAACCCCAACACCGGCACCTGCCCGGTCTTCCGCAGCCGCCGCGACGCCGAGATCACGCTGGGCATCTACCGGCGCGTGCCCGTGCTGCTGCGCCGCGGCGAGCCCGACGGCAACCCGTGGGGCGTTTCGTTCCTGCGGATGTTCGACATGTCGGCCGACTCCCACCTGTTCCGCACCCGGCGAAGGCTGGAGGCCGAGGGCTGGCGGCTGGAGGGCAACGTCTTCACCCGCGACGGGCGGCGCTACCTGCCGCTGTATGAGGCGAAGATGCTGCACCACCACGACCACCGGTGGGCCACCTACGAGGCCGACGGCTCCATCCGGGACGTCACCGCGGAGGAGAAACGCGACCCCGGCTTCGTCGTCATGCCCCGCTACTGGGTGCCCGAGCACGATGTGCCCACCGGCCGCACCGACCGGCGGGGACGGCCCGTCATGGCGCCCGGGGTCCGCTCCCGCCTGGCCGCGCGCGGCTGGACGGCCGGCTGGATGCTGGGGTTCCGCAACGCCTGCCGCGCCACCGACGAGCGCACCTTCATCGGGCACCTGCTGCCGCGGGCCGGGGTGGGCAACAGCATGCCCGTGATCATCACCGACGACGCCTCCTGCGCCCCGGCCCTGATGGCCTGCCTGCAGTCCTTCGTGCTGGACTTCGTGGTCCGCGCCAAGGCCGGCGGCGCGAACATGAACTTCTTCATCGTCGAGCAGCTGCCGGTGCTCCAGCGGTCGAGGCTGCCCGAGCCCGCCCCCTGGGACGGCACCGCGACGTTGGCGGACTGGCTGGGCGCCCGCTTCCTGGAGCTCAGCCACACGTCCGGCGACCTCGGCCTGCTGCCCGTCGCCCCCTTCCGCTGGGAGGAGGAACGGCGGCGCCTGCTACGGGCGGAGCTGGACGCGGCGTTCTTCCACCTGTATGGGATTAAGCGGGACGACGTGGACTACATCATGGACACGTTCCCGATCGTGCGGCGCAAGGATCTGGCGGCGTTCGGGCGCTACCGGACCAAGGAGCTGATCCTGGCCGCCTATGACGCGATGGCCCGCGCCATCCGCTGCAAAGAGCCCTACCGGACGCCGCTCGATCCTCCGCCGGCTCAGGGCCTGTCCCAGGTGCGGCTCATCACCGCGGAAGCGCCCAAGGTGCAACCGCCCGGCGGGCGGGCGGCGCGCTGAGCCGTTCTTCCCCGGCCCCGGGCCGCACAGCGCTCCGTGAGGCCCGGATGACATGCTGTGAACACCTTGGATGGGAAGTGATCTTTGTGAACTAAATCTTCACAAGAAGATCTGGAGTGTGGTATCAATCTCTGCATCATGCGAAACCGAATCGTTGCCTCAGGTGCGGCCCTGTGCGCCGCGGCCGCCGTGATCTTGACTCCCACCACCGCCGAGGCAGCCGGGCCCGTGCAGATCTACCGGGTCTACTACGACTCGCCCGGCAAGGACACCGGCTCCAACAGCTCCCTCAACGCCGAGTGGGTGCAGATCATCAACCGGGGCACCAAGACCCGGCAGCTCAAGGGCTGGCGGATCCACGACAGGACCGGCTACACCTACACCTTCGGCTCGTTCAAGCTGGGCCCCAAGAAGACCGTGAAGGTCCGCACCGGCAGGGGCAAGAACACCTCCGCCAACCGTTACTGGGGCCGCCGCTGGTACGTGTGGAACAACACCGGCGACACCGCCTACCTGCGCCGCCCGAGCGGCTCCCTGGCCGACTCCTGCTCCTGGAGCAAGAAGGGCAGCGGCCACAAGTACTGCTGACCGCCTTCGCCGAACCTTTTCAGCACGCGTCCTTGAGCGCCGGGAGCCAAAGGGCTCGGCGATGCCCGGCACTGGGCCGTCCCCGCAGGCCGTGACCTGCAGGGACGGCTTGAAGAGGTTCACCGCGGGCGCGGCCCGCGCCGCCGGGACGCAGGCGGCGCGGGCCGCGCCCCCATCGATGCCGCACCCCTTTTAGGCCCGCCGATTGTTGAGCGACGCGCCGCCTCTTATCCTCTTGGCTTTACCCTCGTATCGGCCCTTTCGCGGGCCAGGGGTGGGGTTTGCGGTGGTGCGTTTTCAAGTGCTCGGGCCGCTCAAAGCGGACCTGGGCGGACGGCCGGTGAGGCTCGGCGGGCTCCGGCAGCGGGCGGTGCTGGCGGTGCTGCTGATCGCGCGGGGCAGGATCGTGTCGGCCGAACAGATCGTCTCCGCGGTCTGGGAGGGGTCCCCGCCGCCCTCGCCGACCACCCTGCACGCCTATGTCTCCGAGCTGCGCCGCGCCCTGGAACCGGACCGCCCGGCGCGCGCACCCGCCCGGCTGCTGGTGCGGGAAGGCCCGGGATACGCGCTGCGGATCACCCCCGACCAGCTGGACGCCGAACGCTTCACCGACCTGGCCGCGCGGGGACGGCGGGCACTGGAGGCCGGTGCGGCGGCCCAGGCCGAAGAGCTGCTCGGCCGCGCCCTCGACCTGTGGCAGGGACCCGCCTACGCCGAGTTCACCGACGCCGGGTTCGCCATCCCCGAGATCGCACGCCTGGAGGACCTGCGGGCCGGCGTCCAGGACGACCGCGTGGCCGCCATGATCGAGCTGGGCCGGCACGCGACGGCCGTGGGCCTGCTGGAGGCCCAGGTCGCCGAGCATCCACTGCGGGAACGCGGCTGGGAACTGCTGGCGCTGGCGCTGTATCGCTCCGGCCGCCAGGCCGACGCACTGGCCGCCCTGCGGACCGTCCGCCGCCGCCTGGCCGACGAACTGGGCATCGAACCGGGACCGGCGCTGCGCGCCCTGGAGACGGCGATGCTGACCCAGGACCCCGGCCTCGACCCGGCCCCCCGGCACGGCGCGGTCCCGCCCGGCAGGCCGCCCGCGGCGGAGCCCGTCCCGCCCCCCGCGGAGCCGCCCGCGCAATGGACGCCGGCACTGCGGCCGGAACCGGCGCGAACCGGCGGGAACCTGCCGTTCGCGCTGTCGGCCTTCGTCGGCCGGACCGAAGAGCTGGCCATGACCGGCCGCCTGCTGGCCGAGCACCGCCTGGTCACCTTGACCGGGACGGGCGGGGTGGGCAAGACCCGGCTGGCGCTGGAGGCCGCCCGGCGGCGAAGCGACCCCGACGGCCCCTGGCTGGTGGAGCTGGCCGGGCTGCAGGAGGAGACGCTGCTGGCCGCCGCGGTCGCCGCCGCGCTGGGCATCCCGGGGGTGAGCACCCCCGACCAGCTGGCCGCGGTGCTGGCCGGCCGGGAACTGGTGCTGCTGCTGGACAACTGCGAGCACCTGCTGCGGGGCGCCGCCGAACTGGTCGGTGCGCTGCTGGCGCGCTGCGGCGGGCTGCGGGTGCTGGCCACCTCCCGCGAGCCGCTGGGCGTGGCGGGCGAGGCGGTCTATGAGGTGCCGCCGCTGGAGCCCGCCGGGGACGCCGCCGAGCTGTTCCGCCGCCGGGCCGCCGCCGTGCTGCCCGGCTGGAGTCCCGACGAGGCCGAGCAGGCCCGCATCGTGCGGTTGTGCGCCGAGCTGGACGGCATTCCGCTGGCCATCGAGCTGGCCGCGGCCCAGTGCCGGGTGCTGTCCATCGACCAGGTCGCCGACGCGCTGGCCGACCGTTTCGCGGTGCTGGTCGGCGGCGCGGCCGGCGGCCCGTCCCGGCACCGCACCCTGGAGGAGGCCGTCGCCTGGAGCCACCAGCTGCTGGAACCGGCCGAGCGGCGGCTGTTCCACCGGCTGGGGGTGTTCGCCGGGGGCTTCGACCTGGAGGCGGCCGGGGCGGTCGCCGGCGTCACCCCGGTGCTGCCGCCGCTGTCGGCGCTGGTCCGCAAGTCGCTGCTGACCGTCGAGCCCGGCAGCGCCCCCCGCCGCTACCGCATGCTGGAGACGCTGCGCCAGTACGCGCTGCGGAAACTGGACCCCGCCGAACTGGAGGCGGCCCGCGAACGCCACCGCGCCTGGGTGCTGGCCCGCGCCGAGGCCGCCGACCGCCGGCTGCGCGGCCCGCAGGGAGCCGACCTGCTGGCCCAGTTGAGCGGGGACCTGGCGGAGATCCGGGCGGCGTTCGCCTCGGCGGCCGCCGCCGGGGACGGGGAGTACATGCTGCGGCTGGGCGCGGCGATGTACTGGTTCTGCTACCGCAAAGGGCACATCGCCGAGGGCCTGTCCTGGCTGTCGGAGGCGCTGGCCGCCGTGCCCGACGCCGACCCGGGGCTGCGGGCGCGCGCCCGCGTGGGCCTGGGCGGGCTGCTGTACCTGAACGGCCAGGTGCGGGACGCCTACGAGGCCGCGCTGACCGCCGGGCAGGAGGCCCGCGCGGCGGGGGACCGCATCACCGAGGCGCTCACCGACATCTACCGCGTCTACATGGGCGCGCTGGCCGGAGTGCCGCTGGATGTCGCCGAACTGAGCCGCACCGCCGTGGAACGGGCCCGCGCCACCACCGAAGAATGGCTGGTCGCCGAGGCGCTGATGGTGCAGGGCATGATGGCGCGCCTGGCGGGGGACCCGTCCGCGCCGCAGGTGCTGGAAGAGGCGATCGCGGTCGCGCAGGCCTGCGGTCACGGCTGGTCGGTCGGTTCGGCGCTGTGGGCCGCCATGAAGGCCGCGCTGGACCGCGGCGACGGCCCCCGCACCCTGGAGCTGGCCAAGGGCCTGCTCGACATCTCCGAACGCGACGTGGATGTGACCTCCTGGCTGGTGCTGCTGCACACCGCCGCCCACGCGCTGGTGCTGACCGGACGCCCCGAGTCCGCCGCCGTGCTGGTGGGCGCGGTGGAGGGCATCGGCCGGCAGGTCGGCTTCTCCCCGGAGAAGATGGACCCGCTGGACGGCCCCCGCACCTCCGCCGCCGTCCGCCGGGCGCTGCCCGCCCACGAGTACCGGCGGCACCTGGCCCGCGGCCGCCGCATGTCCCGCCGGGAGGTCTCCGCCCTGCTGGCCGATCTCATCGCCGAAACGACCGCAGCGGCGGGTCGGCCCGGCGCCCGGTGAGGACGTCGGCCACCAGCTCGGCGACCGCCGTCTCCGAAGGGGCCACCACGTCGATCACGGGGGTGCGCTCCTGCGCCAGCTCCAGCGTCCAGCCGCCGTCGCCGGCGTAGCAGCCCACCGTCAGCGCCGCCTCCCCCGACCACCCCCACGGCGGGGTGGCCGCCAGCCGGGGCAGCACCAGGCGCCCCTGGTAGACGCCCACCGGTGCGATCCCGGCCGCGGCCAGCGCCTCCGCCATGCGCTCCCGCCCGGCCCGCACCCGGGACGCCGAGCGGGCCCGGCGGTGCCGGCCGGCGACGGCCCGCAGGGCGAGGCCGGGCAGGTCCGCGCCCAGGCCGTCCCAGTCGCCCGGCGCGATGCCGTGCCCGTCCCCGGCCGCATACAGGTCGGCGAGCAGCGCCGCCGCCTCCCGCAGCACCGCGTCCGCGTAAACGGTGGCCGGCTGGGCCCGAGCGGCCGCCGCGACCTGCATGCCGGTGTCCGCTGCGCGCATCGGCTCAGCCCTCCTGCCCGGGCAGCAGCGGCAGCATGTCCTCGGCCGGCACCGGGCACGGGTGGACCGGCAGGGCCCATTCGGGACGGCGGCGCAGCACGCGGGCCAGCATGCCCGGGGCGAGCAGCCGCCGCGGGGGAGCGGCCAGGGCGGCCACGCGCAAGACGGCGTCGCCGACCACCGGGTCGGCCTCGGCCGCCGCGTGCAGCCGGTCGAAATAGGCGTTGCGCAGGCGGGGCGGCGTGCTGCACCCCAGCCACGAGCCTTTGGTCACGAGCGCCCAGGGGGCGTCGATGACCTCGGCGGCCTTGGCGAAGAACCGGCGGGCCGCATCGGCGGTCCCCTCCCGCAGCGCCTCCCGCAGCACCAGCGCCTGGCAGGCCGCCACGGTCACGTCATACCAGGAACAAGGACCGAAATGGCACAGTGCATCGCCGACCGCCACATACCGGCCGGGAAGGTGGCGCAGGCGCTCGTAGCGGCGGCGGACCCCGGCGGCCGGGCGCGTCAGCTGGGGCGGGCCGACCGGGTCCAGTTTGAGCATGAGCCGGTGAATGTCGGGAATCGGCAGCCGGGCGGCGAACGCCTCGTAGGCGTCCGGGTCGGCGCAGAGCGCGTCCTCGCCCGCGCCCAGCACGGTGATCAGCCAGCGTCCGCCCTCGGCCCGGGTCGCAAGCCCGCCGCGGGGCTCCGCCCCCGGCATGACCGCGATCACATCGGCGTCGGCGTCGCCGGGATGGGCGCGGTACTCGCGGGACACGCAGACCGGCCCGGGGCCCGCGTGCTCCTGCACGGGCGGCGCGCAGCCCAGTTCCCGCAGCCAGGCGATGCCGGGGTCGTCCCGCCCGGAGGCGTTCACCACCAGGTCGGCCGGGATCTCCGCGCGGCCGCCGGCCGTCTGCACGCGCACCCCGCCGGCCTCCGGCAGCAGCCCCACCGCTTCGCAGCGGAAGCGGATCCGCACGCCCGGCAGGGCCTCCACCCGGGCGCAGATCGCCTCCCGCAGCCGCGGCCGGCTGACGGCCAGCCCGCGCAGCCGCGAAGGCGCCGGGTGCAGCCGCCGCCCGCCGTGGTACCAGGCGCAGTCGCCCTGCAGATCACAACGGGCGGCGCCCAGGGCGGCCAGTTCGCCGATCAGCCCGGGAAACAGCCCCTCCAGCGCCTCGCAGCCCCGCGACGGCAGCAGGTGGGCGTGGCGGTCCCGCGCCGCGGACGCACCGGCCGGCTCGCCGCGGTCGATGACGCTGACGCGGGCGAAACGCTCCGCCAGCACCCGGGCGGCCAGCAGGCCGGCGATGCCCGCCCCGATGACGACGGCATGCCCGCCGCGGTCGATTTCCGTCATGACGATCCCCTCCACCGGCCCTGGCGCCGCATCCCTCACCCAGGCGCCGGGCCCTGCGATGACCAGGGTGCTCCCGGTGTCTTGGCGGGGACTTGGAACCTGCTTGCCCCGGCCGCATCCGCCCTCCAAGCGCACCGCGCGCAGGACGCCCGGCCGGCCGGGGCGCCAAGAAGAGTGAGAACTTTTCGTGAACTGTTCGCCTGAGGCGCCGCCGGACCGCTTACGCTTGGGGACTCCCCGTGCGGAGCGGGATGCGGTTTCGCAGGCGTGCCGGGCCGTTCCGCGCAGGGTGCGACGTGACGTCTCCTCGCAGTCGTGGAGGGCCATGTATTCCGATCGGGAGTGCTCTGCCGACCCGTCCCGTCGCCCGGCGGACGATGTGCGCCGCCGCGTGGTGGAGGCGGCCAGCGACACCCGGTTCCCCATGCGTTCGGCCGGCCGCTCCCATCTGGACGTCCACCTGTCGCTGCTGCAGGACCGCCTGCCGGTCTACGTCAGGACGATGGAAGAGATCCTGGGCAACGCCGGCCGGGCCGACGTCCACAAGAACCTGGTCCTGATCGCCCAGGCGACCATCGACTTCTATGAGGCCCTCCTGCCGTCCAAGGCGTCGGTGCTGGCCGACCCCGCCCAGCTCGTCCAGTACCGGGAGATGATGCGCTCGCGCGGCATCGGCCAGCAGCAGGCCGAAAAGGCGGTCGCCTGCTACCTGAACCGGGAGCGGGAGCTGGGCCGCCTCGGCGCGCGGGTGGACGTCCTGGCCGCCGCCCGGACGCTGCTCAACGGCTGCCTGGGATATGCCTTCAACCGGCTCCTGATGGGCCGGGAGGACCAGCCGTCCCCCGAGGAGTACGCCGACGGCCTGGTCGGCGGCCTCCGCCTGAACTCCTGACCCGCCCGGCCCGGCGCGCTCACTCTTGGTGAATGACATGACGCCTTCGCGTCATTGAGCGCGGGCGTCCCGCTGATTCGGCAATTGGGAATTTTCCCCAGCAGATTCCCTCCCATATTGGGACGGTGCCCACCCTTGGCCGGGTGCACCCCTTCTGACATGGGCGTTCTGCACAAAGTTCGTGGTGCGAACCGCATCGAACGACTTGTGAGATCTGGCTAATTTGTGCAGACAGTGAGATCCTCCGGCGTGTGCCATCGGCGTCATTCACCGGTTTTCCGGCCGGGCGCGGGGGCGTTCGCACAAAACCCGCCGCGGTCAGGGCGCGCGGTGGCAGCCGGTGACCACTTTGCAAGCGGGTACCGGCCACCCGGCCGTCACGAGGACAAGGACCGTCATGCCTGAAGCAGTGATCGTCTCGGCTGTGCGTTCGCCCATCGGACGCGCCGGCAAAGGGTCGTTGAAGGAGATGAGGCCGGACGATCTGGCGGCGCAGATGGTGCGCGCCGCCCTGGAGAAGGTCCCGCAACTGGACCCGGCCGACATCGACGACCTGATGCTGGGCTGCGGCCAGCCGGCCGGTGAATCCGGCTACAACCTCGCCCGGGTGGTGGCGGTGCTGCTCGGCTACGACCACCTGCCCGGCACGACCGTCAACCGGTACTGCTCCTCCAGCCTGCAGACCACCCGCATGGCCTTCCACGCCATCAAGGCCGGGGAGGGGGATGTGTTCATCTCCGCGGGCGTGGAGACCGTCAGCCGCTACGGCAAGGGACGCGCCGACGGCATGCCCGACACTCACAACCCGGTCTTCGCCGATGCCCGCGCCCGCACCGCGGAGTTCACCGAGGGCCGCGGCGGCCAGTGGAGCGATCCGCGGGAGCGCGGCGAGTTGCCGGACGTCTACATCGCCATGGGGCAGACCGCCGAGAACGTGGCGCAGCTGATGGGCATCAGCCGGCGCGAGCAGGACGAGTTCGGCGTGCGCAGCCAGAACCTGGCCGAAAAGGCCATCGCCAACGGCTTTTGGGCGCGCGAGATCACCCCCGTCACGCTGCCGGACGGCACGGTGGTCAGCGCCGACGACGGACCCCGCCCGGGCACCACGCTGGAGAAGGTCGCCGCCCTCAAGCCGGCCTTCCGCCCCGACGGCACGGTCACCGCCGGCAACTGCTGCCCGCTCAACGACGGCGCCGCCGCCCTGGTGATCATGTCCGACACCAAGGCCCGCGAGCTGGGCATCACCCCGCTGGCCCGGATCGTCTCCACCGGCGTCTCCGGCCTGTCCCCGGAGATCATGGGGCTCGGCCCCGTCGAGGCGTCCCGGCAGGCGCTGCGCCGCGCCGGGATGACCATCGACGACATCGACCTGGTGGAGATCAACGAGGCGTTCGCCGCCCAGGTCATCCCCTGCTACCGGGAGCTGGGCATCGACATCGACAAGCTGAACGTCAACGGCGGCGCCATCGCCGTCGGCCACCCGTTCGGCATGACCGGCGCCCGCATCACCACCACCCTCATCAACTCGCTGCAGTTCCACGACAAGCAGTACGGCCTGGAGACCATGTGCGTCGGCGGCGGCCAGGGCATGGCGATGGTGCTGGAACGGCTGTCGTGACGGCCCGGGAACGTCCGCTGAACAGACCACGAGGAGGACATTCATGACCCAGCAGGCATCCCGTACCGCCATCGTGACCGGCGCGGCGCGGGGCATCGGCGCCGCGGTGGCCAAACGGCTGGCCGGTGACGGGCTGGCGGTGGCCGTGCTCGACCTGGCCGAGGACGCCTGCAAGCCGGTCGTCGCCGAGATCGAGGCGGCCGGGGGCCGGGCGCTGGCGGTCGGCTGCGACGTGGCCGACGAGCAGGCCGTCACCGCCGCCGTCGAACGCGTGGCCGCCGAGCTCGGCCCGCCGCTCGTCCTGGTCAACAACGCCGGGATCATCCGCGACAACCTGCTGTTCAAGATGAGCACCGACGACTGGGACGCGGTGATGGCCGTGCACCTGCGCGGGGCGTTCCTGATGACCCGGGCGGCGCAGAAGTACATGACCGAGGCCAAGTGGGGCCGCATCGTCAACCTGTCGTCCACCTCGGCCCTGGGCAACCGCGGCCAGGCCAACTACTCGGCCGCCAAGGCCGGCCTGCAGGGCTTCACCAAGACCCTCGCGATCGAGCTGGGCAAGTTCGGCATCACCGCCAACGCCATCGCCCCGGGCTTCATCGAGACCGAGATGACCGCCGCCACCGCCGCCCGCGTCGGCGTGCCGTTCGAGGAGTTCAAGGCGGCCGCGGCCAAGCAGATCCCGGTCCAGCGCACCGGGCGCCCCGAGGACATCGCGCACGCGGTGTCCTTCTTCGTCAGCGAAGGAGCCGGGTTCGTCTCCGGTCAGGTCCTCTATGTGGCGGGCGGACCGCGCGGCTGACCGGAGCAGGGGGAGGAGATACACACCGTGAAGGTTTTCAACGGCGTCGCCGAACTGGAAAAGGCAGTCGGCACGCACCTGGGATACAGCGACTGGCACACCGTCACCCAAGAGCAGATCGACAAGTTCGCCGAGGCCACCGGCGACCACCAGTGGATCCACGTGGACACCGAAAAGGCCAAGGCGGGCCCCTTCGGCACCACCATCGCCCACGGGTACCTGACCCTGTCCCTGCTGCCGAAGCTGGTGCAGCAGGTCTACCGGGTGGACGGCCTGAAGATGGGCATCAACTACGGCTGCGACAAGGTCCGCTTCCCCTCCCCGGTGCCGGTCGGCTCCCGGCTGCGGGCGGGCGTGGAGCTGCTGGAGCTGACCCACACCCCCGCCGGCACCCGCGTCAAGGTCAAGGTCACGGTCGAACGCGAAGGCGGCGACAAGCCCGCCTGCGTGGCCGAATCGCTGTCGCTACTGGTGGCCTGAGATGACCGGTACCGAAGAGATGATCAAAGACCTCACCCGGCGGGTCGAGAAGCTGCTGGCCGAATACGACCCGGCCCGCACCGACCGGCTGGAGTTCCTGCGCGCCCGCTTCGACGCCGGGCTGGCCTGGGTGCACTTCCCCGAAGGGCTGGGCGGGCTGGGCCTGCCCCGGGAGCTGCAGGCCCACGTGGACCGCCTGCTGGCCGAGGCCGGCGCCCCCGACAACGACCCGCGCCGCAACGGCATCGGGCTGGGCATGGCCGCCCCGACCATCCTCGCCTACGGCACCGAGGAGCAGAAGAAACGCTTCCTGCGCCCGCTGTGGACGGGCGAGGAGATCTGGTGCCAGCTGTTCAGCGAACCGGGCGCCGGCTCGGACCTGGCCGCGCTCGCCACCCGGGCCGAGTGGGACGGCGAGTACTGGGTGGTCAACGGGCAGAAGGTGTGGACCTCCGGCGCCCACAAGGCCCACTGGGGGATCCTGGTGGCCCGCACCGACCCCGAGGCGCCCAAGCACCGCGGCATGACGTACTTCCTGTGCGACATGCGCGACCCGGGCGTGGAGGTCCGGCCGCTGCGGCAGATCACCGGGGAGGCGGAGTTCAACGAGGTCTTCCTGACCGACGTGCGCATCCCCGACGAGCACCGGCTGGGCGAGCGCGGGCAGGGCTGGCAGGTGGCCACCGCCACGCTGATGAACGAGCGGGTCGCCATCGGCGGCGGCGACATCCCCCGCGAAGGCGGCATGATCGGGGTCGTCGCCGACACCTGGCGGCGCCGGCCCGAGCTGCGCCGCCCCGACCTGCACGCCCGGCTGATGCGGCTGTGGGTGGAGGCCGAGGTGGCCCGCCTGACCGGCAAGCGGCTGCGGCAGAAGCTGGCCGCCGGGCAGCCCGGCCCCGAGGGGTCGGCGTCCAAGCTCACCTTCGCCCGGCTGTCCCAGCAGCTCTCCGGCCTGGAGATCGAACTGCTCGGCGAGGAAGGGCTGCGCTATGGCGACTGGACGATGAAGCGCCCCGACATCGTCGTCTTCACCGGCAAGGACGCCGGCTACCGGTACCTGCGCGCCAAGGGCAACTCCATCGAGGGCGGCACCTCGGAGATCCTGCGCAACATCGTCGCCGAACGCGTGCTGGGCCTGCCCCCCGAGCCGCGCGTCGACAAGAACGTCCCATGGAAGGACCTGCCCCGGTGACCGCACCGCAGGCAAGTGAGGAGAAGGCATGAGCGAGGATCTCAACCTGTTGTACACCGACGTCGAAGAGTCGGTGCGCGACAGCGTCCGCTCCCTGCTGGCCAAGCGGTGCGCCCCCGAGAAGGTGGTCGCCCTCTACGACGGCGGGGACGCCGGGCAGCGGGAGCTGTGGCAGGCCCTGGCCGGTGAACTGGGGCTGGCCGCCCTGCTGGTGCCCGAGGAGCACGGCGGCGCCGGCGCCTCGGCCCGCGAGGCGTCGGTGGTGCTGGAGGAACTGGGCCGCTTCGTCGCCCCCGTGCCGTTTTTGACCAGCGCCGTCGTCGCCACCACCGCGCTGGTGGAGGCCGGGGCCGGAAAACTGCTGGGGCCGCTGGCCGCCGGGGAGCAGACCGCGGCGCTGGCGGTGCCGCTGACCACCTCCCCTGACGGGCCGATCCCGGCGGTGACCGCAGATGGCGGCGCGCTGCAGGGGACGGCCACCAGCGTGGCCGGCGCCCTGGAGGCCGACGTGCTGCTGGTGCCCGTCCGCACCGAAGGCGGCCTGCAGCTGCACCGGGTGCCCGCCGAGGCGGCCCGCATCACACCGCTGACCTCCCTGGACATGACCCGGCAGATCGCCGACGTGGACGTGACCGGGGCGCCGGCCGACGCGGTGGCCGAAGGGGAGGCCGCCGAGCGGGCGGTGCGCGCCGCGCTGGAGACCGGGGCCGCGCTGATGGCCTCCGAGCAGCTCGGCGTGGCCCAGTGGTGCCTGGACACCACCGTGGCCTACCTGAAGGTCCGCCGCCAGTTCGGCCGGATCGTCGGCGGCTTCCAGGCCCTCAAGCACCGCCTGGCCGACCTGTATGTGATGGTCGAGTCGGCCCGCGCCGCCGCCCGGTACGCCGCCGCGGCACTGGCCGCCGACGACCCCGACCGTCCGGTCGCCGCCTCGCTGGCCCAGGCCTACTGCGCCGACGCGGCGGTGCTGGCCGCCGAAGAGTGCATCCAGCTGCACGGCGGCATCGGCATGACCTGGGAGCACCCGGCGCACCTGTACCTCAAGCGCGCCAAGGCCGACCAGCTCGCCTTCGGCACCCCGGGCGCCCACCACGCCCGCCTGGCGGACCTGGTCGACCTGCCCGCGGCCTGAGACCCTGCTCGTGGCGGCCCGCCGGCCTCGGCGGGCCGCCCGGCTGCGTCCTGCCCCGGAATGCGCCGGGCGCGTTCTGGGGCAGGGGCGCTCGAACCGGACGACTTCGCCCCGGCGGTCAGGACGGGGGCTGCTCGCCCGGGTCGTGACCTGCGGCGATCATCCCCAGGGACAGCTCCAGCCGGTCGCGGGCGTTCTGCAGGTCGCGGCCGGTGAGCGCCTCGATCTGCTTGGCCCGGTAGAGCACCGTGTTGCGGTGGCAGAACAGCACCTGCGCGGCCTGGGTCGCCGACCCGTTGTGCGCCAGCAGCGCCGCCAGCGTGCGCAACAGCATGTCCTTTTGCGCCGGCGGCAGGGCCAGCAGCGGCCCGACCGTCTCCCGCACCAGCACCGGCACCACCTCCGGGCTGCCGGCCACCAGCACCTCCGGAAGCCGCTCGGCGACGGTGACGATCCGCTGGGAGCCGCGCGGCAGCGACTCGGCGGCGCGGGCGGCCAGCCGGTAGGCGGTGGCGAACCCGGCCACGCCGTCGTGGGCCGCCGCCACGCCGACCCGGCCCGCCACTCCCGGCCGCAGCGCCTCCACCAGCTCGTCCACGGTGAACCCGCCGTGGCAGACCAGCCCGAAGTAGGTGCCGCCGCGCACATGCCAGTGCGAGGAGACGCCCAGCCTCTCCAGCCCGTCCTGGGGCGCGCGCAGCGGATCGTCGTGCGGCTCCTCCAGCAGCGCCACCACGCACGCCACCGGGTCGCCCGGCGCCACCCCCAGCGCCTCACGCGCCTCCTTGGAGAACTGCGGGTCGGTGCCGCGCCCGTCCACCAGCCCGTCCAGGAAGTTCTGCTGCCGCTGCAGGTCGCGGCGCTGCAGCCGGGCGCTCTCCCGCCGGTAGGCCTCCACCAGCGTGGCGTTCTGCACATCCAGCGCCGTCCACAGCCGCTGCCCGGCCAGCAGCAGCAGATGCTCGTCGATGTCGACCTTGTGGTCCCAGCGCAGCCGCAGCAGCGCCTCCCACAGGGTGCGGGCGCCCAGGTTGTAGGCGTTGAGCACCCGGTCCAGCGGCACCCCCTGGCGGGCCCGGGTCCGCCCGGTCTCCCGCCACAGCTCCACCGGGTGCTCCTCCGGCGGCGCCAGCCCCGCCATGGCCTGAATGCCGCGCCGCACGTGCTCCCGGGTGGTGCGGCGCTGGTCGGCCTGCAACTGGGGGGACTGCTCGCGCCAGTAGGGGTCGGTCTCCAGCAGCACCCGGGTGATCTCCTCGGCGATCCGGTCCACCTGCGGCAGCAGCAGCGAAAACGCCCGGGCGATGGCGCGTTCGGTCTCCGGATCCAGCCGCGGGATCCGCGGCGGCCGCACGGCCTCCCCGGCGGACCCCTCCCTGTGACGCACTCAAGCGAGCATGCCACCGCCTTCCGGATCCGCCAAACCTCCCTGTGACGGAGCACAACCGCCCCGAGTTGCGGCGAAGACGATTTGCGGCGCCTCAGCCGCCCGTCCGCATCCAGTGCCCGCCCTCCTGCCAGCCCAGGAAGCGGCGGGCGGCGGGGGCGGAGCCGTCGTCCAGGTCGCCGCCGGCCAGGACGTGGCGCAAACCGGCGAGCACCGGGTTCAGGCGGATGATGGTCTGCGCCGGGCGCCGCCGGAGCTCCTCCTGCATCCAGGCGGCCAGGGCGTCCTGTTCCGCCGGGGTGCACAGCGACATGGAGAACAGCGTCTGCCGCCAGGCGTAGGCGGCGTCCTTGACGGCCCGCAGCGGACGCGGATTGCCGAACACGCGCCCGACCTGGCGGCAGACCCCTTCGAAGGCGCGGCGGGCCGGGTCGGGCCGGCCGGGGGAGGGGGAGAGGCCGATCGGGCGGACCAGCGCGGCCAGGTTGTGCGTGGTCAGGATCTGCGCCTGCTCGATCAGCATGCCGTTGGACGGCACCGACCACCGCCTCTCCCGGATGCCGGCGCGCCGCCGGCACAGCGCGGTGAAGCCCTCGCAGACGCGCGTGCCGAACCGCTCGCCGAGCGGAGCGTCGGCCAGGTCGCGGACCGCGGTGTAGTCGATGCCGCAGTACCGCGCGTAGAGGCCGCCCTCCATCACGTCGGCGGCCGGCAGTGCGGCGTCGCGGAACTTGGCCGAGAAGGAGCCCATGAAAATGTCGGCGGCCAGTTCCTCCACCAGCGGCACCGCAAGGCCCGCCTGCCGGGCGCTCAGCGCGCGGTGCTCGGGCGAGCCGGGCCGGGCGCGCTTGGCGACCATCGAGTCCACGGCGTGCTGTAGCAGCCGGGACGGCCGGCGGCCCTCCAGCACGTCCTGCAGCGCCGTGCGCAAGATCGCCAGGTTCTCCTTGGGGTTGCGGTGCTTGGTGCACAAGGTGTGCTCGGCGGCCAGCCGGCGGTAGCGCGCCAGCAGCTCGGCGCCGCGCCGCCGCCACCCCTCGGGCTCCGCCGCGTGCACCCGGCCGTCCCGGACGGTCTCCAGCCAGTGCGCCAGCAGCTCGTCGGCGAACAGATTCCACACCGTCAGCGCCTCGTTCATCGCCGCGACCGCCGCGCTGGGCCGCCGCGCCGCCAGCCGCTCGCGCACCTGCCCGACCGTCCAGCGCTGCGTCAGGGACGCCTTCTGCGGCGCCCCGGAGGGCCGGGGCAGGAAACGCAGCCGGTCGGCGAACGGCCCGATCTCCTCCAGCACCTCCAGCGCGCCGGCCGCTCGGCAGCCCGGCGCCGGGTCTGCTCGTCCTCGTGAACGGCCGCGGTGAGGAACGCCTTGGCCATCTGCCCGGCGGCGTAGCCGGGGTTCGCCTGCGCCCGCGGGGCGCCGCCGGTGAAGTCGCCCATAGCCAGCGTGGCGGGTTCCGCCCCCGCGCCCTCCGGGTCCCAAGCCCGGCGCTCTGGCTACTGAGCTACACGCTGTCGTCGGCACGGCGTAAAAACCGGTGCCGACGCGATGCAATGGAAGACGCGATGCAATGGAATTGGCGCAATGGCCCAGATGGCGAAGCGAAGAGAAAATCGGGCCCGGCGGGAATGTCGCAACGGCTTGGTAGCCTGCGGCCGTGCGCGACGACGAGGCGGCCCTGGAGGAGCTCGAAGAGCGCATGGCCTCCCTGCGGCGCGCGCTCCGGGCGGCGCTGGTGCAGCGGGACTCGGCACGGGCCCGCAGGTTGCGGGCCGAGCTGCGCCGCACCGAGCGGGAATGGGAGGAGCTCGCCGCCCCGGCCGAGCGCAAGGCCCCCAGGCGGCTGCCCGCCCGCGAGCAGGCGCACCGGGTGCTGACGCTGCTGGGGGTGGCCGCCGCGCCCAGGCTCATCAGCGCCGTGCACGGCGCCTTCTTCCCCGGCGACCTGCCGGCCTCCCGGCTGTGGAACCTGCGGCGGGACGAGGAGCGCTCCTACCGGTCGGCCCCCGGCGCCCGCCCCTACTACCTGTGCCCGGCGCTGACCGCCGACCTGCTGGCCCCGGCGCGGGGGCTGCTGACGGTGAGCACCTGGCCGCTGGAGCGGCGGATCATCGGCCCGCACAGCCCCCGGGTGGACTTCCTGACCGCCGCGGTGCGGATCTCCACCGAGGTCCTCGCCCGCCGCAGGGCGGGCAGGCCCTGGCCGCCGCAGGCCAGGGCGCGGGCCGAGCGGCTGCTGCAGGAGCTCGCCGCCGGCATTCCCGACGCCCTGCCGCCCCCCGCCCGCGGCGCCGCCCGCGCCGACCCCGAGCAGGTGGCCCGGGCCGCCGAGACCGAGCTGGCGATCCACGCCGAGACCGACCGGCGGGAACGCGCGGCCGCCGCCGAACGCGCCCGCCGCCTCGGCGACACGGAGCGGCTTTTCGGAATCCGGCTCGCTCCCGTGCCGGGCCGCGCCACCATGGGACGCTGACCGGGCCTTCCGGCAGGCCGGCCCGGTGACCGCCCGCAACCTGACGACCGTCATCGCGTACTGAACAGGGTTTTCGCTGTGGACTCTGCCGCCGCCCGCCTGGCCGCGCTCCGGGGCGCCGCACCGCCGGTGAACCACGACGCCCGCACCCTGGCCGGGCTCAGCGCCAACCCCGGCTGCGCCCGCCGGGCGCTGCTGGACGCCTGCGGCGCCGACAAGGGCAAGATCGCCCGCCGGGCCGGCCACCCCTGGCAGTTCGGCATGTCGCCGTTCGCCCTGGCCCGCGGACGCGACTTCGAACGGCGGCTCAAGGACAACGGCGCGGCGCTGCTGCTCGCCCTGCTGCGGCAGGAGCTGGAACTGCCGCTGGAAGAAGTCGCCTACGTCCCGCTGGAGACGGTCGGCGACAACACCGGCCGCGAGCTGCGCCACCGCAACACCTGCCGGCGGCTGCTGGCGGCCGCCGCCGGCAGGGAGCCGGGCACATTGTTCGACCACCCGCTGCTGCGGCTGCAGATCGGCGGCGTCCCCGTCTACCTGGAACCGGACCTGGTGGCCCTCAAGGCCGCCGGCCGCTTCCACGTGGTGGAGATCAAATCGTTCCCGGTCATCGACGGCCGGGCCGACCCCGAGCACGCCGCCGCGGCCGTCAAGCAGGCCGCCGTCTACGTGGTGGCGCTGCAGGAGATGTTCGCCGAGCACGGCGTCGACCCCGACGTCGTCGCCACCTCGGTGGTGCTGGTGACGCCGAAGAACTTCGGCAACACGCCGACCGCCACGCAGGTGGACGCCCGCAAGCAGATCGCGACGATCCGGCGGCAGCTGCGGCGCATGCGCCGGGTGGAGGAGCTGCTGGAGCCGCTGCCGCCGGGGCTGACCTTCGACCTGGCCCCCGACGAGTGCGGCCGGCCCACCCGTCCGCCCGAAGAACTGACCGCCCACCTGCGGCAGGTCCCGTCCCGCTACCGGCCCGGCTGCATCGCCCGCTGCGAGCTGGCCGGGCTGTGCCGCAGCGAGGCGCGCGAGCGCGGCTCCCTCGATGTGTTCGGCCCGGACGTGGCGGACGTGCTGGGCGGCATCGACACCGTCGAGGCCGCCCTGGCGCTGGCCGAGGGCACCCGCGCCCCCACCGAGGAACAGGCCGACATCGCCCGGGCGCTGCGGCACGCCGAACGGCTGCGCGCCGAACTGGCCGGAGAGCCGGCCAGGCCGTCGCGTCCCGGCACCGAACCCGCCGGGGAGCGCGCCGAGCGGCCTCCCGCCCGGTCGGCCGGGGGAGCGGCATGAGCACTCTGGCCGCCCTGGCCCGCCTGCGCGCCGCCCGGCAGGGCAGGGCCGAACCGCTGTGCCGGGTCCGCCACCACCACCTGACGGACGAGCCGCTGGTCCTGGTCGTGCTGAACCTGTCGGGGGAGGCCACCGCCCCCCTGGCGTGCATGGCGGGCACCCGCCGGGATGAGGCGGTGACGCTCACCGTCCCCCAGCCCCGCAACCGCGACCTGCGGCAGGAGTTCTACCGCGAGCTGGCCGCCGTCGTGCTGGCCCACATCGCCCGCTGCGAAGACGACCGGCAGGAGCTGCCGGCGACCCGCACCAGGCCCGCCCAGCCGATCTGCACCGACGCCCCGCAGCTGGTGGTGGCCAACCGGCCCACCGCCGACTACCTGCGCCTGATGGGCCGCGCCACCCGCTTCCAGCGCCCCGGCGAAGACGGCGGCGACCAGGCCGTGGCGCACCTGGGCCAGTGGCTGACCTTCTTCACCGAACGCGCCGAATACCCCGGCTCTTCGCTGCTGCTGACGCTCACCGAGCAGCTGACCGCCCACTGGGCCACCGGGCAGAGCCGGCTGGAGGACGCCAACCTCGCCAAACTGCTGGCCTGGATCGACCCGCCGGACGGCCTGGACGGCGCCCGGGCCGCGCTGGCCGCCGAGAACCCGGTGGACTTCCCGCCCGCCGGCCCGGCCACCGACCCCACCTTCGATGAGGTGGAACTGCAACCGGCGATGCAGGCCTACGACGAGGCCGTCGCCGCCGGGGACGAGGAGGCCGCCCGCCAGGCCGCCGCCCGGCTGCGCCAGGCCGTGGCGGGCCAGCTCGCCCCCACCTGGCAGCGGATCTGGGACGGGCTGGAGCTGCTGCGCGCCATCCCCGAGGCGGCCGGCTGCCTGCGCCGCTGGGAGGACGACCGGCTGCGCTTCACCGCCATGTCCCAGCACATCCGCGACGGCGGCCCGCCCCAGCCGATCCACGACCGGGCCGTGGACGCCGCCATCCGGCTGGCCTCCCTGGAACGCGCCCAGCAGCTGTTCGACGACCAGCGGGCGCTGGACGACCCGTTCGTCCTCGCCGAGCGCCGCACCACCGGGGAGGCGTTCGGCGGCGTGGTGGTCGACCGGGACCTGGAGCACCTCGGGCAGAGCCCCACCGGCAGACCCGTCCGCCGCCCCCGCTTCACCGTCCGCACCGAGGACCCGCCGCCCTATGACACCACCCGCACGCTGGCCAGCCCCCGGCACCCGGGCAAGACCGTCCGCATCTGCCAGGTCACCCCGGACGGGCCGCAGGCGCACCTGATCCTTTTGGAACTGGTGTCGGGCATGGGCAACAGAAAGGAGCTGCCGCCGGACGTGGTGCCCGACATAGGGGAGACGGTCTGCTACACCCCCGTGCCCAGCTGGCGGGGCAGCCCCAAGTACCCCGCCGCCGAGGAGACGCCGTGGACCCACGGCGGCCCGCCGTCCCAGCCGGGTGACGTCCCGCAGCCCGAGGAGCCATGACAGCCACCGACCTTCCCGACGCCTCCGCCGCCTCCGAGGCCGCGGTCCGCGCCATCCTGGACGACCTGGCCGCCCTCACCGCCCCGGGGGCCGGGCGCGGTGTGGTCGTGGACTCCCCGCCCGGCGCCGGCAAGTCCACCCTGGTCCGCCGCGCCGCTCGCGCCCTGGTGGCGGCCGGCGAGCAGATCATGATCGTCGCGCAGACCAACAACCAGGTCGACGACCTGGCCTCCCGGCTGGCCGCCGAGGCGCCCGCGCTGCGCATCGGCCGGCTCAGCAGCACCGACTACCGCGGCCCGCTGCTCGGCTCGGCCGCGGTCCGCGTCGCCACCAAACCGGCCGAACTGGACGACTGCCACATCACGCTGGGCACCGCCGCCAAGTGGGCCACCGTCGAGGGCCACCACCGTCGGTGGGCGATCGTGGACGAGGCCTACCAGATGCGCTCGGACGCGCTGCTGCTGGTGGCCCCCCAGTTCGACCGCGCCCTGTTCGTCGGCGACCCCGGCCAGCTCGACCCGTTCGCGGTGGTGGAGACCGACCGGTGGGCCGGGCTGGCCTACGACCCCCGCCTGAACGCCGTCGACGTGCTGCTCAACCACAACGCCGACACGGTCGTCCAGCGCCGCCTGCCGGTGTCGTGGCGGCTGCCGCCCTCGGCGGCCGCGCTGGTGTCCCCGGCCTTCTACCCCTACACCGGGTTCGCCGCCGGGACCGCCGAAGAGGAGCGCCGCCTGGAGTTCACCGTCGCCGGCATCGGCTCTGCGCTGGATGAGACCTTGGAGACGGCCCGCCGCCACGGCTGGGCGCTGCACGAGCTGCCCGCCCGCCACACCCAGCGCACCGATCCGCAGGTCTGCGGTGCCGCCGCCGCACTGGCCGCCCGCTTCCTGGCCCGCGGCACCGTGGAACGATGCGAGCACCATCCGGACGGCCGGGCGCTGACCCCCGCCGACATCGCCGTCGGCGTCGTCCATCGCGATCAGGCCGACCAGGTGCGCCGCGCCCTAGCCGGCACCGGCGTGGCGGGCGCCGAGGAGATCGTCGTCGACACCGCCAACCGCCTCCAAGGCCGGGAGTTCGAGGTGGTCGTCGTGGTGCACCCCCTGTCGGGCCGCCGCGACGCCACCGCCTTCCACCTGGAGGCGGGCCGGCTGTGCGTGCTGACCTCCCGGCACCGCCACGCCTGCGTGGTCGTCGCCCGCGCCGGCATCCCCGACCTGCTGGACGCCCACCCCGTCGACGACCCCGTCCACCTCAACGTCCCCGTCAAGTTCCCCGACGGCTGGGAGGCCCACCACACCCTCCTGGCCCACCTGGAGCCCTACAAGACCGCCGTCACCGGGTGAGGGAGCCCGGGACGGCTGCCCGGCGTGCCGGCAGGGGCAGGCGCAGCACGGAAAGGGCGCCGCCGGGGCGTCGCGATGGGACCGTCTTTCCGGGGCAGATGGCGGCGACATGGCCACGATCGGCGCTGTTCGCCACTCACCGGGCCCACCGAGCATGGGCAGCAGCATGAGGCAGGGAATCCCCACGAAGAAGACGCCTATCGCGAGGACAACGAGGAGACCGGGGCCGGGAGGGAGGGTATGGCTCAAAGCGTCCACGGCCACGGACGACGGGTAGAAGCTCATGAATGTCCAGGCGAACGCACGGTATGAGAACAGGGGAAACCCGTCCCACCAGCCGAAGAACAGCCCCCACAGCATGACGCCGAGGCCGAGGTGGGCGAGGATCAGCCACCCTTGGAATTCGCCGCCGACTGTCGGCGGGAACTCCTCTAGTTCGTCCGCCACCTCCGCTGCGACGACCTCCCCCTCCCAGATCCGCAGTGTGATCGGTTGTCCGGGGCGGGCCTCGCGGTAGAAATCTGATTCCACATTGTGGGTCTGCCGGGAACCGTCGGCTCGCTGGAAGGTGATCTTGTAAAGAGTGATCCGCTCGCCGGTGTCGCTTGCCGTTGTGGTGTCGGTGCGACGACTGACGATGAGGCCTTGCTCACGGGCGAAGCAACCGCCGACGCTCTGCTCGCACGCCATGACCTGACCGAACTGCCGGAGCCGGTGGTAGGGGTCCTCGGCGGCGGCGAGCGCCGCCACGAGTATGCCCAGCCCGGCTGCGGCCAGGATCCACCGCACGAAGGAACGCCGATGCGGCAACTGGCAGCCCAGCCGAAGGCGGAGCGGAGGCAGGGAGGGGGAGATGGGGTACGTCATGGCACACCCCTCGCATGAAATTCGCCCGATGCTCCTCCAGTAAAAGAGGACAGGGCGATCTCCAGTAGGGAATTTTCCGCACTACGCGGCCCTGGCTGCCGGAAATGACGGCCCCGATGCGGTCCGGTGCCGTGTCATCGAAGGTCACGACGTCGCCCTTGACGGCGAGCCTTTCCCAACACGTGCCCAAAAGGCCGGAGACGGCAGCCTCGATAGTGTCCGGTGCCGCGGCCTTCCAGGTCATGGCATCGCCCCTGACTGCGACGTTCCCGTCTCGGCCTGCGGAGACGGCGTGTTGAAAAGGTTCAGCGATGCCGCCCGGCTCTTGGCGGGCATGAACCCGGCGCTTGTGGTGCTCGATCTACGCGTCTTATCGCTCGGCTCTCTCCTGCAAGGCGCGGCCCGGCGCAGCCCGGGCGTCGCGCCGGGCCGCGCCGGACAGCCGGCGCATCGGCCGGCTTTCCCTTCCGGTGCACGGACGTCCAAGACGCCGGGGCGGGCGTGCGGCCGCGGGCTTTGGGTCCCCTTGAGGCCGCGGCCTGGGTACCGGAAGGGCCGTGCGGGGGCACGGCCCCGCACGGCGCTCGGCGGGCCTTTTCCGGGGCGCCCCTTGCCGCGGGGCGGGGACGATGCGAGCCGGGCGCCGCCGGGCTTTTCGTTCCCGCCCTTGAGGGCGCGTGCCGGAAGAGGCTCATCGGTGAGTCGTGATCGACACGCGGCCCCGCGGGCCGGGGACGGGCGGGGCGCACTCGGCGGCGATACCGTGCCCCGGGATGTCACGCCCCGGGCGCTCCCGCTCCGTCCCGGCCGCCCGGCACCGGGTGCCGATCGGTGAGCCTTTTCAACACGCCGTTCCCGCAGGTCGAGACGGGGACGTCGCAGTCAGGGACGGTGCCGTGACCTGCAACGTCATGGCCTCGAACACCGTTCGGGCTCCCGTCCCCGCCTTCCAGGGCCACATGTTGAAAAGGCTCGGTGGACCCTTGTCGAGCACGCCGTCTCCGCGGGCCGGGACGGGTGCGCTGCGGCACCGGGCATCATCGAGGCCCGTCTCCGGCACCTGAGACCACGCGCTTGAGAAGGATCAGTGGAAGGTGAACTGGACCGAGTCGACGGTCTGGCTGTCCGGGCACAGCAGGCGCCTGGGGGACAGCTCGGTGGCGGTCAGGTTCGACCCGGTGTAGGTCCGGCTCGTGCCCACCCGGTAGACGGTGAGGTTGACCACCTGGTAGCGGCAGGTGCCCACGATCGGGGCGGTGACGTTGACGACGACCTGCGGGGAGAAGGCGGTGCCGGCCGCGTCGTTGAAGGTGACGGTGGGGCTGGCGCCCAGGGTGACGGTGATGCCGGAGGTGCTGCAGGACGGGCTGACCGTTGTGTGGTCGATCGTCAGCGTGTTGGGCGGCGTGTCGCTGGTGACCGCGTTGGACCAGGTGCACGTCACGCCGGCGGCGGTGACGGTGCCGTCCACGTGGCCGGGGGCCGCGTGGGCCGGGGTGGCGGTGAGGGCGACGGCGGCGGCCGCGGTGGAGAGCGCGGCCAGCAGAGCGGGGGTTCTCACAGGATCCTCCTCGGGGCGTGCGCCGGCCGGGGCCGCGTCGGGGGTGGGGCGCGACCCGCGACGAACGTGAATCGAATTCATAATCGGCGGCTTGACTAGTCCGATGACCCGTCCTTTCAGGACGGGTTTAGTCCGCGGCCGCACCGGGCGCACCGGCAGATGTGCGAGGCACCGGCCTCCAGCGCGTCGCGCAGCTGCCGGCGGTTGCTGACCTGGAGCTTGCGCATGGCGTTGGCCAAGTGGTACTTGACCGTGCGCTCGGCCAGGCACAGGGCCGCGGCGATGTCCCCGTTGGTGCGCCCCGAGGCCGCCAGGGCGGCGATCTCCTGCTCCCGCGGCGACAGGCGGTCCCCGTATCCGGGCCGGCCGCGCCGGTGCGGCACCGGCAGGCCCGCCGTGCGCATCAGCTGCTTGAGCCGGTCGGCGTCGCGGAGTTCGCCCAGCTCGGTGAGGGTGCGCCAGGTGCGGCGCAGCAGCTCGGCGTCCACGGCCTGCCCGGCCGCCAGGCGGCAGCGCGCCTCGCCCAGGCAGGCCTGCGCCGCCATCCGCGGGTCGGGCAGCGCGGCGTACCGGCGGCGGGCGCTGCGGTAACCGGCCGCCGCCCGTTCCGCATCGCCCCGCCGTTCGCTCAGCCGCGCCTCGGCCAGCTCGAGCGCGGCGCGGGCCAGCGGCGCGTCCCGTCCCGCCAGCGCCTCGCGGTAGCGGGGCAGCACCGCCTCCACCAGGTCCAGCGGGACGAACGGCAGCAGCGGCGCGGCCCACACCCAGATCTGCTTGCCCGCCAGCTCGGCCAGCACCCGGCGGGCCAGCGCCCGCCCCGCCCGCCGGTGCACCGCGCTCAGCGCCGCCTTGTTCAGCTCGGCGACGGCATGGGCCGCGACGGCCAGCTCCCCGATCTCGTGGGCCTCCTCGGCGACCGCGCGCAGCGCCCGCCGCGCCTCCTCCATCCGGCCCTGGCCCGCGCAGATCTGCGCCGACACCAGCCGCAGGGCCAGGCTCTGCCGGCTCGGCGGCTCCTGCGGCCCCTCGGCGGCGTCGGCCTGGCCCATCGTCCAGCGGATCCGCAGCGCGATGGCCCGCAGCCGCGGGCCGTGGACCGTGATGCGGGTGGCGGCGGCCAGGCGGCGCGCGCGTTCGAGGAACTCCAGGCCGCGCGCATAGTGCCCCAGGTGCAGGGCGGCCTCGGCCAGGTCCAGCAGGCCGTGCAGCAGCTGCCGGTTCACCTCCGGCCGGTCGGTGCGATCCGGCAGCGCCTCGGCCGCCGCCCAGCCTTTGGGGTCGCCGCAGGCCAGCAGCGAATGCGCGGTGCCGGTCAGCACGGCCGCGTGCGCCATCGGGTCGGCGGTCTGGGCGAGCGCCGCGCGGGCCCGGTCCAGGTACCCCAGCTGCACCGGCAGGGCGTGCCCCGGCAGGCGGTCGGGCGCGGCCAGCACCGTCAGGGCGATCGCATACAGCTCCGGGTACGGCATCAACGCACCGAGCCGGACGTACAGCTCGGCCGCGGCGCGTTCCATCTCCCGCCGGGAGGCGCCGCCGTCCAGCAGCGACCAGGCCCACAGCACCAGCAGCTCGGCCCGCCGCTCCGGTGCGGCGGCACGGCGGCGGGCGTCGGCCAGCAGCGCGGCGGTCGTGCCGGCGCGGTCGGCGCAGCCCGGCGCGGCCCAGCCCAGCCTGACCGCCAGCTCGGTGCGCCGGTCCCCGGTGACCGCACCGGCCCGCAGCACCTCCTGCAGCAGGGCGTGGGCGGTCTCGAAGGCCCCCTCGGCGGCGGCCCGTTCCGCGGCGGCCGCCGCGCACGCCGCCCAGCCCGGCACGTCACCGGCCCGCCGGTGGTGCTCTGCCGCCGCGACGAGCAGCCCGGTGCGGCCGCTGCGGGCCAGCTCGCGCGCGGCGAGAGCGTGCAGCCTGCGCCGCCGGGGCCCGGGGATCGCCCGGTAGACGGCCAGCCGGGCCAGTTCGTGGCGGAAGCGCACCGCCGTGCCGCCGGTGTCCTGCTCGCGCAGCAGCCCGTGCCGGACGGCCTCTGCGAGCGCGGCGCAGGCCCGGTCGGCGTCCAGCCCGGCGACCGCGGCCACCGGCTCGGGCTCGGCCGCCTCCGCCAGCACCGCCGCGGCCTCCAGCGCGGCGGCTCCCGCCCCCTCCAGCCGCCCGATCCGTGCCAGCACCTGGGCGGCGATCCGCGGCGGGACCGCCTCCGCCAGTTCCTGCGCGCCCAAAACCCAGCGGCCGTCCACCGGCCGCAGCAGCCCGCGGCGCCGCAGCAGCCGCACGTCCTCCCGCACCGCCAGCGGCACCCCTGCGCTGCGCGCGTGCAGCACGTCGGCGACGTGGCGGGGCAGCGTCGTCTCCGGCTCGCCCAGCACCGCCTCGGCCAGCCGCCGGGTGCCGTCCGGCGACAGCGGCGGCAGGCGCAGGCGGACGGCGTCCGGCCCGGCCTCGGTGAGGGCCGCCGGAGGCGCGCAGGTGACCACGACCGACAGTTCCGGCGGCGGCCGCGCCCCCAGCATCCGGACCAGTTCGAGCGTGGCCCGGTCGGCCCACTGCAGGTCTTCCAGCACCAGGACGGCCGGACCCAGCCCGGCGAGCAGCGCGGCCATGGCCCGCACCAGCCGGTGGCGGGCCAGGTGGGGGTCGGGCAGCGGCGGCGGGGGCGGCGGCAGCACCCCGGCCAGGTCGGGGAGCACCGGCCGCAGCGCCCCCGTCACCGCGTTCAGCGGACGCGCGGGCGCCGGGCGGGCGGCGGCGACCGCCTCGATCACCGGCCCCAGCGGGCAGCCGGTCAGGGTGGGGTGCGCCGCCCCCACCAGGCGGCGGGCGTCCGGTGCCGCCTGCGCCAGCGCCCGGTGCACCAGGCTGGTCTTGCCGATGCCCGGCTCGCCCTCCACCACCACGATGACCGGCGGCCGGGCGAGCGCCGCCGCCAGCGACCGCAGCGCGCCGTCGCGTTCCAGCAGCGCGGGCTCCCCAGGCGGCATGACCGAAACCTCCCGTTATCCGCCTGGGATCGTCACATGCCGGAATATCGGCGTCCAGTTCCGTTTCTGCTCCGGGCGAACCCGGCCGAGACCATCGCTTGGGCGGCGTTCGAAGCGCCGCCGGATGAACGCACTGGATTCCCCGGGTGCGCCGCCGGCGCGAGGGGAGACTGCGCCGGTGAGCCCTAGATCCGGCCGCCGGCCGGTTGCAGGGCCGGGGCGGTCACCGGGGCGTCCCAGTCGATCCGGTAGCGCTGCTCGGCGCCGAGCATCCGCTCCGGCGTCAGGAACGTCCTGGTCAGGATCGGCATCATGAGCCGCATCGCGGTCTTGGCGAACGGTCCGAGCGCCTTGCTGTCGTTGGTCTTGGCGCCGCGGTCGATGACCTTTTCCACCCGGCGGCGGCGCAGGCGCTCGTAGGCGGCGAAGGCGGCGGCGGGATCGGGCAGGTCGCGCAGGCAGCGCGCCAGTTCCACCGCGCTCTCCAGCGCCATCGAGGCGCCCTGGCCGGAGCTGGAGGACGGGGCGTGGGCCGAGTCGCCCACCAGCACCATGCGGCCGCGATGCCAGCACGGCACCTTCGGCATGTTCTCCAGCGAGCCGAGCACCACGAGCTTTTCCGGGTCGGTGTGGTCGAGCACGTCGCGGGCGGGGGTGTCGTCGGCGTAGACCTCCTTCAGCCGCCGCATCCACTCGGCCTTGGCGGTCTGCCGGGCCTGCCGTCCCGGCATCGGCCGGTCGTGCGGCACGTTGGCGAACCAGGCGGTGCGGCCGTCCGGCTGCACCCAGTACCCGAAGAAGCCCCGCCTGCCGAACACGAAGTACATCGCATCGGGCTCGGCCGGCACCGCGATGTCGGCGGCCGCGCCGAAGTTGAGCAGCTTGGCGCGTTCGGGCTCGGGGGCGTTGGGGTCGATCAAGCGGCGCACCGTGGAACGGATGCCGTCGGCGCCGATCAGCACCTCGGCGGTGGCGGTGGTTCCGTCGGCGAACTCGGCGGTGACGCCGCCCGGCTCCTCGTGGACGCGCACCAGGCGCTTGCCGTACTCGATCCGCACGCCCTGCCGTTCGGCCGTCTCGTGCAGGGCGCGGCACAGGTCGTCCCGCCACAGCCCCAGGCTCGGCGGCAGGCCCTCCAGGCCGGGCAGCTCGGCGAGCCTCCTGCCCCGCCCATCGGCCATGATCGACCGGTTCATCGGCTGGCCGACGCCGCGCACCGCCTCGGCCGCGCCGATGACCTCCAGGGCGGCGATGCCGTTCGGCGCGACCGCCAGCGTGACGCCCACCCCGTCGGCGGTGCTCGGGTACGCCTCGTACACCGTCGCCTCGATGCCCGCCTTCCGCAGCGCCATCGCCGTGGCCGGGCCGGCGATGCCGCCTCCGATGACCAGCGCGGTCTTTGCTGCCGTCATGGTCGGCTCCCGAATCTCTCTTCCCACTGCCGGACGTAGTCGGGCCGGGCCAGGTCCCGCCGAAGCTCGGTGACGAAGCGCATCTCGGCCTCCAGCAGGGCGAGCCGGTACTGCTCCTCCACCAGGAACACCCAGGCGACCCCCTGCTCGGTGGCGCCCCGGATGCGGGCGCGGGTCTCCTCGGCCTGGGCGCTCAAGGCCTCCAGCCGCTGGCCGAGCAGCTCCACGGTCTCCTCGGGACGCAGCACCACCAGCAGCGACAGCGCCACCCCGAACAGCGGGTACTCCTTCTGCGGCCGGGCCACCAGCTCCCGCATCCAGTCGTGGAGCTCGGCCCGCCCCTGCGGGGTGATGGCGTAGATCGTGCGCTCGGGCCGCTGGGTGTCGCGGACGGTCTGCTGCTCGACGATGAACCCCGCCTTGGCCAGCTGCTTGACCACCATGTAGAGCGACCCCCGGTTGTAGGGGATGCTGCGGTCCTGGTCGCTCTCCTGCAGCCGCCGGCCCAGCTCATAGGGGTGCATCGGCTCCCACGTCAGCCAGGCGAGCACGGCCAGCGCCAACGGGTTGCTCACCTTGCGTCGCTTTGCCACCGATGCCTCCACTTCCAATAGTCAGGATCAACTATCAGACACCAAATAGTCAGTGTCAACTAATTTCCCTTAATGGTACCGCCCTCCGGCCGGGGAGCCCGGGCGTTCCCGCAGGTCCGGCGCGTCCGCGAGGCCGCTCTTTGAGGCGCGGTGTCGCCCAGGGGGTCCAGTAATCCCTTACTGGCGGGCGCTGGATACTGTCCTGGTCGGTCTGGTGATGGGAGGAGACGTGGCGGCAGATCTGGTATCGGCCCCCTTGTCCTGGCGGCGGCAGCACTGGAACACGCACCTGGAACGGCATGCCTTCGCCGTCCCCGACCAGGCGGCGCTGCGCTTCGAGGGCCGCACGACGACCTGGCGGCAGCTGCGCGACCGGGTGCACCGCCTGGCGAACGCGCTGGCCCGCCGGGGAGTGGGCTTCGGCGACCGGGTGGCGCTGCTGACCGGCAACCGCCCGGAATTCATCGAGGCGATGCTGGCGGCCACCCGGCTCGGGGCGATCGCCGTCCCGGTCAACTTCCGGCTGACCGCCCCGGAGATCGCCTACGTCCTGGAGAACTCCGAAGCCAAGCTCATGGTCGCAGACGGCCTGGCCGACCGCCCCGCCCGCCAGGCCGTGGAGCAGATCGGCCACGACCTCACCGTGGTCACGGTCTCCCCGTCCGAGCCCTGGCCGCAGGCCGAGGCGTACGAGGACCTGATCGCCGAGACCGGCCCCGACCACGACCCGGTGGACGTCCCCGAATCGTCCCCCGCCCTGATCATGTACACCTCCGGGACCACCGGCCGGCCCAAGGGCGCGGTGCTGTCCCACCAGAACCTGCACGCCCAGGCGCTGACGATCATCCGGGCGTTCGGCTGGGTGGACGACGGCGAGGTCAACCTGGTCGCCTCCCCGCTGTTCCACATCGGCGCGATCGGCTCGGTGGTGCCCGCCCTGCTGATCGGCGCGACCATCGTGATCGCCCCCACCCGCCCCTTCGACTCCGGGGAGATCCTCGACCTGCTGGAGGGGGAGAAGGTCACCACCGTCTTCCTCGTCCCCACCCAGTGGCAGGCGTTGTGCGACGACCCCAGCGTCCCCAAGCGCGACCTGAGCGCGCTGCGCGTGATGTCGTGGGGCGCCGCCCCCGCCAGCGACACGCTGCTGCGGCGCATGGCCGAGGTGTTCCCGCACGCCTCCAACGTCGCTTTGTTCGGCCAAACGGAGATGTCCCCGGTCACCTGCGTGCTGCAGGGCAAGGACGCGCTGCGCAAGCTCGGCTCGGTCGGCCGCCCGGTCCCCACCGTCGCCGCCCGCATCGTCGACTCCGACATGAACGACGTCCCGGTCGGCGAGGTCGGCGAGATCGTCTACCGGGGGCCGTCCCTGATGGAGGGCTACTGGCGCAACCCCGAGGCCACCGCCGAAGCCTTCCGCGGCGGCTGGTTCCACTCCGGCGACCTGGTGCGGGCCGACGAGGAAGGCTTCATCTACGTCGTCGACCGCGTCAAAGACATGATCATCTCGGGCGGGGAGAACATCTACTGCGCCGAGGTGGAGAACGTCCTGGCCGGCCATCCGGCCATCGCCGAGGTCAGCGTGGTCGGCCGCCCCCACCCCCACTGGGGCGAAACCCCGGTCGCCTTCGTCGTCCTGCGCGACCCGCAGACCACCTTGACCATCGAGGAACTCCGCGAGTGGGCCTCCGGCAAACTGGCCCGCTACAAGCTCCCCACCTCCCTGGAGATCATCGACGTCCTGCCGCGCAACGCCTCCGGCAAGGTCCTCAAGCCCGTCCTGCGCGAACGCCTGACCAAGAGCTGACCCACCGGCGGCGGCCGGCCCCCACATCGAGACCGGCCGCCGCCGGAACCAGCGGGAAACCCAGCCACCAAGGCCCTGCCTTCCGCTGCCGGCACGCGTCGGCCGCCCCGTCAAGCGGGCCTCTTTCGTCTCCTCTTGCCGGGAGAACGGGACACCCGGACGCGACCTGAACCACACCGCTTCCCATCCAGAGCGGACCAAACCGCCTTCCCAGAGTGACTACGATCAGGGCCACGATCGCCTGCGCGAGGGGGAAAACCATGGCCGACCAGTACGAAGCGGTGTTCGCCCGCTACGACACCAACGGTGACGGGCAGCTCACCGTGGAGGAGGTGACCGCCGCGATCGCGAGCATGTTCTCGGCCTCCGAGGTCAACGACCTGTCCGGCATCGTCAAGGCCCTGTTCACCGAGTACGACACCGACGGCGACGGTCTGCTGTCGGTGTCCGAGTTCGTCCCCCTGGCCAAGAACCTCCCCGAACTCGGCTCCTAGGCCTGAAGCACCTGCGACCCGGCCCGGGCATGCAGGGTCATCCGGGCAACATGACGTCCCGGTGAGCGACACTCCGGCCAACGTGCACCGGTCGCTTCTACCACGTCGTTTCCGCAGGTCGGGCAGGGGACGTTTGGGGACGAGGCGGCGGCCGGTAAGGGCGCCGCAGCGGATGTCGCAAGGCTCCCGCCCCAGACTCCAAGACCACGTGGCGGAAGCGCTCTGAAAATGCTTCAGCCCTGGCGGGAGGCGGTATGGCACGGTTCCTCATCCACCTCATGGAAAGCCTCCGTGAGTGAAACCACGCGAGTGTTCGCGGGCGAAGCCTGCCGGGCCGGGGAGCTTTGCGGCGGTGCCCGGGATACAGGCTTCCCTCTCCCGTCCACGGGGCTTGAGGGGCGCCTTGGGGCAGCCGCTCAAGCCGTCAAGTCGGTGAGGAGGGCGGGGATGAGGCGTTCCTCCATGACGGCACGGCCGGTTTCGTGCATGCGGGTCGCCAGGGACGGGTCCCACGGGCTGGAGGAGGGGGTACCTCGTAGCGGCTCGGAGTCTCCGGCTGCCAGGGCGGAGTTGTAATCGGCGGTGCTCATCCGCCAGGGGACGGCGCCGTAGCGGTCGAGAGCCATGGCGGTGGTGCGCAGACCGGTCCAGTCGAAGTCGCCGCGCCAGTGGACGGGGCGCCCGGCGCAGTGGCTCAGCAGTCGGTGACAAGCGGCGGACGGGATGCCCTCGGTGCAGATGAGGGCCGCATCGGTGGGAACGGTGACCGCGGCGCGGAGCACAGAGGGGTTCTCGCATACCCATACCGCGGGGGACGTCACCGTGATCGGCATGGTGATGAGCTGGTGGAGGGTGATGCGGAAGGGGACGCGGGCCGCGGCGGCCCCGGTCAACCACTCGCCCAGGGGAGAACCAGTGGCGGTCAGGCCGAGGACCAGCACCTGGCTGGCCAGGTCGTCCACGACCACCCCGGCGGTCTCCCACAGCTCGCGTTCCGCCAGGCGGGTACGGGGGACGGGGAGCGCCGCCCGCAGGGCCAGAGCACGCAGCACCAGCCCGGCCAGCGGTCCCCGCGATAGGGCCTTGGTGTCGCCGGTGGCGCGTTCGGCCAGCACCGGCAGTGGCAGAGTGTCGGCCGGCAGCAGGTCCAATACGGCCGCGGCCCGGCCGAGCAGATCGTCTTCGCCGCGGCCGAGCAGCCTGGTGAGGGTGCCGTCGGTGGCGATGCCCTCCAGCCACTCCTGGAACCACGGCTCACCTGCATGCCGGCTCCGCCGGGCCCGGGTCAGCGCGGCCCGGCGGCGGGCGCTCTCGGCGGCCTGCCGTTCGGCGCGGGGGACGACCGGGCCGGCGACCGCTTCGACAGCGCTGCGCAGGTCGTCGGCCAGTCCGGCTCGGCGCAGCGCCTCCTCCAACGCCTCCAACGGCACCGACAGCGAAGAGCCCCGGCCGGGGCGGCGTCCCAGCAGCCGGGCGACGGCGGTCCGCTCGGCCTCGGAGGGACGCTCCAGCCGCACCGGCCCGGTGAGGGGACGGCCGTGCTCCAACCGCTGGACGAGCCGTTCGACCAGGCGTTTCAGAGCGGGATCGCCCAGCACCCGCCGCAGCCTTTGCCCATCCATCAAAACAGCGCCTGTTCGTCGGACGGAACGGAGGCCGGGGGACGGGCCGCATAGTCGCGTTCGACCATGGTGCGGCTGCTTCCGTCCCACTCCCAGGTCGTGACGTGCACGGCGTCGATGCCGTCGCGGCGGACCAGGTGGTGGGTGGCGATGCCGGGGACGGTGGAGTAAAAACCCCACTCCCGTTCGCTGGTCATCACCACGTCCAGATCGAAGGCCGCCAGCAGGCCCAGGCATTTGCGGCGCGCGTCATCGTCCACGCCCGCGAACGCCTCGTCCAACATGACCAGCCGGGGTGCGTCCGGATGCGCGGAGCGGTAGTGGGCGGAGGCGGCGGCGAACAGCGGCAGCGACACCGCCAGCACCCGTTCCCCGCCGGAGGCCGGCCCGGACGCCGGACGCCACCGGTCATCGGAGCGGCGGTCGATGAAGAAACGGTGCCAGGACCGGTAGTCCAGCGCCTCCCGGAGATGGTCGTGCCAGGTGCCCTGCTCGTTGCGGGAGCGCACCGCCTCGATCTGGGCCTGCAGGAATTCGCTGACCGCCGTGCGGTCCTCCTCCGACCACAGGTCGCCGCTCTGGCGCAGCAGCCGGCGGCGGGCCTCGGCCAGCCCGGTCGGCCCGTCCCGGCGCGGCTCCCAGCGCAGTCGCAGCCGCATCCCGGTGCTGGTGGGACGCTCCTCCAGCTCGGCGTTCATCCGCTCGACCTGGGCCTCGGCGTCGCCGATCAGCTCCTGCAGATGACTGGCCACCTCGTTGACCAGGTGCTCTTCCAGGAGCTCCCGTTCCCGGGCGGTCAGTATCCGCTCCTGGTAGGCGATCGCCCCCTCCAGGAGGTTCAGCAGCTCAACGGGGGAGCGGTCGCGTCCAGAGAAGTGGACGGTGACGACGAGCCAGTCCCCGTGCTCGGCCTGGACGCGGTGGCCATGCCGGGTGAGGGCGGCGGAGAGATTCTGAAGGCCTGTGGCGGTGCGGTCTTGGAGGCTCCGCCAGGACTCGTCGTCGATCGGGACGTCGCGTTGCAGTGCTTGCTCGGTCTGCCGGGCGATGCGGAGGGCGGTGGTGGGCGCCCACGGCTGCTCCGGCAGTTTCAGGTCGGACAGAGCCACTTCCAGCAGACCGGTACGGGCGAAACGCTGGAACTCGGTCACCGCCTCGTCCCGCCGCTCGGCCTCCTTTTTCAGGTTTTCTTCGAGCAGCGCCTTGCGGGCCTCGGCTTGGGCCTGCTGCTTGGCGGCCTCGCGCAGCGCTTCCTCTGCCCTTGGGATGTGGGATTCCAGCTCCTTGATGCGGGTTCGGGTCTGCGTGAGCCGCCGGTTCAGCTCCTCCACGGTGACCTGCAGGGAGCTGCGCAGCGTGTCGCGGCGGAGGACCGCCTCGGCGGCCTCACGTTCGGCTCTGGCGACCTCCTCCAGGGCGGTCGTGTGGGCTTGGCGGGCCTCCTCCAGATCCTCTGCCCAGTTGGCCAGCTCCGCCACCTGCTTGACGTGCACCCATAGCGCGCCCAGTAGCCGCTCCACGGCCGGGGTATAGGCCTTCACCGCCTCGGCCAGCTTGCGCAGCTCCTCAAGTGAGGTGGGAACGCGCACGTCGGCGGCGGCTTCGTCACGGGACTGCGCGGCCTGCGCAGCCGCGTGCTCGGCGGCCCGAACCACTTGCCGCTGCTTTTCCACCTTCTCTGCGGCACGCCGCAGAGCCCTGCGCGCCTCTCGCCATGCGCTGTGGGCGTTCCGCAGCTCTTGGTCGGACGGCCTGTCCTGCAGCTCGGCGGTGAGCCTGGCTTGACGCTGCTTGACGGCCTCGATCGCCGTGGTGGCCGCGGTGATCCGCTGCTTCTCCCGATCGATGAGGAGGTCCAGCTCGGCCAGGCGCCGTCGCCGCGCCTCCTCCCGGGCGGCGTACCCGATGAACTCGGCGGCGGGCTTGGACCAGGCCCCGTGCAGCGGCCCCAGCCGCCACCTTCCGTCGGCGGCCACCCACACGTCCGGGTGCGTCGGCCCGGCCAAGCCGATCGAGCGCAGCACCGCCTCCACAACATCGGACGACAGGGCGGCGGCCTGGGGGTCGTCGGGGTCGATGGCCGGGCGCAACACCCCGGTGAGGTCGCCGGTCTCCACGGGTTTCCCCGCCACCAGGACGGTGTCGTGAGTGGCGGGGTCGAGCAGCCGTCCCTCAGGGGTGATCCAGGCGTCGAGCAACCCAGAGGCCTGCAGCGCGGCCTCCAACCCGGCGCGCTCGGCCTCGGCGAGGTCGTCGTGGAAGTCCACGACCCGCCACAGCGGCGCACCGGGCCGGTCATCCCGCACACCCTCCCCGCGGGTGAGCGGGACCGGCGGCCGCTGCACCTCCCCGCGGCGCAGTACGTCCTGTTCCGCGGTGAGACGCTCAAGTTCCTCCCGGTTCGCTTGCAGTGCGGCCTTGGCCTCCGCCCGCTGCCGGGCCAGCTCCCGCTCCGCCGCCGCGGCGGCCTGCCGCAGCGCGCCCTCGGCCGGGTTGTCTCCCTCCAACGTCTCGGCCCACCAGGCCAGGTCCACATCCTCCGGGTGGGGGACGGTCAGCTCGGTGACCCGGGCGGCATACGACCGCCACGCGGCGACCAGCGCGGACGCCGCCTCGGAGACCGCGGCATGGGCCTGGGCGACCTCATCGGCGGCGATGTCGTGTTCGTGCTCCCGCTCGCCCAGGGTGCTGCGGGCCGCCACCAGCCGTTCGTACTGCTTTTCTGCCTGCTCGGCCAGCACGGTGACGTGAGCGACGGCTCGAGCCCGCCGTTCGGCCGCCGTCTGGGCGGCCCGACGGGCCCGGCGCAGCAGCGGCTCGATCTCCTCCTCCGGTGGGCCGTCCGGCAGCGCGAGCGCTGCTCGCACCTGGGCGTCGTCGGCCTCCAGCCCGGCACTCCGGGCGGCGTCGGTGAGCAGCTCGCCCGCTTCCTGCACTTCGACGCGGGTCTGCGCAGCCGCCCGAGTGGCGGTCTGGTGCCTGCGCTGGAGTTTGCCGTACTGGCGGGCAGCCGTCTCGGCGTGCCTGCGGGCGCGCTCAGCGGCCTGCTCGGCCTGCTCGGCTCGCTGTTCGGCCTCGTTGAGGTCCCTCAGCCTCGGGTCGCCGGTCAGCTCGTCGCGGACGGCCTTCTGCTCCTCCAGCTCACGTTTGGCGGCCTCCACCTGAGTCTGCAGCTCTTCTTCCCGCCGCCTGGCCTGCTCCGCCTCGGTGCGGGTGGCGGCCAGGCCGCGGCCGACCTCCTCGTGCTCGGACGCCGCCCGGCGCACTTTCCCCGCCTGGCGGCGGGCCGCCGCCGCGGCGTAGCGGCGATAGGGCTTCAGGAAGTGGGAGAGGTGCGTCCGGGCGTCCCGCAGTCCCGCCAGCTCCTCACGCTGCTGCTCCAGCTCGTGGAAGGCGGCGGCCACATCGCTGATCACCGCCTGGTCCACCGGAGGCAATGCCTGTGACAGGGCCTGTGACAGCTTCTCCTCGTCCGGTTTCTTCGACAGTTGCGGCTGGCGCAGTTGCAGCAGCAGGCTGATGAGCGCCTGATACCGGTCCGCTCCCAGGTGGAAGAGGCGCTCGTCGATGGTCCGCCGGTACTGCTCGGCCTTCCGGGTGACCTGCCCGTGCGTGCCGATCTCCTCGGCGAGGCGTTCGAAGGGGAGCGTGGTGTCGTTCGGGCCGATCAGGAACAGGTCCCGGCCGATCCGCTGAGAGGTGGTGAAGAACCACCGGTCGGCGATGCCGCGTCCGGTGACGGCCTTCATCCCGCAGCCGATCGTGAAGTACTCCCGCCGGCCCTCTTCGGTGCGGCGTCCGAACTCCAGCCAGGTGTACCCGAGCCGTTCGTCATAGCGACCGCCCAGCAGCAGGTTCCACTCCATCTTCTTGCCGCGGTCACCGTCGGGCTCGACCCGGCTGGCGGTCAGCTCACCGTCCAGCAGGAACGGCAGGGTGAGCGCCAGCACCTTGGACTTGCCGGTGCCGTTGTTGCCGCGCAGCAGCATCCGCCCGTCGCGGAACCAGAACTCCTGGTAGTCGTAGTAGAACAGGTCCACCAGCCCGCAGCGCAGCGGCTGCCAGCGCCGACGTTCCGCCTCCGGCAACGGGGAGGTCATGCGTCCTTCTTTCCGACGATGGTGGGCTCGGCGTAGCGGTAGCGGGCGATGGCCGGCAGCGCCGTCACCTGCTCACCGGACATCCGGACCAGCCCGAGCGCGGTGAGCCGGTGCAGGGCCCGCGCGGTCAACTCCCGCTCGGCGCCCGGCTCGGCGGCGGTCTTGCGCCAGTGCGTCCGATGGCGCTGCGCCATCGCGGCGAGGTGTCGGTGCAGCTCATCCAGCGGGACGGGACGGCCCTCCGCCGGCGCGGCGGCCAGGTACTCGGCGACCAGCAGTGTGGCATGGCCGTCGGTGCCCTCCTCGGGCATGGCCAGGTCGGTGGCCTCACCCGTGGGGTCCACCAAAGCGATGCCCTCGGCCCGCACCTCGGGGACCAGCCCGGTCGCCTGCTGGATGCGCCGCAGCAGCGGGCCGCGCTGGCGGTCCAGGTAGGTGCGCTCCTCCTCGGTCAGGTCCGCGTAGTACACCACCGGGTCGTCCAGCAGCCGCCGGGTGACGGCGTGCCGGAGGACGCGGTTACGGCCGTCTTCGGTGTCCGGTTGCACGTCCTCGGTGATGGCCCGCAGCCGGTCGGCGAAGCCGGCGCCCGCCACGGTGGACGGGCCGCGGCGCGCGATCAGCAGCGCCGACAGCACCCGCCGGTCCACGTCATAGAGCGCGTCGCCACTGCCGGCGACGAATGCCTGCTCATCCCCGGCCACCTGGGCCAGCACCCCGATCTCCAGCAGCAGCCGGGCGACCGTGACCAGGTCGGACCGTTCCTCCGCGCTCTCCAGGGTGAAAGTGACGCCCGCCTCGGTGAGCTGCGGGTCGGTGGCAAGGCGCAGGATGCGTTCGGCGAGCCGGCCAAGGGTGATCTGGGACTCGGCGCGTTCCAGCACCGCCAAGGCCAGGCAGGTGAGCACATAGCGGCGGCGGCTGAAGCGGGTTTTGACGGCTGCGCCGCGGGTCCCGTCGTCGTGGCCGGCCGGGGTCTTACGGAGCCGCGCCACACCCGAGTCCATCTGAAGCGACCAGCCGGCCTCCCGGGCGAACCAGTCCGCCAGCCACGCCGCATGCCTGCGGACCAGCGCGAAGAGCGCCGGGTCGGGGCGGGCCGGGGTCAGCAGCGGATGCCGCAGCAGTGCCCGCGCCGCCCGCTGCCGCTCCTCCTCCTGCTGGGAGTCCAGCACATCGGCGAGCACGGTCATGACGCGGCCGCCCGGTTGATGATGGTCAACTCATGATCGGGCCCGTACATGGTGCCGTCCTCGGTGGCGATGGCCGCGGTGCGCCCGCCGCCGACCGGGCGGAGCACCAGCTCCAGGGCGCCGTCGGCGGTCTGGGTGCGGATGACGCCGTCGGCGCCGGGTGGACCCGCCGACAGCGCCTCTCCCAGCAACCGCAAAAACAGCCCGAACTCCTCCCGGTCCAGCGCGCCGAGCTCGCTGAGCAGCACCGGACGCCCGGTCGCCAGGCGGCGGCGCGCCGCCTCGGCCTGGGCTCGTTCGGCGGCCAGCTGCCGGGCCAGGTATGCCTTCTCGATCGACCGGTCCCGAACCCTGGCCGCCCGGCCGCGCCGCTGGTAGTGGCCGGTGGCCCGCAGCCGTGGCGCGATCTCCACGGGTGGGGCGTCCGCCCAGCGGGTGGCGGCCGGGACCGACTCGGCGTCGCTTGGCGCGGTGTGGTGGCGAGCCGGGCTCAGCCCGAACGCCGCCCGCCACAGCCGGTGCGCGTCCTCCTCGGTGGGCGCCTGGGCGAACCACCGGGCCAGCTCCCGGAAGTCGGCCGAACGGTCACTGCGCCCGGCGCGCCGCTCGACCAGCACCCCAACGGCGGCCAGCAGATCGAGGATCGCCTGCCGGGTCCGCTGCCGCAGCAGTGCGGCCTGGCTGGGATGGGCGCGATCGCCGAGGAACCACGAACGCAGCCCCGTCCAGCGCTCCTGCCACTGCCGCAGCTTGTCGGCGGCGGGGTCGGCGGATGGGTCATCATCGGCGCCGGGCGCCACGTCGGCCGCCTCCCGCTCGGCGGCCAGCCGCAGCAACGCCGTCACGTCCGTGAGCTCCCGCAGCGTGGCGGCGATGTCGTGCGCCTTGACCACCAACTCGGAGACGAACCGTTCCAGGTAGGTGATCAGCCGGTCCTTGTAGGCCAGAAAGGCCTCTTCGTCGATGTCCTGCAGGTCGATCGTGCGTTGCAGGCTCCCCATGAACGCGCTCGCGTTGGCCGCCAGACTGTCGAGCCGACCGGAGATCTCCAACAGCAGGCTGTGCACGATCGCCGGATCCGGATCGGACCGCTCGGCCAGCTCACGCAGCGACCGCAGCCTCACCCGCAGATCCTCCAGCGCCACCGCCTGCAGCTCACCACGCCTGCCGATCTCTTTCTCGTAGACCTCCAGAGCCCGCTCCGCGGCCTCACCCTCCCGGCTGAGCTGGTACAGATACCGGGCCCGGTAGAAGTCCTCCACCGTGGTCACCCGCCCGGTGTCCGGATCTGCCCGCAGGTTCCCCCACTCCGCCAGCCGCGCCAACGCGTCACCAATGGCCTCCGCGCTCACCGGAGGGCCGCCGTCTTGGCGCAGTGCTTCAACGACGTCTTCAGGTCGCAGATGCACAACGAACCTGCGCTTGTTGTCCATGAAGGCTCGCATCACCCGCCGGTAGAGCGGAGCGGACGGGGAGTCCAGATGCGCAAACGGCCGCGGCCCCTGCCCCTTCATCACACCCCTTGGTCCGGCACTGTCACGGTAAGTATGACGCCATTGGCGCTGCGGCATGACCTGAACACCGTTTTTGTGTGTTCACCTCCAAGTCGCGACACTCCGGCTCTCTTTTCGGTCTTCACAAAACCTTCGAAGAAGGCTGGATATAATAAGGTGTGAAATCTTTTCAACATGTCGTCTCCGCAGAGTGGGACGGGATGCTCAATCTCGTCCTGGCGCCCTGGGGCGGCGCGCGGTCGGACATCGCTACAGTTGCCCTCCTCGTTCGAGTCTCCGCGTCGGGAAAAGCGCACGATGATCGGTGCTACCGCGATGCAGCTGCAACTGAGGAGCCGAAACAAAGCGTCGATGTGGTGAGAACGAGACCGACCCCCGGACGGTGCGTAGCGTAAGCGCCATGGGAGCCCGAGTGGCGGCGTTCCTCGAAACGGTCCCGGCAACATCACCTCGGCCTGCGGGCGCCTTGCGTAATACCGCTCCGTGAGAACTGGGGCGCAAGTCCAGACGGCCTCCAGAGCTGCGGCACCACAGGCTGTAGCAGACCTTCTGACGGACTGTCCCCACATGCGGCCTGTGGAGACGACGCGTTGAAAAATTCGGCAGAAAGCCGAACTAATGGCGCCTCAGGTTGGTTGAAGAGAGGAGTGGGAACGGTGACGTACGGTTTAAGTACCAGTACGCAGGTTATCGAAAGCGGCTGGCTCCGGGCTGTTGAGTGAGCTTTGTGAATGAAATGCGCACTCCTCTTCCCGAGTTATGCGCTCTGGGAAAAGATGCACGGCTCGTTGAGTACTTTCCACGCGTTGTCGCGGTCAGCCAGCCGGGCGGCGAGCGTGGAAGCGGCGAGATCGGAGGGAAGAGCTGCACTGAACTTCAGCCCGTGCACCGCTCGCGAGTCCACCTCGGGATCAGCTAGCCGGTGCAAAGAGCGACCGACCTCGCGCCAGGTCACGGCGTCCAAATCGTTGCGAAGCCGAATGTAAAGATCGTCAGGACGAGCACAGGGGTCGGCGAGAGAACCGAGAGACGCCTTGAGCGTAGCGTTGACGCGGGTGCCGGCCCACGTCCACCAGAGCACATCGTGCCCGGACCGCACCACGATCGTGCGGTCCGGTGCCGCCACATCGGCGAGCTCGGCGCGGGCCGTTGCCAGAGCGCGGGCCGCACGGTGAGTCAGCCGGACGGGGGGATCCTCGCCCAGGACGACCTGACGGATGGCCCGAGCCAATGCAAAGGACATGGCGAAAGACGACGTGGTCGACCACCGGGCGATCCCACCGGTCCCCTCGATGGGGAGGACGTGGCAGCGTCGGCGCTTCCAGTCGATCCAGTCGACCTGCCAGGTTCGCCCCGCCAGGAGCAGTAGACGCGGCCCTTGCACCGCTCGGGTGAGGAGCATGGGGTCGCATCGACCGATCTCCTTGCCACCCTGGAGGACGGTGAATTCGGGGGGCGCTGTGAACGAAGCCATCAGCTCCATAAAATGACGCCGCCCGAAGTCCTGTTCCGCCTTCTCGCCAATGAGGAGATTGTGGCCGTCCCGGCGCAGATAGCCCTTCGCTAGAAGATGCTGCATGATTGGCTGCGTGGCAGCGGGGTCGAACAACCAATGTCCGTTCCACCAGTCTCGCCACAGAGCGTCCCCGATCGCTCCCTCCTGCAGTGCGAGGGCCAGGACCTGCTGCGCAACGATGTGCCGCGGATTGGGAGGCGGTAGGGAGGGCTCCACATAGCCGGTGCTCCATAGCAGGAGCAGACCGGCCGCGGTGAGGGTGTCCTCTTCGCTGAGCGTTAGCAACAAGCAGTTACGCACCTGGCCCGGCCGCCGGCCGGTGCGCCCCAGCCGTTGTAGAAAGGAGGACACTGACCATGGGGAGTTGATCTGGATGACCCGGTCGAGGTCACCGACGTCGATGCCCAGCTCTAGGGTGGAGGTGGCGACGATCACGCAGTCGCGGGCCTGGCTGAACGCCTCCTCGGCGCGCCTGCGTTCGTTTGCCGATAGTGAGGCGTGCGACAGGAAGACGGTGACGCCGAGCTTGCGCAGTGCCTCTCCGAGCTCTTCGACGGTCTGCCGGGAGTCGCAAAACACCAGCCGCTTTTCGCCGTGGTGCAGCATGGAGATGATTTTTGCAGCGTTGGCGAGGTTGCCGACCCGGTCCAACTCGATCTCAGGCGGACCCACGGCGGACTCGATGGCTGGCTCTACAACCTGGGCAGGACGCCTCCCCGCACCTTGCAGCCACGCCAGCAGGCCGGAGGGGTCCCCCACCGTCGCTGACAGTCCGATGCGCTGCAATGGCCGGCCTGTCAGGCGCGCGATGCGCTCCAGCACGCACAGCAGATGCCAACCCCGGTCGTCTTTAGCAAAGGCGTGAACTTCGTCTATGACGACGCTGCGCACCCCCGATAGCAGTCGCCGGTGATCGACACTCGCGCTGATGAGCATCGACTCTAGCGACTCAGGAGTGGTGAGCAGGATATCTGGAGGATTACGTAGAATCGCCTGCCGCCTGGTGACGGAGGTGTCGCCGTGCCAGAGCCGCACTGTCCTGCCGAGCCAGCCCGCATACTGGGCGATCCGCGGCTCCAGGTTGTTGAGCAGCGCTTTCAGCGGACAGATGTACAGCACTGACAAGCCCTGCCAGCCCTGCTCGGCCATGACGGTGAGCAAGGGAAACAAGGCAGCCTCGGTTTTCCCTCCAGCGGTAGGGGCCACTAGTAGGGCGTCGCAGTCGGGAGAGAAGCTCTTTAGGAACTCCTCCTGGAGAGGACGCAGCTGCTGCCAGCCGAGAGTAGCGGACAGGTGATAGGCGAGGGTTGGATGCAGCTTCGTCACAGGTCGATATCGATGTCACCCGCGGAGGACGCGGTACCTTGCAGCGCATTCTGCTCTTCAATGGTCAAATTGTCGAGCCGGTACCGAGCGTAGTGGACGCGGGGGTTGAAGTCCGGATGCTCGGCCACCTTGAACAGCACGTCCGAAACCAGGCTTCGCAGGAAAACCCGGGGCGAGGTGCCGACGCCGAGCTTCCCGGCCACTGATGTCGCCAGGTCCTTAATGTAGGCGTCGTCCACCAGTTGGTTGATGCGCTCGCGGGCCTGCGGCTCGCCTTCGGCGTACAAGTCGCGCACCCGCCGGCCGAGTTCCACCAGCTTGTCCAGGTCGAACCCGGTGAGCCGCAGCCGGTGGCTCTGCATGGAGTCGAATCGGGGGTCGGTGTCGAAGTCCACGTCCAGCCGTTGGGCCAGCGGTGGGAGCTGGGGGACGCCCGTCGGGCCGGTGAAGAAGGCGGGTGTACCGGTGATGAGCAAGAAGAGCCCGGGAAAGGAACCGCGGTCGATCTCATCGATCAGGTGTCGGAGGGCCCCCAGGCTCTTGTCGCGCACGTCGGCGCGGAGCCGCTGGATCGTCTCCAGCTCGTCCAACACCAGCAGCAGTCCGGTGTGGCCGCAGTCCCGCAGGATGATTAGCAGGCCGCGGAGGAAACCGAAGGCGGTGTCGGCGTTGACCTCCCCTTTGAGGCCGGCCTGGCGCTTGACGGAGGCGGCCACATGCTCATCCCCGCTGACCCACGACAGTAGTTGCATCGCGGTGCCGCTGTCCCCTGCCATGCGTGCCTTCCGATAGGCCCGCAGCGCGGTGGCCAGGGACGGAGCCGAGTCGGCGACCTCCTTGAGCCGGACGTCGATGCGCTTGTTCACCGCTGCTTCAACCCGGTCGCGGTCTGCCGGGTCGAGTCCTTCTGCGGCGCACACCTCGTCCTCAAGGTTCAGCAGCCAGTCCTCGACCAAGGCCCGGAACGCACCTTCAGAGGTCTCGGCGATGGTGAGGTTCTTGATGAGCCGCTGGTAGATGACGTTCAGCTTGTGCAGCGGAACGTCCTGGGAGATCTGCACCTCGCTGGAGGCCATGTTCTTGTCCCGGGCCCGCTGGGCCAGCCAGCGGGAAAAGAACGTCTTGCCCGAGCCGTACTCGCCCTGAACCGCCTTGAACTTCCACCCGCCGCGGGTGACGGCGGCCAGCTCCTCGTCGAGTCGGGCGAAGCGTTCCATGCCCACGGCGAAAAGGTCCAGGTCCCGCTCCGGAACGGTGCCACGGCCCAGTGCGTCGATGACCTTGCGGCGTCGGGCGGGGCTGATCTTCTTGGGTCGGCTCATGAGGTCACCCCCAAGAACTGCTCTTTGAGGAGCGGGATGTTGAGCTGCAGGGTCTGGTCGTCGTCCCGTAGTTCGAGGACCTGTTCATCATCGAGGTTGAGCAGCCGGCACACGCCGCCGAGTTCCATGACGATCCGATCCGGCAGCTTACCGAGCAGCCGGGCCAACTCGGCGACCGGCCTGCGGCCTCCCTTCTCGATGAGGAGATCGATGAGTCGGGCGACCTCTTCGTCGGTGAAGCGGGCCCGCGCCCCGAGAGTTGCTCGCTGTTCGACGAAAGCAGCGGAGGCCACTACCTGCGCCCCCAGCTTCGGCCTGGCCACGGGCGCCGTATTACGGGCCGGCAGGGGCGTCCGTGCCTGTGGAGGCGAGGGCTGGGTGCTCTTCCCCGGCTGATTCCGTAGGGATGTGGGCTGGGGACCCGATGCGGACGCCGAAGATGGTTTCGGCACTGATTTCACTTTCGGCCTGGGCCGCGCTGGCGCGGCTGGGGGCACTGCCCGCTTCGGAGAGGCGGACGGCGCTTGTGCTTGGCCGGGCAGGCTGATGGGCCGCCATATGCGCTGCTGACTCGTCGTCACTAGTGGCGCCAAGTTCGTGGGGGTGGCTTGCTGAACCCGGACGGGTGGGGGCTTGACCGCGATCCACTTGCGTCCGGAAAGGGCTTGGAGCCACTCCCGCGCGGTGGGGCGGAGGCCGTGCGGTGCCGCGGCACGGTCAAAAAGCCGGGTCACCGCGTCAGCGACGTGAGAGTCGACGCCCTCTACCAGTTCCAGCTTTTGGCCCGGGCGGACGTAGGCGTTGCGGCTCAGCACCCGACCCACCAGCAAAGCGATTTTGTATCTGTCGGTGTCGAGGTCGAGGCCGGTCTTGGGTAGATGGGGGTCGTCCCATTCGGGGGTCTGCGCTTGGGGGAGGACCGGTTCGCCGCCGTGCCGCCGTACACCGTCGCAGTCGAGCATGAAGATCCGGTAAGGACGGGTCTGGGACCACAGCAGATTCCGGAAGGAGATATCGCCCAGCACGAAGCGGTGAGAGTGCAGGAAGTCGATGAACCGCACTGCCGCGGTGGCGATCTCAACACGGCCCGGCCCGTCCGGCAAGTGCAAGGACTGCCAGGTGTGGTTCGGTTTGTACAGCAGGTACTGGAGCTCGACTGGTCGGTTCTTGCCGCCGATCGGCCCGGTGAACTCCGGAGGGATTTCCCGCATGAGGAAACCGGTCACCGCGCCCTTGTGCACGACCCGTGCCAGTGGCCAGGCGCTTTGCTCGAAAAGGGAACGGCTGTCGGCGCTGGGCAGCCCTCGCCCGAATTCCACGAGCTCGGCTAGAGCTGGGGCGAAGGGCCTTCCGGCGTTTTGCAGGTACTCCTTGTAAACGAGCTTCTCGTTGCCGAGTACTCGGGTGACGACGCCCTGCCCGCCTTCCCCGAGCGGTTCGTCCTCTAGCCGCAGGCTGCTTCTCGGACGGTCCAAAGGATGCGGTACCAGCATCAGGAGACCCTCCAGATGCAGATGGCCGTCCGGTCATCGTCGTGGGTGCGGGCTTTGAAACCGACCTGCCAGAGGAATTCCGTCAGGGACGGGGGACCGGAGCCCCACCAGGCGGCCAGCTGGTTGCGGACCTCACTGCCGCGCATGGGTTTGGCGAGCCCGTCGGTGCACAGCAGCAGTACGTCCTCCGGGTCCAGTGACACAGGCTGGATCTCGACTTGGTCGGCGTGACCGGGCAGGGCCAGAGTCGCCGAAGTGGCGACCTCATAATCCGGCTCCTTGGCGAAGCACGACACCCACACGCCCCGGTGCAGCCGCATCGCCGCGCAGTCACCGACCCGCATCAGCCAGGCCTGCTGCGGCGAGCCGTGGACGTCGAACTGGATCACGGCGGTCAGGAACGTGGTGGCCAGTTCTTCGACCGCGACGCCGCGCCGGGCGGCCTCCGCTTCGATGGCGTCGGCGATACGGGAGAAGTAACGCCTGGCCGCGTCGGCAGCCTGCTCATCGGGCCGGATGCGCAGGTGCTCACGCGCGGCCTGGCAGGCGGTCATCGCACCGATGTGGGACAGCTGTGCGTTGCCCAGCCCATCGGCCACGCAGGCCAGGACGATGCGTTCGCTGATCCGCCACAATCCCATGGCGTCCTGCCGGGGCTGGGCGTTGTAGCGGTGCGCATCGCCGCGGGTCGAGACCGCGCGAATGACGAGACCGGGCATTGCCGCGGCGTCCAGGACGGTGTCAGGACAGGCCACATCCAGGCTTGGCAACTCGCCCGGTTCGATCTTGAAACGTGACGGACGCCCTATGACCAGTGGCTCTGGGAAGTCCATCAGACGCGATCCGCCTCCAGCACCGTGTAGCCCTTGACCTGGTCGGGGAAGACCATCTGGGCCCCGGCGTTGGGATTGGCAGAAAAGGCCGCCGAGGAGGCGACCGCCGAGGAGACCACCGAGTTCAGCAACTGCTTGGCGAACTCCCGCAGGGCGTTACGTGGATCGAGCTCCCCGTTGGCGATGAACGCCCGGAAGGTGGCGACGGCCCGCAGCGTCTCCGGTCGCACGTCACCGAAGCCGAAGGCCAGGATCGTCGGGCGGGGGCCGAAGTCCTTGGCGGTGAGCCGCTGGTGCGCGGTGGCCCAGTCCGAATCGGTGGGCTGGCCGTCGGTGAGGAAGAACACCGTGGGACGGAACGGGACATGGCCGGCGGCTTTGAGATCCCGGATGTCCCGCTCGATGGTGTCGCGCAGCAAGGTGAACGCCGCGCCGTAGGACGTGGCGCCCTTGGGAGCGAGCTGGGGGACCTGGTGCACGTCGTTGAGATCGGCCAGCGGCAGCAGCACCTCAGCGGTGTCACTGAAGCTGATGATGCACAGCCTCGCCTTGTCAGCGACCGTCGGGTTGCTGGCGATTTCGGTGACGATCTGGGGGAGCTGGTCGTTGATCTCCTGAAGGGGATTGCCCGCCATCGAGTACGACTCGTCGCACACCAGGTAGAAGGGGAGTATCTGCTCGCTCATGACACGGGCCTTTCCTCGGCACAGCCGTAGCTGATGAAGTAGATCTCCATGGAGACCGATCCCGCGGGGGCCGCGAGGTCGTGGAAGTTGCGGGTGGCGGCGGACCTGAACACGCTCGGGTACGCCTCTTTCAGGGCTCTGTTCACCCGTGACGCCAGGGCGACCCCCTGACCGCTGCCGCCGTCTCCGCCGAAGGTCAGCACCATGCCGGCACGCTTGCCGGAAAAGCCGGGGGCCTGCCTGTGCAGCCCTCGTTTGACTTGGGCGATGAGCGTTCGTCCGCCGGCCGCGGGGCTGACGGTGAACTTGGCCTTGATGGGTTTGGACTCCACTCCCTTGAGCTGCTCGGCACAGGGGCTTTTGGAAGGGGAGGGACCGGCGGAGGGCTTGGCCTCGGCCTCCGGCGGCGCCTGTGCGCCCAGCATGACGATGGTGAGCGCCAGGAGCATGTCCGCAAACAGCCACCCGGCCAGCAGGATCGTCAAGGAGGCCCGACGCTGTCTCATGCCGCGTCGCCCTGCCGACGGTCAGCGAGCTCGGCGATCGTCTGCGAGGCCTGCTGCAGGACGTTGCCGAACTCGGCGATTGCCGCTTTGAGCTCGTCGAGCTCGGCCCGCACCGTGCTCCGCGTCTCTTCCAGGGCCATGCCGGTGACCTGCGAGATCTGCTCGGGCAGCGCGGCGAGCCGTTCGAAGGAGTCCCGGGTGCGGTCCAGCATGTCCACGGTCCGGCCGGAGACGTCCGTGACGAGCTCGATGCGGCTGGCGTGCGCCCCGGCGGTGTCCGCCCAATCCCCGAGGGCCGCGCGGATCTCGGAGCTGGTCTGGCTGAAGGCCCGCTCGAAGTCCGTGGCGGTGCGTTCCAGGGTTTCGGTGAGCTGGTTGGTCAGCACCTTCACGGTCCGCTCTGTGGAGGCGCCCACGGCCTGCACCGAATCGGCGGAGCTGTCGACGGCCCGGGTGATGCTGCTGCTGGCGGTGACCAGTTCCCCGACCTCGTCCCGTAGCTCGCCCACGGAGGAGCGGATGGCCGAGGTGAGCCGGTTCAGCTCGTGGTCGAGCACCGACAGCAGGCTCTTTTTGAACTCTTCGATGGACTCCCCGGTCTTGAGCGTGATCGCGTCGGCTGCGGAGGTCATCGTTTCGGCGGCGGACTTCACCTCGGTGAAGTGCCGGCTGAAGGTCTTGGTCGTGCCCTGCACCTCGTTGGCGCTGGAGACCAGGGCGTCACTGGTCTTCTGCGCGGCTTCCAGGGCGTAGACCACGGCGTCCATCAGGTCGGACTGGGCCTTGCGGACCGTCTCCCCGATCTTGGTGATCTGCATGGCCGCTTGGGTGAGCTCAGCGTTGAAACGGCTGGGCGTCGACAGCCGTACCTGTGCCAGGTACAGGCTCGCCTCGGTCAGCGCCTTGCGGAGCCGGGCGCGCAGCATCACCAGCCGGCGTTCGGCACGGTCCAGGGAGCGGTTGTACAGCAGGTTCTCGCTCACCGTCCAGGCGACGAGGAAGAGGATCGCCAGTACCGTCAGCATGGCGACGTTGCTGAAACGGAAGAAACCGGGCAGTCGGCCATCGAAGCCCTGCTGCCACATCTCCAGGAACGGCCGCCGCGCCGCCTCGACCCCTTGGTCGTTTAGTACTTCGCCGTAGGCGGACGTGGCCTCGTGCAGCCCCACCCACGTGAAGAACACGGGCAGAAAGACCAGCACCGGCCCGACCGCCAGCGCGGCCTTGACTGCACGGGACGCCCAGTGCTTGCGGCTGGCCTTCTTAGGGAGCGGCTGGATGATCGTCTCATCGGGCGAGAACGCCGCGAAGAGGTCGACCTCGCACCAGCGCTCGGCCTTGCTCCGATCACTCATCGCCTCGGCGAGGTCTCTAAGCTGCTCTTTTCTCTCCGCCAGCTCCGGCTTCTCAGCGAGTTTCCGCAGCTCCTCGCCTACGTCATGCTTCCCCAATGATGAGACTCCCCCACCTGCTCTGCCGGCCATCCCGTGCAGAGCCACCCCAGGTCGAACTGTTTTAGCAGCTCTTGTCCTTGATGTCACATGAACTGCTTGTGTGCGGAGTTTTCTTATAGTTCTGTTACCAGGGAGGATGCTGTCTGCAGGGGCTCATGAGCGTTGACGGCTATCGCCTTGTGCAGGGAAGGGCTGCCCAGCCCGTCGGGGTGGGGCAAGGGGGACGTTCCCCCTGATGGCACGGCCGGTTTCGAGCGTGCGAGCCATTAGGGACGGGCCCCACGGGCCGGAGGATGCGGTACCCCGCAACGGTTCGGGGCCTCCGGTTGTCAGCGCTGTCACCTGCCCGCTGGCCACGTGAACCACCCTGAGTGGGGTGTTGGCTCCTGCCAGCCCCAGCGGCACCTTCTCTCGCCGTATGCGACTTACCCCTGTTATACCTGCCCGACCTGGACTCGTAGAGCTCCTTCTCAGCGATCGACGCTGTGGGCGTCCGGCGGTGCTGTCGGATGTCCTAGTGTCGAACGACGCCTGAATCATCGTCTTCGATCAAGCGGTGTCGGTCACCACCGGGGGGCCGACACCGCGAGAGGCTCACTCCCCGTTGGGAGCGAAGGGCTGGGCGGTTTCCGGTTCTGAAGGTCCCTCGCCCGGCGGATCCTCGTCGTGTGCGGTTTCTTCGGAGTCCTCCGGCGGCAGCGGGAGGACGTACTCCTGGGCCAGTTCGGCCAGGTGCAGGGGCAGCGGCAGGGCGAGGGCCTGGGGGTAGTCCGGGGGCTGGCGCAGGTGGTGGGCGGCCATCGCCAGCGCCTCCGGATCGTCGCCGTCGTCCTCGTGGCAGCCGAGCACGGCGAGCTCCACCAGACCGGGGTTCCAGCCGACCTTGTCGGCGTCGATGGTCGGCCTGCCGGAGCCGCGAGTGAGCGGCCGGCCGCCGAGTTTGTCGCCGCTGACGGCCGAGTCCTTGAACTGCGAGGGTTTGGGCGTGGTGCTCCAGAACACCCGGCCGCCGCCGGCTCCGTCAGGACGGGGCGCCACCCACAGGTGGGCGGCCAGGCCGTTCAGCCCGTCCTTGGGGTGGACGCCCCACCACTGGGGGGTCTCCCGGCCCGTGGTCTTGCGGACCCGCAGCAGCCGCAGGTCGGGGTCGAGCCTGCGGTGCGGGGCCACCCCGGTGCGCACCCGGTCGCGCTGCACCTGGCCGTCCTGCAGCCACGTCCAGTGCGAACGGACGTTCTGCGCGCAGGCCAGCAGCAGGGTCGGGACGCCTCGCAGGGTGCGCAGCACCGTCTGCAGCCATTCCTCGACCTGCCGGCGTTGCCGCTCCATCTCCCGGTGGTAGTCCGGTCGTCTGAAGGCCTCCTCGTCTTCGTCGTCGGCGGCCAGGACGGAGGAGACGTCGACCCGCTCGGTCAGCCGCAGCAGCAGCGACGGATAGGGGATCCAGGCGCCCGCTCCGCCGTCCGCCTCGGCGTCCCAGCCCCGCACCTCGGCGATTCCCTCCTCAGGACCGGGGGCCACCAGCACGGCGACCGGGACGTGCCCGGCCCAGCGGGTCCGGCTCGTCCGGTTCTTGCGCACCAGCCAGATCGCCGCATAGCGCAGTCCTTCGGGCAGCCCGTCGCTCAGCCCGTGCTCGGGGAGCACCCGCACCCCCAGCTGCCGCAGCCCGTCGTCCCAGGCCTTCTCGGCCCGGTGCCCGACGTTGCGGGTCGAGTCGTAGCCCGCGGTCTTCTTGGGCACCGCCACGAACTGGGTGAGGAGCCCGGCCTTGGCGAAGCCGAGCCGCAGCGCGAACTTCGGATCGTGATCAGAAGTGGTGAAGTCGGCGGCGCGGTCGAGTTCCACCAGCGCCAGCGACGGCGCCGTGCCCGGACGCTCGGCCGCCATCCAGCGCGCGGCCCGGTCGCGCCGCTCGGCGACCGCGGCGGTGACCATCGCCTTGGTCCGGCGTCCCTCCGGCAGCGCCAGGTCGTCGCCGAGCCCTTCGGTCAGACGCCGGCAGTGCAGCCGCACGAGCAGCTCCGGCGTGCGCCACTCCAGCAGGCCGCGCGGGCCTGAAGCGGCGCTCAGCAGCGCATCGATGGCCGCTCTCGACCCGCCGCCCAGACCGAGAAGGCCGATGAACGCCTCGACGGCCTCATCTCGCATCTGCGGCGTCTGCCACAGCAGCCACGCCTCCAGCACGGCCCGGTCGTCCTCGACGGCACCTAGCGCCCGCATCGCGTGCGCCGCGGCGGCCCGCACCTTCGCGGCGCGGCGCCTGTCGTACTCGGGCGTCTTCGTCTTGGGCGGGGTGTTGAGCGGTGTGGAACGGCCCAGCCGGGTGCGCACCCGCTCCGGCTCGGGACGCAGCTCCGGAGCGAACGCCTGCTCGGCCCAGGCCACGAGCTCTGAACGCTGATGGGGCATCAACCCCGGGAGAACCCCGTGGGAGCCCATGGCGGTGCTGTACACGACGGCGGCGCTCATGTCGTCGGCGAGCCATTCCTCCGGCGCCGTCACGATGGCCTCGGCGTCGGGGAACGACGACAGCGACAACCGGTGCAGCATCCCCGCCGGCCCGCCTTCGACCCAGCCGGTGACCCAGTCCCGCGCCTCCCGGTCCCAGCGGCGTTCCAACCGGGCGACGGCGAACCGGTCCGAGCGGGACGCGCCTGGCAGCCAGGGCACCCGCGGCCGCAGCAGCACCGTGGTGCGCCGCCGGCGGGGCAGGTACAGACGGCCGGCGGCGCCGACCCGGGTCGCCCAGCGGCGGATCCCGGTGTGCAGGTGGATCCGTGGCAGCGGCTCGAAGGGGACGGTGTGCAAGGTGACGTTGAGGGTGATCGAGTACCACCACCTCTGCCCGTCCTTGTCGAACCGCAGCGGCTCTGACACCAGTTCGGCGCCCTGGTCTCGGGGGCCGCGCGGCACCGCGTGAAAACGCAGGGTGCCGCTTCCATAGTCATAGGGCTCCAGGGCGAGGATCTTCCGGGCGAACCAGTCGGTGGTGAGCGGGTACTGGTGGGCGAGCGGCGCGGCGGTGCCGCCTTCGGTGACCGGGCAGCGCAGCAGCTCCAGCTCCACCGGTTCCCAGCGGGGCGGGGCGTCGTCCAGCATCGCGCGGGCCTTGGCCAGCAGCTCCCGGTAGTGGGGGTCTTTGGCCATGTCGGGTCGCAGGTCGCTCAGCCAGGCGTTGTACAGCGCCCGGAAAACCTGATCCGGCAGGCGTTCGACGCCTTCGGGGACCAGCAGCCAGTGTCCGCGCCCGTCACGCGGGCGCGGCAGCACCAGGTAGTCGGGGGCGAACGTCTGCAGGACCTGTTCCATCCGGCGGGTGGGCACGGTCCGGTAGGGCTCGGCGTCGGTGGGACGGCCCGCGTTGCACAGCTCCAGCAGCACCTCCCGCCACTGTTCGGGGAAGGGCAGGGCCTGATAGCGGGCGGTGACTGAGGCGTCCGGTGAGTCCGGCAGCCAGGAGGCCGTCCGGATGCGCGTGTAGGCGGGCATGCAAGGCTCCGTTCGAGAAACAGGCGTTTCAGGTTCGGTGGGTGAGTCCGGACAGCGCCTGGTACATCGGCGCGTACAGCATCCGGACCAGGGCCGGGTCGGCGGGATCGTCGAACCACGCCGGGTCGGCGTGGTCGTCGAAGTAGGGGGCCAGGATCTTGTGCAGGTCGGCCAGCAGGCCGTCCCGCGCCGGCGCCGTGACGGTCTCGCCCGGACGCAGCGCGGCGGCCGTCCCGGGGGCGAACTTGGCGTCCACGAACACGACCCGGGCGGGCACGCCGCCCCGCACCAGCCGGCCGATGACCTGCCAGATGGTGACGAGCTGGTCCCAGGCGAACGAGCGCCGCTCCCAGTCCTCCAGGTGCGAGTAGATGTAACGGCGCGACAGCAGCCGCCGCCATTCCTTGCGCGCCTGGTGCCGGAACTCCAGCCCGGCCTGATCCAGGTCGCCGGCCTTGGCGACCAGTTCCCCGAAGGTCGCCGGACCGGTGCGGCCGTCGACGCGGCGCAGGTCGCGGATGAAACGGCTCACCCAGTCGTTGACGGCGAACACCGCCAGCGACAGGTCGTCGGGCCTGGGGTGGGGCCGGGCCAGGAACAGGGCGACGCCGAAGGCGGCGTTGCGCTGGGCGTTGAGGATGTTGTGGCCGCGTTCGATCGCCATCAGCGGCGCCACCAGCACCTCGGCGTCCTCGTCCTCGGCGAACATGGCCAGGTCGCCGCGGCGCACCGTCTCCGCCCGCTCCTCGGAGCCCGGGCCGGGCTCGGCGTCGTCGGCGATCAGCACCCGGACCCTGCCGTGCCGGCGTTCGATGCCGTGCAGCGTCTCGGCGACCACGTCCGCCTCCCGGTAGCTGCCCACCAGCAGCAGCGCCCGGCGGCGCCGCTCGTCCTCGATGCGGTTGAGCTCTTGGGCGAGCGGCCCCGCGCCGCCGCCCCGGCCCGGGCGGCCCAGCCGGGCGGCCATCTGCCGGGCGGCGGCGGGACGGTCCTTGGGCGGGACGCCCGACAGACTCATGGGCCGTCCGTCGTCGTCATAGAGAAAACGCGTCGTGAAGGTGGTGCGGCGGACGGCCTCCAGCGCCCGGCTGGCCAAGTCCATGAAGGCCGCCGGGCATCAAAGGTTCGAACGCGGCGACCTGCTCGCCCTGACCTACGACGACCCGGCGCAGGAGGCCCGTGCCATCGCCGACCGCATCCAGCAGCTCCAGGGCGTCCCGTTCCAGGATGCGCCGGACGCCCCCGAGCGCGGTCTCAGCTACGCCGACTGCGCGGTGCTCTTCCGGTCGGTGCGCCATGACGCCGGTCCGCTGGTCGAAGAGCTCCGCCGCCGCGGCATCCCCTACATCATCAAAGGGCTGGTGCGGCTCTTTGAGACCCCCGAGGTGCAGGCCGCCGTCGCCTGCTTCCGCTACGTCGCCGGTCTCATCGATGCCGAGGCGGTCAAGGACGCCTGGCGCGCCGCCGACGTCGGCTGTGACGAGCGCCTGGACCAGGGCATCGCCGTCCTGGACGAGGCGATCGCCTGGGACGAGTCACGGCCCTGGGACTCCATCACGCTGCAGGGGGTGTTCCTCGGCTTTCTGGAGGCCATCGGGCTGCGTGAGGAGAACGTCCCCTCCCACGGGGAGACGGACGGCGGCCGCCGCGGTGAACCGGTCTTCTGCAACCTCGGCCGCTTCTCCACCGCCATCGGCGACTACGAGGCCATCCACCTGACCGTCCACCCGAAGGAACGCTTCGAGAAGTTCGCCAAGTGGCTGCAATACCAGGCCCCCGGCTACTACGAGGAGTTCGACGGCGACAACGGCTACGCCCAGCCCGACGCGGTGGTGATCGCCACCGAGGAACTGGTGGACCGGCACCTGAACCTGCCGTTCGCCAACCCGGCCGCCAAGGCCCGGCTGCGGCCCGCCGCGATCGCCTCCGTTCGCCGCTACCTGCGGGAGAAGGGAGCGACCCTGCGCCAGACCATGTTCTCCGAGCAACCGGTCGAGATCCACCCCGCTCCCGGCGTCACCGTCACCGGCCGGGTCGACCTCATCAAGCGGCTGGACACCGAAGAGGTCTCGGTCGTGGACTTCAAATCCAGCGAACGCGCCCAGGCCGAAGACGTCTCCCTCGCCCAGCTCCACCTGTACGCCCTGGGCTATCGGGAGCTCACCGGCGCCGACGCCGATCTGGTGGAAGTCCACAACCTCGACGAGGAGGGCAGCTCACTGCGCGAGGAGGTCGACACAGGCTTGCTGAACGACCTGACCCGCCGCGTCACCGAGGTCGGCAGGTCCCTGCGCGACAACGACCTGCGTCGCCTCCCCCGCTGGTGCGCCACCTGCACCTCCTGCGACTTCGCCGGCATCTGCCGCGACGGAACGGACACCTCTGGGTGAGCGCCGTCTCACAACCCGCCGTAGGGTGCTCGGGGCGCTCGCCGCGCGCCCCGAGCACCCCGAGCGCACTGCGGAGACTAGTGATCACCGCGGCTGCCGGGCGCTCACCGCCGGGGCTCATTGTTCCTTGCGTCTGCTGCGTTTGTTTCGGATACTGCGAATAGATGCCTTTGGGGCGGTGAGGGGTGTGGCAGACGTGCAGGTCAGGCGGATAGAGCCAGGAGCGGTCGATACCCGGCAGGCTGCGCGGGCCGTGCAGAGGATCAAGGCGTACCTTCAGCGCAATCCTCACGAGCAGGCCATCAGGGTGCATGCTGAGATCGGTGAAGAAGAGGCCTTGGTCCTGCCACGGCAGGCGGTGAGCTTGTTCGCCTACATCCTGTCCCAGATCGCCGCCGGGCGCGGGGTGTCGGTCGTTCCTTCGGATGCCGAACTGACCACGCAGCAGGCGGCCGATCTGCTGAACGTCTCCCGCCCTTATCTGATCGGGTTGCTGGAGAGGGGAGAGATCCCCTTCAGACGGGTCGGCCGACACCGTCGCATCAGATGGGACGACTTGATGGACTATAAGCGGAAGAGCGAGGCGCAAAGCCGCACGGCTGCCGACGAACTCGCCCGGCTCGGTCAGGAGCTGGGCATCTGACGATGGCGTTCGTGGTGGTCTACGATGCCTGCGTTCTGTACGGCAACACGCAACGCGACCTGCTGATCCGCATTGCCCAGTCGGGGCTGGTCCAGGCCAAGTGGACGAACGCCATTCTCGATGAGCTGCAAAAGAACCTGACCGCCGGCCGTCCGGACATTCCTGTGGAGAAACTGATCAGGTTGCGCACCCTGATGAACCGGGCGGTCCCCGATGCCCTCGTCGAGGGTTACGAACCGCTCATCGAGGCGCTGAAACTCCCCGATCTCGAAGACCGGCATGTCCTGGCCGCCGCGATCAAGGCTCAGGCCCAGGTGATCGTCACCTCGAACCTTCGAGATTTCCCGGCCGACATGCTGGAACCCTGGAACGTGGAGGCCAAAAGCCCCGACGACTTCGTCCTCGATCAGATCGACTTCGACGACCGGGTCGTGTGGGCGTGCGTCCAGCAGATCGTCGACTCACGGAACAACCCGCCTGAAACGGTCGAGGATGTGCTGGACGCTCTCGAACGCGCCGGCCTGGTCGAGTCCGTCGCGGCCTTGCGGACACGAAGTCATCGGGGTTTTTCAACACGCGGCCTTTGAAGACCGGGACGGCGGCCTCGGCGGTGTTCAAGGCCATGGCCGTGCAGGTCACGGCACCGCTCTCGGCTGTGACATCCCCGTCCTGCCGTGCGGAACGACGTGCTGACGGGGCAGGATGAAGCCGATCGGCCTTGCCGGAGCGGCCGAGCGCCTTTGAGGTATCAGGCACTGACGGCCTGGCTTGCTCGCTCGACGTCTTTGGGACATACCTCGGTGAGCGGGCAGGAGGCGCAGTCGAGTGTACCGGGGCGGCACCATTGGCGTCCGAGGAGCCGGCTGGGCAGATCGAGGGCGCCGGGACGGTCGGGGTGCGGCTCCCAGGCTCTGGCGATCATATGGTCGCGGTCGTCACGGTCCGCCAGACGGGTGCGGAGGAAGACGCGGCGCAGGTGGATGTCGTAGGCGATTTCGCCCCCATCCAGGTCCCTGATGGGTACGCCACAGTCGCGCTCAAGGATCTCCACCGTCATCGCGGCCTTCTTCTGGCCGATGCCGGCAAACGCCTCGAAGTGTTTCTTCAGCTCCTTTGCCGGGGGTGATCGGACTAAATGGCTCCGGCATCACCACCGCACTCGGTCATCACCCGCTGGGCTACCGGAACCAGCCATCTGGGCATTTTTTCGATATGTCGATGCAGCTTAAGCGGCTGCGCGATGGCTTCTCGCACCCCCGCCTCGTCTTGGGCAATCCGTTCGGGATCGAAGTGGCCAAGGCGCCGGCTCAGCAGGAACGGCGCACGCCATGCCCGCTCCGCCGGAACTCCTTGGTCGAAAAGGACACCGGCCAGGAAGGCGAAGTCGTTCTCCAAAAGGAGTCTGTTCGCCTCGGGGTCGCTTGTGAACTCCACCGTCGTCCCCTGCCGAGCCGACTTGTGCCGCTCGCCGTACGCCAACAGCGCGGCGGCCGCGGCGGCGCGGAGTTCGTCCTCATCATGGAACCGTACGCCGGCCGGGGCGGGACCAGTGCCGGATATCGGCGGAAGCGCTCGTCACGCGATGGGGTGAGAACGCAGGCGACCCCAGGCCGCGGCACAAAGGAGCGCATGACGCACCCACCCGGCGACGTCGTCTTGCCGGAGCTTGACCGCCGGGCTCTGCGGAACGTACGGCGCTCGGATTTCGTCGGCCATGACCACCACGGGGAGCGGGAGATAATCCGGTGGAACGTCGGCACCCGGTCTCAGATGCCGCTTGGTCACCTTGATCAGGCTCAGCAGCGCCTCTGACCGTTCGAAATCGTCGGACTCGACGCCTTCGACCATGGGTTCATCGCGAATTCAAGTCACTGAGCGCACGCGCAGGCGACCATAAACATCCCTGCGGCCGATCCCATGACGGACCTTGATTTCTTGGCCGTCCACCGCCGCCACGGCGACCCAGCCTCGTTCGAACCGCTCGGTCTCCTCGAGCCAGGCCATGAGAAGGGGCCCGTGGCCTTCATTTCCAGAAGCTGGATCTCTGGGTTCAGCGGGGCTCCACGCCGTTCGTGCTAATAAAACAGCGTGATTTCTGTGAACGGCGATCGAGGATTCACCGATTTCCTCTGCTCTCGGCTGGGGACGCACTGGCGGGTCATGCGCGAACTCTTCTCAGCGGCGCGCCCGGCTGTGCGGCCGGGCGTGAGCCCAGCCGGTCTTCCTGGGCGTAGAGGTCAGGGCCTGCCTGCGGGAGGTTCGGCACCAGTCCTCATGCCTAGGGCGTGTCCGTCCTCGTAACACGAGAGGATGCCGTTGAGCGGTCTGGGGCAGGCAACTGGAAGGTCTCAATGCGCGTCGCCTACATCGTGATCTACACCGATGCTCTTGAGGAGTGCCGTGTGTTTTACGCCGGGCTCGGCATTCGCTTTCGCAAGGAGCGGCATGAAGACGGGCCGGTCCATCATGCCGCGGTCTTGGAAGACGGAGCCGTGATCGAGCTGTATCCGGCGGCCGGTAAGCCCCCTACGGGCCGGTTGAGACTGGGCTTCACTGTGCGGCGTTCGACCACGTCGTTGCCGCTGGGACCGGGGCGGCACGTCCTGCGCGACCCCGAGGGCCGCACCGTCGAACTGGAAGTGATCGAGTGATCGTCAGGGCCGGCGGTGTGACGCTCGTCGTCTTCTGCGCTGCCCGGATGACTTCTTCCCGACCGTGGGCCGGTGAGTCGGCACGGCGGATGGAACGGCTCGGCGCGCGGTAAGGGGGCGGGATGGACATGGTGTCGGCGGCCTTTCCGGCCTTGGAGTGAGGAGCGCCGGTCTTGCCGGGTGAGACCGGCTCCTGCCCACTGTCGCTGATCGCCGGTAGGAGCAGGAACTGAGGACCGTCCCAGCGGATTTGCAAGGACACGGACAGGAACTTTGGAAGATCGGCGGTGTCCGGGCACGGTGTCGGACTTCGAGGGACGGGCGGCCGGTAAAAGGCCCGCGGCCCGGCCATCCTCGAGGTGGCCGGGCCGCACACCCGGGTGAATGCAGAGCGGGCGACGGGAATCGAACCCGCGTCACCAGTTTGGAAGACTGGGGCTCTACCATTGAGCTACGCCCGCATGGTCGGCCGAGAGAGCCCGGGGGATCCGGATCTCGGTCACTGCGTAGCGTACCGGTTTTCCGGGGGTCTTCGCGCGCGGGATGGGGCGAGCCTTCGGGGTCGGCGGATCGGGATGGCGTGGGGGCGGATCCGCACTACACTTTCACAGGCTGCGGTTGCCGTCTCCGTTGGGGCATGCGGCCGCGGGCCGGGGTGTGGCGCAGCTTGGCTAGCGCGCGTGCTTTGGGTGCACGAGGCCGTGGGTTCGAATCCCGCCACCCCGACGCGAACTCGCAGGGCAGAGGCCTGATCGCCGAAGCGGTGGTCAGGCCTTCGCGCGTTTTCGGGGGCGGTGTCACCTGGTCGGCGCCGGCTTGGTCTCCCTGGGAACTTCGGGGCCGGTGCACATGGCGGGAGACGCCTGCGAGAAGGGGCGTCCGTCTCGGACGGCCGGAGGTGTTCTCCGTGGGGCCGTTCAGGAGCGGTCGGGGGCGTTGCAGGGGGAGGAGCGGGCGATGCGGATCATGGCGCGGTACAGGGCCTGGGGGTCTGGGGCGTCGGGGAGAGGGGGGAGTGGGGCGCCGGGGGTGGCGTAGGAGCGGAGCATGTGGCCTACCAGGCGGCGCCAGGCGTCGGGGGCGGCGTCGGCGGTGGCGGCGATGACGCCGGCGTTGGCCATCAACAGGATGGGCAGGTCGCGGTCGGTGAAGTCCTCGCGCAGGTGGCCGGTGGCCTTGGCGCGGGCGATGAGTTCGAGGAAGCCGCGGTAGGCGCGGTCGCGGCGGGACTCCAGGGCCTTGGCGGTGGGGAAGGTCATGGTGAGGACCTCGGCGAAGCCGCGGTCGGCGGCCTGCATGGCGCATACGGCGTAGACGTAGCGGACGAAGCCGTGCCAGGGGTCGGGGTCGGCCAGGGCCTCGGTGACGGCCGTGAGGTAGGCGTCCATGCGGTCGGCGAAGACCGCGGTGATGAGGTCTTCGCGGGTGGCGAAGCGCCGGGACAGGGTGGCCTTGCCCACGCCGGCCTCGCGGGCGATCGCCGCCATCGGCACGTCGAGCCCTTCGGCGGCGTACAGGCGGCGGGCGGCGGCCAGGATCCGGTCGCGGTTGCGTTCGGCGTCGGCCCGCAGCCCGCACCCGGAGCGCCTGCCGGTGTCCGGCTCGAGGACGTCGTCCCGGGGGACCTTCGCGGAGGCCATGAATTCATCCTAATTAAGTGGAACAACCTTCCCACTTGTCTGGTTACGCTGTACGGCACCCAAACGGGAAGGTCGTTCCACTTGTGCCGGGACGGTCCCCGCCGTGCCGCTGTTTTCCCTGGTTGGTGAGGACGAGGCGATGCGGTCGAGAGGCCGGAGCACGGGCCTGCCGGCGACCGCCCCAAGAGACCTCGCCGAGGACGAAGGACGTGCGCGATGAACGTTTTCCTGTGGATCCTGCAGGCGCTCCTGGCCGTGATGTTCGCCATGGCCGGGGTGATGAAGTCCACCCGGCCCAAGGACAGGCTCGCCCCCAAGCTGCCGTGGGTGGAGGACTTCCCCTCCGGGATGGTCAAGTTCATCGGCGTCGCCGAACTGGCCGCGGCCCTCGGCCTGATCCTGCCGGCGGCCACCGGCATCGCCCCCGTCTTGACCCCGCTGGCGGCGGCCGGCCTGGTCATCGTGATGATCGGCGCCATGATCACCCACGCTCGCCGCAAGGAGCCCCAGGCCATCGCCTTCAACGTCGTCCTGCTCATCCTCGCGGCCGTCGTCGCCTGGGGCCGCTTCGGTCCCTACTCCCTGTAGCGCCCGCCCCTGCACCGCAACCTTCGGGAAGCCCCCGGCTCTTGGGACCGTGCCGTCAAAGACCCGCACCGGATCCGCCCGCCGCGCGGCCGGGCAGGCTGAACATCGCCCGACGGGCACGGACTCAAGCGCCAGGGTTCAGCCGCCCCTGCACTTTCGAAGACTTCGGGGGCGGGCGCCGGAACCGCCGTTCGCATCGTGAACCGCGGGACGTCCGGCAAGCCCCGCCGCCCGCACCGGCCGCCACCGGCGGCCGGTCACCGAACGAGGAGGAAACCCCGTATGACCATCGCGATCATCGGCGCCACCGGACAGCTCGGCGGCCACACCGTCGATGCCCTGCTCGCCCGCGGCGTCCCCGCGGGCGACATCCTGGCCCTCGGCCGCAACACCGACCGCCTCGCCGCGCTCGCCGAACGCGGGCTGCGCACCGCCACCGTCGACGTGGACGACATCGACGGCACCGCCGCCACCCTCACCGGGGCCGACAAACTGCTCCTGATCTCCTTCGACAGCGTGGGCGCCCGCGTGGCCCAGCACGCGAACGCCATCGAGGCCGCCCGCCGGGCCGGCGTGAACCACCTGGTGTACACCTCGGTCCTGCACGCCCCGACCACGCGTCTTCGGCTCGCCGCCGACCACAAGGCCACCGAGGAACGCATCACCGCCTCCGGCATCCCCGCGACCTTCCTGCGCAACGGCTGGTACACCGAAAACCACCTGCCGGACTTCTCCGCGGCCCGCGAACGCGGCGTCATCGCCAACAGCGTCGGCCCCGGCCGCATCGCCACCGCCCCGCGCAAGGACTACGCCGAGGCCGCCGCCGTCGTCCTCACCACCCCCGGCCACGAGGGCAAGGCGTATGAGCTGTCCGGCGACGTCGCATGGAACTTCGCGGAGTTCGCCGCCACCGCCCAGGAGCTGCTCGGCACCCCGGTGCGCTACCAGGAACTCACCCCCGAGGCCGAACGCGAGCAGCTGCTCGCGGCCGGCCTCGACGAGGGCACCGCGGACTTCGTGGTCGGCCTCAACGCCGACCTGCGCGCGGGCGCCATCGCCGACACGCCCGGCGACCTGGCCCGCCTCATCGGCCGGCCCACCGAGCCGCTGGCCGAGACCATGAAGACCTGGCTTTGATCTCCCGGTGGTGAAGCCCCGTCCCCACCCGGACGCGGGCGTTCCGACCTCACCGGCGGCGGGCGGCGTGCGAAGACGGCGACACGGCGTTCGGACGGAGGCGACGGAAACACGGCGCCCGCCGCTCACCGGTGATGGGGTCAGCGTTCGGGAGCCCGGCAGGTGTCGGTGGTGGGTCCAGGGGCCAGGACGCTGAGCTCGACGCGGGACGCGGTGGTGATGCCGGGGATGAGGAAGGTGCGCGAGTTGGTCTCGTCCGGCAGCCGCTCTTGAAGCTGTTTGACCGGCTCGGTGCGTCCGTCCTGCAGCACGCTGATGACGAGCATGGCGGGCCCGGGGAAGCGCACCTTGACCTCCAGGCCCTTGGCCGTGGAGGTGTAGAAGGCGGTGGTGCACAGCGGCGTCCCGCCCTGGGGGTCGTCTTGTTTGGCCAGCAACCCGCCCTGCCCGCCGGCAGGCGGCGAGGCGGTGGGCGCCGATGCCGGCGGAGGCGAGGCGGCCGCCTTCGGCGAGTCCCCGCCGCAGCCCGCGGTCCCCAGCGCGAGCGCGGCGCAGCATGCGATCCCGGCGAGCCGGGCCCGCCTCGGTGGGATTCCGTCACGTGTCATGGTCGTCCTTCCCGGCCGTGAACGTCATTGCGTGGGACGGCCCGCACCGCCGCGCCGTCCGGACCCCGGGGGCGGCCCCGGGCCCGGACGGCGCGGCGGTAAGGGGGCGGGTCAGCGGCCGAAGATGCCGCCCGCCCGGCGGTCGGTGCCCTCCTCGGCGGCGCCGGCGCCGCGGATCTTCTGCGCGGCGAACTGGGCGGCCCGGCCGGCCTCGGAACGGTAGGCCAGGTGGGCCGCGATGTTGACGCCCGCGCCGCACACCGGGTCGCCCTGGTTGCAGATGTCGAGGGTGCGGTCGGCGAACTCACCGGTGTCCGGCTCGCCGGGGCCCAGCCGGGCCGGGTTGCCGAACAGCAGGACGGCCGCGATCTGCGGACGGACCTCGCGGGGCAGCTCGGTGGCGCCGCCCACGACGCCGGTGCCGATGGCGCCGTTCACCACGCTGGCGCCCTGGGAGTAGCCGACCAGGACGAACTTCTGGTTCGGGCATTCACGGGCCTGCTGGGTGACGTGCCGCACCAGGTCCTGCACGCCCTGCCGGGGCGAGGTGGGGCTGGCGTCGGCCGGGTAGTCCACCGGGTAGGAGGTCAGGTCCGTGCCGCGCAGCTCGCCCTGCAACGCCCGGAAGACCGGGTCGCCGACGATCACCCCCAGCCGCCCGGGTTCGAAGGTTCCCCGGGCGGCGACCATCTCCACCTCCGAGCACGCCGCGGCGGCCGGGGAGGTCGTCGCCAGGGCGACCAGGCCGCCGGCCGCCACCCCCGCGAGCGCGGTCACCCTGGCGATGAGACGGAAGGCGGCGGACGTGAAGGAACGCATGCGATTCACCTCTTGGCTGGATCGGACGGGCGCCGCCCCGCAGCGCACGGCGGACGAATCGCCGCGGGGGATGCGCCTTAGAACACATTGGCAAGAGATGGTGGGCGGGCCGCCGCGCGCCTCTCTACACGTCCGTCCGAGGAAAAATCCCGATAACAATGTGGCCGGCTGCGAAACCATGACGGGGGTGTTGTACGTATCACCCGGATCGGCTCGCCTTGCCGAGCCGGACGGCCATAGCCGGACCGCGAGGGGCGATGTGCGTGCGCACAACGACTCATGGGAGGCGGCATCGCGATTGCCCTTCCCGCCGCGGTCCGCACCCGGCAAGGCGCCCTTTGACGTCGGGTTTTGCGTCCCCGATGGACTCTGGCGTCAAAACCGTCCGCTGTTTTTGTCAGATGGGCCGGCATTTCCTCACCGGGACGCGGCGTACAAACGTCACGCCCGCACCCGTCCCCGAGGAGGAACTCATGCGGATCTTCCCCAGCCGTGCCAAGGCGGCCGGCCTGGCCTGCGCGGCGCTGGCCGCTGCCGGGGCCGTCGTCGCCGTCGCCCCACCCGCACAGGCGGCCTGCGCGGATGTGAGCATCATCTCCGCGCGCGGCACCGGTGAGCCCCAGGAGGGAAGCTGGCTGCTGCAGCCGATGGGGGAGCGGATCAGAACCGGGCTCACCGGGCTGAACACCACCTACACCGAGCTGCAGTACCCGGCCCGGCTCACTTTCGACACCAGCGCCACCGAGGGCGTGACCAACCTGGTGCGGCTGCTGAACACCTCCGCCCAGGAATGTCCGGACCAGCGTTACGTCCTGCTGGGCTACTCCCAGGGCGGCGGCGTGGTCGGCGACGCCCTGCTGCCGAACGGCCAGCGGATCTGGGGCAAGAACGCCCCGCAGGTCTCCTCGGCGGCCTCCTCACGGATCGCCGCGATCGTGATGTTCGGCGAGATGCGCTTCACCGCGAGCGACCCGTTCAACGTCGGCGACTTCGACCCGAACAAAGAGTCCATCCGGCCGCGTCCCCGGGGCGCGCTGAACGCCTACGCCGACCGGATCCGCAACTACTGCGTCGCCGACGACTTCGTCTGCCAGGACCCCGGCAGCACCCTCGCCCACCTGCGGTACTTCGTCAACGGCATGCCCCGTGACGGCGCGGACTTCGCCGTGTCGAAGGTCCGGGCCGCCCTGGGCCGGTGACCTGAGGAGAACCGGGCCTCCTCACCGCGTGCGTCCCAGAGCGACGGGGGCCTCAAGGCGCTCCGGCTCCCGCATCGGTCAAAAGGGTCGCCCTGCGGAAACGGCGTCCTCCCGGAACGCTCTTCGACGGCTTCCCCAGGACGCCGGACAGGCGACCCCTGGGCACGGCGACTTCCCCTCGGCCGTCAGCGCCGCTCGCCCCGGTCCCGCTCATGTGACGCAAGGCGTGCCCGTCCGTTCCCGCATCGGGCGGGCACGCCCGGCGGCGGTCAGCCGGGGAACCGTTTGCCGAGCGCTTGCGACAGGGCCTGATCCAAGCCCAGCCGTTCCCCGGCACGGTAGGACTTCTCAAAGGAAGCCTCGCCGAGCATCCGCCGGATCTGCTGGACGCCGCGGTCGCGGTACCGCACCAGGTGCGAAAACCCCCACAGCTGGGGAGCTCCGGCCGGACGCCAGGTGGTGTGGGCCGCCCCCAGCAGCAAAGCCGCGGTGTGCGGGTCGCCGCTTTGCGCCAGCACCCAGGCGAGGGTTTCGCTCACCGTGGCCATGCCCAGCAGGTCGCCGAGCTGCATCTTGAAGTCCAGGCTCTGCCGCAGCAGGGGGACGGCCTCCCGGGCGCGGCCCTCTTCGGTATAGGCGATGGCCAGCGTCCACAGCAGGTAGGAGCGGTGCCAGGTCTCGCCGCACTCTTCCGACAGCTCGATCGCCCGCCGGATGAAGTGCACCGCCTCCTCCCCGGCTCCCCGCACCGCCGCCGACAGCCCGATCTGGGCCAGCGCCTGCTGGGTGGTGAGCAGCCCGGGACGGTGCCCGCCGAAGCGCAGGGCCTCGTGCGAATGCCGCTCGGCCCGCTCGGTGTCGCCGCGGAACAGCGCCGACAGGCCGCGCTGCTGGTGGACGGCGGCCTGCAGCCCGGCCCACTCGGCGCCGCCGTCGCCGGCCCGGGAGGCGGCCGACTCCACGCGGTCCAAGAACGCGGCGCAGCCGCCGTGGTCGCCCTGCAGCAGCAACGCGAACGCCGCCGCCCACATCGCCCAGCACCAGGCGGTGGTCAGGTCGGGACGGGGCGGCTCGGGGAACCGTTCGCTCAGCCGGCGCATCCAGTGCACGCCCTCGCCCACGTTCCCGCAGGCGATCCAGTACAGCCACAATGCGCGGGCGCCCTCGAAAAGCAGCGGGGAGGGCTGCTCGTCGGCCAGCGCGTAGCGGAACGCCTGCCGCAGGTTGGCGTGCTCCTCCCGCAGCCGCAGCAGCCGCCGGCACTGCCGGGGCGAGGCGTACTCGTCCTCGGCCCGCCGGGCAAGGCCCAGGTAGTGCTCCAGGTGCCGGCGCCGGGCCTGCTCGTCCCGGCCGGAGGCGGCCAGGTGCTCCCGCCCGTACATGCGGACGGTCTCCAGCATGCGCAGCCGGGTCCGTCCCCGCACCTCGATCCGGGTCAGCAGCGACTTGTCCACCAGCCCGGCGATCGCCTCCAGGGCGGGCTGGGCGGCGGGCCGCTGGTCGGCGCACAGCGCCTCGGCGTCGGCCAGCGACACGGTGCCGGCGCACACCGACAGCCGCTCCCAGGCCGCCCGTTCCTCGGCCGAGCACAGTTCGTGGCTCCAGTCGAACACCGCCCGCAGCGTCCGGTGCCGCGGCGGCGCGGTGCGGTCGGCGCCCGCCGCGCCCAGCAGGGCGAACCGCTGGTCGAGCCGTTCGGCCAGCTCCTGGACGGTCAGCAGGCGCAGCCGGCGCGCGGCCAGCTCCAGCGCCAGCGGCAGGCCCTCCAGCATGCGGCACACCCGCACCACCGCCTCCCGGTTGGCGTCGGTGAGGCGGAAGTCCGGCACCGCCGCCTTGGCCCGGTCGACGAACAGTTCCACCGCCGCCGAGCAGCACTGCTCCGCCGAGCCGTCCCGGTGCGGCAGCGGCAGCGGATCGACCGCCAGCACCTGCTCGCCCGCCTCGTTCAGCGGCTGCCGGCTGGTGGCCAGCACGCGCAGCTGCGGCACGGCGTGCAGCAGGGCGCGCGTCAGCGCGGCGGTCGCCTCCAGCAGGTGCTCGCAGTTGTCGAGCACCAGCAGCGTCCGCCGCCCGCGCAGCGCCTCGGCCATGGCCTCCAGCGGGGTCCGCTCGGCCTCGGTCTGGACGCCGAGCGCGGTGGCCACGGCGCGGTCCACCATCGTCGGTTCGGTCAGCTCCGCCAGCTCCACCAGGTGGACGCCGCCGGGAAAGCGCACGGCGACGGCCTCGGCCAGGTGCAGCGCCAGCCGGGTCTTGCCGACCCCGCCGATCCCGGTCAAGGTCACCAGGCGGCTTTCCGACAGCAGCCGCAGCCCGGTGGCCAGTTCCGCTTCCCGTCCCACGAACCTGGTCAGCGTCGCCGGCAGCCTGCCGGGCGCGCCTGCGGCGAACCGGTCGGGGGAGCGGGCGCCCGGCTGGGCGGCGGCCGGCTCGCCGGACAGTGAGATCGCCTGCCAGCGCGCCGTCCAGATCGCCAGCAGGTCGTCGGTCTTCCATTCCCCCGCGGCGCTGTCGGCGCGGCGGGGGTGTTTGCGGGCGAAGGCGACGCAGGCCCGCACGAACATCTCGGTGACGTCCCAGGACGGCCGGGTGCGTCCGGAGGCGGCGTTGCGCAGCGAGGTCGCCGAGTACGGAGAGCCCAGCTGTTCGGTCTCCCGGGCCAGCGCCTCATAGCTCGGATCCCCCGCCTGATCCCGCAGCTCGCGCAGCCCTTGGGCGAACCTTCCCAGCGGGCTGTCGGGGTCGGGAACGGGGGAAGGCCGTCGCCCGGGACGCGCCACCCGCCCCATGCAGCCTCCGTCCCGAGGGTTCCCAGCAACAGGGCACTGATTTTAACGGCGCCTTAAGCGGTTCCTCTCTGAGAGGAGGGGGCGCGTCTTTTCCGCCTGCTATGTCTTATGTGTTCGAGAAGGGGGCGGTACGCCCGCGCCCCTGTAACGGGCGTACCGTAAACCGTGATTGCGGGGACTGTTTCGGGCCCCCGCGCCGGCCCGCCTCCCCCTCCTCAGGCGGGCCAGCGCAGGGAAGCACTGCACGTCCCGGTCCACTGCGGCGGCCAGCTCGGAGGAAGCTCCTGGTCGACCGTGGAGGTCGCGGCGGCCGAGTGATAAATCCCCGGCCCGGGCGGGGTGAAGGAGTAGGGGCCGCAGCTTCCCTCGTCCTCCTCCGATTTCAGCCTCATCCGGCATTTATGCAGGCTGGCCCGGTATTTGGTGTTCTTGTCGTTGGCGATCCACACCCAGACGGTGACCGGTCCCGGGGTGCCCTGCGGTTCCAGCGCCTTGACGTTCACGATCATGTCCAGCCCGCTCTTGGTGGCGCGGATGCACGGGCTGATGGCGACCTTGTCCTTTTCGACCGGCGCGTAGACGCGGCAGTTCGCCCAGGCGGGCGGGACGGGCTGCTGGGACGGGCCGGGCCGCTGCCGCGGCGCCCGGGAACGCTCCCCGCGCGGAGCCGCTGACGAGGGAGCGCCGGCCGGCGGGGATGCGGTGGAGGAGGGGTGATCGCCTGCCGGCTCCGCCGCCGCCGATCGCTGCGGCGCGGCCGTCCCGGCCGGGGAGAGCGCCGCGGCGACGGACGGCACCGCGGAGGCCACGGCCACCGAACGCGAGCCGGAGTCGGAGGAGGCCGCCCGCCACCACGTCGTGCCCGCCGCGCCGGTGGCGACCAGCAGCACCGGGACGCCCGCCAAGGCGACCGTCCGCCACCTGCGGCGCCGCACGGGGTGAGCGGGCCGCGCAGGCCCGGGGGGCGCGGCCGCGACGGCGGGCGGTTCTTCCGGCAGCGTCGACCTGTCGGCGATCATCGAGGCGACCGCCGGCGGCAGCCAGCCGGCGGTGATGGTCGCCCGTCCCCCGAGCCGCTGCAGCAGCTGCGGCACGCCGGGCCGGGCGGCCGGGTCCTTGGCCAGGCAGTCGGCGATCAGGCTCCGCAGCGGCGCGGGCACCCGCCTCAGATCGGGCTCCTGGTGCAGGATCTTGTGGACCACGGCCGCCAGGGAACCGGCGTCGAACGGGCCGTGCCCGCAGGCGGCGAAGGCCAGCACGCAGCCGAAGGAGAACACGTCACTGGCCGGCCCGGGCGGCTCGCCGCGGGTCTGCTCGGGCGAGGCATAGGCCGGGGTCCCCACGAAGGCGCCCGTCGCGGTCACCGTGGAGGCGTCCAGGGCGCGCACGATGCCGAAGTCGATGATCCGGGGGCCGTCGGGGGCCACGATCACGTTGCTGGGCTTGAGATCGCGGTGCACCAGCCCGCAGGCGTGCACCGCGGCCAGCCCCTCGGCCAGGCCCGCCCCCAGCCGCGTCAGCGCGTTCAGCGGCAGCCCGCCGTGCTCGGCCACGATCTCCTGCAGCGACAGGCCCGGCACATAGGCGGTGACCAGCCAGGGCGGGTCGGCGGCCGGATCGGCGTCGACGACCTGGGCGGTGTAGAACCCGCCGACCCGCCGCGCGGCCTCCACCTCGCGGGCGAACCGGGCGCGGAAGTTCGGCTTGGCGGCGACGGCCGGGTGGATGACCTTCACCGCGACCGGGCGGCCTCCCGGCGAGCGTCCCAGATAGACCTGGCCCATGGCGCCGCTGCCCAGGCGCGCCGAGAGCCGGTACGGGCCGATCTGCCGCGGGTCGGTGGGCTGGAGGGGTTCCATTGACGTGTCGGTTCCTGTTCGGCTCGGCCACGGGCGGCGGATCCGGCGGCGCGCCCTCCGGGCCCGCCGCCTTCGTTCGTTTGAACGACCTGCATGTCAAGCTTGGTCGGTCCCGCTGTCAGGAACCGGCTTCGCCGCGATCTCTCCGGTAAGGCTGCGCAATCACCGCGCAATTACGGAAAGCCCGGCCCTGCAGGACGCCCGGAGCGGCCGCCGGTGCCCGTGGTGCACTATGGGCGGGTGAGCGGGAACGAAGGGCGCTGGGAGTTCTGGATCGACCGCGGAGGCACCTTCACCGACGTGGTCGGACGGCGACCGGACGGGGAGCTGGTCGCCTGCAAGCTGCTGTCGGAGAACCCGGGCCGCTACCGGGACGCGGCGGTGGCCGGCATCCGCCGGCTGCTGGGCGTGCCGGAGGGCGAGCCGATCCCCGCCGACCGCATCGCCGCGGTCAAGATGGGGACCACGGTGGCCACCAACGCGCTGCTGGAACGCAAGGGCGAACCCACGGTGCTGGTGATCACCCGGGGTTTCCGGGACGCGCTGCGCATCGGCTACCAGAACCGGCCGCGCATCTTCGACCGCGCCATCACCGTGCCCGAGCTGCTGCACACCCGGGTGATCGAGGTCGATGAGCGGATCGGCGCGCACGGCGAAGTGATCGTCCCGCTGGACGAAGAAGAGGTCACCCGGCAGCTGCAGCGCGCCTACGACGACGGGCTGCGCTCGGTGGCGGTGGTGTGCATGCACGCCTACCGCTACCCCCGGCACGAGGCGCGGATCGGGGAGATCGCCCGCCGCATCGGCTTTCCTCAGGTGTCGGAGTCGCACAAGGTCAGCCCGCTGATGAAGCTGGTGTCCCGGGGCGACACCACCGTCGTGGACGCCTACCTGTCGCCCATCCTGCGCCGCTACGTCGACCAGGTCGCCGACGAGCTGGGCGCGCGGCGCCCCGGCCGCGGCGGCGAGGGCGTGCAGCTGATGTTCATGCAGTCCAACGGCGGGCTCACCGAGGCGCACAACTTCCGCGGCAAGGACGCCATCTTGTCCGGCCCGGCCGGCGGCGTGGTCGGCATGGCCCGCACCTCGGCGGCGGCCGGATTCCACAAGGTCATCGGCTTCGACATGGGCGGCACGTCCACCGACGTGTCGCACTTTGCGGGCGAGTTCGAACGCGAACTGGAGACGCAGGTGGCCGGGGTCCGCATGCGGGCCCCGATGATGAGCATCCACACCGTCGCCGCCGGCGGCGGGTCGATCCTGCACTTCGACGGCGACCGTTACCGGGTGGGCCCGGACTCGGCCGGCGCGGACCCGGGACCGGCCTGCTACCGGCGCGGCGGCCCGCTGACCGTCACCGACGCCAACGTCATGCTCGGCCGCATCCAGCCGGCCCACTTCCCGCACGTCTTCGGGGAGAGCGGCGACCAGCCGCTGGACGCCGAACGGGTCCGGGCGGGCTTCGCCGAGCTGGCCGAACGGATCGGCGATGGACGCACCCCCGAGCAGGTCGCCGCCGGGTTCCTGGAGATCGCCGTCGCCGGCATGGCCAACGCGATCAAGAAGATCTCCGTCCAGCGCGGCTACGACATCACCGAGTACGCGCTGACCACCTTCGGCGGCGCCGGCGGGCAGCACGCCTGCGCCGTGGCCGACGCCCTCGGCATGACCACCGTCCTCATCCACCCGCTGGCCGGCGTGCTGTCGGCCTACGGGATGGGACTGGCCGACGTCACCGCCATGCGCGAGACGGCGGTGGAGGCCCCGCTCGGCGCGGACGTGCGGGTGGACGGCGTGCCGCTGGCGGAGGTGTTCGCCCGCCTGGAGGCCGAGACCCGCGCCGAGCTGAAGTCCGAGGGCGTGCCGGACGAGCAGATCACCGTGGTGCGCCGCGCCCACCTGCGCTATGAGGGCACCGACACCGCCCTGCCGGTGCGGGCGCCGGCCGAGCTGGACGAGGCGGGCGCGGCCGCCATGACGGCCGAGTTCGAGGCGGCCTACCGGCGCCGTTTCGCGTTCTTGATGCCGGACCGGCCGATCGTGGTGGAGGCGGTGTCGGTGGAGGCCACCGGCGCCTCCGGGGTCACCGAACGGCCGCCGGCCGCCCGCCCCCGCCGGGAGGGGCCGGTGCCCGTCCGCGACCGCGTCCCCTTCTACACCGGCGGCGCCTGGCGGCAGGTCGACCTCTATCACCGGGCCGACCTGCAATGCGGCGACAGGATCGACGGCCCGGCGATCATCGTGGAGGACAACGCCACCACGGTGGTGGAACCCGGCTGGCAGGCCACCGTCAACGAACTGGGCCACCTTGTGCTGCGGCGCGTCAAAGCCCGTCCGGCGAGCCGGGCGGTGGGCACCGACGCCGACCCGGTCATGCTGGAGATCTTCAACAACCTGTTCATGTCGGTGGCCGAGCAGATGGGGGTGCGGCTGCAGTCCACCGCCCACTCGGTGAACATCAAAGAACGCCTGGACTTCTCCTGCGCGATCTTCGACCAGCACGGCAACCTCATCGCCAACGCCCCGCACATCCCCGTGCACCTGGGCTCGATGGGCGAGAGCATCAAAGAGCTGATCAAAGACCGCCCCGACATGCGTCCCGGGGACGTCTACGCCCTCAACGACCCCTACCACGGCGGCACGCACCTGCCCGACATCACCGTGGTCACCCCGGTCTTCGGCGAGGACGGCGCCGTCTTGTTCTACGTCGCCTCCCGCGGCCACCACGCCGAGATCGGCGGGATGACCCCCGGGTCGATGCCCGCCTTCAGCACCCGCGTGGAGGAAGAGGGCGTCCTGCTGCGCAGCCTGCTGCTGGTGCGGGACGGCCGCTTCCGCGAAAGGGAGATCCTGCAGGCGCTGACCTCCGCCCCCTACCCGTCGCGCAACCCCGCCCAGAACATCGCCGACCTGCGCGCCCAGATCGCCGCCAACGAAAAGGGCGTGCAAGAGCTGCGCGCGATGGTGGAGCACTTCGGCCTGGAGGTGGTCCACGCCTACATGGGGCATGTCCGCGCCAACGCCGAAGAGGCGGTGCGGCGCGTCATCTCCGCGCTGCGCGACGGCTCGTTCGACTACGAGATGGACAACGGCGCCCACATCCGCGTGGCCGTGCGCGTGGACCGCCGCACCCGCAGCGCCGAGATCGACTTCACCGGGACCTCGCCGCAGCTGGAGGGCAACTTCAACGCCCCCTCCTCGGTGGCGATGGCCGCCGTGCTGTATGTGTTCCGGACGCTGGTGGACGATGACATTCCGCTCAACTCCGGCTGCCTGGCCCCGCTCAAGGTGATCATCCCGCCCGGCACCATGCTCTCGCCGCGGTATCCGGCGGCGGTGGTGGCCGGGAACGTGGAGACCTCGCAGGCGGTGACCGGGGCGCTGTACGGGGCGCTGGGCGTGCAGGCCGAGGGGTCGGGCACGATGAACAACGTCACCTTCGGCAACGAACGCCACCAGTACTACGAGACGGTCGCCAGTGGTTCGGGGGCCGGGGACGGCTTCCACGGCACCGATGTGGTGCAGACCCACATGACCAACTCGCGGCTGACCGACCCGGAGGTGCTGGAGTGGCGTTTCCCGGTGCGGCTGGAGTCCTATGAGATCCGCCGCGGCAGCGGCGGGGCGGGCCGCTACCGGGGCGGCGACGGCGGCCGGCGCCGGATCCGCTTCCTGGAGCCGATGACGGTGACCGTGCTGAGCGGCCACCGGCGGGTCCCGCCCTACGGCATGGCGGGCGGCGCTCCGGGCGCCCTCGGCCGCCAGTGGGTGGAACGCGCCGACGGCACGGTCACCGAGCTGCGCGGCTGCGACAGCGTCGAGGTCGCCGCGGGCGAGGTGTTCGTGCTGGAGACCCCCGGCGGAGGCGGCTACGGCGCGCCCTGACCGTCCGCCCCGGAGGATTTCCCGGCACCGGGCGTGCGAGGGCCGTCCGTCTTTTGCGGGGTGACCGGGCGGAGGGCCCGGCGGGAGCCGGTGGCGGGCCCGGGCCGGGACGTTCAGTTCGGCACCGGATGCGCTTGATGAGGCCGGGGCGGCGGAGGGGAGGGGCGCTCCGCCGCCCCGGATCTGGTGTCAGCGTTTGCGGATCTTCTCGGCGGCGAACCGGGCCGCCCGGTCGGCGTCGGAGCGGTAGGCCAGGTGGGCCGCCATGTTGGTGCCGCCGCCGCAGACCGGGTCGCCCTTCTTGCAGATGTCGAGGGTGCGGCCGGCGAACTTCTTGGCGACGCCGCTCTTGCCCGCCATCCGGTTCGGGTTGCCGAACAGCAGGATGGCCGCGATCTTGGCGTGGGTGTTCTTGGGCAGCTTGGTGCCGCCGCCGACGGCTCCGCCGAGGGCGCCGGTGACGACCATGGCGCCCTGGGAGTAGCCGACCAGGACGAACTTCTGCTTCGGGCAGGCCCGGGCCTGCTTGGTGACGTGCTTGACCAGGGCCTGCACGCCTTTGCGGGGCGAGGTGGGGCTGGCGTCGGCCGGGTAGTCGACCGGGTGGGCGCTCAGCTTCTTCTTGGGGAACCTGCCCTGCAGGGCCTTGAAGACCGGGTCGCCGACGATCACTCCCAGCCGCCCGGGCTCGAAGGTGCCCCTGGCGGCCACCACCTCCACCGGTGAGCACGCCGCGGACGCGGGGGCGGCACCCAGGGCGACCAGTCCGCCGGTCGCCGCACCCGTGAGCGCGGTCACCGTGGCGACGAGACGGGCGAGGGTGGACGTACGGGAACGCATGGATTCACCTCTTCGGCTGACGTCGGGCAGACGCCCTCCCCGCGGTGCACGGGCGGGCGCCGGTCACCGCCCTTTCCGGGCGATCCGTTGCAAGGGCGCGCCTTGAACGGCGGACCGAAAGGCGGACGGCCGCGGACGCTCAGGCGCGCCTTACCGCAGGGAATTCCTGGCGACTGCCCGGCAACCATACAACAGTCACAAAAAGCACAAAAGCAACACCAGAGTGGAAACGGGCCTGAAGTCCAGGTGAAATGTGCCGCTGCACAACGGCCTGCGCGTGGAATTGTTTTCCTTCACCTCTGTGATCAGGGAAAAGGAGGATTTCTCGTCATGTGGATCATGAATCCAACGCGACGCATGTGCGGTGCGCAGACGTCTCGTCCCTCCGCGGAAGGAGCCCGCCACCTCGCCGGTGAGCAGGCAGAACGAGGAGGAAAGCGTCCCCGGCGGCACGGCGTGGACGCCCCCGGCGGACCTTTGCGCGCGGAAGCCTCCGACTCGAAGACCCAAAGAGTCTTGAAACTGAAAAACAGGGCTTCGGGGATCGGAGGCGGCCCCATGTGCGACAGTGGACCGCGGTCGAGGCCGAAGGTCCGGTGAGCCTTCGGCATTCCCCGCGGAGGCTCTTCAGCCCTTCTCGATGAGACGCCGCATGCCCTAGCCGGAGACGTCCGGAAGAATCCGGAAGACGGGGATCTGCGGCGCGATCCGCTCGAACTCCTCCAGCGGCGCCCGCCGGTCCACCGGGATATGCGGCCGGGCTCCGGGCGCGCAATCCAGATAGCGGCGGATGATGGGAGCGCGCTCGGCGGGCGGGACCTCCTCCAGCCGCACCCGCTCGATGCGGCCGTGGCGCAGCGTGGCCCGTCCGCCCGCCGCCCGGACGTTCTTCGGCCAGGCCGACCGCTCCCCGAGCATCGCCACCAGGTAGCGCTCGCCCGCATAATCGGCCACGACCAGCGGGAACGACAGCATCCGGCCGGTGCGGCGGCCGGGCACCCGCATCGTCACCAGCCGTTCGGGCATGATCAGCCCCGGTTCCTGCACGATCACCTGGATCCGGTTCATCACCCGGGCCAGGCGGCTGGGCCGCCCGCCCCGGTAGAGCCATCGCTGGAACCGGTACAGCGGGGCCGTCGGACGCCCGCCGGCCGACAGTTTCGCCACGGCCCCTCTGATCGCGCGCACGGCCGTCCTCCTCGATGCGGGGACAAGACGGTTCTGCCCGTCCAGTATGGGCGGGAACCCGGCGGCGCGACACGGTCCAAGGTCCCTCGGCGCCGGCGCGCCGCGCGACGGGCTCAGCCGCCGGGGCCCACCCGGTTGTCGGGAGCGCCGTCGCCATGCGGGGGCAGATCTCCCCGCGGAGGCATCTGGGGTGCGCCCCCAGAGGAGCCCGCAGCCAGCATCTCGTCGAGTTCCTCCCTGGTCGCCGGGCGGGCCTTGACCGCGGCCTCCCGGAGCGACTCGAACGCCACGGCGCCCGCCTGCCCGCTCACCCGGACCAGGAGCTCCCCGCGGGTCAGCGCGTACTCCAGCCGGTTGCCGCTGCTGCGCCGCCAGCCCTCCCCGTCTCGCCCGCACCGGACGGCGGCGCCCGAGGCGGCGGGGACCGGCAGGGACGGGCAGTCGGCGGCGGTGATCGTGCGCCGCTCGACGGTCAGCCGTACATCGCTCTCGCCGTAGAGGTAGATGTCTTGAAAACCCGCATCGCCATAGGCGCCCATGGCCCCCGTGGCGCGCCGGTAGCCCTCGAGGTCGATGACGTAGATGAGTTCCACGGGCACGCCCAGCCGCTGCGCCCGGGCGCTGTGCTCGGCGGTCGGCGGCGCCGCGGTCTCCTCCCCGCAGCCGGCCGCAAGCCCCGACGCCAGAACCAGCAGCACGGCGGCCCGGCGAAACCGCCCGGGACCTGATCGGTGAGGCGCCCGCTGCCGGGCACGTGGGGTGGTGTTCCGCGGCTCCCGGGAGGTGCCGCAGGGGCGTGAGCGCATGGGCGGAGTCTCCCATAGACCCCCGTTCGGACAAAGCGGTTACGGCGGGTGTTGGGATGACGGTGAAGTCCTTTTCTCTCGGTTCCCGGCGTCCGGCTTCAAACGGGGCACCACCTCTGGACGCGCGCATCGCCCCGCCTGCGGGGAATGCCCCTCGAGGCGGCGATGTTCAGCAGGACATCCGCGCCGCAGGCACCGAGCCCGATGAGGGGGACCCATGCCCGACTACGGCCACGACCTGATCTTCGGTTCGTTCATCACGCCCACCGCCGCGGCTCCCCAGGAGGTCGTGGCCCTGGCCCGGCACAGCGAAGACGCCGGGCTGGACCTGGTGACCTTCCAGGACCACCCCTACCAGCCGCGCTTCCTGGACACCTGGACGCTGCTGTCCTACGTCGCCGCCCGCACCGAGCGCGTCCATCTGTCGGGGAACGTGGTCAACCTGCCGCTGCGCCCGCCGGCCGTGCTGGCCCGCGCGGCGGCGAGCCTGGACCTGCTGTCGGGCGGCCGTTTCGAGCTCGGCCTGGGCGCCGGCGGGTTCTGGGACGCCATCGCCGCCATGGGCGGACGGCGGCTGGCCCCCGGCCAGGCGGTCCAGGCCCTGGAGGAGGCCATCGACATCATCCGCGGCATCTGGGACGCCGACGCCAGGGCGCTGCTGCGGACGGACGGCGCCCACTACCGCGTGGACGGCGCCAAACGCGGTCCCGCCCCCGCCCACGACATCCGGATCTGGCTGGGCGCCTACAAGCCCCGCATGCTGCGCCTGGTCGGCCGCAAGGCCGACGGCTGGCTGCCCTCGCTGTCCTACCTGCAGGGCCTGGACGACCTGGCCGCCGGCAACACGATCATCGACGAGGCCGCCGAGGCGGCCGGACGCGACCCGTGGGCCGTCCGCCGCCTGCTCAACATCGACCCCTCGCTGCACCGGGAGCCCGCGCGCCTGGCCGAGCTGGCCCTGGAGCACGGCGTCAGCGGCTTCATCCTCGCCGGCGACGATCCGCAGGCCATCACGGTCTTCGGACGGGAGACCGCCCCCGCGGTCCGCGAGCTCGTCGCCGCCGAGCGCGCCGCACGGGCGCCGGCGCATGACCGGGCGTCGGGCACCATTGAGGGATGAGTCTGGTCGCTGGCAGGGGCCTCGGCGGAGCCGGGGCGCCGGGCGTTCCGGCCGGCGCCTGCCCGCAGACGCTGGCCGCGCTCGTCGCCGACGGCGATGTGGTGGTCTTGAGCGGGGCCGGGCTGTCGACCGAATCGGGCATCCCCGACTACCGGGGGGAGAGCGGACGCCGGCGGCGGGCCGAGCCGATGACCTACCAGACGTTCGTGGGCAGCGCGGCGGCCCGGCGGCGGTACTGGGCGCGCAGCCACCTGGGCTGGCGGCACATCGCCCGCGCCGAACCCAACGCCGGTCACCGCGCGGTCGCCGAGCTGCAGCGGCGCGGGCTGGTCACCGGGATCATCACCCAGAACGTCGACGGGCTGCACCAGGCCGCCGGGGCGCGGGATGTGATCGAGCTGCACGGCTCGCTGGACCGGGTGGTGTGCCTGGGCTGCGGGGAGCGCACCCCGCGCCGGCTGCTGCAAGAACGCCTGGAGCAGGCCAACCCCGGCTGGGACGCCCGCGCCGACGCGGTGGGCCCCGACGGGGACGCGGCGTTGTCTGAGGAGCAGATCGCCGGCTTTCGCATCGTGGACTGCCGGCGCTGCGGCGGGGTGCTCAAACCCGATGTGATCTTCTTCGGCGAGAACGTGCCGCCCGCCCGCGTCCAGGAGTGCTATGCGCTGACCGAGCGCGCCGCCACCCTGCTGGTGCTCGGCTCCTCGCTGACCGTGATGTCCGGTCACCGCTTCGTGCGTCACGCCGCCCGGCACGCCATCCCCGTGGCGATCATCAACCGGGGGCCGACCCGCGGGGACGACCTGGCGCTGGTGAAGTGGGACGCCCCGCTGGGCGCCGCGTTGAGCGCACTGGTGGCGGCCTGCTGATCAGCTTTCGCCCTGCCAGCCGTTGACGTGCAGCACCTCCTCCAGCGGCCGGCGGGGAGCGGGCCGGAAGGTCTCGCCGGTGTAGTAGGCCGTCGGGATCAACGCGCCCTGGCGGACCTGCGGCGGCAGCCCCAGCAGCTCGGCGATCTGCTGCTCATACCTCAGGTGCAGCGACGTCCAGGCGGTGCCCAGGCCGCGGGCCCGGGCGGCCAGCATGTAACTCCACACCGCCGGCAGCAGCGACCCCCACACCCCGGCCTGGTTGCCCTCCCCGAGCCGTCCGTCCGGCAGCTCCAGGCAGGGGATGAGCAGCACGGGAACCCGGCCCATGACCTCGGCCAGGTAGGCGGCGCTGGCGCCCACGCGCCGCTGCACCTCGGCGCGGGCGGGATCGTCCTGAAACAGCGCGCCCGCGAACGACTTGGAGGCGGCGTAGGCGGTGAAAGACCGCCGGTAGTACTCGCCGATCCGCTCTTTCAGGTGCGGATCGGTCACCACGACCCACCGCCAGTTCTGCTGGTTGCCGCCGCTGGGCGCCTGGAGCGCGATCCGCAGGCACTCCTTGACCAGCTCCATGGGGACGGGCCGGTCCAGGTCCAGTCGCTTGCGGACGGAGCGGGTGGTCGTCAGCAGCTCGTCAGGGGTCAGCGGCAGTGTCGTCATGCCCGCCATCGTGGCACACCGTCCTTCCCACGCTTTGGGAGGCGGCTCAGCGCTGCGCTTTCGGGCCGAAAGGCACCGCTGCTGAGGCCGGCTCCGGTTCATCGAGCCGTACCCCGGGGCGGACGTCCTGCAGCAGGCGCAGGAACGTGGGCTCATCGATGATCGGGACGCCCTCCGCGCGGGCCCGGCGGGCCTTGGCGGAGGCGGCGTGCACGTCGGCGGCCACCAGCACGCTGGTGAACCGGCTGACCGTGCTCATCACGTTCAGGCCCGCCCCGGCCGCCCGGTCGGCCAGCTCCTGCCGGGGGGTGAGGGTCTCGCCGGTGAAGACCACCTTCATGCCCTGCACGAGGGGACCGCCGGCCCTCATGCGCCCCGGGCAGCGGAACGCGCACGGCGTCTTGCGGATCGGCGGGGGGTATCCGTTGCGTGCGGCGCCGTTGCGCAGGACGCTGTGGAAGGAGCACCTCTCCAGCGGCAGCGGCACTCCGAGCGCGGCGGCGTCGGCCAGTGAGGCGCGCAGCACCCCGGCCAGCACCCGGGCGTCGTCCAGGGCGTCGTGCGCCCGGTGCTGCGGGACGCCGTAGTGGGCGGCCAGGGTGCTCAGCCGCAGGTCGGGCGTGGGCAGGCCGATCCTGCGGCCGAGCGCCAGCGTGCACAGGCGCTGCTCCACCGGCAGGTGCAGGCCGGCCCGGCCGAATTCATGGGCCAGGAAGGCGTAGTCGAAGGCGGCGTTGTGCGCCACCATCACCCGGCCGCTGAGCAGCTCCGCCACCCGCTCGGCGACCCGGTCGAACGTGGGCGCGCCCCGCAGCCGCTCCGGGGTCAGCCCGTGGATGTGCACCGGGCCGGGGTCGCAGCCCGGGTCCAGCAGCGTGGAGAACTCCTCCACCAGATGGCCGTCCGGCCGCAGGGTGAGCACCGCCAGCGAGAGCACGCGGTGGCGGTCCGGCCGCAGGCCCGAGGTCTCGACGTCGACGACCGTCCAGTCGTGGGGGTAGGGGAGCGGGCCGGAGGCCGGGAGCTGCTTCATAGGGGGAAGGATGCCCTATCCGGGGGTGTCTTGGCGTCGATGGTCTCGCCGGAACGTTGAACCTCCGTCCCGGGGGGAGCCGTACCACCGACCGACGCCCTGCCCGGACGTCAGGGCACCGCCACGCCGTCCGGGCGCCTGTGCCCCGACCGCCCGCAGGCGCCCGGACCGCCCGCACCACGAGCGGGCGACGCGCCGGACCTTTTCGGCGCATGGCCCAAGACACCGGGGACGGGAGCCCGGGTGGTCTCCGGTACCGCGGGGCGTTGCGGGTCACGGCGTCGCCCCTGACGGCAAGACCCCCGGCTCGACCTGCGGAGGCGGCGCGTTGAAGAAGGCCCGCCGATCGCGTGGTTAACGCAGCGTTCACACAAGGGCAATGCGTCCGAAAAAGCCCATTTCTACCGTTCTGGGAGCTGAGACCCTCGATGCGGCCGGCCGCCGGGAGGGCGCGGCCCGGCCCGGCCCGCGAGGGCGGCTGCGGCCGGATCGCCGGTGGGGCCCGGGGCCCGCGGCACCGCGATCCGGGCGGAGGTCTTCGCCGACCGGGATCGGCGCGGCCCGCCCTCGACCGGGACCGCGCCGTCCGCACAGGACGAGGGGATCCCGGAGCGGGGCGCTTCCGGGATCCCCTCTCATGCTCGCGCCGGCCCGCCGGGCGCTCGTGCGCGCCCGCCCCGGCGAACGCTCACTCGGGTCGCCGGTACTTGGGCCGGTAGGGCTGCTCCTCGTCCAGCGCACGCGAGCGCGCGCCGATCCGCGCAGACGGCCGGGGGCGCTTGTGCTCCTCCTGCGGCGGCTCATTCCGCACCACCGGCATCTCCCCGGTGTGGAAGCGCCCGGCGCCCGGCCGGCCTTCCGGGATGCGCGACGGCTGGGCGCCCACCACAGGAATTTCTCCGGTATGTGACCGTTCGCTATTCCGTGTATTCGTCTGACCGTTCCGGTGAGAATTCACCGCGGGGGCTTCTCCCGGGCCTCCGGCGGCCGGACCGGGATTCACAATGGGATTTTCCCTGGTCGGAGACTGCCCATTGGGCATTGCGTCCGCCCGCCGACTCTGTTCCGGGACGACCGCGGGCATTTCCCCGGTGGCGGAACGTCCGGCGGACGGCTCGTTTTGCGACGTGGGAGCCTGCGCGGGCGAGCCCGCGATGGGGGACCATTTGACGCCCGCCGCATACGCCTGCACCTGCTCGTCCCCGATGAGAGGCAGCGGCCCGGTGCTTTCCACGGCGGGCGCCTGGGGCGAGTTCACCGGGGCCGCCAGGGGGACCTCCACCGCGTGGGGTGGCCGCACGTCCGGGGTGCGCACCCCTGCGCCGGGGACGCGCGTCCGCCCGCCGGGCGGCGCGGCCTGGTCGAAGGAGCCGGCGGGGCGCGCCCGGCCCGCGCCGCGCCGCCACTCCGGCTCCGGCGGACGAGTCCGGCCGGGCTCCCGATCGGGCTCGGCGCCTGCGGAACGCTCGGCCCGGGGACCCTCACCCGCCGCGTCACGGGACTTTCCGGTCCCGTCCCCTTGCGGGCGTGCGCTGCGGGCCTGCGGCACCGGCGCGACCGCCGGAGCGTCCGGCCAGGTGTCCTCCACCGCGCGCGGCCGGGGCGGCTGCGCGGCGCCCGCCCGGTCGGCGTTCCGCTGGGAGGCGGCCGGTTCGGCGGCCGCCGCCGGGCGCTGCCGGTCGTCGTGACGGGGGAACAGCAAAAGCGCGTAGATCGCCAGCGCCAGCGCCAGGATCCGCAGCACGGCCTGGCCGGCGTCCGGCCACGGCTCCCCGTACAGGACGGTGCCCACCACCAGCAGGTAGGTCTTGGCGCTGATCGTCATCACGGTGGTGACGATCGAGACCCGGCAGCGCTGGTAGCCGACCATGATGATGCCCAGCCCCAGCGCCGCGGCCACCACCGCCAGATACGGGTAGGGGGTCCGCAGGAACTGCAGGTCCGCGATGGTGTCGCCCCAGCCCTTGATGGCCAGCTCGGCGGTGCCGATCGGAAAGCCCGCGCTCATCCCGTAGGCGATGCCGGTCACCGGACGGGCATGCCGGCCGTCGGGACGGTAGTCGCCGAAGATCATCAGCATCAGCGGCACCGTCAGCGGCGGGATCACCGCCACCGCCAGCTTCCAGGGCTCCACCTCCGCCGCGTTGATGGGGGCGGGATTGCCGATGGACAGCGCGAGCAGCAGCATCGCCGCGGCGATCAGCCCCAGGCTGGCCCACTCGCGGGCGCGCAGCCGCTCCCCGAACACCGTCAGCGCGATCAGCAGCAGCGGGACCAGCCCGGAGACGAAGATCGGGACGGCCACGCTGATCGCCAGCTCGCTCAGCGCCAGGATCTGCAGCACCAGCCCGCCCAGCAGCAGCACCAGCCCGCCCAGGAAGATCCAGCTGCTGAGGATCACCCAGGTCATGTGCAGGATGCGGTGGCCCCGCATCGGCTCCATGCGGTCGGCGGCGACCTTGAAGATGGCGAACGCGACGTAGTACAGCCCGGTGGCCGCGAAAGCCGCAAGCATCCCGTCCATCCTGCCAAAGTAGGGGCAACACCCCCCACATGTCACACCCCCGTAACAAAACATTCGGATTGGCGACCTGTGCCCAAGTGAGTAGACGCGGGTGAAGAAGCGCATCAACCGACAAAACAATGGCGATCCGGTCGCTTCTGTGGCGGAACGGACGGGCGGCTCCGGGAGTCTGAAAACCGGGGGCGGATGCAGGCCGCTCCGAACGTGGCGAATGCCCTTGTACAGGCGATCTTGAGCCGTAGGGTTGGCGCACAGCGGCGCGGCTCGGATGAGCCGATCCCCGGTAAGGAGGTTTGCAGGTGCGCGGTTTCGGCAGGTTCCGCGGCGACGGGCCCGGAGCGGAAGGACTCGGGCGGACGCAGCGGCACGGCGCGCGGCGGGCGACCGCGCTGGCCGCCACCACCGCCGTGGCCTGCGGCATCGGCGGCGGCTGCGGCCAGACCGTGCGGCTGCGCATAGCGGCCTCTCAAGACAAGGTCGGCCTGCTGCAGCAGGCCGCCGACGACTTCGCCGAAGACCGCCGGATCGACGGCAAGTGCGTGGAGATCCAGGTCGACTCCAAGAACTCCGGCACCGCCATGCTGGCGCTGGCCCGCGGCTGGGACGAGCGCACCGACGGCAAGCGCCCGGACGTGTGGAGCCCGGCGGCCAATGTCTGGCCCGCCATGCTGCGGCTGCGCACCGGCGCCGAGGACAAGCCCTCACCGGTGCCGGACGGGGAGTTCCCGCCGATCATGACCTCCCCGCTGACCATCGCGATGCCCCGTCCCATGGCCGAGGCGCTGGGCTGGCCCAAGAAGGCGATCGGCTGGTCCGACCTGGCCGCGCTGGCCACCGATCCCGAGGGCTGGAAGAAGTACGGCCACCCCGAGTGGGGCGAGTTCCGGCTGGGCAAGACCAACCCCAACCTGTCCACCTCGGGCCTGCACGCCACCGTCGGCGCCTACTTCGCGGCCACCGGAACCACCTCCGACCTCACGGAGGGCGACATCACCGCCGCGGACAACCGCAAGTTCGTCTCCGACATCGAAAAAGCGATCGTCCACTATGGGCACACCACGCTGACGTTCCTGAGCAACCTGCTGCGGGCCGACGACCGCGGCCAGGCGATGTCCTATATCTCGGCCGTGACGGTCGAGGAGAACTCGGTCTGGAACTACAACCAGGGCAATCCCGCTCTTGACCCCAAGGACCTCGGTAAACGCCCCAAGCCCAAGGTTCCGCTGGTGGCGATCTACCCCAAAGAGGGCACGATCTACTCCGACCATCCCTACGTCCCGCTGAACTGGATGGACGCCGAGAAGCGGAAGGTCGCCGACGAGTTCCTGAAGTTCCTGCACACCGAGCGGGTGCAAAAGCGCTTCACCGACCACGGCTTCCGCGACCACCAGCGCCGCCCCGGCAGGCACGTCACCGAGGCCAACGGGCTGCTGCCCGGCGAGCCGAAGACCACGCTGTCGCTGCCGTCGGACCAGATCCTGGACCTGATCCTCAAGACCTGGGCGGAGCTGCGCAAGCCGGCCAACGTGCTGCTGGTCATCGACCGCTCCGGCTCCATGCAGCAGACCGTCCCCGGCACCGGCAAGAGCAAGGGCGACCTGGCCAAGGAGGCCGCGGCCGAGGCGCTGGCGGAGTTCCGCGGCCAGGACCAGGTGGGACTGTGGGTGTTCTCCGCCGCCCGCAGGCAGGGCGAGCGGGACTGGCAGGAGGTGGTCCCGCTGGGGCGGATGACCGAGGCGCACCGCTCCCTGCTGCGCGAACGCCTGCTGGGCCTCACGCTCAGCGGCGGCACCGGCCTGTACAACACCACCGCGGCGGCCTACGAGAAGATGACCGGCTCCCGCAGGGGCGACGCCATCAACGCCGTGGTCGTCATGACCGACGGCAAGAACGAACGGCCCGGCGGCCTGGACCTGGACGGCCTCATCGCCAAGCTCGGCGCCCGGCGGGAGGAATCGGTGCGGGTGTTCACCATCGGCTACGGCGAGGACGCCGACCAGAACGTGCTGCGCCGCATCGCCGAGGCCGCCGACGGGGCCGCCTACGACTCCTCCGACCCCAACACCATCGGCGACATCTTCACCGAGGTGATCTCCAACTTCTGAGACCGTTTCCCAAGGCCGCACGCGGTCTTGACCGCGCCGCGCCCCCTGCGGCCCCTCCCTTCTGATTACCTGTTCACAACCGTCGCAGGGGACGCGGCGCACCCCTTGAGGGGAACCGAGTGTCAGCGCGCGCCGCGCGAACGCCATAGACTTGGCCCGCGAAGGCGCGAGGAGCCGCTCGTCGGCATGCCCGCGCCCGGGCACCGCAACCGGCGGCAACGCGTCTGAACGCCGCGGCCGGCAGTTGAGAACCCGCGCCTGTGACCGTGCCGGACAAGGAGACCGACCCCAGTGAAGACCGATGTCGAGGAGCTGTCCCCCACGCGGGTCAAGCTCACCGTCGAGGTTCCGTTCGAGGAGCTCAAGCCGAACCTCGACAAGGCGTACAAGGAGATCAGCAAGCAGGTCCGTATCAAGGGCTTCCGCCCCGGCAAGGCGCCGGCCCCGCTGATCGACAGGTACATCGGCCGTGGCGCGGTCCTGCAGGAGGCGGTCAACGACGCCCTGCCGGAGCTGTACGGCCGCGCCGTGGAGGCCAGTGAGATCTTCGTGCTCGGCCAGCCCGAGGTGGAGATCACCAAGCTGGACGACGGCAAGGAGATGACGTTCACCGCCGAGGTGGACGTGCGGCCCAAGTTCCAGGTGCCCGACTACGACAACCTCGAGGTGACCGTGGACGAGGCCAAGGTCACCGACGAGGAGGTCGAAGAGACCCTCGGCAACCTGCGCGAGCGGTTCGCCTCGCTGACCACCGTCGAGCGCGCGGCCGAGACCGGCGACTTCGTCACCATCGACCTGTCGGCCCAGGTCGACGGCGAGGCCGTGGAGGACGCCGCCGCCACCGGCTACTCGTATGAGGTCGGCAGCAACAGCTCGGTGGAGGGCCTGGACGAGGCGCTGACCGGCATGAGCGCGGGCGAGTCCAAGACCTTCACCTCCAAGCTGGTCGGCGGTGAGCGCGCCGGGCAGGAGGCGGAGATCACCGTCACCGTGCAGAGCGTCAAGGTCAAGAAGCTCCCCGAGGCCGACGACGAGTTCGCCCAGCTGGCCAGCGAGTTCGACACCATCGAGGAGCTGCGCGCCGACCTGCGCACCCGCCTGGGCCGCACCAAGCGCATGCAGCAGCTCTCCCAGGCCCGCGACAGGGCCTTGGAGGCGCTGATGGAGCAGATCGACATCCCGCTGCCGGAGAAGGTGGTTCAGGCCGAGATCGAGCGCCGCAACGAGCAGCTGGAGCAGCAGCTCAAGTGGAGCGGCCTGTCGAAGGAGGCCTACCTGAAGCAGCAGGGCAAGACCGCCGAGGAGTTCGACGCCGAGATCGCCGAGGCCGCCCGCCGGGCGGTCAAGGGCGGCTTCGTCCTCGACCAGCTCGCCCTCGACGAGGAGCTGGGCGTGGAGAACGAGGAGCTCAGCGAGTACGTGGTGAGCCAGGCCATGCAGATGGGCGTGCAGCCGCAGCAGCTGGCCGACCACCTCACCCAAAGCGGCCAGCTCCCGGCCCTGGTCTCGGAGGTGCTGCGCAACAAGGCCCTCAACCTGCTGGTGGAGCACGTCAAGATCACCGACGAGGCCGGCAACGCGGTCGACATCGAGGCCCTGCGGCGCGAGCTGAGCGGCGAGGCCGCCCAGCCGGAGGCCGAGGCGGCCGAGGAGTCCGCCGGCAAGGCCGAGGAGACCAAGGCCGAAGCCAAGGACGAGGAAGCCAAGAACGAGGCCGAGGACAAGTCCGAGTCCTAAGGCCCGGGGCGACGCTTCCGGCGGGCCGGGGTCGCGCGCATCCGCGCGGTCCCGGCCCGCCCGTGTTCCGGTCACCTGGCGTATCCGGAGCGTCACAGGGTATCGACCCTCACGACCGCCGCGGGCGGGCCGTCCGTGCCCTCTGGACCGAGGAGGCTTTCAAGATCGTGAGGAGCGGGCGATCTTGAGGACGAGCGGGGAGGGGCGTGCGTCGCCGGCCCGCCGGGGAGGCCGCCGCACCGGCGGCACGGCCCCGGGAACCGGCTGCGGCCCGCCGTGCCGCGGGCGTCTGCACGGGCCGCCGCGCCGGCGACGCGCCCGCGGATACGCCGCAAGCGAAAAGGGCGGGCTCGCGGCTTAAGCGGATGACGGGGCGCGTTAATGTCCAATCAACTGACCCGATACACATGACCGGAGGAACCCGGTGAGCATGCCTCCGATTTTCGAACAGCCGCAGCCGGTCACCTCACGGGTGACCGAGGCGGCGCCGCTGCTGCCGCTGGGCGACCAGCTGTTCCAGCAGCTGCTGCGCAAGCGGATCGTCTTCCTGGGCCAGCAGGTCGACGACGACATCGCCAACCGGATCTGCGCCGAGCTGCTGCTGCTGTCGGCTGAGGACGGCGAGCGCGACATCTACCTGTACATCAACTCGCCGGGCGGCTCGGTGACGGCCGGGATGGCGATCTACGACATCATGCAGTACGTCCCCAACGACGTCGCCACGGTGGGCATCGGGCTGGCCGCCTCGATGGGGCAGTTCCTGCTGTGCGCGGGCGCCCCGGGCAAGCGGTACGCGCTGCCGCACGCCCGGATCATGATGCACCAGCCCTCCGGCGGGATCGGCGGCACCGCCTCGGACATCAAGATCCAGGCCGAGCAGATGCTGTACGTCAAGCGGACGCTGGCCGAGCGGATCGCACTGCACACCGGCCAGACGGTGGAGCAGATCGAGCGGGACTCCGACCGGGACCGCTGGTTCACCGCCGAGGAGGCCAAGGCCTACGGCTTCGTCGACCACGTGGTGCGCAGCGCCAACCAGGTTCCCTCCGAGGGCCCTGTCTCATGACGTGCCCGGCGCCCGGCGCCGAGCCTCGGTAACCAAGCGGACTAGCGGAGGCAGACAAGTGAGCGATCTCATCAGGCCGGGCATGCGGGTGGGCGGCACCGCGGCGCCCGTGGACAACCGGTACATCATCCCCTCCTTCGTCGAGCGCACCACGTACGGGGTCAAGGAGATGAACCCGTACAACAAGCTCTTCGAGGAGCGGATCATCTTCCTCGGGGTGCAAATCGACGATGCCTCGGCCAACGACGTGATGGCCCAGCTGCTGACGCTGGAGTCCATCGACCCGGACCGGGACATCAGCATGTACATCAACTCGCCGGGCGGCTCCTTCACCGCCATGATGGCGATCTACGACACGATGCAGTACGTCCGGCCCGACATCCAGACCGTCTGCATCGGCCAGGCCGCCTCGGCGGCGGCGGTGCTGCTGGCGGCGGGCACCCCGGGCAAGCGGGCGGCGCTGCCGAACTCGCGGATCCTCATCCACCAGCCGGCCACCGAGGGCACCTACGGGCAGTCCAGCGACATCGAGATCCAGGCCCGCGAGATCATGCGGATCCGCGAGCTGCTGGAGGAGATCATCTCCCGGCACAGCGGCCAGCCGATCGAGAAGGTCCGCAAGGACATCGAGCGGGACAAGATCCTCACCGCCGAGGACGCCAAGGCGTACGGTTTGGTGGACGATGTCTTCGTCAGCAGGAAGCGCCGGCCGGCGGTAGTGTCGCCTTGAGGGTGACCGGGCGGGTCGCGGCCCCACCGGGCCGGGCCGGCCCGGTGCCGCGGGCGGTCCGGGCGACCCTCGGACCCGATCCTGCAGGGGAGACTTCCCGGTGGGGGGCTCACCAAGTCCTCCGGAGGCGGTAACGTCGAAGCCGACGGCGAAAGCCTTCGAGACCACAGATGACCGGCGGGATGGAAACGAGCGGGATGGAGGCGATGCGGATGCGACCGGCTCTGCGCCGCCCGTCTTGCGACGTGGGCGTCCCGCGCGATCATAGGTATCAACGTGAGGTGACGGGTGGCCCGGCCGCGGGCCGGCGCGGCCGCCGGCCGGTACCGGGCGGCTCCGTCACCTGACGCGAGGCAAGCAACCGCGCCGCATCCTCTCAGGCGGGCGGCCCCACGAAAAGGAGACGGTTGGGTGGCACGCATCGGCGACGGTGGTGACCTGCTCAAGTGTTCGTTCTGCGGAAAGAGCCAAAAGCAGGTCAAGAAGCTCATCGCGGGTCCGGGCGTGTACATCTGCGACGAGTGCATCGATCTCTGTAACGAGATCATCGAGGAGGAGCTCTCGGAGACCTCCGAACTCAAGTGGGACAGCCTGCCCAAGCCTCGGGAGATCTACGAATTTCTCGACAGCTACGTGATCGGGCAGGAGGCGGCCAAGAAGGCGCTGTCGGTGGCCGTCTACAACCACTACAAGCGGATCCAGTCCGGCGACAGCGGCCGTGACGACTCGGTGGAGCTGGCCAAGTCCAACATCCTGCTGCTGGGCCCCACCGGATCCGGCAAGACCCTGCTCGCGCAGACTCTCGCCAAGTTGCTCAACGTCCCGTTCGCCATCGCCGACGCCACGGCGCTGACCGAGGCCGGCTATGTCGGCGAGGACGTGGAGAACATCCTGCTGAAGCTGATCCAGGCGGCCGACTACGACGTCAAGAAGGCCGAGACCGGGATCATCTACATCGACGAGGTCGACAAGATCGCCCGCAAGAGCGAGAACCCGTCGATCACCCGGGACGTCTCCGGGGAGGGCGTGCAGCAGGCGCTGCTGAAGATCCTGGAGGGCACCACCGCCAGCGTGCCCCCGCAGGGCGGCCGCAAGCACCCCCACCAGGAGTTCATCCAGATCGACACCACCAATGTGCTCTTCATCTGCGGCGGTGCCTTCGCCGGCCTGGAGAAGATCATCGAGGCCCGGATCGGCAAGCAGGGCATGGGCTTCGGCGCGGTGATCCGCTCCAAGGACGAGGCGTCCTCCTCCTCGGACATCCTGTCCCAGATCATGCCGGAGGACCTGCTGAAATTCGGCATGATCCCGGAGTTCGTGGGGCGGCTGCCGGTCATCACCAACGTGCACAACCTGGACCGGGACGCGCTGATCGCGATCTTGACCGAGCCGAAGAACGCGCTGGTCAAGCAGTACAAGCGGCTGTTCGAGCTGGACGGGGTGGAGCTGGAGTTCACCCCTGACGCCCTGGAGGCCATCGCCGACCAGGCCATCTTGCGCGGCACCGGCGCCCGCGGCCTGCGGGCGATCATGGAGGAGGTGCTGCTGTCGGTGATGTACGAGGTGCCCAGCCGCCAGGACGTGGCCCGCGTCGTCATCACCCGCGAGGCCGTGCTGGAGCACGTCAACCCGACGTTGGTGCCCCGCGAGCGCGCCAACAAGCGGGAGCCGCGCGAAAAGTCCGCCTGAGACCTGGCGGACGCCGAGCCCCGGCCCGCCGGCCGGGGCTTTTCGCATGCCCGCCGTCAGGTGGTGCCCAGCCCGGCCTCGCGGGCCAGGACGATCGCCTGGGCGCGGTCGGCGACGTGCAGCTTCATGAAGATGTTGGAGACGTGGTTGCGGACGGTCTTGGGGGACAGGAACAGGGTCTGGGCGATCTCGCCGTTGGAGCGGCCCTGGGCGATGAGCTGAAGGACCTCGCGTTCGCGTTCGGTCAGCTCGGGGAAGGCCGTCTGCTTGGGGTCGGGCATGTCGGCGAAGTAGGTCAGCACCCGGCGGGCGATCTCCGGGCCGTAGATGGCCTCCCCGGCGGCCACCGCGCGCACGGCGCGGGCGATCTCCTCGGCGCCGGATTCCTTCAGCAGGTACCCGCGGGCGCCGGCGCGCATGGCGGCGAAGACCGAGTCGTCGTCGCGGAACATGGTCAGCACCAGCACGCCGATGCGGGGGCTGGTGCGGGTGATGGTGCGGGTGGCCTCGATGCCGTTGCCGCCGGGCATGTGCAGGTCCATGACGACCACGTCCGGCTGCAGTTCGGCGGCCAGCTGCACCGCCTGCGGGCCGCTTTCGGCCTCGCCCACCACCTCCACGCCCAGGGCCTCCAGCAGCCCGCGCAGCCCTTGCCGGAAGACCGGGTGGTCGTCGGTGATGAGGACACGGATCGCCTCGTTGCCGGGCAGCGCGGTCATGTTCGGGGAACTCCTGATGACGGGGAAAAAGGGGACGAAAGAAACAGAAGACGCACGGCGACCCGGGCGCCGCCGCATCGCGGGCCGATAGTACAGCCACCGTCCGGTCCTGCGGCCGGCCGCGGCGCTTTCCCGCCGCTTGCGGCTGCACTCGCCGCTCCCGGCGGGCCGCACGCGTCCCGCCGGCGCAGGGGACGGTGATCGATGCCGGTCATGCCATGCTCACCTCGCCTCGCCTTCGTTCTTCGCGGTGCCGGAACGGGCCGGACGACGGAGGATCCTCGGAGGCAACGGCCAGCGGCAGGCGGGCCCGCACGGTGGTGCCGCCGCCCCGGCGGGAGGCGACGGTGAGATCGCCGCCCACCTCGGCGGCCCGCTCCCGCATGGACCGCAGCCCGCCGCCCACCTGAAGCGGCTCCGGCAGGCCGCTTCCCGAGTCGCTCACCGTGACCTGCAGGGCGTCCGGCGTCCGGCTGAGGCACACCCACGCGGCGGCTGCCCGCGAGTGACGGACGACGTTGGCCAGCGCCTCCTGGACGATCCGGTAGGCGGCCACCTCCACCGCCGCCGGCAGGTCGGCCACCTCGCCCCGCAGGTCCACCTGCACCGCGACGGGCCCGCAGCGGTCGGCCAGCGCCCTGAGCGCGCCCTCCAGCCCCAGGTCGTCCAGCGCGGGCGGACGCAGGCCCTCCACCAGGTCGCGGATGTCGCCGATCGCGGCGTCCAGCCGCCGGCGCAGCTCGCACAGCAGCGGCTCGACCCGGGCGGGGGTGCGGGCGATGGTGAGCCGGGCGACGTCCACCGACATCGCCAGCGACGCCAGCGTGGGGCCGAGCCCGTCGTGCAGTTCCCGGCGCAGCCGCCGGCGCTCCTCCTCCCGGGCGGCCACGATCCGCTCCCGGGAGCGCTGCAGGTCGGCGGCCAGTCGCACGCCGTGCGCCACATCGGCCATGTGCACCGCCAAGATGCCCAGCAGCCTGGCGTCCAGGCGGCGCAGGCGGCCGGCGGGACGGGCCACCAGCATCCGCCCCACCGGCTCGCCCTGCCAGGTCAGCGGCACCTCATAGGGCCGGTCGCCGAGTTCTCCGTCCCGGTGCACCGTCGGCTCGCCCGCGGCCCCGATGATCTCCACCGAGGCCCCCGGGACGTGCAGGGTCCGGCGGATCAGGGCGACCGCCCCGTCCAGGGCCTCCACCGGGCCGCGCGCCCGCTGGACGGTGCGGCTGAGCCGGTCCGCCAGCCGGTAGGGATTGCGTTCCGCCCGCAGCATCCGGTCCGCGGCCCGCCGCAGCCGGGCGCGCAGCGGGTGGCACAGCACCCCGGCGGTGAACGCCCCGGCCGCCGCGGCCGCGTCGCGGACCGGCGGCCCCTGACCGCCCGCCAGCGCGGCCGAGCCGAGACAGACCGCGCCGAGCAGCACGGCCGGCAGCCCGTATTCCAGCGTCCCGGCGATGAGCAGGCCGAGGCCGCGCCGAGGGCCTGGAGGATCCGGCCGCGGCGCATGCGAGCGGCAGGCCGGCACGAGGGCGGCGGTGATGAGGCCCGCCAGAGCGACCGCCACCCACATGGAACCCTCCCGTCCGGTCGTCGCTTGAATCGACCTTCGGGGAAGGGGCGTCCCTCCGTCACGGGACAGGTGTCACCTGTGTCCCGGGAAAATCACCGCGACTTCCTTGGACGCCGAGAGGGGGACGACGGTTCCCCGTCGTCCCCCTCTCGGTGAGCGGGATTCCGCCGGCTCGCCGGCGAGGGCTTTCAGTCCTCCACGTCGGCCCGGATACGGCGCATCACCTCGGCGACCTCAGAGGCGGTGTAGTTGGGCGGGGAGGTCAGCGAGGTCCGCTCGGGCGCCGGGTAGATCGCCCCGAAGGAGGAGGCGGTGGCCCAGGTGCACAGCGCGCTGCTCATCTGGGGGCCGGTCGGGAGGGTGGTGCGGATCTCCGCGCACACCCCCACCCCGTCCCCGCCGGGGTCGTCCAGCTTGTCGACGGTGGCGCTGATGGTGCTGTTGTTGCCCGCGGTGACCGCCCGGCGGAAGTTCTCGATGAACTCATCGGGGCTTTCGATGTCGCCGGTGCCGCCCACGAACAGGTACCGCTCATCGCCGCTGCCGTAGACGGCGGTCTTCAGGTCCTTGAGCCGGGCGCCGGCCGACCGCTCCATCTGCGCGCGCTGCTGGCCGATCTGGGCGTTCATCTCCCGCTCGGCCTCGTAGTTGCGGCTCAGCCCACCGGCCGTGGCGGGGGTGTCGATGGTGTGGCTGCCGCCGGAGTCGCCCAGCAGCGTGACCACACCGGCCAAAATGCCCACCAGCACCACACCGCCGACCACCAGCCCGATGATCAGGCCGGCGTTGGAGCGGCGCGGCGGAGGCGGCGGCACCGGAGGCTGCGGGAACGGAGGGGGCGTGCCGGGGCCGCCGTAACCGGGCTGCTGGCCATAAGGCGGCTGCTGCCCGTAACCCGGCTGTCCATAGCCGGGCTGGCCGTAGCCGGGCTGCTGCCCGTACGGGGGGACCGGGCCGCCGGGCTGACCTCCATAGCCCGGCTGCGGAACGGGACCGGGGGGGCCGCCGTAGGGACCGCCTTGGCCTGGCGGGGGGTTCCAAGCGCTCATGACTTCTCCTCAGCCCCGCCGGTACTGGGAGCCGCGGCGAGACGTTTCCATCATCCGTGCAAAGCGCGTGTTAGGCGAACATTGTGACGCATACGGGCAGCGGCGGGTTCGCACTCCGGCCCCCTCGAGTGTGGAATTTTCCATCTTCACAGGTCGCGCCGAAGGCGGGTGGACGTGGCATTCGGCACTGCCGCGGCGACCGTAGACTTTGGGCCCGTGACACAGCCCAAGGATCGCCAGACCGCACAAGTCGACCTGCCCACCCAGTACCGGCCGGCTGAGGTCGAGGGCAAGCTGTATGAGCGCTGGGTGTCGGCAGGCCTGTTCACCGCCGACCCGGCCCGCGATCCGGCCCGCCCGGCGTTCTCCATCGTGATCCCGCCGCCCAACGTGACCGGTTCGCTGCACGTCGGGCACGCACTGGACCACTCCATCCAGGACGCGCTCATCCGGCGGCGCCGCATGCAGGGCTATGAGACGCTGTGGCTGCCGGGCACCGACCACGCCGGCATCGCCACCCAGAACGTCGTGGAGCGGGAGCTGGCCAAAGAGGGGCTGTCGCGTCACGACCTGGGCCGCGAGGCGTTCGTGGAGCGGGTCTGGCAGTGGAAGGCCGAGTCCGGCGGCAAGATCCTGGGCCAGATGCGCCGGCTGGGCGACAGCGTGGACTGGACCCGCGAGGCGTTCACCATGGACGAGCCGCGGGCCCGCGCGGTGCGCACCATCTTCAAGCGCCTGTTCGACGACGGGCTGATCTACCGCGCCGAGCGCATCATCAACTGGTGCCCGCGCTGCCTGACCGCGCTGTCGGACATCGAGGTCGAGCACGCCGAGCGCGAGGGCGAGCTGGTGTCCATCCGCTACGGCTCCGGCGACACCGAGATCGTGGTGGCCACCACCCGGGCCGAGACGATGCTCGGCGACACCGCGGTGGCCGTCCACCCCGACGACGAGCGCTACCGCCACCTGGTCGGCAAGGAGGTGGAGCTGCCGCTGACCGGGCGGACCATCCCGATCGTCGCCGACGAGCACGTGGACCCGAACTTCGGCACCGGCGCGGTCAAGGTCACCCCCGCCCACGACCCCAACGACTTTGAGATCGGGCGCCGGCACTCGCTGCCGTCCATCACCGTGATGGACGAGCACGGCGTGATCACCGCGCACGGCCCCTTCCAGGGGCTGGACCGCTTCGAGGCCCGCCCGGCGATCGTGGCCGCGCTGCGCGAGCAGGGCCGCATCGTCAAGGAGGTCCGCCCCTACCTGCACGCGGTCGGCCACTGCCAGCGCTGCTCCACCGTGGTGGAGCCGCGGGTGTCGCTGCAGTGGTTCGTCAAGGTCGCCCCGCTGGCCAAGGCCGCCGGCGACGCCGTCCGCGACGGGCGGGTGCGCATCCACCCGCCGGAGATGGCCGCCCGCTACTTCGAGTGGGTGGACAACATGCACGACTGGTGCATCAGCCGCCAGTTGTGGTGGGGCCACCGCATCCCGGTCTGGTACGGCCCCAACGGCGAGGTCTGCTGCCCCGGCCCCGATGAGGAGCCCCCGGCCGGGTGGACGCAGGACCCGGATGTGCTGGACACCTGGTTCTCCTCGGCGCTGTGGCCGCTGTCCACGCTGGGCTGGCCGGACCGCACCGCCGACCTGGAGCGCTTCTACCCGACCTCGGTCCTGGTCACCGGGTACGACATCCTGTTCTTCTGGGTCGCCCGGATGATGATGTTCGGCCTGTACGCCATGGACGGTACGCCATGGACGGGGTCGAGCCGTTCAAGGTCATCGCCCTGCACGGCATGGTGCGCGACCAGTACGGCAAGAAGATGTCCAAGTCGTTCGGGAACGTGGTCGACCCGCTGGAGTGGATCGAGCGGTACGGTGCCGGCGCCAACCCCGGCGGGGACGTGCCGATCGCCGAAGAGTGGGCGCAAGGGTCGCGCAACTTCTGCAACAAGCTGTGGAACGCCACCCGCTTCGCCCTGATGAACGGCGCCCACGTGCGCGGGGAGCTGCCGCAGGAGCTGTCGGACGCCGACGCCTGGATCCTCTCGCGCCTGCAGCACGTCATCGCCGAAGTCGACCGGCACATGGAGGACTTCGAGTTCGCCAAGGCGTGCGAGGCCCTCTACCACTTCGCCTGGGACGAGGTCTGCGACTGGTACGTGGAGCTGGCGAAGGTCCAGTTGCAGGACGAGCGCGCCGAGGCCACCCGCCGGGTGCTCGGCGAGGTCCTCGACAAGCTGCTGCGGCTGCTGCACCCGATCGTCCCGTTCGTCACCGAGGAGCTGTGGACCTCGCTGACCGGCGAGCAGACCCTGGTCACCGCCGCCTGGCCGGCCCCGGCCCAGGAGCTGGTGAACAAGGACGCCGAGATGCTGCTGGAGTCCCTGCAGCGCCTGGTCACCGAGGTCCGCCGGTTCCGCGCCGACCAAGGGCTCAAGCCCGGTCAGCGGGTCGCCGCCGCGCTGGAGTTCGCCGGCTCCCCGCTGGCGGCCCACGAGCAGGCCGTCCGCTCCCTGCTGCGGCTGAACCCGCCCGGGGAGTCCTTCGCGGCCACCGCCTCCCTGCAGGTGGAGGGCGTCACCGTGCGCCTGGACACCGCCGGCGCCATCGATGTGGCCGCCGAGCGCAAACGGCTGGAAAAGGATCTGGCCGCCGCCCGCAAAGAGGTCGAGCAGGCCCGCCGCAAGCTGGGCAACGCCGACTTCCTGGCCAAGGCGCCCGAGGCCGTGGTGGCCAAGACCCGCGACCGCCTGGCCCAGGCCGAATCCGACATCGCCCGCCTGGAGGCCCAGCTGGCCGCGTTGCCGACCGCCTAGCCTCCCGGCGGCCGTGACGGCCCCGGCGGCCGGCCGCCGGGGCCGCGTCCTCCCGTGGGTGAGTGAGCAGGTCCTGTGGGTGAGTAGGCTTTGCGCGTGTCAGATCCCCACCTCGACGATTACCGGTCCACCGTGGCCGCGATCATGGCGCGGGGGGTGGAGTGGAAGTTCGACCCCACCCTGGACCGCATCGCGGACCTGATGGACCTGCTGGGCCGGCCGCAGGACGCCTACCCGGTGATCCATGTGACCGGCACCAACGGCAAGTCCAGCACCGCCCGGATGATCGAGACGCTGCTGCGTGAACGCGGGCTGCGCACCGGGCTGTCCACCAGTCCGCACCTGACCACGATGCGCGAGCGGATCGTGGTCGACGGGGAGCCCATCAGCGAGGAGGCGTTCGTCGCCGCCTACCGGGACGTGGCGCCCTACCTGGAGATGGTGGACGCCAAGCACGAACGTCCCCTGTCGTACTTCGAGACGCTGACCGCCATGGCGTACGCGGTGTTCGCCGACGCCCCGGTGGACGTGGCGGTGATCGAGGTCGGCATGGGCGGGGTCTGGGACGCCACCAACGTGGCCGACGGCACCGTCTCGGTGGTCACCCCCATCTCCCTGGACCACCTGCGCCACCTCGGCCCCACCATCGAGGACATCGCCGCCGAGAAGGCCGGGATCATCAAGCCCGGCGCGATCGCGGTGCTGGCCCAGCAGCAGCTGCCCGTCGCCCAGGTGCTGCTGCGCCGGGTCGTGGAGGTGGGCGCCACCGCGGCCCGCGAGGGCATGGAGTTCGGGGTGCTCGGCCGCGATCTGGCGGTGGGCGGCCAGCAGCTGCGGCTGCAGGGGCTGCACGGGGTCTATGAGGAGATCTTCCTGCCGCTGTTCGGGTCGCACCAGGCCGGCAACGCCGCCTGCGCGCTGGCGGCGGTGGAGGCGTTCGCCAGCGGGGCGCCCTCGCGGACCGGCGGCGACCTGTCGGCCGCCACCCGCATCGCCGCCGGCGAGGACTTCGAAGGCGACCACGGCCAGCTGGACCCGGCCCTGGTGCGCTCGGCGTTCGCCAAGGTCACCTCGCCCGGACGGCTGGAGATCGCCCGCACCGGGCCCACCGTGCTGATCGACTCGGCGCACAACCCCGCCGGCATGTCCGCCACGGTGAACGCCATCACCGAGGACTTCGGCTTCACCCGCCTGATCGGGGTGGTCGCCGCCGCCGGCGACAAGGACGTGGCCGGCATGCTGGAGCAGCTCGAGCCGGTGCTGACCGAGCTGATCGTCACCCGCAACACCTCGCACCGTTCGATGCCGCCCCGGCAGCTGGGCGAGCTGGCCGAGGGCATCTTCGGCGCCGAGCGGGTGCACGTGATAGACCGGCTGGACGACGCCATCGACCGGGCCGTCGCCCTGGCCGAGGAGACCGGCGAGTACCAGGGAGCGGGCGTGCTGATCACCGGGTCGGTGGTCACCGCGGGCGAGGCGCGCACCCTGCTGCGCGTGGAGGAGAGACGATGAGCAACCGGGCACCGCAGGCGCCGCCGCGCCCGACCTCGCTGCTGGCGTCGGTGCTGGCCTGCGAGGCGGTGGTGATCGGGCTGGCGATCCCGGTGGCCGTGGTGGTCCAGGGGACCGGCGGCCGGACCGCCGGGCTGGTGTGCGGCACGCTGGCGGTGGCCGCGCTGCTGCTGGCCGGGCTGGTGCGCCGCCGGTGGGCGGTCGCGGCCGGCAGCCTGCTGCAGATCCTGATGATCGCGGCCGGATTCATGGTTCCCACCATGTTCTTCCTCGGCGCTCTTTTCGGCGCGCTGTGGGTCACCTCGCTATGGCTCGGCCGTTCGGTGAGCCGCAAAGCAGAACAATGAGATTCCCGGCGTCTTGATAAGGAAGCGTCCGGCACGTTCGGTAATGCCACACTTCCATCTTCTCACATGCTGAGAAAATCTCTGGAAAAGTCCTTGTAGAGGAACGGTGGAAGTGCGTTGAGTGTTCTCGTCCGGTAACGGTCCGCAGCGGTGGGGTTCTTTGCACGGACCGCGGCGGCGCCGGGTGCCCACCCCGGCGCGGCCGGCCCGCGGCGCCCCGCCCGCCGCGCCGGACCGGCGCCGGGCGTGCGCTCACCGTGAGGCACCGCCCCGGTTCCGGGTAGGCTTCGCGCGCAACCGTCGTTGCGGGCCGGCACCCCGCCGGCGGGGCCGGCATCGAGCGTTCCAGAAGGCTATCTGAGGAGAATCTGTCGTGTCCGAGCGCACCCTGGTCCTGGTCAAGCCCGACGGCGTCCGGCGCGGTGTCGTGGGCGATGTCATCTCGCGCATCGAGCGCAAGGGCCTGAAGATCATCGCGATGGAGATGCGCACGCTGTCCCGGGAGACCGCCGAGGACCACTACGGCGAGCACCGCGAGCGCCCCTTCTTCGGCGAGCTGGTCGACTTCATCACCGGCGGCCCGCTGGTGGCCATGGTGGTGGAGGGCCCCCGGGCGATCGAGGCGTTCCGCGCCCTGGCCGGCGCCACCGACCCGGTCAAGGCCGCCCCGGGCACCATCCGCGGCGACCACGCCCTGGAGATCGGCGAGAACATCGTGCACGGCTCCGACTCGCCGGAGTCCGCCGCCCGCGAGATCAAGCTGTTCTTCCCCGAGCTGGCCTGAGACCAGTCGGGCGCCGGCGGGCGCAGGCCGAGGACGGACACGCGCGGGGGCCGCAACGGCCCGTCCGCGCGTGTTCGCGTCATGGCGCGTGTGTCGGCGTGAAATTCGCCTGCTCATCGGCGATTATTCGGGCATGGTGGGGCAGCGTCGCGTCTGCCCCACCGGGTTGCGGCGCGTTACGATGGGTATGCCGCTCTGCACGTCCGCCAGTTATGAGAGGGCTCCCTTTCTTCATGGGTAACAAGCTGTCGTTTCTCGGCCGGGACATGGCGGTCGACCTGGGCACGGCGAACACATTGGTTTATGTGCGCGGACGCGGTATCGTGCTCAACGAGCCCTCCGTGGTGGCGATCAACACCAACACCGGCAAGATCCACGCGGTGGGCATCGAGGCCAAGCGGATGATCGGCCGCACTCCCGGCAACATCGTGGCGGTCCGCCCCCTCAAGGACGGCGTGATCGCCGACTTCGACGTCACCGAGCGCATGCTGCGCTACTTCATCCAGAAGGTGCACAAGCGACGGCACTTCGCCAAGCCGCGCATCGTGGTGGCGGTGCCCAGCGGGATCACCGGGGTGGAGCAGCGCGCCGTCAAGGAGGCCGGCTACCAGGCCGGCGCCCGCCGGGTCTACATCATCGAGGAGCCCATGGCCGCCGCGATCGGCGCCGGGCTGCCGGTCTGGGAGCCGACCGGCAACATGGTCGTCGACATCGGCGGCGGCACCACCGAGGTGGCCATCATCTCCCTGGGCGGCATCGTCACCAGCCAGTCGGTGCGGGTCGGCGGGGACGAGATCGACCAGGCCATCATCGCCTTCTCCAAGAAGGAGTACTCCCTGATGCTGGGGGAGCGCACCGCCGAGGAGATCAAGATCGCCATCGGCTCGGCCTACCCCAGCGGCGATGATGAGCCCAACGCCGAGATCCGCGGCCGGGACCTGGTCACCGGGTTGCCCAAGACCGTGGTGATCTCCGCCGAGGAGGTCCGCCGCGCCATCGAGGAACAGGTCAACGCCATCGTGGACGCGGTCAAGACCACCCTCGACAAGTGCCCGCCGGAGCTGTCCGGCGACATCATGGACCGCGGCATCGCGCTCACCGGCGGCGGCGCGCTGCTGAAGAACCTGGACGAGCGGCTGCGGGAGGAGACCGGGATGCCCATCCACCTGGTCGACAACCCGCTGGACTCGGTGGTGCTCGGCACCGGCAAGTGCGTGGAGGACTTCGAGGCGCTGCGCGACGTCCTCGTTCCCGAACCTAGACACTGAACACCTTTTTTCACGGGCCGGAACGGGTAGGTCACGGTCAGGGGTGAGGCGGTGACCCAAGGTGACGATTGCGCCGGGCGCCGCCGAGCCCTCCGTTCCCGGTCCCTGGGGCCAGGTGTCGACGAAGGTTCACTGACCCCACGCCCCCAGTTCGCACAACCGAAGACGAAGGCCGCCGGCGAGGAACGTGCCGGCGGCCTTGGACACGAACGGGAGGCCCGGCGGTGAGAGACACCCGGCGCACTCGCGTGGTGTTCGGCACCCTGCTGATCATCGCGCTGGTGCTGATCACCGTTGACTACCGCGGCGGGGAGAACTCGCCGTTGCGCGGGCTGCGCAGTGCGGGCGAGGCGTTCTTCGGGCCGATCGAGCGGGTGTCGGCGGCGGTGGTCCGCCCGGTCGGCAACGCCTTCGACGCCATCACCGACGCGCCCGGCGAGCGCCGCCGCGCCGAGCGGCTGGAGCGGGAGAACCAGCGGCTGCGCGAGCAGCTGCGCGCCCAGCGCATCGACGCCGACCGGGCGGCCCAGCTGGAGCGGCTGCTGGGGGCGGCCGGGCTGGGCGGCTACAAGATCGTCCCGGCCCAGGTGATCTCCGCCGGGCAGGGCCTGGAGGACACCGTCACCATCGACGTCGGCAGCAGCAGCGGGGTGCGGCCCGACATGACCGTGATGACCGCCGAAGGGCTGGTCGGCCGGGTGATCCGGGTCGGCCCGGCCACCGCCACGGTGCTGCTGGCCACCGACGCCTCCTCCACGGTGGGCAGCCGGCTGGAGGACTCCAAGGAGATCGGCGTGGTGCAGGGCGTGGGCCGCCGCGGGCTGGGCCGCGGCGACGCCACCCCGCTGCGTTTCCAGCTGCTGAACGCCAACGCCCCGCTGCAACCCGGCCAGCGCCTGGTGACCCTCGGTTCTCAGGGCGAACGCCCCTATGTGCCGGGGGTGCCGATCGGGACGATCGAGCGTGTGGAGAAGTCGCTGGGCTCTCTCACCCGCACCGCCTACGTCCGCCCGTTCGTGCGTTTCACCACCTTGGACGTGGTGGGCGTGGTGGTCGCGCCGCCCAAGTCCGACCCCCGTGACGCCGTGCTGCCGCCCAAGCCGAAACCGGTGGTGACGCCCACGCCCGCTCAGACCCCCGAACCGAGCGAAAGCCCCAGGCCGTCGAAGTCGCCCAAGGCCGCCAGGACACCGAACGTGAGGGACTGAACGTGCTGACTGCCAGCGATGTGTCGCCGACGGGACGGAACCTGACCGCGGCGGTGGTGATCGTGGTGGCGCTGGTGCTGCAGGTGTCGGTGGCCAACCGGCTGCCGCTGCCGGGCGCGGTCACCCCGGATCTGGTGCTGCTGAGCGTGGTGGCGCTGGCGCTGACCTGCGGCCCGCTGATGGGCGTGGTCGCCGGGTTCGGCGCCGGGCTGGCCGCCGACATCGTCCCGCCCGCCGACCACACCATCGGCCGCTACGCCCTGGTCTACTGCGTGATCGGTTACCTGTGCGGGCTGGCCAGCGATGAGATGGACCGCTCGGCGGTGGTGCCGTTCTTTGCGGTGGCGGTCGGCGCGCTGGCCGGCACGGTGCTGTACGCCGGGGTCGGCATGATGCTGGGCGACCCGCGCGCCGACTGGCACATCGTCGCCCGCGTGGTGCCGCTGCAGGTCGTCTACGACGTGCTGGCCAGCCCGTTCGTGGTGTGGGCGGTGCTGCGGGCGATGCGCCGCTATGAACGCGAACGCGCCCGCGACCGCTTCGACCTGCCGCCCGCCCGCTACCGTGCGCTGTCTCGGATGTGAGCGATGAACCCCAAGACGCATTCCCGGCTAGTGATCTTGCACATCGTGGTCGTCGCGATGCTGCTGGTGCTGCTGGGACGGCTGTGGAACCTGCAGGTGGTCAACGGCGAGCACTATCGCCAGGTCGCAGCCCAGAACCGCATCCGCGACATCGTCGTCCCGGCCGTGCGCGGCATGATCCTCGACGTGCACGGCCGGCCGCTGGTGCGCAACCGCACCGCCCTGGTCGTCTCGGTGGACAAGACCGTGCTGTCGCGCATGGACGACGGCGGCAGGGCGGTGCTGACCCGCCTGGCCGAAACGCTCGGCACCACCCGGGAGGACCTGGAAAAACGCATCCGGCTGTGCTCGCCGACCGTCAAACGTCCCTGCTGGCCCGGCTCGCCGTACCAGCCGATCCCGGTGGACGACCGGGTGGACCCCAAGAAGGCGCTGCAGATCATGGAGCGCGCCGAGGACTACCCGGGGGTGATCGCGCAGGTCCAGGCCGTCCGCGAGTACCCGCGCCCAGAGGGCTCCTCGGCCGCGCAGACCCTGGGCTACCTGCAGCCCATCACCCAAGAAGAGCTGGACAAGCGGCGCAACCTGAAGGTCACCGGCTACAGCCAGGTGGACCTGATCGGCCGGGACGGGCTGGAGGCGACCTACGACGCCGACCTGCGCGGTGAACCGGGCGTCCGCAAGGTGCTGGTCGACAGCCAGGGCCGGGTCACCGGCACCGCCGGGGAGCAGCCCCCCGTTCCCGGCTCGTCCCTGGTGACCAGCCTGGACGCCAAGGTGCAGGCCGCCGCCGAAAAGGCCATCGAAGGCGCCGTCCGCAAGGCCCGCGCCGCCGGCTCCAAGGCCGACTCGGCGGCCGCCGTGGTGATGGACGCGCGCACCGGCCGGGTGGTGGCGCTGGCCAGCTACCCCACCTACGACCCCAGCGTCTGGATCGGCGGCATCTCCCAGGCCGAATACGACGCGCTGCTGGGCAAGTCCCGGGGGCAGCCGCTGATCTCCCGCGCCATCCAGGGCCTGTTCCCGCCCGCCTCCACCTTCAAGATCTCCTCAGTGGCGGCGGCCGTCCACGACGGCTACGACCTGCACGGCATCTACCCGTGCCCGGGCTCCTACCAGGTCGGCAACCGCGCTTTTCGCAACTTCGAAGGCCAGGCGCACGGCAACATGAACCTGCACCGGGCGCTGGTGGTCTCCTGCGACACGATCTTCTACAAGTTCGCCTACGAGGCGTGGCTGCGCGACGGCGGCACCCGCCCGGTCAAGAACCCCAAGGACCCGATGCAGGCCATGGCGCGCAACTTCGGGTTCGGCTCGCGCACCGGCATCGACCTGCCCGGCGAGGCCGCCGGCCGCATCCCCGACCGCACCTGGAAGAGGGAGTACTGGGAGGCCACCAAGGACGACACCTGCAAGGCCGCCAAGACCGGCTACCCGGAGGTGGCCCGCACCGACCCCGCGCGGGCGGCCTACCTGAAGGCCATCGCCGTCGAGCACTGCGCCGAAGGGTATGTGTGGCGGCCCGGTGACGCCGCCAACTTCTCCATCGGCCAGGGCGATGTGCTGGTCACCCCGCTGCAGCTGGCCAGGGCGTACGCGGCGCTGGCCAACGGCGGCAAGCTGGTGGTGCCGCGGGTGGGGCTGGCGGTGATCCGCCCCGACGGCACGCTGGTGCGCCGGATCGACCCGCCCGAGCCCAAGGAACTGCCGGTCGACGGCAAGGTCCTGGCCTACATCCGCCGGGCCCTGGCGGACGTCCCCAAGACCGGCACCGCGGCCGGTGCCTTCAACGGCTTTGAGTTCGACAAGGTCGAGGTGGCCGGCAAGACCGGCACCGCCGAGGTCTACGGCAAGGGCGACACCGCCTGGTTCGCCTCCTTCGGCCCGGTCGACAAGCCCCGCTTCGTGGTGGTGGCGATGGTCTCCCAGTCCGGCACCGGCGGCACCTACGCCGCCCCGGCGGTCCGGGAGATCTGGGAGGCGATGTACGGGCTGAACGGCAAGAAGGCGGCCCTGCCCGGCGGGCGGCTGCCCGACAGGCTGCCCAAGCTCCGCGAGGACGGCACGGTGGGCGCGCCCGAGGGGACCGCCCCGTGAGGCCGGCGAAAGGGGAGGCGTCATGATCGGGGGTATCGGCGCCGCCGACGTGGTGGAAGGCTACGGGGCCCGCCAGACCTGGCGGCACCGCCTGGTCGCGCTGCGCCGGCTGGACTGGAAGCTCATCACGGCCGTGGTGGCGCTGTCGGTGCTCAGCGCCCTGCTGGTGCGCTCGGCGACCTTCGCCGAGCTGGCCGAACAGGGCAGGGACCCCAACGGCTTCGTCAAACGGCACCTGCTCAACCTGGCGCTGGGCCTCATCCTGGGCGGCGTGGTGGCGATGCTGGACTACCGGCTGCTGCGCGCTTATGCGCCGATCGTCTACGGGCTGGCCTGCGTCGGCCTGGTGGCGGTGCTGTCCCCGCTGGGGGAGACCATCAACGGCTCCCACTCCTGGATCGTGCTGGGCGGCGGCTTCCAGGTGCAGCCTTCGGAGTTCGCCAAGGTGGGCCTGGTGGTGCTGCTGGCGATGCTGCTGGCCGAGCCCCGCGACGGCGAGCCCCGCGACACCGACTCCGGTCCCGGCGGCCGCGACATCGTGCTGGCGCTGGCGCTGGCCGGCGGGCCGGCGGTGCTGGTGCTGGCCCAGCCGGACCTGGGCACCACGATGGTGTTCGGCGCCGTGGTGATGGGGATGCTGGCGGTGGCGGGCGTGCGCAAGCGCTGGCTGGCCGGGCTGGCGGGGGCCGCCGTGCTGGCCGCCTTCGCCGTCTGGTTCTTCGGCCTGCTCAAGCCGTACCAGATCGCCCGCTTCACCGCGTTCATCGACCCGGAGGCCGACCCGCGCGGCGCCGGCTACAACGCCCAGCAGGCCCGCATCGCGGTCGGCTCGGGCGGGCTGACCGGCAAGGGCCTGTTCGAGGGCGAGCAGACCGGCGGCCATTTCGTGCCCGAGCAGCAGACCGACTTCATCTTCACCGTGGCCGGCGAGGAGCTCGGCTTCATCGGCAGCGCCCTGCTCATCGGGCTGCTGGGAGTGGTGCTGTGGCGGGGGCTGCGCATCGCCACCGCCGCGGCCGACCCGTTCGGCGCCCTGGTGGCCGCCGGGGTGGTGTGCTGGCTGGGCTTTCAGACCTTTGAGAACATCGGGATGACGCTGGGCATCATGCCGATCACCGGGCTGCCGCTGCCGCTGGTGTCCTACGGCGGCTCGGCCACGTTCGCCAACATGATCGCCCTCGGCCTGTTGCAGGCCGTCCATCTGCGCGCCCGTCCCTTCCCGGCTTAAGGCGCATCGCCGCGGCGAACCAGGTCACGCCCGCGGGCGCGTTAGGGTGAGGAGTTGATCCCATTTCTGATTCCGGAGGACCTCCACATGCCCGTCGAATCGCTCTTCGCGCGTCTGGAGCCGCTGCTCCCGCGCGTCAGCAAGCCGATTCAGTACGTCGGCGGGGAGCTGAACTCCCAGGTCAAGGACTGGGACGCGGCCGAGGTCCGGTGGGCGCTGATGTACCCGGACGCTTACGAGGTGGGCCTGCCCAACCAGGGCATCCAGATTCTTTACGAAATCCTCAACGAGCGGGAGGGCGTGCTCGCCGAACGCACCTACTCGGTGTGGCCCGACATGGAGAAGCTGATGCGCGAGCACGGCATCCCGCAGTTCACCGTGGACGCGCACCGGCCGGTGGGGGCCTTCGACCTGCTGGGCGTCAGCTTCGCCACCGAGCTGGGCTACACCAATCTGCTGACCGCCCTGGACCTGGCGGGCATCCCGCTGGAGGCGGCCGACCGCACCGACGAGCACCCGATCGTGATCGCCGGCGGGCACGCCGCCTTCAACCCCGAGCCCATCGCCGACTTCCTGGACGCGGCCGTGCTCGGCGACGGCGAGGAGGTCGTGCTGGCCATCACCGAGGTGGTCCGCGAGTGGAAGGCCGAGGGCCGGCCCGGCGGGCGCGATGAGCTGCTGATGCGGCTGGCCGCCTCCGGCGGCGTGTACGTGCCCAAGTTCTACGACGTGACCTACCTGCCGGACGGGCGCATCCAGCGGGTGGCGCCCAACCGGCCGGGGGTGCCCTGGCGGGTGGCCAAGCACACCGTGATGGACCTGGACGCCTGGCCGTACCCCAAAAAGCCGCTGGTGCCGCTGGCCGAGACCGTCCACGAGCGCTACAGCGTGGAGATCTTCCGCGGCTGCACCCGCGGCTGCCGGTTCTGCCAGGCCGGCATGATCACCCGCCCGGTGCGGGAACGGTCGATCACCACCATCGGCGAGATGGTGGACAACGGACTCAAGCAGTCCGGTTTCACCGAGGTCGGGCTGCTGAGCCTGTCCAGCGCCGACCACAGCGAGATCGCCGACATCGCCAAGGGCCTGGCCGACCGCTACGAGGGCACCAACACCTCGCTGTCGCTGCCGTCGACCCGCGTGGACGCCTTCAACATCGAGCTGGCCAACGAGTTCTCCCGCAACGGGCGGCGCTCGGGGCTGACCTTCGCCCCGGAGGGCGGCTCGGAACGGCTGCGCCGGGTGATCAACAAGACGGTGTCGGAGGAGGACCTGATCCGCACCGTCACCGCCGCCTACGCCAGCGGCTGGCGGCAGGTCAAGCTGTACTTCATGTGCGGCCTGCCCACCGAGACCGACGAGGACGTGCTGGCCATCGCCGACATGGCCCGCCGCGTCATCGCCGCCGGCCGCGAGGTCACCGGCCGCCGCGACATCCGCTGCACGGTCTCCATCGGCGGGTTCGTGCCCAAGCCGCACACCCCCTTCCAGTGGGCCGCCCAGTGCGACCACCAGACCATCGACCGCCGGCTGCGCGCCCTGCGCGATGAGCTGCGCCGCGACCGCGAGTACGGCCGGGCCATCGGGCTGCGCTACCACGAGGGCAAGCCGTCCATCATCGAAGGGCTGCTGTCGCGCGGCGACCGCCGGGTCGGCAAGATCATCCGCGCGGTGTGGGAGGACGGCGGCCGCTTCGACGGCTGGAGCGAGCACTTCTCCTACGACCGCTGGGTGGCCTGCGCCGAGAAGGCCCTGGCCGACGAGCCGGTGGACCTGGACTGGTACACCCTGCGCGAGCGGGACGAGGTCGAGGTGCTGCCCTGGGACCACCTGGACGCCGGGCTGGACCGCGAGTGGCTGTGGCAGGACTGGCAGGACGCCCTGGAGGAGGTCGAGGTCGAGGACTGCCGGTGGACGCCCTGCTATGACTGCGGGGTGTGCCCCACCATGGGCACCGAGATCCAGATCGGCCCGACCGGCCGCAAGCTGCTGCCGCTCACCGTGGTGTGATCACCCGGAGCGTCAACTGACGCCGGTGCTCGGGCGTCACAGTTGTTGCGGTGCACCACCGGCCGCATCCGTCACGGGGCGTCGCCTCGGGGTACGAGTGCGCCGGATGGGCCTTACCCTGGAGGCAGACGTTTTCGACTCGACACGAGTAGGAAGGACTAAGACCCTGGCACCCATGCCGGACGGTCCAGCGCCGGCTCCCGTGATCCAGCGCCTGCGCGTGCGCTACGCCAAGCGCGGCAGGATGCGCTTCACCAGCCAGCGCGATATATCCCGGGCCGTGGAACGCGCGGTGCGGCGCGCCGGGATCCCTGTGGCGTTCAGCGCCGGATTCACCCCGCACCCGAAGATCTCGTACCTGGGAGCGGCTCCGACAGGGGTGGCCAGCGAGGCTGAGTACCTCGAACTCGGGCTGACCCGCGCCTGTGACCCTGAGCAGGTGCGGGCCGACCTCGATGCGGCGTTGCCGGCGGGCCTGGACGCCTTGGACGCGGTGGTCGCCCCGGCGGGCACCTCGCTGGCGGACCGGCTGCAGGCATCGGCATGGCGGGTCCGGCTGGACGGGGTGCACCCCGATGCCGCCGAGCAGGCGGTCGCCGCTTTCCTGGCCGCCGAGCGGGTCGAGGTCGAACGCCTGACCAAGAAGGGACGCCGCCGTTTCGATGCGCGAGCCGCAGTAGCCGTCTGCGAGCTGGACCGCGGCGCGTCGAAGACGGCCGACGGCCCTTCTGCGATACTTCGAATGGTTGTTCGGCATGTCGATCATGCCGTTCGGCCTGACGACGTCCTCGCCGGACTGCGACAGGTCGCAGACCTGGCGCCGCCGTCACCGCCGCTGGTGACCCGGCTGGCGCAGGGGCCCCTGGACGAAGGTACCGGTGAGCTGGCGGACCCGCTGGATCCCGACCGGGACGCCGCCGTGCCATCGCCCGGCGACGACGCCGAAGCGGCCGACGGGGCCGTGCCACAGCGGCCGGCGGGCACCGGGAGCGTGGACGTCGTCAGCGCCCGGCGATAGGAGCGGCCCCGTGGTGTTCACGGAGCCACTTCACCGGGGCGGGGGCGCACAGACGCGCCGCGCCCCTTCAGGGACGGCCGGGCGTGCCCAAGACGACTTGTGCCGTCGTCACCGGACCGGGGTCCAGGCGACGGCGGCGACGATGACTGACGGAGAGCGCTCCCGCGCGGCGCACCGTGCCGGACCGCCCATGGCGGACCGTCCGGTAGCGCCCGGGAGCCTGACGGGAGATTGCCCGCATGCGCGAAAACGACCGCGAGAACGACAACGACTCGGCCGGCACCGGGAGTCCCGCCGAAACGACCACCGGTAGCCCCGTGATCACCACGGTCCGCTCCGGGCGGCGCCGCGCGGCCAGCCGGCCGGCCGGCCCGCCCCCGGAGATCGATGACATCCCCGCGGTGATCAGCCCGGCCGCTTCGGCCACGCCGCGGACCGAAGCGACGGGAGCGGACCGGGACCGGCAGGAGCCGGCCACCGAGCAGACCGAGACCGCCCAAGCCCAGGCGGAACCCGCCCCGGAAGAGGGCGATGAGCCGGCCGGGGCGTCGGCGGAGCAGACCGACGGCGCCGAAGAGCAGCCGGAGACCACCGAGGAGCAGGCCGAGGCCGCCGCAGAACGGCAGGACGCCGAGCCGGTACCGCCGGAGACCGCCGCAGAGCAGGCAGAACATGCCCAGGAAGCGGAGGAGCCGGCCGAAGCCGCCGCCGAGGGGGACGAAGCCGCGGTAGAGCGGCCGGACGCCGAGCCCGCCCCGCAGGAGCCGGCGGCGGTGCCCCGGCCGCAGTCCGCCCGGGACGAAGAGGAGACCGCCCAAGAGCCGGACCACGACGAGCCCGAGGCGGCGGAAGCGGCGAAGGAAACGATCGACCCGGTGCGCTCCCCCTTCGGGGCGGTGAGCGCCGTGCAGACCACCGAGCCCTCCCACGAGGGCGCGGCGTACCGGCCCGCCGGGCCGCCGCCGCCCGTTCCGCTGGTGCCCCCCGTCCCCACCCTCGACGTGCCGGCCCAGCCGGAGACCCCGACGGTCCCCTCGGTCACCTTCCAGCCCCCCATGGTGGTCTTCCAGCCGCCGCAGCCCATCCCCAAGGCCGAGGTGCCGCCCAAGCACGCCGCCGTCGTCGAGGACGAAAGCGAGGACATCGAGCCGGTCGACCTCGACGAGGAGGACGAGGGGACCGCCCTGCGCCGCCGCCGGCGCCGCCGCAGGGGCGGCCGGGGCCGCGGCAAGTCCGCCGACAAGGGCGGTGAGAAGGCCGAAGAGAGCGCCGACGGCGAGCCGGAGGCCGCGGAAGGGACCGAAGAGCAGCAGGCCGAGGCCGCAGAGGAGGACCGGCAGGCCCGTCCCGGCGAGCAGCCCGAGGCCGAGCCGGAGACCGCCGAGGAGGGCGGTGGCGAGACGGCCGGCGCCGAGCAGCCCGAGGGTGAGACGGCCGAGGCGGCGCCGGAGGGCGCCGAGGACACCGAAGCGGCGGGCGCCGCCCCCGCCACCACCGGCACCAGCCGCCGGCGCCGCCGGCGTCGCCGCCGCTCCGGCACGGCCGAGGTGGAGGAGCAGGCCCCCGACGACCCGCCGAACACCGTGGTGCACGTCCGCCCGCCCCGCGAGCTGCGCGACGTCACCGACGAGGTGCAGGCCGTCAAGGGCTCCACCCGCCTGGAGGCCAAGAAGCAGCGCCGCCGGGAGGGCCGCGAGCAGGGCCGCCGCCGCCCCGCGGTGATCACCGAGTCGGAGTTTCTGGCCCGCCGCGAGTCGGTGGAGCGGGTGATGGTGATCTGCCAGCGCGGCGAGCGCACCCAGATCGCCGTCCTGGAGGACGGCGTGCTGGTGGAGCACTATGTGGACCGGGCCAGCCACCAGTCGTACGTCGGCAACGTCTACCTCGGCAAGGTCCAGAACGTGCTGCCGTCGATGGAGGCCGCCTTCGTCGACATCGGCAAGGGCCGCAACGCCGTCCTGTACGCCGGCGAGGTCAACTGGGACGTGGCCGGGCTGGTGGGGCAGCCGCGCCGCATCGAGCAGGCCCTCAAGTCCGGCCAGTCGGTGCTGGTGCAGGTCACCAAGGACCCGGTGGGGCACAAGGGCGCCCGGCTGACCAGCCAGATCTCCCTGCCCGGCCGCTATTTGGTGTACGTGCCGGACGGGTCGATGACCGGCATCAGCCGCAAGCTGCCCGACAAGGAGCGCAGCCGGCTCAAGCAGGTGCTCAAGAAGATCATGCCGGACAACGCCGGGGTGATCGTGCGCACCGCCGCCGAGGGCGCCACCGAAGAAGAGCTGGCCGGCGACATCGCGCGGCTGTCGGCCCAGTGGGAGCACATCCACAAGCAGGCCAAGACCGCCAGCGCCCCGGCGCTGCTGCACGGCGAGCCGGACCTGACCATCCGGGTCGTCCGCGACATCTTCAACGAGGACTTCAGCAAGCTGGTGGTCTCCGGCGACACCGCCTGGGACATGGTCTCCGAGTACGTCGGCTACGTCGCCCCGCACCTGGCCGAGCGGCTGGAACGCTGGGAGTCCGACCAGGACGTGCTGAGCGCCTACCGCATCGACGAGCAGATCGCCAAGGCGCTGGAGCGCAAGGTCTGGCTGCCCAGCGGCGGCTCCCTGGTCATCGACCGCACCGAGGCGATGACCGTGGTGGACGTCAACACCGGCAAGTTCACCGGCCAAGGCGGCAACCTGGAGGAGACCGTCACTCGCAACAACCTGGAGGCGGCCGAGGAGATCGTCCGCCAGCTGCGGCTGCGCGACATCGGCGGCATCATCGTCATCGACTTCATCGACATGGTGCTGGAGAGCAACCGGGAGCTGGTGCTGCGCCGGCTGCTGGAGTGCCTGTCGCGGGACCGCACCAAGCACCAGGTGGCCGAGGTGACCTCGCTGGGCCTGGTGCAGATGACCCGCAAGCGGGTCGGCCAGGGCCTGCTGGAGGCCTTCTCCGAGCCCTGCGAGTGCTGCAACGGCCGCGGCATCCACATTCAGACCACCCCGGTCGAGCACGGCTCCGACAAGTCGGGCGGCCGCCGCCGCAAGCGCAAGGGGGACGTGGAGCGGGCCGTCGAGGAGAAGCTCGCCAAGCACGAGGCCGAAAAACGCGCCGCGGCCAAGCGCGAGCAGGAGACGCAGGCCGCCTCCGCCGAGCCCGCCCAGCCGGCCGGGGAACCGGCTCAGGAGCCCGCGCAGACCGTTGCGGAGGTCCCGCAGGCCGCTCCCGCCGCCGTGGAGACGGCCGAGGCGGAGACGGCCGAGCCGCCGGTCGAGGTGCCGGATGCGGCCGCCGGCAACGGACGCCGCCGGGTCCGCCGCTCCCGGGCCAAGACCAAGGACAAGGCCGAGGTCGCGGGCTCCGCAGAGAGCTGACCGCCCCCGCTCGTGCCGCCGCCCACGACCGGCGGCGGCACGAGCGGGACGCCCCCGGCACGCGCCGGGCCGAGGGCGATCGGGCCCGCGTGTGCGCGGCCGGGTCGTTCTCCATGTACCCTAGGGACGTTCCCTGGATATCTTGGGAACAGTGCCGTGTCCGACGACGCGGCCGTTGACTTGTGCACTCGGGTCTCCGTGAGGGCTGCGAACCGGATCGCGGATGCTCGGGGCGGCCCTCGCCGCAGCCGGCGAGGCGAAAGCAAAGAGCGCCGAGGGAACCCCTCCCTCGTGCGTGCCGCCTTCGGTCGCAGCCGGAGGCAGGCCCTCAACCGAGGGCTGGTGAAGACCACGTGTGGGACCGGTTGATTCCGGAAGCGCGCGAGTAACGAAGGGTTTCCGCGGTGTACGCGATTGTCCGCGCAGGCGGCAGGCAGGAGAAGGTGACCACGGGCGACGTGCTCACCGTCGACAAGCTCAAGCAGGAGGTCGGCGCCACCGTGACCTTCCCCGCCGTGCTGGTCGTCGACGGCGACAATGTCGTGACCTCCCCGGCCGAGCTGGCCAAGTACAAGGTCACCGCCGAGGTGCTCGGCGCGGTCAAGGGACCGAAGATCAACATCATGCACTACCGCAGCAAGACCGGGTACAAGCGGCGGATGGGCCACCGCCAGCCCTACACCCGGGTCAAGGTCACCGGCATCACGTCCGGCGAGTGAGAGGGAGGTCGACCGATGGCACACAAGAAGGGCGCCTCGTCCAGCCGGAACGGCCGTGACTCCAACGCCAAGCGGCTGGGGGTCAAGCGGTTCGGCGGGCAGGTGGTCAACGCCGGCGAGATCCTCGTCCGCCAGCGCGGCACCCGTTTCCACCCCGGCCGCAACGTGGGCCGCGGCGGCGACGACACGCTGTTCGCGCTGGTCGCCGGGACGGTCCAGTTCGGCCGTTACCGGGGCCGCAAGGCCGTGAGCGTCATCCCGGCGGCGGAGTAGTCCGCCTGCGGAAAGCGTTGCACAGAGGGCGGACCGGCAGGTCCGCCCTCTGCCATGTCGGCCAAAGGGCCGGCTGAGAGCAGGCGAGCGCACCGCACAGGGTCCGAGCACAGGCGACACATCACGAGGAGACACCATGGCCGCTGGCGCGCAGTTCATTGACCGGGTGGTGCTGCACGTCGCGGCGGGCGACGGCGGGCATGGCTGCGCCTCGGTCCACCGGGAGAAGTTCAAGCCGCTGGGCGGCCCCGACGGCGGCAACGGCGGCCGCGGCGGCGATGTCATCCTGGTCGTCGACACCGGCACCGCCAGCCTGCTGGAGTACCACCGCCGCCCGCACCGCCGGGCCGGCAACGGCAAACCCGGCCAGGGCTCGCACCGCAACGGGGCCGACGGCGAGGACGTGGTGCTGCCCGTCCCCGACGGCACGGTCGTGATGACCACCGACGGCCAGGTGCTGGCCGACCTGGTGGGGGAGGGCACCCGGTTCGTCGTCGCCCGCGGCGGCCGGGGCGGGCTCGGCAACGCGGCGCTGGCCTCCCCCAAACGCAAGGCCCCCGGTTTCGCGCTGCTGGGCGAGGAGGGCGAGAAGCTCGACATCGTCCTGGAGCTCAAGAGCGTCGCCGACGTGGCGCTGGTGGGCTTCCCCAGCGCCGGCAAGTCCTCCCTGATCGCGGCGCTGTCGGCGGCCCGCCCCAAGATCGCCGACTACCCGTTCACCACGCTCACCCCCAACCTGGGGGTGGTGGAGGCCGGGGACACCACCTTCACCGTCGCCGACGTGCCCGGCCTGATCGAGGGCGCCAGCCGCGGCCGCGGGCTGGGCCTGGAGTTCCTGCGCCACATCGAGCGCTCCTCCACCATCGTGCACGTCCTGGACTGCGCCACCTTGGAGCCCGGACGCGACCCGCTCACCGACTATGAGGTCATCGAAAAGGAGCTGCAGGCCTACGACCGGGCGCTGGGCGAGCACGTGCGCCCGCTGTCGGACCGCCCCCGCCTGATCGCCCTCAACAAGATCGACGTCCCGGACGGCCGGGAGCTGGCCGAGCTGGTCCGCCCGGAGTTCGAAGAACGCGGCCTGAAGGTCTTCGAGGTCTCCGCCGCCACCCGCGAAGGGCTGCGCGAACTGTCGTTCGCCATGGCCGAGATGGTGCGCTCCTACCGGGCCAGCCTGCCGCCCCCCGAGCCGACCCGGCTGGTGATCCGCCCCGAGCCGGTCGCCGGCGCCGACTTCACCATCAAGCCGATGGGCGACAACACCTACCTGATCAGCGGCACCAAGCCGCTGCGCTGGCTGCGCCAGACCGACTTCACCAACGACGAGGCGGTCGGCTACCTGGCCGACCGGCTGGCCCGGCTGGGCGTGGAGGAGGCCCTGGCCGAGGCCGGCGCCAAACCCGGCGCCACCGTCATGATCGGCACCGAGGACGACGCGGTGGTCTTCGACTGGGAGCCGGAGATCGCCGCCGGCCAGACCCAGGCCCTCGGCCCGCGCGGCACCGACCACCGGCTGGAGGGCCGATGAACGAGCACACCGCAAAGGAGTCCGTTGCGTCCGCAAGGCTTCAGCCCGCCGAGCACCGCAAGACCGCACACGCACATGAGCCGACGAAGGGAAAAGGCGGCGTCTGAGGGCATGCCGGAGGCGAACGGGGGAAACGCATGATCATCGAAGCGGAGACGGCGACTCCCAGGATCCGTGAGGCCATCGCCTGCGCCCGGCGGGTGGTGGTCAAGGCCGGCTCGTCCTCGCTGACCACCCCGCAGGGCACCATCGACGCCGACCGCATCGACGCGCTGGTGGACGTGCTGGCGGCGGCCAAGAACGCCGGCCGGCAGATCGTGTTCGTCTCCTCCGGCGCCATCGCCGCCGGCATGGGCCCGCTCGGCCTGACCCGCCGCCCCACCGACCTGGCCACCCAGCAGGCCGCCGCCAGCGTCGGCCAGGGACTGCTGGTGGCCCGCTACACCTCCTCCTTCGCCCGCTACGGCATGCGCGTCGGGCAGGTGCTGCTGACCGCCGACGACCTGATGCGGCGCGCCCACCACCGCAACGCCCGCCGCGCCCTGGAGCAGCTGCTGGCGATGGGCATCGTCCCGATCGTCAACGAAAACGACACCGTCGCCACCGACGAGATCCGCTTCGGCGACAACGACCGGCTGGCGGCGCTGGTGGCGCACCTGGTCCGCGCCGACGCCCTGATCCTGCTGTCGGACGTGGACGCCCTCTACACCGGCGACCCCCGCCACGGCGACGCCCGCCGCATCACCGACGTGCACGGCCCCGACGACCTGGCCGACGTCAAGCTCGGCGGCTCCGGGCGGGTCGGCACCGGCGGCATGGTCACCAAGGTCGAGGCGGCCCGCATCGCCGGCGGCGCCAGCGTCCCGGTGGTGCTCACCAACGCCGCCTCCGCCGCCGCCGCACTGGCCGGCGAACCGGTCGGCACCTACTTCCACCCCACCCGGGCCCAGCGCCCCTCCACCCGGCTGCTGTGGCTGGCGCACGCCACCACCGGCCAGGGCCGGCTGATCCTGGACCCGGGGGCGGTCGACGCGGTGGTGCGGCGCCGCAAGTCGCTGCTGCCGGCCGGGGTCACCGGCGTGGAGGGCGACTTCTCCGCCGGCGACCCGGTGGACGTGGTCGATGGCGAAGGGCGCGTGGTGGCGCGCGGTCTGGTGAACTATGACGCGGGGGAGATCCCGGCCCTGATGGGCCGCTCCACCCGCTGGCTGGCCCGCGAGCTGGGCCCCGAATACCAGCGAGAGATCATCCACCGCGATGATCTGGTCATCTTGGACCGGCGAGGAGACGAAGGAGCACGGTGATGAGCGAGCGCGAAGACTTCCTGCGGGTGGCCGGTCTGGCCCGGGAGGCGTCGGCGACGCTGGCGCCGCTGCCGCGGGCCGCCAAGGACGCCGCCCTGCACGCCATCGCCGATGCCCTGCTGGCGCACGTCCCCGAGATCGTCAAGGCCAACGGGGCCGATGTCGCCGCCGCCCGCGAGAACGGCATCTCCGAGTACATGATCGACCGGCTCAGCCTGGACGAGGGCCGCATCCAGGCGATCGCCGCGGCCGTCCGCAAGGTCGCCGCGCTGCCCGACCCGGTCGGCGAGGTGGTGCGCGGCACCGTGCTGCCCAACGGCCTGGAGCTGCGGCAGATCCGGGTCCCCATGGGCGTGGTCGGCATGATCTACGAGGGCCGCCCCAACGTCACCGTGGACGCCGCCGCGCTGTGCCTCAAGAGCGGCAACGCGGTGCTGCTGCGCGGCTCGTCCTCGGCCTACAACTCCAACACCGCGCTGGTGCGCATCATGCAGGACGCCCTGGCCGGCACCCAGGTGCCCGCCGACGCCGTGCAGCTGGTGCCCGGCACCACCCGCGAGTCCGCCAAGCACCTGATGCGGGCCCGCGGCCTGGTGGACGTGCTGATCCCCCGCGGCGGCGCCTCGCTGATCAACTCGGTGGTGGAGGAGTCCACCGTGCCGGTCATCGAGACCGGCGTGGGCAACTGCGCCGTCTACGTGGACGCCGCCGCCGACCTGGACATGGCCGTCGACATCGTCATCAACGCCAAGACCCAGCGCCCGTCGGTGTGCAACGCCGCCGAGACGCTGCTGGTCCACCGCGACATCGCCGACGCCTTCCTGCCCCGGATTCTCGCCGCCTTCCAGGACAAGGGCGTCACCGTGCACGGCGATGAGCGCGTCCGCGCCTACTCCGACGCCGTGGTGCCCGCCACCGAGGACGACTGGTACGCCGAGTACCTGTCGCTGGACATCGCCGCCCGCGTGGTCGACTCCCTGGAGGAGGCCGCCGCCCACATCCGCAAGTACGGCTCCGGCCACACCGAGGCGATCGTCACCGACTCCCAGCAGGCCGCCCGCCGCTTCATCGCCACCGTCGACTCCGCCGCGATCATGGTCAACGCCTCCACCCGCTTCACCGACGGGGAGGAGTTCGGCTTCGGCGCCGAGATCGGCATCTCCACCCAGAAGCTGCACGCCCGCGGCCCCATGGGCCTGCCGGAGCTGACCTCCACCAAGTACGTCGTCACCGGCGAAGGCCAGCTGCGGGGCTGAGAAAACCCGCACCGCCGCCCGGCCGCCGCGGCGGCCGGGCGGCGCGCCCGTTCAGCCGCGGCCGCGGGTCTGGCCGGTGACCCGCGACAGCAGATCACCGGCCAGGCCCGCGGCGCCGTCGGCGATGTCGCGGAGCTTGCCGATGAACGGGTCGGCCGTCTCGTTCCAGGACTCCCGGTAGGCCTTGGCGGCGTTGCGGATCTCGTCGGTGACCTTCGCCTCCTCATCGCCGTCCCGGCGCGGATAGTCGCCCTCCAGGATCCGCCGGTACTCGGGGCCGGAGGCCCACTTGTCGATCTCGGCGAACCGCACCACCGGGTACGGGTGCGACCGCTGCAGCAGGTTGAGGAACTTCAGCAGCCCGTCGCGCACGTCCCCGGCCGCGTCGTACTCGCGGGCCTGCCGGTGGAAGGCGTCGGTGTTCATCTCCGCCAGGCGCGGCCCGCCGGCGATCTTCATCAGCGCCCGCTTGACCGCGTCCGGGTCCTGGCTGGTCAGCAGCCCGGCCCGGTCGGCCGACAGCTCCGCCTTGCGCTGCCACTCCTGCAACCCGATCACGATCGCCCCGATCGCCAGGTTGCCCAGCGGCAGCCACGCCAGCCGCGCCCCCAGCGAGGTGAGGATCAGCAGCATCGTCCGGTACACCGCGTGCCCGGACAGGATGTGCCCCACCTCGTGCCCCACCACATACCGCAGCTCCTCGTCGTCGAGCAGCTCGATCAGCCCGGTGCTGAGCACGATGAACGGCTTGCCGCTGCCGATCGTCATCGCGTTCGGCGTCGGGTCCTGCACCACGTACAGCTCGGGGACCTCGTCGAAGTCCAGGATGTAGGCCGCGTCGCGGACCATGTCGTGGATGTTGCGGAACTGGTCGTCGCCGACCCGCACGGCCCCGCCCAGGAACATCAGCCGCAGGGCGCGTTCGCTGAACATGCCGGACAGCCGGCGCAGGACGGTGTCGAACCCGGTCAGCGACCGCAACGCCACCAGGGCGGACCGGTCGGCCGGATGCTCATAGGCCCGGGAGCTGATCCCGGGGAAGCGTTTACGTGCCCGGTCCGGCGTGTTCTTCGTCATATCCGGCATGCTAAGTCCGACGAGCGGCCCCGCCCCAAGGTTCCCGAAGGCCCGTTCCGGCCACCTTCAGCGGCCCGAACGTCCGGGCCGCAACCCCGGGGCGGCCTGCGACCTGAAGATCGGCGCTCGTTATGGTCACCGATATGACCAGCAGCACTGCCGATGGTCCCAGGCGACTCGGCATCATGGGCGGCACCTTCGACCCCATCCACCACGGCCACCTGGTGGCCGCCAGCGAGGTCGCCCACCTGTTCCGGCTGGACGAGGTGGTCTTCGTCCCCACCGGCAGACCCTGGCAGAAGTCCGAACGCCAGGTGACCGCGGCCGAGGACCGCTACCTGATGACGGTGATCGCCACCGCCTCCAACCCCCGCTTCTCCGTCAGCCGCGTCGACATCGACCGGCCCGGACCCACCTACACCATCGACACGCTGCGGGAGATGCGCAAGATCTACGGCCCGCAGACCGAACTGTTCTTCATCACCGGCGCCGACGCCCTGGCCAAGATCCTGACCTGGCGCAACGCCGCCGACATGTTCAACCTCGCGCACTTCATCGGCTGCACCCGGCCCGGCCACCGCCTCGCCGACCCCGGCCTGCCCAAGGGCCGGGTCAGCCTGGTGGAAGTGCCCGCCCTGGCGATCTCCTCCACCGAGTGCCGCGACCGGGTCCGCGCCGGGGAACCGATCTGGTACCTCGTCCCCGACGGCATCGTCCAGTACATCAACAAGCGCGGCCTGTACCGCGACGCCCCCGACCGGCGCTGACCTGCGATGAAGCGACCCGCACCCGCCGGGCGCCGCCACGGCATAACCTGGAGGGAAGCGACCGCCGCCCGCTTTGCCGCGAAAGCACGGGCAGCGGCGACGGTCGTGAGAGAGTAGACCGGGAACCGTCCCCAACCGGGAGGATCACGACCGCACGTGACCGCATCCGACAGGGCCGCCGAGCTGGTCCGGATCGCCGCCGAGGCGGCGGGCGACAAGCTGGCCGACGACATCATCGCCTACGACGTGAGCGAGCAGCTGGTGATCACCGACGCCTTCCTGCTCTGCTCGGCGCCCAACGACCGTCAGGTCCGGGCCATCGTCGACGAGATCGAAAAGCGACTGCGCGAGGAGGCCGACGCCAAGCCCGTGCGTCGCGAAGGGGAACGCGAGGGCCGCTGGATCCTGCTGGACTACCTCGATGTGATCATCCACGTCCAGCACCAGGAGGAACGCGCCTTCTACGCCCTGGAACGGCTGTGGAAGGACTGCCCCGTCATCCCGCTGCCGCAGGCAGTCACCGCGCACGCCGCACAGCGTGCCTCCATGGCCGGTTCCGGAGGTCTGGGTGAGTGACGAGATGGGCACGGGCGCCCGCCGGGAGCCCGGCCGCCGCCGGCTGGTGCTGTGGCGGCACGGCCAGACCTCGTGGAACGTCGAGAACCGCTTCCAAGGCAAGACCGACATCCCGCTGAATGAGGTCGGTCGCGCCCAGGCGGCCCGCTCCGCCCGGCTGCTGGCCGGGCTGCGGCCCACCGCGATCGTCTCCTCCCCGCTGCAGCGCGCCGCCGACACCGCCGCCGCACTCGCCGAGATCACCGGTCTGACCGTCACCTACGACCGTGACCTCATCGAGCGCGACGGCGGCAAGTGGGAGGGCCTGACCGGCAAGGAGATCCGCGAACGCTGGCCGGTCGAGCACGCCCTCTGGCAGCCGCCCGGCGGCGAGACCAGCACCCAGGTCGCCAAGCGGGTCAGCGCCGCCCTGGAACGCGCCGTGGACGCGCTGCCCCCCGACGGGCTCCTGGTCGCCGCCTCCCACGGCGCCGCCCTCCGGCTGGGCATGTGCGGGCTGCTGGGCCTGCCCGAGGAGCTGTGGGAACGGCTCGGCGGCCTGTCCAACTGCTGCTGGTCGGTGCTGGAGGAGATGCGCGACGGCGGCTGGCGCCTGGTCGAGCACAACGCCGGCACCCTGCCCGAACCGGTCCTCAGCGACGACCGTCCCGGGCAGGACGACGGCAACGGCACCACCTGAACGGCAATTCGATTCGAGTCAACGGCCGGTGTCCTATACACTGGCTGCGCGCTGCGGGATGAAAGTCCACGCAGTTGCGCGGGGCTATGGCGCAGTTGGTAGCGCGCCTCCATGGCATGGAGGAGGTCTGGGGTTCGAATCCCCATAGCTCCACCTGGATCCAGGGCCGGTGAAGTCAGCGGTACAGCCGCTTTCCTCACCGGCCCTCGTCGTATCGGCCCGGGGAACGACCCCTGGGTCTCCGGGTTTTGCCTTCACACGTCGGTACAAGGCCCTGAGTGCGCAGGACCTTGAAGGTTTCGGCTCGGCGGGAACCCGGTTGTTCTCGAAGGGCACCGACCCGTTCTTAGGACAGGACCTCTTCCGCCGCGGGCGAGCGATAGGGCCCATGAGGCTTTCTGACCCGCTCCTTCGGACCGGCCTCGGAATTACCTTGCAGACTGCTCCAGCGGGTTTCGTTCGGCCGCTGTCAGCTCCACCGCGCACAGCCCCCTGGGGTCGGAACCGCCCACCAGCAGCCGGGCGCCATCCGATGTGAAGGCGAGAGCGGAGATCGCGCGGGAGACGGCCCGGTAGACGGTGGACGAACCGGTCATGGTCACATGGGCCACCCGGCCGTCTCCGAATCCCACCGCGAGCCAGCCGCTGGGGTGGAAGCACAGGGCGTTGGGTGCTTTGTCCGAGCCGAGTTCACGGGTGTCCAGGGCGAGCACCACCCGGCCGGTGGCGGTGTCGAGGACTGTGAGATTGACGTCTTCGGGCAGGGCGTTGTCCGCGATGCGCACCACCAGCCGGCCGCGCGGGCCGGGAGCGGAGGCGAACGCCGCCAAACGGCCGCCCGGCAAGGCTCCCGGAACAGGCGCTTTTTCTCGGTGAGCGCAGGCTGAGACCACACCAGTTCGCCCGTGGCCACCGAGAACCCCACCAGGCGGCTGTACACCCCGTAATCGGACGTATGGACGATGGCCACCGCCCCATCGCCCGTGACCGCCAGTTGCGCCCCCTGATACAGGGTGCCGCCCAGCACCCGGTGCCGGTCCAGGGCGGTCACTTCTGCCCGCACGACGTCAGCGGCCACCAGACGGGCCTTTGCGTCCCGCTCCAGGCCGAGCAGGTCGTCCACGACCGCCGCCGGCGGAATCGCCGGGGACATGACCGGCGGGCGCATGCCGGGGCGACGGGTGAGCGCCACCAGCGTCTCGCCGCTGGGCGTCCAGCCGAAAAGCGCCTGAAGAGGCCAGTGCACGCCCTCGGTTCCGTCCCCCACCTCGATCACCCGGACGCCCGGGGACGGTGAGGTCCGCTCCGACCCGGGCGGGACCGTCTCCGCCGCGGCCAGGCGCCTGCCGTCCCGGGTGAGCGCCACCGGCGCTCGCAACGCCTCGTACCGGGCGACCTGTGCCTGCAGATCGGGACCGGACCGTACGTGCACCTCGCAGGCGGAGTCCGGCGCGTGCCGGGGAGCCTCGTAGGCGATCGCGCAGGTGCCGTCCTCGGCCACCGAGATCGACCGGACCGCCCCCGGGCCATCGGGGAGGAGCCACTTCTTGGCGCGCCGTCCCGGCCCCGGGGGCAGCGTGAAGTCCAGATCGGACGCTTGACGGGCTGGCGGGGTCACAGGTCGAACCAGGGCAGGCAGGACAGGTCGTAGAGCCTGTTGGAGTCCAAGGTGGCCTCGACGACCTCGTGCCAGTTGCCGCCGTGCTGGGCGTGCATCCACTCCACCGTGGGGCCCATCGGGTCGCCGTAGCGGGCCCGGTTGCGCTCCTCCAGCTTGGCCACCTCCTTGGCCTTCATCTTGGTGCGCACCAGGGCCTTGGCCTCGTTGTGCCGCGGGACCATGATCTCGGCGATCTCCTTCTCGGAGCGTCCCTCCACGCGGAGCTTGTTGACCTCCACCCGCATGGCCTCGAGGCGGTCCAGGTACTGCTGCCGGACCTGGCAGTTGTGCACCCAATCGTCGAAGGGGCCGAAGCCGGTCCACAACGACAGCCCGAACGTGCTGGGCAGCACCAGGAGCGCGATGATCAGCCGCCGCATGCGCAGAACCTCCGGAGGACCGACAGGGCGCCATCGAGGAGGCGACGCCGCACAGGTCAAGGCTGATCAATGATCCCGCAATCGGGGTCGCTGTGCAGATTCACTCGCCGAGTGCACTAAGCTCTCTTCCAGCAGTCGGCGGATCTTCCGGCCACCGACGAGCACGGGGCTATGGCGCAGTTGGTAGCGCGCCTCCATGGCATGGAGGAGGTCTGGGGTTCGAATCCCCATAGCTCCACCTGAATCGAAGGCCACTGTGGTCAGCGGCAGTGACGCTCCCCACAGTGGCCTTCGTCGTTGTCGGCCCGGGATGAGCCTCGCAAGCATCGGCTTTCCCCGCTGAGGTTTCCGTCCCGAACCTCCAAAGCCACATGTTGAACAGGCTCAGGGCCGGCGACCTGGCTGAACGCGAGTGCGATCGGGTGCCGCGCCTCCGCGTCCGAACGGGACTCACCCAACAATCCACTCTTTCGCCGTTGTCTCACCCCTTGGAACACACCGGCGCAAAATGGGGCGATGCGCGTCCGAGTGGGAGATGTGAAGCTCTACTTCGATGTCGACGGCCCTCACCTCGTCCCGGACGGGCCGGCGATGCGAGAGCGCCCGACGATCGTCGTGCTGCACGGCGGGCCGGGCGCCGACCACACGCTCTTCAAACCGATCTTCACCGCTGCCACGGCCTTCGCCCAGGTGATCTACCTCGACCAGCGGGGCAGCGGACGCTCCGACCGCGGCGACGCCCGCTCATGGACGTGGGAACGCTGGGCCGATGACGTCATCGCCTTCTGCGACGTCCTGGAGATCGCAGATCCCGTCCTGCTCGGCACTTCAAGCGGGGGCTGGGTCGCGCTGACGGCGGCGCTACGCCACCCGGACAGGTTGTCCAAACTGGTGCTGGACAGCGTCATGCCCGGACCCACCGCAGAACGCCTGGCGGTCTTTGAACGCCTTGGTGGCCCGCGCGCCCGCGAGGTGGCCCGGCGCTACTGGAAGGGGGAGACCGGCGACGAGATCCGCCGGGAATGGGAGAGCGTCTGCCTACCCCTCTACTCCCGCCGCCCAGACGGCGACCCCGAAGCCGCCGACCGGCTGCGCCGCATCCGCTGGAACCACGATGTCCTCGAACACTTCCGGCATCACCTGGCGGCCGACTTCGACCCCTGGGACCGGCTCCATGCGGTGAGGTGCCCCACGCTCATCCTGGCGGGCGAGGACGACCCGGTGGCCACGGCACCGGCGGCCCGACGCCTCGCCGGTGCGCTCACCGGCTGCCCGGTGCGACTGCATGTCCTAGCGGAGGTCGGGCACGGCGTCTTCCGCGAGGCTCCGGACCGGGCTTTCGAGCTGCTCCGCGACTTCGTGATGGAAGAAGCCGAGTCTCCGGGCCAGTGAGTCAGCCTCGCCCGTGCCGGCCGAGCGGAGGCACCGGGACGACAACGCCCGAGTGAGTGTCTTTCCAGGTCGATCTACTGGCTGCCTGCCTATCGGGGCTTGGAGCTCCCTGGGACCACGACCGGAGCGTTCACCAGATCAGGGGCCGGTGGGCGCTGACGGCTTGGAGGTCTTTCCTGGGAGCCTGTCTGGAGACTGTGAGGTAGTGAGGCGCATGTTGCGCTGGCAAGAGCTCGGAGCAGTGACCAGTGGGATGCGACCGGCAGGGGTGGCCAGCGGTGCCTACCGGGGCTGGTTTGACGTTTGTGTTGATCTTGCTTAGAGTTCTCGTGCCCTCCGGGGAGCGGGGCCGCCGGTAGTGAGGCGGCCGGCTTGGAAGGAGGGGGTCTCTCTGGGGAATCTCGTTCGACGGGGTGTTCGGGCGGGGGTATCCTGGAGAGGTGAGCCCAGACGGGATGCGGGACACCGGGTGAGGTGGCCGGCCCGACGGGACTCCCACACCGGGTTCGGTCTTTGATCGTTGCGGCTCGTCGGCTGTGTCGGCGGGTGTGGGTGTGGGGCTGGGCGAGGTTCCTGGTCGGTGAGGTCGATTTGATCGGTCTCTTGACTGGGGCTAGGATCCCGGTAGTGTTGAAGGGTTGCCCCGGGGTCGGGGCCCGTGGTTGCGGGTCGCTGGTCCGGTGGGTGTCCGTTTCTTGAGAACTCAACAGTGTGTCAAAAGCCAGTGCCTTGTGTCAGCCTCTGCCTGGTGTGGGTGGGGGTTGTGGTTCCTCGTCAGAGGATGATGTTGTTGGGATCGTTTGATCTCGTCTGAAGGTTTGGCTCACCTGGTGTTTGTGCCGGGTGGGTGTGTGGCCTTTGGTGGAGAGTTTGATCCTGGCTCAGGACGAACGCTGGCGGCGTGCTTAACACATGCAAGTCGAGCGGAAAGGCCCCTTCGGGGGTACTCGAGCGGCGAACGGGTGAGTAACACGTGAGTAACCTGCCCTCGACTCTGGGATAAGCCTGGGAAACTGGGTCTAATACCGGATATTCACCTCCTGTCGCATGGTGGGGGGTGGAAAGTTCCCTCTTTTTGGGGGTTCGGTCGGGGATGGGCTCGCGGCCTATCAGCTTGTTGGTGGGGTGACGGCCTACCAAGGCGACGACGGGTAGCCGGCCTGAGAGGGCGACCGGCCACACTGGGACTGAGACACGGCCCAGACTCCTACGGGAGGCAGCAGTGGGGAATCTTGCGCAATGGGCGAAAGCCTGACGCAGCGACGCCGCGTGGGGGATGAAGGCCTTCGGGTTGTAAACCCCTTTCAGCACCGACGAAGTTTGGACGGTAGGTGCAGAAGAAGCGCCGGCTAACTACGTGCCAGCAGCCGCGGTAATACGTAGGGCGCGAGCGTTGTCCGGAATTATTGGGCGTAAAGAGCTCGTAGGCGGCTTGTCGCGTCTGTCGTGAAAGCCCACGGCTTAACCGTGGGTTTGCGGTGGATACGGGCAGGCTAGAGGCAGGTAGGGGAGCATGGAATTCCCGGTGTAGCGGTGAAATGCGCAGATATCGGGAGGAACACCGGTGGCGAAGGCGGTGCTCTGGGCCTGTTCTGACGCTGAGGAGCGAAAGCGTGGGGAGCGAACAGGATTAGATACCCTGGTAGTCCACGCCGTAAACGTTGGGCGCTAGGTGTGGGGTTCTTCCACGGATTCCGCGCCGTAGCTAACGCATTAAGCGCCCCGCCTGGGGAGTACGGCCGCAAGGCTAAAACTCAAAGGAATTGACGGGGGCCCGCACAAGCGGCGGAGCATGTTGCTTAATTCGACGCAACGCGAAGAACCTTACCAAGGCTTGACATCACCCGAAAACCTGCAGAGATGCAGGGTCCCTTCGGGGGCGGGTGACAGGTGGTGCATGGCTGTCGTCAGCTCGTGTCGTGAGATGTTGGGTTAAGTCCCGCAACGAGCGCAACCCTCGTTCCATGTTGCCAGCGGGTTATGCCGGGGACTCATGGAAGACCGCCGGGGTCAACTCGGAGGAAGGTGGGGACGACGTCAAGTCATCATGCCCCTTATGTCTTGGGCTGCAAACATGCTACAATGGCCGGTACAGAGGGCTGCGATACCGTGAGGTGGAGCGAATCCCTAAAAGCCGGTCTCAGTTCGGATCGAAGTCTGCAACTCGACTTCGTGAAGTCGGAGTCGCTAGTAATCGCAGATCAGCAACGCTGCGGTGAATACGTTCCCGGGCCTTGTACACACCGCCCGTCACGTCACGAAAGTCGGCAACACCCGAAGCCCGTGGCCTAACCCGTAAGGGGGGGAGCGGTCGAAGGTGGGGCTGGCGATTGGGACGAAGTCGTAACAAGGTAGCCGTACCGGAAGGTGCGGCTGGATCACCTCCTTTCTAAGGAGCACTTGTCCAACCTGCCGGCACTTGTGTGGTGTTGGTGTGGTTCAGGGTTTCGGTCTACGGGGCCGTGGGTGCCTCGGACCGGTGCTCGCAAATCGTGGAACACTGGCTAGTCAACCTGCCTGGGTTGCTGCCCGGTCAGTACTACCCGCATCCGACGGTGTCGGATGGCTCCTCTTGACTGAGGGGTCGGAGCCTTGCTTCTCCCTGTGCGGGGGGTGGGGTTCGGGGTGTGGAACCTCCGGTGTCGGGGGCTTGGGTGGGTTGGGCACACTGTTGGGTCCTGAGGAAACGGGCCTCTTTGGGGGTTGGTTTTCTCGGACTGTTCGGGGCCACGTGCCTGGCGCTCTGCCTGGTGGTGGGGTGTGTGGGTGTGGTTGTCCGGTTGTTTTTTGTGAACTGCATAGTGGACGCGAGCATCTGTTGATTGCCCGACCACCTGTTTCCTCCCTTTTTTGTGGAGGGGTTGGTGTTGGTAAGTTGGTAAGGGCATACGGTGGATGCCTTGGCACCAGGAGCCGATGAAGGACGTGGGAGCCTGCGATATGCCTCGGGGAGCCGGCAACCAGGCTGTGATCCGGGGATTTCCGAATGGGGTAACCTGGCACCTGTCATGGGGTGTCGCCGCCGTCTGAATGTATAGGGCGGTTGGTGGGAACGCGGGGAAGTGAAACATCTCAGTACCCGCTGGAAGAGAAAACAAATTGTGATTCCGTGAGTAGTGGTGAGCGAAAGCGGAGGAGCCTAAACCGTGCGCGTGTGATACCCGGCGGGGGTTGCGTGTGCGGGGTTGTGGGAGCGCCCAGCTGGGTCCGCCGGCCTGGCGGGGAGTGAGAAACCGTGTGTGTAGCCGAACGATCTGGGATGGTCGACCGTAGACGGTGAGAGTCCGGTAGGCGAAACGCATGCGGCTCCCGGGCGTTGTCCCGAGTAGCACGGGGCCCGTGGAATCCCGTGTGAATCTGCCACGACCACGTGGTAAGGCTAAATACTTCCTGGTGACCGATAGCGGACTAGTACCGTGAGGGAATGGTGAAAAGTGCCCCGGTGAGGGGTGGTGAAAGAGTACCTGAAACCGTATGCCTACAAGCCGTCAGAGCCGTTGGCCCTGCCTTTGGTGGGGTTGGTGATGGCGTGCCTTTTGAAGAATGAGCCTGCGAGTCATGGTGTGTGGCGAGGTTAACCCGTGTGGGGTAGCCGTAGCGAAAGCGAGTCTGAAGAGGGCGTTTGAGTCGCATGCTGTGGACCCGAAGCGGGGTGATCTAGCCATGGGCAGGGTGAAGCGCCGGTAAGACGGTGTGGAGGCCCGAACCCACCAGGGTTGAAAACCTGGGGGATGACCTGTGGCTAGGGGTGAAAGGCCAATCAAACTCCGTGATAGCTGGTTCTCCCCGAAATGCATTTAGGTGCAGCGTCGCGTGGTGCTTGCCGGAGGTAGAGCTACTGGATGGCCTAGGGGCCTTACCGGGTTACCGAAGTCAGCCAAACTCCGAATGCCGGTAAGTTGAGCGCGGCAGTGAGACTGCGGGGGATAAGCTTCGTGGTCGAGAGGGAAACAGCCCAGATCATCGGCTAAGGCCCCGAAGCGTGTGCTAAGTGGTAAAGGATGTGGAGTTGCCGTGACAACCAGGAGGTTGGCTTAGAAGCAGCCATCCTTGAAAGAGTGCGTAATAGCTCACTGGTCAAGTGATTCCGCGCCGACAATGTAGCGGGGCTCAAGCACACCGCCGAAGCCGTGGCATCTCGTGTTCTCCTTGGGAGGGCGCGGGGTGGGTAGGGGAGCGTCCTGTAGCCGGTGAAGCCGCCGAGGGATCGAGTGGTGGAGGCTGCGGGAGTGAGAATGCAGGCATGAGTAGCGAGTCACACGTGAGAATCGTGTGCGCCGGATGACTAAGGGTTCCTGGGGCAGGCTGTTCCGCCCAGGGTAAGTCGGGACCTAAGGCGAGGCCGTGAGGCGTAGTCGATGGGCAACGGGTTGATATTCCCGTACCCGCTGGTATGCGCCCATATCGAACCTCCGGATGCTAACCACCCGAACCGCCCCTGCGACCTTCGGGTCGTGGGTGTTTGCGGGGAGGCTGGGACCCGACGGGGTAGTAGGTAAGCGATGGGGTGACGCAGGAGGGTAGCTCAGCCCAGGCGGTGGTTGTCCTGGGGTAAGCATGTGGCCCGCGCGGTAGGCAAATCCGCCGCGCATTGAGGGTGAGGTGCGATGCCGAGCCGTTTTAGGCGAAGTGAGTGATCCCATGCTGCCGAGAAAAGCCTCTAGCGAGCATGCCGGCGGCCCGTACCCTAAACCGACTCAGGTGGTCAGGTAGAGAATACCGAGGCGTTCGGGTGAACTGTGGTTAAGGAACTCGGCAAATTGCCCCCGTAACTTTGGGAGAAGGGGGGCCCTGTCTGGTGAACCCACGTGCTGGGGGAGCTGGGTGGGGTCGCAGTGGCCAGGGGGAAGCGACTGTTTACTAAAAACACAGGTCCGTGCGAAGTCGTAAGACGCTGTATACGGACTGACGCCTGCCCGGTGCCGGAACGTTAAGAGGACCGCTTAACCCCTTCGGGGGTGAAGGTGAGAATCTAAGCGCCGGTAAACGGCGGTGGTAACTATAACCATCCTAAGGTAGCGAAATTCCTTGTCGGGTAAGTTCCGACCTGCACGAATGGCGTAACGACTTCCCCGCTGTCTCAACCACAGGCCCGGCGAAATTGCAGTACGAGTAAAGATGCTCGTTTCGCGCAGCAGGACGGAAAGACCCCGGGACCTTCACTACAGCTTGGTATTGGCGTTTGAGGTGGCTTGTGTAGGATAGGTGGGAGACTGTGAAGCCTGGACGCTAGTTCGGGTGGAGTCGTTGGTGAAATACCACTCTGGTCATTTCGAGCGTCTAACCCGCGCCCGTGGATCCGGGTGGGGGACAGTGCCTGGTGGGTAGTTTAACTGGGGCGGTTGCCTCCTAAAGGGTAACGGAGGCGCCCAAAGGTTCCCTCAGCCTGGTTGGTCATCAGGTGGTGAGTGCAAGGGCACAAGGGAGCTTGACTGTGAGACGGACGTGTCGAGCAGGTGCGAAAGCAGGGCCTAGTGATCCGGCATCTCCGTGTGGAAGGGGTGTCGCTCAACGGCTAAAAGGTACCCCGGGGATAACAGGCTGATCTTCCCCAAGAGTCCATATCGACGGGATGGTTTGGCACCTCGATGTCGGCTCGTCGCATCCTGGGGCTGGAGTAGGTCCCAAGGGTTGGGCTGTTCGCCCATTAAAGCGGCACGCGAGCTGGGTTTAGAACGTCGCGAGACAGTTCGGTCCCTATCCGCTGCGCGCGTAGGAGACTTGATGGGGGGCTGTCCCTAGTACGAGAGGACCGGGACGGACGAACCTCTGGTGTGCCAGTTGTCCCGCCAGGGGCATGGCTGGTTGGCTACGTTCGGGAGGGATAACCGCTGAAAGCATCTAAGCGGGAAGCCTGCCCCGAGATGAGGTCTCCCTCCCCGCCCTTCGGGGTGGGGGTAAGGCTCCCAGGAGATGACTGGGTTGATAGGCCGGGCATGGAAGCCCTGTGAGGGGTGGAGTGGACCGGTACTAATAAGCCGAGTGGCTTGCCTACACCGTTGGGTGGTTGGGCAGTCAACAGGTGTTCGTGTCCCTGTGTGGTTCACAGGAAACAACCCCGCACACACCCGCGCAAGGGGTGGTTTCGGGGTGGTTTGATAAGTGAACAGTGTGTGAGCGTGTGGTTTCCCGCCCCTTTTTGATGGGGGTGGGGGGAGCGTCCATGATGGGTTTCCTCACCGGCCCGCCGGTGGGCCTGGCCCCTTCCCCGGAGGACGGGGAGGGTGTGGCCGGCCCCCTGGGTGGGTTGGGGTGGGGGTTGGGCGTTCCGGTGGTTATGGCGGAGGGGAAACACCCGGTCCCATTCCGAACCCGGTAGTTAAGCCCTCCAGCGCCGATGGTACTGCATGGGAGACTGTGTGGGAGAGTAGGTCACCGCCGGAACACACACGTTGAAAAAGGAGGGGGTCTCGTCCCGGGTTGGGGGCGGGGCTCCCTCTTTTCTTTTTGTTGGGCCCGTGGGGGTGGGTTTTCGGCTCCTGAGCGGGGTTGAGAGAGGTGCTTCCGGGTTTTCCCGGAAGGGCGGGAGCTCCCTTTTTTGTTTTGTTGGGGTGTGGGGTGGTGTGCCGTCCCCGGTTTTCAGGTGGGGCTGAGAAAGGGTCGGGGGTGCGTTCGGAGAGCCCAGAGGGCGGGTCTGCGACCGTGTGGGCGGGGGGTGGGTTTCGGCTCCTGAGCGGGGCTGAGAGGGACGGGCTCCGGGAAGCACGGGGACCGGGGGTCCCCCCTTTTTTTGTGTTGTTGGGCGAGGGGGGGCGGGTTGGTGTGCCGATCCCCGATTCAGGCTGGGTTTTGTTTGCTCTGCCGCTTGGTTTGAGGCGGTGTCATGTGGGGGTGAGGTCCCTCATCGCTTCGGCAGACTGACGGGTGAGGTGGGGGGGTCAGCATGGCCACCGCCTCCCCACAAGGGTGAGGGAGCGGAGTTCTTCTCGGCTGATGACCCAGCACACCAAGGACTCGATGCCGGCCGCCAGGGAACTGCCGGCCACCTGCACCCGCGGGCCGCTCTCCAACAAGCCCGTGACCACTCTCCACCGCCTACCTCTCGGCTTCGTGCAGCATCCGAGCAGCTCGAACGGCCACAGCGCCTCTCCGAACAGGACACGGCGCAGACTCGCCGAGCCGTCTTCTGCAAGCAGGGAGTGGGACGGGCGCCGTGCGATCAAGAAACGGTACACCCAGGCTCGGGACGAGGCGGAACCGGCCGCTATGGAAGCTCGCCCCTCGACAAGAGACGCCGCGCCACACGGAGACTGACATCACCTCAGCTCGTTGATTCGGGTGATGGTGGGGAGGATTCCAGGCGTTGCAGGTGGGCGGCTGCGGCGTTGAGGTCGTTTTCGCTGAAGACGGTGATGCCGTGGCGTTCCAGGAGGGCCGTGGTGACGCCGATGCCGGGGGACAGCCGGCCGGTGAAGGAGCCGTCGTAGATCCGGGTGATGCCGCAGGATGGGCTGGATTCTTTAAGGATGGCCAGGCGGGCGCCTGCTCGCCGGGCCGCCTCCAGGGCGCGCTGGGCGCCGGCCAGGAAGGCCGCGGTCACGTCCTGGCCGGTGTCGGTGAGGACGCGGGCGGTGCCGTCCAGGACCGCCGGGCCGCCGCCGGGGCCGGTGATCTCCGCGGGGCGGCGGGGGACGGGCAGTCCGCCGCCGACCTCGGGGCAGTAGGGCACCAGGCGTCCTTCGGCCTGCCAGCGGTGGAGGATCGCATCGTCGCGCCGCTTATCGCGGCCGTCGTAGCGCACCGGCCGGCCCAGCAGGCAACTGCTGACCAGGATCTTCTCCACACCCTCACGCTACCCGGCCGGTGGGAGGGCTCGTTTTCGCGCGATGGATCTCGCGGTTGGGGCCTGCGACGTTGCCGGGGTGTCCGGAAGGTGCGGTCTGACCGGCGCTGACGTGGGCGTTCGTCCCGTGCGGTGCATGGACCCCGCCGTTAGTGGACAGGTAGAGCGGTGACAAGGAAGTCCCGTCTCGAGGAGCCCAGCATGGTTCTGCTCGGCCGTCAGTTGCCGGAGGCGCCGCCGGTGCGGCGTAGCCGGGGCTCGCAGCTCGTCTCCTGGATCACCTCGACCGATCACAAGGTGATCGGCCACCTGTACTTGATCACCTCGTTCGTGTTCTTCCTGATCGGCGGAGTCATGGCGCTGGTGATACGCGCCGAGCTGGCCGATCCCGGGCTGCAGGTCGTCACCAACGAGCAGTACAACCGGCTGTTCACCATCCACGGCACGGTGATGATGCTGCTGTTCGCCACCCCGCTGTTCTTCGGGTTCGCGAACGCGATCATGCCGTTGCAGATCGGGGCGCCGGACGTGGCGTTCCCGAGGATGAACATGCTGAGCTACTGGTTCTTCCTGTTCGGCGGCACGATCGTGATGCTGGGGTTCCTCACCTCCTCCGGTGCGGCCAGTTTCGGCTGGACCGCCTACACCCCCTTGAGCAACGAGACCTTCTCACCGGAGGTCGGCGGGGACCTGTGGATCATGGGGCTGGCGCTGTCGGGCCTGGGCACCATCTTGGGCGCGGTCAACTTCATCACCACCATCCTGGGGATGCGGGCGCCCGGCATGACGATGTTCCGGATGCCGATCTTCACCTGGAACACCCTGCTGACCAGCATCCTGGTGCTGCTGGTGTTCCCGCCGCTGGCGGCGGCGCTGCTGGCGCTGATGGCCGACCGCAGGCTGGGCGCCCACATCTACGACGCCTCGACCGGGGGCGCGCTGCTGTGGCAGCACCTGTTCTGGTTCTTCGGCCACCCGGAGGTCTACATCATCGCGCTGCCGTTCTTCGGGATCATCACCGAGATCATCCCGGTGTTCAGCCGCAAGCCGCTGTTCGGCTACGTCGGCATGGTCGGGGCGACGATCGCGATCACCGGGCTGTCGATGGTGGTGTGGGCGCACCACATGTTCACCACCGGCCAGGTGCTGCTGCCGTTCTTCTCGTTCATGACGTTCCTGATCGCGATCCCGACCGGGGTGAAGTTCTTCAACTGGGTCGGCACCATGTGGCGGGGCAGCATCACGTTGCAGACGCCGATGCTGTGGTCGATCGGGTTCCTGGTGACCTTCCTGTTCGGCGGGCTGACCGGTGTCATCCTGGCCTCCCCGCCGATGGACTTCCACGTGCACGACTCCTACTTCGTGGTGGGTCACTTCCACTACGTGGTGTTCGGCACGGTGGTGTTCGCGATGTTCGCCGGGTTCTACTTCTGGTGGCCGAAGTTCACCGGCAAGATGCTCAACGAGACGCTCGGCAAGTGGCATTTTTGGACCCTGTTCATCGGGTTCCACACCACGTTCCTGGTGCACCACTGGCTGGGCGCCGAGGGCATGCCGCGCCGTTACGCCGACTATCCGACCGAGTTCCTGGCCTTGAACAGGGTTTCCAGCGCGGGCGCGCTCCTGCTGGGGACCTCCACGCTGTTCTTCCTGTACAACGTCTACCGCACCGCGCGGCACGGCAAGCGGGTGCAGATCGACGACCCGTGGGGCTATGGGAACTCGATGGAGTGGGCCACGTCCTGCCCGCCGCCGCGGCACAACTTCCTGGCGATCCCGCGGATCAGGTCTGAACGCCCGGCGTTCGACCTGCACTACCCCCGCATCCGGGTGAGCACCGCGGCGATCGGCGGTGAGAGAGAGGGCGGCCGGGCGGTCGAGAGCGGAGGCGAAGAAACCTCCTAGCCGAGGTGGCCGCTGCGGTGACGCAGGGCTCAGCGGCCGTGGTGCTCGCGGCGGTAGCGGGCGGCGGCGAACTGGGCGACGCGCAGGACCGTCCTGGGGCTCAGGCGCATGCCGCGCCAGATGGCCCGGCCCGAGGCGGGGGCGACGATGAGCGCCTGGTTGCGGGCCACCCCGCGCATGATGTCGCGGGCGAGCCGCTCGGGGGTGTAGAAACCGCCGGCCTGCTTTTTGATCTGGGTTCGGCCGTCCCCGCTCATCGGGGTCTCCGGCAGGCCGGGGTTGATGTTGGCCAGCAGCGGGGTGTCCACGAAACCGGGGCAGACCACGCTGACCTTGACGCCGACGCCGGCCGCCTCGGCGCGCAGCGCCAGTGACAATCCGACCACCGCGTGCTTGGTGGCGGTGTAGGGGATGCCCATCGGCATGGGGAGCAGCCCGGCCAGCGAGGCGGTGTTGACGATGTGCCCGGAGCGCTGGCGCAGCATGAGGGGGTAGGCGGCCTGCACGCCGTGGACGACGCCCTTGAGGTTGATGTCGATGGCCCGGTTCCAGTGGTCGAGGGTCAGTTCCTCGGCCAGTCCGCCGATCGCGATGCCGGCGTTGTTGAAGACCAGGTCGAGCCGGCCGTGCTCGGCGTGGACGTCCTTGTAGAGGGTTTCGACGGCCTCGGCGTCGGTGACGTCCAAGGCGGCGGCGATGGCGCGGCCCCGGCCGAGGGTGTTGAGCTTGTCGGCGACGTGCTTGGCGCCGGGCTCGTTGATGTCGGCCACCACGACGGTGTCGCCGCGGGCCACCAGAGAGGTGGCGATGGCGCGGCCGATGCCTGAGGCGCCCCCGGTCACGATCGCGATCTTCATGAACTGGTTCCCCGCTCCAAGCCGCACGTCCGGCCGCTTTTATTGGACAGCCGGTCTACTCATGGGGAGTATACGGGGTGGTATGTGCTCGATGCCGAGCGTGTTGCTTTTCTAATTTCGTGACATCTTCATGACCTCTTGTGGCCGGAGGCGAAGACGAGACGGGCCCGCTGCAACGGCTGCAGCGGGCCCGCAGGGTTGTCACACCTTGGCGGCGCGTCCGCGCGGCTCGTCCCAGATGCCCAGGGCGATCCACAGCCGCTTGTTGATCGGGTTGATCACGCCCAGCTCGGCCAGCAGGTCACGGACCTTGCCCACGCACTCGCGGATCTGCTTTTTGAACTCGGGGCTGCCGTAGGCCTGCTTGACCACGTCCTCGGGGATGTCGTAGTAGCGGACCATCGGGCCGGGCGGGCACAGCATGATCCGTGCCATCAGCGCCAGGATCAGCGGGGCGGTGAGGCCGAGCAGCTGGCGGCGCAGGCGGCTCAGCTGCGGCACCCGGTGCTTGAGGTAGTGCCGCGCAAAGGAGATGTGGCGGGCCTCCTCGGCGATGTGGATCTTCATGATCGTCTCTTGCAGCGGGTGCTTGACGTGCCCGCCCTTGAGGGACTTGCGCTGGACGTAGTCGATCGGGTCCTCACCGCCGAGCACGAACACGAAGAACAGCTCGGTGCTGATGAGCGGAATCCACGGCGTCGCCTGGGCGATCAGGTTGAGGGAGCGCGGCATGCCGCGGATCGGCAGCTTGGTGCGGTTGACGAACTCCTGGAACATCATCGCGTGATGACATTCCTCGGTCGTCTCGTGGTAGACGTACCGGAACTCCGCCCGCCCGTTGGGCAGCCAGTAGGCGTAGTTCAGCAGGCCGCGCTTGAGCAGGTTCTCAAACTGCAGCCCCACCTTCATCGCGGTGGCCACCCGCCACAGGCCGATCTCGGCCTGGATCTCCGCCGGCTGCGACTTGTACCACTCGGTGCCGCCCAGCGGGTCCACCTCAGGGGCCAGGATCCAGCGCGGGTCGTGGCGCTCCACCCGGTAGTCGGGGTCCTCCCAGGGGATGTCGGCGTAGGCCTCCCAGTGTTTTTCCACCGAGGCCTTGCTGAGGCGTTCGATCACGCCCAGGTACGACTTGCGGTCGGTGACCTGTTCCTTGATCTCCTCGGCCAGCTGGGTGGGGGTCTTGGTCATGAGCGGGTTTCCTTGTCGTCGGGGATGAGCATGTGGGCGATGTCCTTGACCAGTGCCAGCACGGCCGCCTGGTGCCCGTGGACGTCGTTGTCCAGGGAGTTCTGGATCGACAGCCCCACCAGCAGGGCGAACAGCCCGCGGATGGTGGTGTCGACGATCTCGGGGGGCAGGCTTTCGGGGAACAGCTCGTGGAAGACCTCTTTGATGATCACGATCACGCGCTCGTGGAGGTCGGCGCTGAGGTCACGCAGGGATTCGTCGGTGCGGCCGGCCAGCGCCAGCTCCAGCAGCGCGATGGCCGGGGGCTGGCGCAGCATCTCCCAGAACAGGTCCAGCGCCCCTTCGATGTTGCGCTGCTCCTCCGGCAGCTCCGCATAGGCCTGTTCGTACTCGGCCCGCAGCCGGCTGAGCAGGTGCTCCAGCGCCGCCGCGACCAGCGACATCTTGGTGGGGTAGTGGTGCTGCTGGGCGCCCCGGGACACTCCCGCCCGGCGGGAGACCTCGGTGGTGGACAGGCCCGCCCACCCCAGGTCCGCCAGCGCCTCCGCGGTGGCGTCCAGCAGCCGGGCCTGGGTGGCGGACCGGCGCTCTTCCTGGGTTCTGCGGCTGGTGTGCCTGCGGTGGTATCGCCGGCGACCGTTGACTGACACGCCTTCGACGGTAGGCGTGCAACATACAAGCAAGCAAGCCTGCTTGTATGTTGCCCCGGTCACAATCGGACATTTCGTGCATGCGTTCGCGCTGGTGATGCGCGGTGCGCGGACCGGGTGCGCGTCCGCCTCGGGGATGACGCGGTGGCCGAGCCGGACGCGAGAGGGAAGCAGGCCCCGGGAATCGGGGCGGTGCGGGACGTGCGCTTACGGCGGGCCGTTTCAGCTTCCCGGACGGCCTGCGAGGGCGGCCGGCACGGAACGGGGAGCCGCACAGCGACGCCGGGGCGGCCCGGGCCGCCCCGGCGGGCGCGTTCTGCGTCGGGTTCCGTCAGGACGGGTAGCGGGTGGTCAGGAAAGTGCCGATGCGGGTGATGGCCTCCTCCAGCTCGGCGGCGTACTGGAGGGTGACCACGCGGAAGTGGTCGTGGGCGGGCCAGTTGAAGCCGGTGCCCTGCACGACGAGCAGCTTCTGGTCTTCCAGCAGCTCCAGGACGAACTGCATGTCGTCCTTGATCGGGTAGACCTCCGGGTCCAGGCGCGGGAACACATACAGCGCACCCTGCGGCTTGACGCAGCTCACCCCGGGGATCTCGTTGAGCAGCTTCCAGGCGCGGTCGCGCTGCTCGCCCAGCCGCCCGGTGGGCAGCACCAGCTCGTTGATGCTCTGGTGGCCGCCGAGCGCGGCCTGGATGGCGTGCTGGGCCGGCACGTTCGGGCACAGCCGCATGTTGGCCAGGATGTCCAGGCCCTCGATGTAGGACTCGGCGTGCTCCTTGGGGCCCGACAGCACCACCCAGCCGGAGCGGAAACCGGCCACCCGGTAGTTCTTCGACAGCCCGCCGAAGGTCAGGCACAGCAGGTCGGGGGCGAGCGTGGCGATCGAGATGTGCTCGGCGCCGTCGTAGAGCACCCGGTCGTAGATCTCGTCGGAGAAGATGATCAGCCCGTGCCGGCGGGCCAGCTCGGCCAGCCGCTCCAGCACCTGGCGGGAGTAGACCGCGCCGGTGGGGTTGTTGGGGTTGATGATCACCAGCGCCTTGGTCCGCTCGGTGATCTTGGCTTCCACATCGTCCAGGTCCGGGGCCCACCCGGCCTGCTCGTCGCACAGGTAGTGCACCGGGGTGCCGCCGCCCAGGCACACCGAGGCGGTCCACAGCGGGTAGTCCGGTGCGGGGATCAGCACCTCGTCGCCGTTGTTCAGCAGCGCCTGCAGGGTCATCGTGATCAGCTCCGAGACCCCGTTGCCCAGGTAGACGTCCTCGACGTCCAGGCCCTCAAAGCCCCGCTCCTCGTAGTGCTGCACGATGGCGCGGCGGGCCGACAGGATGCCCTTGGAGTCGCTGTAGCCGTGTGCCTCGGGCAGGTTGCGGATGACGTCCTGGAGGATCTCCGGCGGGGCCTCGAACCCGAACGGGGCCGGGTTGCCGATGTGCAGCTTGAGGATCTGGTGCCCCTCGGCCTCCAGCTCCTTGGCCCGCTTCAGGACCGGGCCGCGGATGTCGTAGCAGACGTTGGCGAGCTTCTCCGACTGGGTGACCTGCATGGGAGACAGACTAACGGCGGGCGTCAAAGCCTTTTCCGGGGGTTACGGACCTCCGTTAAAACGCCCCATAGTACTCGGCGTGTCGCTCTCCCGCTGTGTCTTCTCGAACTCGGTGGGGAGGGCCGCGGCAGCGGGAGCGGACGGGCCGGTGCGCATCGGGACGGTCAGGCGGCGGAGACCGCGGCGTCCAGGCGCCGCAGGGCGCCGCGGACCACGGCCGGGTCGGTCGTCGTCCAGAACGGGGGCAGCGACGATCTGAGGAACCCGCCGTAGCGGGCGGTCGCCAGGCGGGGGTCGAGGATCGCCACGACGCCCCGGTCGGTGGCCGAGCGCAGCAGCCGCCCGGCGCCCTGCGCCAGCAGCAGCGCCGCCTGGGTGGCCGCCACCGCCATGAAGCCGTTGCCGCCCCGGGCCGCCACCGCCCGCTGCCGGGCCGAGGCGATCGGGTCGTCCGGGCGGGGGAACGGGATCCGATCCATGATCACCAATTGCAGGGACGGGCCGGGCACGTCCACCCCCTGCCACAGCGACAACGTGCCGAACAGGCAGGTCCGCTCCTCCTCGGCGAACCTTTTGACCAGCAGGGAGGTGGCGTCCTCGCCCTGGCACAGCAGCGGGTGGCCCAGACGTCCCCGCAGCTCCTCGGCGGCCTGCCGGGCCGCCCGCATCGAGGAGAACAATCCCAGCGTCCGCCCGCCGGCCGCCTCGATCAGCTCGGCGATCTCGGTCAGGTAGGCCTCCGGCAGCCCGTCCCGCCCCGGTTGCGGCAGGTGCCGCGCGACGTAGAGGATGCCCGCCTTGGCGTGGTCGAACGGCGACCCGGCGTCCAGCGCCGACCAGCGCAGCTCACCGCCCTCCCCGGACGGGTCGCCCGGGCCTTGGGGCCGTGCCTGGCGTGCTGCGACGTCCGCAGGCTCCCGGCCGGCCCGCGAGCGGTCATCCCCGGGACCGGACTCGGCGGAAGAGCCGTCGGCCCCGGCCGAGCGGGACGGGTCACCCGCCGGGCCGTGACCGCCGGAACGTGGATCCGCGGCTTGACCGTCGTTGGATCCGTGGGAGGGACCGCGGGCGGCATGCGGCGGGCTGTGACCGTTGGAATTCGGCTTCCCGCTCCCTCGCGCCGACGAGCGGCCGTCCACGGACGGGTGGCCGTTCTCGGACCCCTGGGCGGTGGGGTGGGGTGAGCCGCCCGCCGGGTCGTGGTCGGCGAGACTCGGGTTCGCGGCGCGGTGGCCCGCAGGCGGTGCAAGGTCCGCCGGCCCGCGGCCGCCGGCGCGGTTCGCCGCCGGGGCCTGCGCGGAGCTCAAAGGAGGCAGGCCCCACTGGCGGGCCAAGGGCTCGAACGAGCCGCCCAGGGTGAGGGTGGCCGAGGTCAAGATGGTGGTGCGGGTGCCGAAGAGCGCCGTGCGCAGCAGGCCGCCGACGCTGATGGGGGCGATGTGCAGGGTCGGCGGGCGGCGGGGGCCGTCCGGTGCCGCGGGACCGGTGAGCGGCTTGTCGAGCCAGACCACATCGGAGCGCGCGGCGAGCTGCGGTTCGAAGGACTCCAGCATCCGCACCGCGGTGTCGTGCAGCTCCTCCACCGTCGAGCGGACGGCTCTGCGGGCCGCCAAGGCGGCCGGGTCGTCTGCGCGGTCGGAGCCGAGCGCGGTCAGGCAGGCGTGCGCGGCGTCCCGCAGCGCGGCCAGCGCCCGGCCCAGCGGTTCCGGCAGCACGTCCAGCCGCCCGGCCGGCAGGTCCTCCAGCAGCGCCGCCAGCTTCTCGGCCGCCTCCTTCAGCCGGTCGGCCACGCCCTCTTCGATGAGCCGGCCGCAGCGGCGGGCGGCGGTCTCGGCGGCCGGGCCGCTGAGCGCCCCGGAGCCCGCCGCGGTGACCCGGTCCACCAGCTCGTGCGCCTCGTCCACGATCACCACGTCGTGCTCGGGCAGCACCTGGCGTCCTTCCAGGGCGTCGATCGCCAGCAGGGCGTGGTTGGTGACCACGATGTGCGCTTGGCCCGCCTCGGCCCGGGCCTGCTCGGCGAAGCAGGACTCCCCGTGCGGGCAGCGCTGGGCGCCCAGGCATTCGCGGGCGCTCACCGACACCTGCCGCCACGCCTGCTCGCTCACCCCGGGCACCAGTTCGTCGCGGTCGCCGGTGACGGTCTGCCCGGCCCACTCGTGCAGCCGCTTGACCTGCCGGCCCAGCGCCGACAGCTGCTGCGGGTCGAACAGCGCCGCGTCCTCGGGCTCGTCGGGGGCGCCGGTGTGCACCCGGTGCAGGCACAGGTAGTTGCCGCGGCCCTTGAGGATGGCGAACCGGGGCTCTTGCCCCAGCAGCGGCCGCAGCGCCTCGGCCAGGCGGGGCAGGTCACGGTCCACCAGCTGGCGCTGCAGCGCGATGGTGGCGGTGGAGACCACCACCGTGGTGTCGGCCGCCACCGCGTGCCGGATCGCCGGGACCAGGTAGGCCAGCGATTTGCCGGTCCCGGTCCCGGCCTGGGCGGCCAGGTGCTCCCCGGTGGCGATGGCCCGCGCGACCGCCTCGGCCATTCGCACCTGGCCGGGACGTTCGGTTCCCCCGATCGCTTTGACCGCGGCGGCCAGCAGGGCGGCGGTGTCCGGGAGGCGGACCTCGCCGGGCGGATCAGCGGACGGCATGTCGGCCAACGCTACCCCGCCCGCGGCGGCGATGCGGCCTCACGGCTCCAGCCGGCCGGTGAGCCGGGCCACGGCGGGAGGCCGGAAGCGGGGGAAACCGGCCGCCCACTCCAGGGCCGTCTGGTGCCTCACCGTGTCGCCGGCCAGGGCGGCGACGGCCGGCGCAGGCGGCCGGTCGGTGCGTTTGCGCAGCTCCTGCCACTGCTCCAGGGCCAGCATGAGGAAACGCGGCGTCGTCGCGCCGGCCAGGTGCTCCAGATCGCCGACGGCGGCTTCGGCCAGGTCCAGGCCGTACAGCTTGGGCAGCGTGCTCAGCGGGGCGATGCGCACCGGCTGTTCGGTGGTCAAGACGACGGTGCGCAAGGTGGGGTGGCCGGTCAGCGGTGTCAGGTCCACCGTGTCCACCCTCAGCTCAAGGTTCTCCACCGGCAGTTCCCGCAGCACGCTCAGGTCGGGGTTCCGGCAGGTCAGGGTGATGTCGCGGAGCCGGGGCGCGTTGCGCAGCGGGCGCAGGTCCAGCTCGGTGCCGTGCAGGACGATGAGCCGCTGCACCTCCGGGCCGACCGAGGCCAGGGTCGCTCGGCGGGCGTCGATGCGGCGTTGCCAGGCGTAGCGGTCGGCCGGCTGCTCCCATTCGGGCCCGAACAGCTCTACGTAGTCCTCCTCCGGGGCCTCATAGTCACCTCGTTTGAGCGTTTTCAGCTCCATGCGCAGCAGGCCGGTGACCGAGTCGGCCCGGTACAGGGCGCCGTCGTCGTAGTCGCGGCCCATCTCGATGACCTGTCCCGGCCTGCCCCCCGGACCCGGGGCCATGTCGACGGCCAGGTAGTTGCCGCCGCCGTCGTGCGCGAACGGGATCCAGCCGAGGTGCCCGGTCACCCGGCGCACCCTTCGCAGCGGGTCGGTCTCCAAGACGGTGTGGTTCCAGCCCGTCTCCCAGCCCGGCCGGTTGTACCGGCCGTCTTCCAGCCGGCCCCCGGAGCCTTCGGGACCGACCAGCTCGCTCAAAGACAGCCACTCATAGTCGTCGAATGTCAGCGGACCGCCGTCGCTCACCCGGTAGAGCGCCAGCAGGTCGGCCGGCAGGGGCACCGGGGACCGTTGCTGCAGCAGCTCCAGCATGGCGGTGGAGGCGGGCGGGCGCGGCGGCTCGGTGCGGCCGAGGATCTCGTACTTGATCCGCATGACCTCGCGCAGCAGATGGACGGCCTCCTGCGGGTCCCCGGCGGGGGAGGCGTCGGCCGGACCGTCCTCCTCATCGCCGGGCTGCAAAGGATCGGCGCCGGGGTCGAGGAGATACAGGTGGCTGCGAAAGCCGGAGAACGGGCCGTGCTCGCCGGGCCAGATGACGAGCGCCTGGTAGTCGCCGGAGGACTGCACGGTCAGGTCCACGTGCGCCTGCCCGGCGCCGCCGCGCCGGCAGAGGGAGTGGAACGGGTCGAGGGGCAGGTCGAACAGACGGTCGTTCACCGGGCCCTCCGGACGGTGGTAAACCAGCCGCCGGCTCACCGAGATGGGCGTCACGACGCAGCTCAGGGTCGCGGACAGCCAGCCCGAGGGAGCCTCCCGGTACACGGCCGCCGCCACCGACCGCAAATGCTCGGCTGCCGGCGGATCCAGTTCACTCGCCATCGAGGACCTTTTCCCGTTCACGCATCGTAGTCACCGTAAGACCAAGAATCTCACAACATGAGCCATGGGCGAGTGAGGACGTCTGTGATGTGAGGCGCGGGCACGACCGGTCTCCAAATCCGCACTATCGCGACCATTGCTGCTTTAAGCTGCGAAAACCCTCTGGATGGAAGGAGCTTGAGTGGCCCGGTTCGCCCCCCTCGCCCCGCTGCCGGGGCCCGCCCGCTGGGCCGTGCGCGTCCTGGCGGTCCTGCTGGTGCTCGTGCTGCTGCTCACCGCGTGGACGGTGTGGACGGTGCGGCGCTCATTCCCCCGGATGGACGGGGAGATCAGGCTGCCGGGCCTGCGCGCCGCCGTCACCGTCTATCGGGATAAATGGGGTATTCCGCACATCTATGCGGATACCGGTGAGGATCTGATGCGCGCCCAGGGTTATGTGCACGCCCAAGACCGTTTCTGGGAGATGGATTTCCGCCGGCACATCACCTCCGGCCGCCTGTCGGAACTGTTCGGCGAGACCACCGTCGACACCGACAAGTTCGTGCGGACGCTGGGATGGCGGCGAGTGGCCGAACAGGAACTCGCCCTGCTGTCGCCCCGGACCAGGCGCTACCTGGAGGCCTACGCCCAAGGCGTCAACGCCTGGCTGAGAGAGCACCCCGACACCGCCACGCAGAGCCTGGAATACGCCGTCTTGGGCTTTCAGCGCTCCGGCTACACCCCCGAGCCGTGGACCCCGGCCGACTCGGTGGCCTGGCTGAAGGCGATGGCCTGGGACCTGCGCTCCAACCTGGAAGAGGAACTGGAACGCGCCCTGGCCGCCACCAAGGTCCCCAAGTCCCGGGTCGAGCAGCTCTTCCCGGACTACGACCACGACCGCTTCCCGGTCATCGTCGCAGGCGGCGAGGTCGAAGACGGCGAGTTCCGCCCCTCGGGCGACGCCGCGCCGGCCGCCTCCCCCCGCGCCCGCGCCACCGTCCCCGCCCTGGAGAACGCTCCGCGGGAAGCTTCAGGTGATGAGACGCCCGGGGCGGACGCGGCGCCGGCGCTGGAGCGCCTGGCAAGGGCGCTGCGCGCGATGCCGTCCCTGATGGGCAACGGGGCGCCGGGCATCGGCTCCAACTCCTGGGTGGTCGCCGGCAGCCGCACCACCACCGGCAAGCCGCTGCTGGCCAACGACCCGCACCTGGCACCGCACATGCCGTCCATCTGGTACCAGGCGGGGCTGCACTGCCGGCGGATCACCGAAGAGTGCCCCCTGGACGTCACCGGCTTCACCTTCTCCGGCACCCCCGGCGTGATCATCGGGCACAACGACCGGATCGCCTGGGGCTTCACCAACCTGGGACCGGACGTCGCCGACCTGTACCTGGAGAAGATCACCGGCGACGCCTACGAGTACAAGGGCTCCCGGGAGCCGCTGCAGACCCGCGTCGAGGAGATCAAGGTCGCCGGCTCCGACCCGGTGCGGATCACCGTCCGCGCCACCCGGCACGGCCCGATCGTCTCCGACGTCATGGACATCGAACCCATCGCCGGGGAGGGGACGGCCGTGGCGCTGCGCTGGGTGGCGCTGGAGCCCCGCCCGACCGCCGACGCCATCGTGGCGATGAACTCCGCCCGCAACTGGGAGGAGTTCCGCGAGGCGGCCAGGTTCTTCGACGTGCCCGCGCAGAACCTCGTCTACGCCGACGTGGACGGCAACATCGGCTACCAGGCGCCCGGCCGCATCCCGATCCGCGCCAAGGGCGATGGAACCTGGCCGGTGCCCGGCTGGACCGGGGAGTACGAATGGACCGGCTACATCGACTTCGATGAACTGCCCAGCGTCTACAACCCCCGCTCCGGGTACATCGTCACCGCCAACAACGCCGTCATCGGCTCTCAGTACCGGCACCTGCTCACCAAGGACTGGGCCTACGGGTACCGCGCCGCCCGCATCCAGCAGCTGATCACCGCCGCTCCGAAGGTGGACCAGGCCGCCATGAGCCGCATCCAAAAAGACGGCTACGACGGCTTCGCGGCCGTGCTGGTGCCGCACCTGCTGCGCGTGGGCGGCCCCGATGTGGAACTGCTGCGCGGCTGGGACTTCCAGCACTCGCGCGACTCGGCTCCCGCCGCCTACTTCAACGCCATCTGGCGTCACCTGCTCATCGGCACCTTCAACGACGAGCTGCCCGAGCAGGCCCGCCCCTCCGGCGGGGAACGCTGGTCGGAGGTCGTCCGCCTGCTGCTGGACCGCCCCGACGACCCCTGGTGGGACGATGTGCGCACCGCCGGCGTCAAGGAGACCCGCGACGACGTCCTGCGCCGGGCCGTCCGCGCCGCGCACACCGAGCTGACCGGCAGGCTCGGCGACGACCCGCGCCGCTGGCGGTGGGGCGACCTGCACACGCTCAAGCTCACCAACGACACCTTCGGCACCTCCGGGATCGCCCCCATCGAGTGGCTGTTCAACCGCGGGCCGCTCAAGCCGTCCGGCACCGAGAGCAGCGTCGACTCCACCGGGTGGGACGCCCAGGAGGGCTATGAGGTCACCTCGGTGCCGTCCATGCGGATGGTCGTCGACCTGGGCGACCTGGACCGCTCCCGCTGGATCAACCTGACCGGCGCCTCCGGGCACGCCTTCCACGCCAACTACCACGACCAGGCCCGGCTGTGGGCCGACGGCCGGACCATCCCCATGTACTCGCGCCCGGACTCGGTGCGCCGCGCCGCCGAGCACACCCTCACTCTCACTCCCTGACCGGCGGACGGGCCTTCGCCGCGGCGCGGGGCGCCCGGCCGTTCCCCGAGCGGCCGGGCACCCCGCGCCCAAGGCGTGAACGGTTATCCACATTTTCAAGTGATCTCCCGGCCGTGGCCGCCCGCCTGACAGGCTCGAGGGCATGAAAGAGCCCATGGCCCGCACCGACCGGCCCGCGTTGAAGATCCGGTCACCGCACGATGCGGTGTCCGTCGTGCCCTACCTGCTCGGCTTCCATCCCGCCGACAGCCTGGTCGCCATCGGTTTCGACGGCCCCGCCGGCACGTGCGCGATGCGGTTCGACTTACCGCGGTCCGGTGCCGCCGAACTGCGCGAGGGACTGGCCGAACGCGCCGGCCTGCTGCTGTCCCGCAACGGCTTCCGGCAGGTCCTGCTGATCGGATACGGCCCCGCCGAACGCGTCACACCCGTCATCGACGCCTCCCGGCGGGCCCTCGCCGAGCGCGGCATCACCGTCAAGGAGGCCTTGCGCGTCGCCGATGGACGCTGGTGGTCGTACCTGTGCCGGGACCCCGGCTGCTGCCCGCCGGAGGGCACCGCCTACGACATCTCCGCCAGCGTGATCGCGGCCGAGGCCACCTTCGCCGGGCATGTGGCCTACGCCGACCGGTCCGAGCTGCAACGCACCATCGCCCCCCTCACCGGTCCCGCCCGGCAGGCCATGCGCCGGGCCACCGACCGGGCTGAAGAACGCCTGCTGTCGTGGGCCGCCGCCGGCCATTCGCCGGAGCGGATCCGCGCCCGGATGGTCGAGGAGGCCGTTCCCCTGCTGGCCGACCTGACCTCCCGCGCCGGCCCGCCGTCCGACGAGGAGATCGCCTGGCTGGGCGTCCTCCTCACCAATTTGCGGGTGCGCGATGAGGCCTGGGTCCGCATGGACCTGGACGATCCCGCCTCGGTCATCGCGTTCTGGAGCGACGTGCTGCGCCGCGTCGAGACCCCCTACGCCGCGGCCCCGGCGTGCCTGCTGGCCTACGCCGCCTACACCACCGGCGACGGCGGCCTGGCCAACATCGCGCTCGACCGCGCGATGGAGGCCGACCCGGCCTATTCCCTGGCACTCGTCCTGCGCGAAGTCATCGACTCCGCCATCCCCCCATCGAAGGCCCGCCTGAAGATGACCCCTGAGGAACTCGCCGCCGCCTACGCGGAACAGGAGAAGAACGCCGCCCTGAACGGAGAGCGCGGGAAACCTCAACCCTCCGGACGCGACGGCACTGCCGGGCGCGGCGCAGGCCCGCCGCCCTGAAAGGCCCTCGGTGGTCTTGCGGTCTTCCGGCCGCAAGACCACCGAAGGCATGCCGGCGGTGCGCCTTTCACTACGTGACCTGAGGCTCCGAGACGGGTTTCGGTGGTGCTCGGTGCCGGGCCGAAACGCGCCGCGGGCCGCCGGAACGGCGGATCACCTGTTCGGACCTGCTATTGCCCCGCTCGCTTCGGCCCGTCCGATCCCGGATCCTTCCCGGGCTCTGGCAGGTGTCTCGGCGGGGAGACGGCCGGTCAGGAGGAGACGGCTTCGCCGGGAGAGCCGGGGTCGAGACGGCGGTGGCGGTTGCGTTCGTTCCAGGCGCGCATGCGCGGCGGGTAGCCGACCAGCTGGGCGTCGTAGACGGGCAGGCCCAGATCACGGGCCACCTTGTGGATCACCTGGGGGGCGCCGACCCGGCGGCGGATCCACTCCCCGTCGGAGGCGACGGCGACCGCGGTGGTGTCGGTGGCGAAGGTCTGGGGCTCGACGTAGAACTCCACGCCCTGGCGGCTGCGGGCAAAGGCGATCAGCGCCTCGATGTCGGCGTTGGTCGCCTCCCGGTCCAGCCTGGTGATCCTGTTCCCGCGCCACTTGCGGATTCCGAATCGGTCCCGGAACCTCATCCGCCTGCCCTGCCATTCGGTGTTCGTGGCGCTCCGGCCCCCGCGGAGCGTGCCCCTTGCCTGCTGGGTCGATGCTGGTTGAAAGGACAACGGCCGGTGCGTTCGAGCGGTTCCCCAAGCCCGCCCCGGCGTCGCATCCGGACCGGACCAGCCGTCCTCGCCCTGGGCATCTCTGCAGAGCCCCGCATGGGAAACAGCGCCTTTGGGCCCGGGACGCCCGGCGCGGCGATCCCCTGAGCGCGGCGGAGCGGGAGACCAGGGTAAAGCCAGGGGCTTCCCCGATATCCGCCGACGCGGGACGGAACCGAGCATGGAGGCATGAACGGCGGTGGATACGCGACGACGGCGCTGAGGGTTTCGGACGCCGAGAGAGAACCGGTGCTCGAACGGCTCAAAGACGCCTATGCCGAAGGACGGCTGGATCACGCGGAATTCGAGCTGCGGATGCATCTGGCGATGACCGCCAAGACCCGCGCCGACCTGGCGGCGGTGATGGCGGGCCTGGAACGGCCGGTGCCGGAGCCCGCCTCCGGCGGCGTCCCCGGCAAGACGGCGCCCGGCCCGCCGGACGGGCGGCAGCGGCTGCTGGCCGCCCTGGCGCACGGGTCGGGCGCGGTGCCGCTGATCATCCCGCCTTTGGCGGTCATGCTGCTCGCCGGAGCCGGCGCGCCGTACGCGCGGCGCCAGGCGGCCGAGGCGGTGAACTTCCAGCTGACGCTGCTGCTGGTGACGATCGTGACGTTCGGGCTGGGCGGCATCGTCTACACCGTCTCCTGGGTGGTCGCCCTGGTCGCCGCCGTGGCCGCGCTCGGCGGCCTGGACTTCCGCTACCCCTGGATCTTGAGGCTGCTCCGGGCGTGACCCCCGCGCGGGGCGGGGCTCAAGAGCCGGTGGGAGGGTCCAGGGCGGGCAGGCCGTCGATGCTGGTGGTGTTCTTCTCGCGGCGGTAGGCGGCGAAGTCCTCCGGGCTCTTGCGCCGTGACCAGTCTTTGAGATGCTCGCGGTCGCCGGCGAAGTCCATGTAGGGGACGCCGTAGCCGCAGGAGTCGGCGATGCGGTGCACGTCCACCACGATGATCGACCGCGCGCCCGGGATGTCGGAGGGGAAGAAGGACACCAGCGCGGGCCACTCGGCGGAGCCGGGGGTGACGACACGGCCGGTGCCGTACAGGCGCAGGATCTTCGGGGTGCGCTCAAAGGAGCAGAACATCACGGTGATCCGGCCGTTCTGCCGCAGGTGCGCGATGGTCTCCGCGCCGGAGCCGTGCATGTCCAGGTAGGCGACGGTGCGGTCGTCGATGACGGCGAAGGTGTCGCGGTATCCCTTGGGGGACACATTGATGTGACCGCCCTCCAGCGGGGCGGTGGCGACGAAGAACAACGGCTGCCGGGCGATGAAGGCACGCAGACGGTCATCGAGGCCGTCGTAAAGCTTCCCCATGATGCTCCCTTGACGGGCAATCTGTGACGACCATAACGGGAGAGCGCCTGGAACGGGCATGGGATGATCGGTTTACTGGTCACGGGAAGGGGCGCGATGTCACAGCTGGCGGTCACAGACCACCACGAGCGAGCGGTCGAGGCGCTGCGCAGGTCGTATGCGGCGATCCCGCCGGGCACACCGGTCCGCTTGGCCAAGCAGACCTCCAACCTGTTCCGCTTCCGCGAGCCGACGGCCGCGCCCGGCCTGGACGTGTCCGGCTTCAACCGGGTGCTGGCGGTGGACCCGGATGCGCGCACCGCCGACGTGCAGGGCATGACCACCTACGAGGACCTGGTCGACGCCACCCTGCCGCACGGGCTGATGCCGCTGGTGGTGCCCCAGCTCAAGACGATCACGCTGGGCGGGGCGGTGACCGGCCTGGGCATCGAGTCCACCTCCTTCCGCAACGGCCTGCCGCACGAGTCGGTGCTGGAGATGCAGATCATCACCGGCGCCGGCGAAGTGGTCACCGCCACCCCGGACGGGGAGCACTCCGACCTGTTCTGGGGCTTCCCCAACTCCTACGGGACGCTGGGGTACGCCCTGAAGCTGAAGATCGAACTGGAGCCGGTCAAGCCGTACGTCCGGCTGCGGCACCTGCGCTTCGACGACGCCGGCGAGTGCGCCGCCAAGCTCGCCGAGCTGAGCGAAAGCCGCGAGCACGAGGGCGATGAGGTGCACTTTTTGGACGGCACCTTCTTCGGGCCGCGCGAGATGTACCTGACGCTCGGCACGTTCACCGACACCGCCCCCTATGTGTCGGACTACACCGGGCAGCACATCTACTACCGGTCGATCCAGCAGCGGTCGATCGACTTTTTGACCATCCGCGACTACCTGTGGCGCTGGGACACCGACTGGTTCTGGTGCTCGCGCGCCCTGGGCGTGCAGAACCCGCTGATCCGGCGGGTGTGGCCGAAGAGCGCCAAGCGGTCGGATGTGTACCGCAAGCTGGTGGCCTACGAAAAGCGCTACCAGTTCAAGGCGCGCATCGACCGGTGGACGGGCAAGCCGCCGCGCGAGGACGTCATCCAGGACATCGAGGTGCCGGCAGAACGCCTGCCGGAGTTCCTGGAGTTCTTCCACGACAAGATCGGGATGAGCCCGGTGTGGCTGTGCCCGCTGCGGGCGCGCCACCGCTGGCCGCTGTACCCGCTCAAGCCCGGCGTCACCTACGTCAACGCCGGCTTCTGGGGGACGGTGCCGCTGCAGCCAGGGCAGATGCCCGAATACCACAACCGGCTGATCGAACGGAAGGTCGCCCAACTGGACGGCCACAAGTCTCTGTACTCGACGGCGTTCTACTCGCGTGAGGAGTTCTGGCGGCACTACGACGGGGAAACCTACCGGCGTCTGAAGGACACCTACGACCCCGACGCGCGCCTGCTCGACCTCTACGACAAGTGCGTGCGGGGACGCTGACCGGGGCGGCGGCGATGAAGACCCGCGGGGCGGGACGGACAGGAGGGAAGCGATGACGCTGGCCAAGGTCTTCGAGGAGCTGGTCGGGGCGGACGCCCCTGTGGAGCTCACCGCCTACGACGGATCGAGAGCCGGACGCCTGGGCAGTGATCTGCGGGTCCACGTGAAGTCGCCGTACGCGGTGTCCTACCTGGTGCACTCGCCGAGCGCGCTCGGGCTGGCCCGCGCGTACGTGGCCGGGCACCTGGACGCCTACGGCGACATGTACACGCTGCTGCGGGAGATGACGCAGCTGACCGAGGCACTGACGCCCAAGGCCCGGCTGCGGCTGCTGGCCGGTGTCCTGCAGGATCCGCTGCTGCGCGCGGCGGCCAGCCGCCGTCTGCCGCCCCCGCCGCAGGAGGTGCGGACCGGCCGCACCTCCTGGTTCCGGCACACCAAGCGGCGGGACGCCAAGGCCATCTCCCACCACTACGACGTGTCCAACACCTTCTATGAGTGGGTGCTGGGCCCGTCGATGACCTACACCTGCGCCTGTTTCCCCACCGAGGACGCCACCTTGGAGGAGGCGCAGTTCCACAAGCACGACCTGGTCGCCAAGAAGCTCGGGCTGCGGCCGGGCATGCGGCTGCTGGACGTGGGCTGCGGCTGGGGCGGCATGGTGATGCACGCCGCCAAGCACTACGGGGTGCGGGCGCTGGGCGTCACGCTGTCCAAGCAGCAGGCCGAGTGGGCGCAGAAGGCCATCGCCGAGGCGGGCCTGAGCGACCTGGCCGAGGTCCGCCACCAGGACTACCGGGACGTCACCGAGGGCGACTTCGACGCCATCAGCTCGATCGGCCTCACCGAGCACATCGGCAAGGCCAACCTGCCGTCCTACTTCGGCTTCCTGTACGGCAAGCTCAAGCCGGGCGGGCGGCTGCTCAACCACTGCATCACCCGGCCCGACAACACCCAGCCGGCCATGAAGAAGGACGGGTTCATCAACCGGTACGTCTTCCCCGACGGGGAGCTGGAGGGGCCCGGCTACCTGCAGACCCAGATGAACGACGCCGGTTTTGAGATCCGCCACCAGGAGAACCTGCGCGAGCACTACGCCCGCACCCTGGCCGGATGGTGCCGCAACCTCGATGAGCACTGGGACGAGGCGGTGGCCGAGGTCGGCGAGGGCACCGCGCGGGTGTGGCGGCTGTACATGGCCGGCAGCCGGCTCGGTTTCGAGCTCAACTGGATCCAGCTGCACCAGATCCTGGGCGTCAAGCTCGGCGAGCGCGGCGAGTCCCGCATGCCGTTGCGGCCCGACTGGGGCGTGTGACGGAATCGCGCTCCCGGCCGCCTGCATACGGGACGGCGCCGTGGCCTGCGGATGTCGGCGGAGCCGCCGTCTCGGGGCTTTGGCGGCCGGGTGCTGAAGGCCTCGGTGGGCCCGTGCGTCCCGGGACGCACGGGCCCACCGCCGGAGAGAAAGCCGGTGCGCTCGTCCTCCCGGAGGATCTCGGCGGAGCGCACCGGCCTCCGCGACCGGAGGGAATGACGAGATCCCCGGGACGCCGGCTTTGCTGAGCGGCCCGGCAAGGGGAGCGCGGCCGGACGGCGAGCGCTAATTCTGCTTGCCCGGATTTCCGCCGGCCGGGTTGCCGTTTCCCGGCTTCCCGCTTCTTGCACTGCCATTGCCGGCGTTGCCGTTGCCCGGGGCGCCCTTTCCTGACTCGGCCTTGCCCTTCCCCCGGCCGGGGTTGTTCTCAGGCCCTTTGCGGTTCGCGCCGTCGTCCTTGCCGGCGTTGTTCTTTCCGGCGGGGCCGGAAGGGGCGGAGGGCTTCAGCGCGAGCCGGCAGTAGCGGTCCACGTCACCGCCTGTTCGCGCGGACAGCGCGGCGAAGGCGGGGGAGCGGCGCGCGGCCTGCGGGTTGACCTTGGCGGCGCTGGTGTAGGCCCGGCACAGCCGCACCGTCTCAGGCGCGGCCGTCCCCGCGGCGGACGGCGCGGCCGAAGGGTCGGCCGAAACGGAGGGGGCCGTGGCGCTCTGGGACGGTGCGGCATGGATGCGGGGAGGGCCTGCGGGCGGCTCCCCCCGCCCGCCCGGTGACGGCATGCCGAGGACCGCGGGCAGGAAGACCGGCAGCACCGTGATCACCAGCGCCGCCGAGGCGAGCAGCAGCGGGGCGTGGCGGGCCGCGGCGCGGGCGGGGCGCGGCCCGCGGGCCCGTGCCCGGAAGGCCGCCACGGCGGCCTCCTCGCCGGCCAGTTCCGCCTCCGTGCCGGGCGCCGCGGCGGCCTGCAGCAGCCGGACCAGCGGGTCCGCCGACTCGGGGGCCGGTGACCGCGGACACGCCGAGGCGGCCTTGAGCATCCGCTCGGCGCTCTCGTGGTCGATCCGACGGTCGTCTGCGTTCATCTCATTCCCTCTGCCTCCACGGCCGGTGCGCATCACGGCTGCGGCGCGCCCGCCGCTTGCCGCCCGGAGCGCTCCCGGCCGAGGATCTCCGCGAGCCTGCGCAGCCCCCGGTGGGCGGAGGTGCGGACGGTGCCCGCCCGTTTGCCCAGCACCCGGCCCGCCGCCTTGGCGTCCAGGCCCACGACCACCCGCAGCAGCACCGCCTCGGCCTGGTCGCGCGGCAGTTGCGCGATGAGCGTGATGGCCGTCTCGGTGGACAGCCGCTCCAGCGCGTCGGTCTCGGCGTCGCGCACGCCGGCCGTCTCGGGGAGCTCCTCCACCGGCAGGCTCGTGCCGGGGCGGCGGCCGATCCTGCGCAGGTGATCGATGGCGCGGTTGCGGGCGATACGAGTGCACCAGCCGCGGAACCGGTCGTAGTCGCCGCGGAAGCCCTTCAGGTCCCTGGCGATCTGCAGCCAGGTGTCGGAGGCGACGTCGTCGGCGTCGGGACCGACCAGGATGCGCAGGTAGCGGAGCAGCCTGGGCTGGATGTCCCGGTAAAGCATCCGGAACGCCGTCTCATCTCCGTCGAGCGCCGCCTGCAGGGCCTCCTCGAGCTCCGCCTCTCCCGCCGCCTGGCCCCCCGGTTCTTCGGACAGGAGCGGACGCCCTTGGGAAGGCTCGGCCACAGGAAAGCGTTCCCGCGCGCCGTCCATGCGTAGATGATGCAGGGAACGGGGGTGTTGTAAGTGACGATTCAACGGATCAACCCGGATTATGTGTCCTTTTAATGGTGATTGATGCAGTATTTTCGGTTTATGTGATCTTGTGGGGTGTGCTCCGCCTGCGATGGCGCTCGGCGGGCCGCGGCCTCCGAACGCGGCGATCCTGCGATCGCATCCTGCGGAAACGGCTTTTCCGGGACTTCATTTCCGCAGGCCCGAAAGGGTGCGGCAACGGGACGGGGCAAGCGGCGGGCTTCCTTCCCCGGCATCTGGAATGGCGGGGGGATTTGAGTTCCCCGCCGGCGGCGGGGCGCCCGTGAACGCGGACGGGAGCGCGGGACGAACTTTTTCAACACATGATCTTGGGAGCCGGAGGCAGGAGCCCTGACGGTCATGACATTGCAGGTCACGGCATCGCCCTGACTCCAAGGCCCCGTACCCCTTGCGGGAACGCCGTGTTGAAAAGGGGTCAATGCGAACCGGGGCGGCGGGAACGCCCGCACCGGGCGGGCCTTCGGAGGCGCGGTCGCCGCAGAGCTGAGCCCGCCGTCGTGATGGCGGCGGGCTCGCGGCATCGCGGACGGCTCAGTGCGGGGTGAAGACCTTCTCGACGAACTCGGCGAGCTGGTCTTCGGGGAGTTTCTGGGCGAGGTCGGCCTCACTGATCATGCCGACCAGCCGCTTGTTCTCGATGACCGGAAGGCGCTTGATGCGGTGCCGGGTCATCTGGCGCACCGCCTCGGAGATGTCGGCGTCGGCGTCGATCCACTGCGGCGTGCCCTGGGCCAGCTCACTGGCGGTGACCTTGGACGGGTCGTGGCCGGCGGCGATGCACTTCACCACGATGTCGCGGTCGGTGATGATGCCCTGCAGCCGGTCGTCGTCGCCGCAGATCGGCAGGGCGCCCACGTCCAGCTCCCGCATCATCTGAGCGGCCCGGTCCAGCGTCTCGTGCGCGGGTATGCACTGCACACCCGCGTGCATGACGTCACGTGCCTTGGTCATATGAATCCCCCTTGTCACAGTGCGGCCGCGGTTGCGGCGCCTTGGACGTTCTCGTCGCGGCAGTCCTGATGCCCGGTTTGGGGGGATTCAAGCCTGCTGGTGTCGCCCGCCGCCGGGAAGGCGGTGGCCGTCCGCGCGCAGGACGGCCACCGCCTTCGCCGCCTACAGCCGGTTGCTGGCCTCCGACAGGACCGCGCGCAGGATCTGCTCCATCTCCTCGAAGTGGGAGCGGTCGCAGATCAGCGGCGGGGCGAGCTGGACGACCGGGTCGCCGCGGTCGTCGGCCCGGCAGTACAGCCCGGCCTCGAACAGCGCCTTGTCCACGAAGCCGCGCAGCAGCCGCTCGGACTCTTCGTCGGTGAAGCTCTCCTTGGTGGCCTTGTCCTTGACCAGCTCGATGCCGTAGAAGTAGCCGGCGCCGCGCACGTCCCCGACGATCGGCAGGTCCAGCAGCTTCTCCAGGGTGGAGCGGAAGAGGGCCTCGTTGCGCTGCACGTGGCCCAGCAGGTCCTCGCGTTCGAACAGGTCGAGGTTGGCCAGGGCCACCGCCGCCGACACCGGGTGCCCGCCGAAGGTGTAGCCGTGGGCGAACGTGGTGGTGCCCTTGCGGAACGGCTCGAACAGCCGGTCGGTCACCAGCATGCCGCCGAGCGGGGCGTAGCCGGAGGTGATGCCCTTGGCGAAGGTGATGATGTCGGGCTGGTAGTCATAGCGCTGCGCCCCGAACATGGTGCCCAGCCGCCCGTAGGCGCAGATCACCTCGTCGGAGACCAGCAGCACGTCGTAGCGGTCGCAGATCTCGCGGACCCGCTGGAAGTAGCCGGGCGGCGGGGGGAAGCAGCCGCCGGCGTTCTGCACCGGCTCCAGGAACACCGCCGCGACCGTGTCGGGGCCTTCGAAGAGAATCGCCTCTTCGATGCGGTCGGCGGCCCAGCGTCCGAACGCCTCGGGGTCGTCGCCGTGCACGGGGGCGCGGTAGATGTTGGTGTTGGGCACCCGGAACGCGCTGGGCACCAGCGGCTCGAACGGCGCCTTGATGGCGGGCAGCCCGGTCAGCGACAGCGCGCCCTGCGTGGTGCCGTGGTAGGCGATGGCCCGGCTGATCACCTTGTGCTTGGTGGGCTTGCCGGTGAGCTTGAAGTACTGCTTGGCCAGTTTCCAGGCGCTCTCCACCGCCTCGCCGCCGCCGGTGGTGAAGAAGACCCGGTTCAGCTCGCCGGGGGCCAGCGCCGCCAGCCGTTCGGCCAGCTCGATCGCCTTGGGGTGGGCGTAGGACCACAGGGGGAAGAAGGCCAGTTCGGCGGCCTGCTTGGCGGCGGCCTGCGCCAGTTCCTGGCGGCCGTGCCCCACCTGGGTGGTGAACAGGCCGGCCAGGCCGTCCAGGTAGCGCTTGCCCTTGTCGTCATAGACGTAGGGGCCGTCGCCGCGCACGATCACCGGGACCTCGCCGCCGTCGATGAGCGAGGAGTGCCGCGTGAAGTGCATCCACAGGTGATCGCGGGCTGCGCTCTGCAGGGGGTCCTGCGTGGGGTCCGTCATCACTCTTCCTCAGGCTGGTGCGGGCAGAGCAGGCAATCGCCACGCTGCGATTGATCCAGTTGTGCAGCTTGTCGATGGCAACTGATTCGCGTGACTTATGGGCTTTCAGCCACGATATTCGAAGTCGGAATCTTTGCCTAGTGTCCGGAAGGTCCGGATGTCTACCGAATGACGCTCGGTCGGCGGTAACGTCGCGGTCGGTCCCTGATCACGCGAACGGAGATGGGCATGGACACGATCAAGGCGAACGGGCTGGAGTTCGGCTACCTGGCGCAGGGCCCCGCCGACGGGCCGCTGGCGCTGTGCCTGCACGGCTTCCCCGACTCCGCGCACACCTGGCGGCACCTGCTGCCGGCGCTGGCCGCCGCCGGCTACCGCGCGGTCGCCCCGTTCATGCGCGGTTACGCCCCCACATCGGTGCCGGCGGACGGCGCCTACCAGACCGGGGCGCTGGGGGCGGACGCCAACGCCCTGCACGAGGCGCTGGGCGGCGGCCCGGACGCGGTGCTGATCGGGCACGACTGGGGCGCCGCGGCGACCTATGCCGCGATCGCCCAGGCCCCCGAGCGCTGGCGGCGCGCGGTCACCCTGGCGCTGCCGCCCGTGCCCGCCCTGCTGGCCGGCTTTCTGACCTACGAGCAGCTCAAGCGCTCGTTCTACATCTTCGTGTTCCAGACGCCGCTGGCGGAGATGGCGCTGAACCGCTCGTTCGTCGAAGGGCTGTGGCGGGACTGGTCGCCCGGCTACGACGCCGCCGAGGACGTCGAGCACGTCATGGAGTGCCTGGCCACCCCCGACAACATCGCCGCCGCGATCGGCTACTACCGGGCCATGCTCGACCCGTCCCGCCACCTGCCGGCCTACGCCGCCGCCCAGGAGGCGGCCGAGCGGCGGGGGGAGCGGCCCATCCGTTATCTGCACGGCACCGGCGACGGCTGCCTGGGCGCCGACATCACCGGCGGCGCCGCGGGCGTCCTGCCCCACCTGCCGCCGGGCTCGCAGGTGGACTTCGTCGAGGGCGCCGGCCACTTCCTGCACCTGGAACGGCCGGATGAGGTGAACGCGCTGATCCTGGACTGGCTGAGCCGCTGAGGGCATCCGCCCGGCCGGAATGGTGATCGTTGTCGCCCCCGAAGGTTTCGGCGAGGGACTGGTGCAGGGGCGGTTTACTTTGGCAGGATGAATGTAAACCGAATGAGGTTCTAGTTCTAGGGATCACTCCATGATCGAGGCAGCCGAAATCAACCTCACCGACTGGGACTTCTGGAAGCGCCCCCGGCCGGAACGCTATGAGGCCTTCCGCGTCCTGCGCCGGCAGGAGACCCTCCCGCGCTTCCCGGAGCCCCAGGTCGCCGGCCTGCCCACCGGGCCGGGCTACTACGCGGTCACCCGGCACGCCGACGTGGTCGAGGCCTCCCGCCGGCCCAAGGACTTCTGCTCCGGGCAGGGCGCCATCAGCATCCCGGACATGCCGACCGAGCTCAACGAGTACTTCGGCTCCATGATCAACATGGACGACCCGCGGCACGCCCGGCTGCGCCGGATCGTCTCCCGGGCCTTCACCCCCCGGATGATCCAGCGCTTTGAGGACCACGTCGAGGACGTGGCCGCGCGGATCGTGGCGCGGGTCCGCGACGGCGGCACCGGCGAGTTCGTCTCCGACGTGGCCGCCCGGCTGCCGCTGACGATCATCTGCGAGCTGATGGGCATCCCCGACGCCCACTACCAGACCGTCCTGGACGCCAGCAACACCATCCTGGCCGGCGCCGACCCCGAGTACGTCGAGGACGTCACCGACTACGAGAAGATGGCCACGGGGCTGCTGAACGCCGGGCAGACCCTCATCAACATCATGGAGGAGCTGGCCCGCGACCGCCGCGCCAACCCCACCGACGACCTGACCTCCGCCCTGGTCAACGCCAACATCGACGGCGAGTCGCTGACCGACCAGGAACTGGGCTCCTTCTTCATCCTGCTGGCGGTGGCCGGCAACGAGACCACCCGCAACGCCATCGCCCACGGCCTGCACCTGTTCACCACCCACCCCGACCAGCGCGCCCTGCTGGCCGAGGACTTCGAGGGCCGCATCGCCGGCGCGGTGGAGGAGATCGTCCGCTACGCCTCCCCGGTCATCTGGATGCGCCGCACCGCCACCTGCGACACCACCCTCAACGGGCACGAGATCAAGGCCGGCGACAAGCTGCTGCTGTACTACGCCTCGGCCAACCGCGACGAGACGGTCTTCGACGACCCCGACCGCTTCGACATCCTGCGCTCGCCCAACCCGCACGTGGGCTTCGGCGGCCCCGGCCCGCACTTCTGCCTGGGCGCCCACCTGGCCCGCCGCGAGGTCACCGTGATGTTCCGCGAGCTGTTCCGCCAGGTGCCGACCATCCGCGCGGCCGGCGAGCCGGAGTGGCTGCTGTCGAACTTCGTCAACGGCATCAAGCGCCTGCCCTACGAGATCTGACGCCCCGCCCCGCGGAAGGGGCGCCGACGACCGACAGGGCCCGCCCGGTGCCGACCGGGCGGGCCCTGTGGCCTTCGTCAGGCCGCGCTCAGCGCAGCTCGCGCTTGAGGATCTTGCCGGTGGCGGTCATCGGCAGCTCGTCGCGGAACTCCACGATGCGCGGGTACTTGTAGTTGGCCAGCTGCTCCTTGCTCCAGGCGATCAGCTCCTCCTCGGTGATCGTGGCGCCGGGGGTGCGGATCACGTACGCCTTGATCTCCTCGCCGTGGGAGTCGTGCGGCACGCCCACCACCGCGGCCAGCGAGACCTGCGGGTGGGTCATCAGGACCTCTTCGATCTCGCGCGGGTAGACGTTGTAACCGCCGCGGATGATCATGTCCTTGGAGCGGTCGATGATGTAGTAGTAGCCGTCCTCGTCGCGGCGGGCGATGTCACCGGTGCGGAACCAGCCGTCCTTGATCGCCCAGGCGGTGGCCTCCGGCCGCTTGTAGTAGCCCTTCATCACGTTCGGGCCGCGCACCGCGATCTCCCCGGGGCCCTCGCCCTCGATGGTCTTCCACTCGTCCTCGGAGTGGGGGTCGATGAGCTTCATCTCCACGCCCCACACCGGCAGCCCGATCGAGCCCGGCTTGGTGGGCCGGTCCGGACGGTTGAACGAGCACACCGGGGAGGTCTCCGACAGGCCGTAGCCCTCCAGGATGTCGACGCCGAACTTGTCCTTGATGCCCTTGAGGACCTCCATCGGCAGCGCCGCGCCGCCGGAGACCGCCACCCGCAGGTTCTCCCGGATGGCCGCCACGTCCTCCGGGGAGGTCTCGTCGGTCAGCAGCGCCCACCACATGGTCGGCACCCCGGCGAACTGGGTGACCTTCTCCTTGACCATCAGCTGGATGGCGCCCTTGGGCTCAAAGCGCGGCATCAGCACCAGCGTGGCCCGCCGGTAGAAGCCGACGTTCATCACGCAGGTCTGCCCGAAGATGTGGAACAGCGGCAGCGTCACCAAGAAGACGTCGTCCGGGGACCGCTCAAAGAGCGTGTCGGCCACCATCGTGTTGGTCAGCAGGTTGCTGTGGGTGAGCTCGGCGCCCTTGGGCTGGCCGGTGGTGCCGCTGGTGTAGAGCACCACGGCGGTGTCCTCGGGCTTGGTGACCACCGTCTCGAAGGTCTTGGGCTGGTCGCCGATGGCCGCCCAGAACAGCTCGGCCCCCTCGATGGGGGACTCGGTGACGTCCAGCCCGGTCGGCAGCAGGAAGAAGTGCTCGCAGGTGGGGACCTCGGCAAAGCCCGCCCAGCCCGTCTCGCTCAGCGGCAGCTCGGGGGTGCCCTGGAAGCAGAAGTAGGCCTTGGCCTCCGAGTCGGTCAGGTGGTAGGCGATCTCGCGCTGCTTGAGCAGCACGTTCAGCGGGACGACCACCGCCCCCGCCTTCAGCGCCCCGAAATAGATCATCGGGAAGTAGGGCAGGTTCGGCGAGGAGATGGCGATCTTGTCGCCCGGCTTGATCCCCCGGGAGACCAGCAGGTTCGCCACCTGGTTGGCGACCTGGTCGATGAACGAGTACGACAGCCGCATGTCCCCGAAGACCACGGCGTGGCGGTCCGGCGTCTCCCGCGCGGCGTCCTCGAGCAGAACCGACAGGTTGAGCATGGTACTCCTCGCGAAATGACCCACCAGGGGCCACGTAGGGGCAATCTGTGATGTGTGCTACTCATCCTGTCTCACTGATCCCCGCCCCCGCTAGCCACAAGTAACCACTTATGGGCGGATGAACAGCGTTCTCGCCGCGAGACCTTGCCGCTGCGCTAGTCTTGATGTATGCGAGTGCGCCTGCTTCTCGGCCCGTCGCGCTGACCCGATCGTCGGCGCGGCGTCCCCTCCTGCGTGAGGGGTCTCTTCATGTATGGGGCCCCGAGCCAAAGCAGATGCGAAGCCGCCGGCAAACCCGTACGGCACCTCGTACACCCGTTACCGAAAGACCGGAGTCGACGACCGTGAGCACCGACGAGAACACCCGCCAGGCGTCGGGGAGCACAGCCGGGGCGCAGCCCGCGGACTCCTACGACCCGCGGGCGGTGCAGGAGAAGTGGCAGGCCCGCTGGGCGGAGATGGACCCCTACCGGGCCGAGGAGTCCGACGACGACCCCCGCGAGCGGCGCTATGCCCTCGACATGTTCCCCTACCCCTCCGGTGACCTGCACATGGGGCACGCCGAGGCGTTCGCCATCGGCGACGTGGTCGCCCGCTACTGGTTCCAGCGCGGCTACAACGTGCTGCACCCCATCGGCTGGGACTCCTTCGGGCTGCCCGCCGAGAACGCCGCCATCAAGCGCAACGAGCACCCGGCCAAGTGGACCTACGCCAACATCGAGACGCAGGCCGCCTCGTTCCGCCGCTACGCCCCCTCCTTCGACTGGTCCCGCCGGCTGCACACCTCCGACCCCGAGTACTACAAGTGGACCCAGTGGCTGTTCCTGCGCTTCTATGAGCGGGGGCTGGCCTACCGCAAGGGCGGCCAGGTCAACTGGTGCCCCAACGACCAGACCGTGCTGGCCAACGAGCAGGTCGTCGGCGGGCACTGCGAGCGCTGCGGCGCCCTGGTCGAGCGGCGCACCCTGACCCAGTGGTACTTCCGCATCACCGAGTACGCCGACCGGCTGCTGGAGGACATGAAGCAGCTGGAGGGCAAGTGGCCCGAGCGGGTGCTGGTGATGCAGCGCAACTGGATCGGCCGCTCCACCGGCGCCGACGTCGACTTCGTCATCGAGGGCCGCAAGGAGCCCGTCACCGTCTTCACCACCCGCCCCGACACCCTGTACGGGGCCACCTTCTTCGTGGTCGCCGCCGACGCCCCGCTGGCCGATGAGATCTGCGCCCCCGAGCAGCGGGCCGAGTTCGAGGCCTACCGCGAGCAGGTCTCCCGCGAAAGCGAGATCGACCGGCTGTCGACCGAACGGGAGAAGACCGGCGTCTTCCTGGGCCGCTACGCCATCAACCCGGTCAACGGCGAACGCATCCCGATCTGGGCCTCCGACTACGTGCTGGCCGAGTACGGGCACGGGGCGATCATGGCCGTCCCCGCCCACGACCAGCGCGACCTGGACTTCGCCCGCAAGTTCGGCCTGCCGGTGCGCGTGGTGGTCGACACCGGCGAAGAGGACCCCGCCGTCACCGGCGTGGCCACCCCCGGCGACGGCCGGCTGATCAACTCCGGCCCGCTCAACGGGCTGAACAAAGCCGAGGCCATCAAGAAGATCATCCAGATCCTGGAAGAGAAGGGCCTGGGCAAGGCGGCGGTGAACTACCGGCTGCGCGACTGGCTGGTCTCCCGCCAGCGGTTCTGGGGCTGCCCCATCCCGATCATCCACTGCCCCTCCTGCGGCGAGGTGCCCGTCCCGGACGAGGACCTGCCGGTCACGCTGCCCGACAACCTGCGCGGCGCGGACCTGGCCCCCAAGGGCACCTCCCCGCTGGCCGCCGCCACCGACTGGGTCAACGTGTCCTGCCCCAAGTGCGGAGGCGCCGCCAAGCGCGACTCCGACACCATGGACACCTTCGTCGACTCCTCCTGGTACTACTTCCGGTACTGCTCGCCCGACTACACCGAAGGCCCCTTCGACGTCGAGCAGGTCCGCAAGTGGATGCCGGTCGACCAGTACACCGGCGGCGTCGAGCACGCCATCCTGCACCTGCTCTACAGCCGGTTCTTCACCAAGGTGCTGCATGACATGGGCATGGTGGACTTCACCGAGCCCTTCACCCGGCTGCTCAACCAGGGCCAGGTGATCCTGAACGGCAAGGCGATGTCCAAGTCCACCGGCAACCTGGTCGACCTGGGCGAGCAGATCGCCGAGCACGGCGTGGACGTGGTCCGGCTGGCCATGCTGTTCTCCGGCCCGCCCGAGGACGACATCGACTGGGCCGATGTCTCCCCGGGCGCCATGACCAAGTTCCTGGGCCGGGTGCACCGCATCGCCGCCGAGACCGCCGCCCCCGTCGGCGCCGACCCCGCCACCGGCGACGTCGCGCTGCGGCGGGTCACCCACCGGACCATCGACGAGGTCACCACCCTGGTCGAGGCCTACCGCTTCAACGTCGCCATCGCCCGGATCATGGAGCTGGTCTCGGCCACCCGCCGCGCCATCGACTCCGGCCCCGGCGCCGCCGACCCGGCCGTCCGGGAGGCCGCCGAGACCATCGCGGTGCTGCTGTCGCTGTTCGCCCCCTACACCGCCGAGGAGGCCTGGGAGCTGCTGGGCCGCCAGGCCCCGGTCGCCAAGGCCGGCTGGCCGAGCGCCGACCCGGCCCTGCTGGTGGAGGAGGAGGTCACCTGCGTGGTCCAGGTCGCCGGCAAGGTCCGCGACCGGCTGCAGGTCTCCCCGTCCATCTCCGAGGAGGAACTGGAGCGCCTGGCGCTGGCCTCCGAGAAGGTCACCGCGGCGCTGGGCGGCGCCGGCATCCGCAAGGTCATCGTCCGCGCCCCCAAGATCGTCAACATCGTCCCGGCCTGACGACGGACGGCCTGGGCGCCGCCTTCGGGTGGCGCCCAGGCCGTCTGAGCGTGTTACGCCGGTGGTGCGGCCCGGCGGTCAGATCTTGCGCAGCACGGCCACCACCCGGCCCAGGATGGTCGCCTCGTCGCCGGGGATGGGGTCGTAGGCCTTGTTCTGCGGCATCAGCCAGATGTGGCCGTCCTTGCGCTTGAACGTCTTGACGGTGGCCTCCCCGTCGATCATCGCCGCGACGATGTCGCCGTTTTCGGCCACCGGCTGCTGGCGGACCACCACCCAGTCGCCGTCGGCGATGGCCGCCTCGATCATCGAGTCGCCGGAGACCTGCAGCAGGAAGTGGGTGCCCTCGCCGACCAGCTGCCGGGGCAGCGCGAACACATCCTCCACGCTCTCTTCGGCCAGGATGGGGCCGCCGGCCGCGATCCGGCCGACCAGCGGCACCATGGCCGCCTTCGGCGCCGCCTCGGCCCCCTCGGCGGACGCCGCCGCGCCGGCCGCCCGCACCGGGGCGCCCTCCGGCATCCGCACCTCCACCGCGCGCGGCCGGTTCGGGTCGCGCCGCAGGTAGCCCTTGCGCTGCAGGGTGCGCAACTGGTGGGACACGCTGGAGGTGCTGGTCAGCCCCACCGCCTCACCGATCTCCCGCATCGAGGGGGGATAGCCGCGCCGCTGCACCGAATCCCGGATGACCTCCAGTACCATGCGTTGGCGCTGGGTGAGACCGCTGTCGTCCATCGGCCCGTCGGGCAGCTGCCGGACCTTGCTCATCGCTCGACCGCCTCCTGGCGCTGGACGTGGCGGCCTGACCGACGCGCCACTGGTACGGGACCCTCACTCCTTCGCTGTTATGGCACGTTAGCGCGGATCCCGCTGCTGATCAAACAACTGTTCGAAAAAAGTCGGCGTGTCCTCCTCGCCCCGCGCCGGGCCCATGCGATACAAATCGCACATCCGTTCGATCGAACTTTCATTCGAATCACTCGATCGGAGGCCAGCCGATGGCGAGCCCGTCCCCGACACCCCGCCCCCGCCGAGCCCTCCTCACCCGCAAGCACCTCACCCTCATTCCCTGCGGCACCGACGAGCTCCCACCCGAGCTTTTGACCTCCATCCGTCCGGACTCCCCAAAGCCCCGCCGACGAGGCGACGCCCTCCAGGCGCCGGGCCGTCAGAGCCCTCCCGGCCGCGGCCTGACCCGCGGCTCCTTTCGCCCCGACGTCCCGACGCGCCGAGAGCCGCCCGGCCGGAGCATCGCCCGCGGCGAGCCGGCCCGCCGGAACTCTCCCGGGGCGGACCCGGCTCACGGCCCATCCCGCCGCGGCGCGACGAGCCCCGGCCTGGCGCGCCGGCGGCCGTCCGGGCGAGACACCGCCCGCGGCGAGCCGGAACACGCCCCCGAACGCCGGCAGCCGTTCGAAGGGAAACCGGCCCGGGGCCTCCCGGGCCCCGACATGAGGCGCCCGCAGCCGCTCAGGCGGCGCGTCGCCCGTGACGGGACGGTGCATCGCGGCTCTCCCACGGGCGGCCCGTACCGCAGGCGCTCGCCCGCCCACGGCAGGGCGGGAGGCGCCCCGGCGGGCGGCCGGCCGTCCCGGGACAGAAGACGCCGGGACCCCGCCGCCGGGCCGGTGCGGCTGACCCGGCGCGGCAAGGGCGCGGTCACCCTCGCCGTGGCCGCCTTGACCCTGGGGGCGTTCTGGCTCGGCACCGAGCAGGGCGCCCGAGCCGACCACGTCACAGACCCCTCCCCGCACTCCCAGGCCGTCCCCGTGAACCACGGCCGAACCCCCTGAGACGGCCCCGCCCGCAAGAGCGGGCCTCCCGCTACCGCCTACCCGGCCCGCACGCCGACGCGACACGCCGAGGCCGGCGGACATGACCTCCTGTGATCAGCGCTACTGGCGCCCGCAGGCCGGTTCAGGTTGCGCAGCCCTCCGCCGAGCCCCTACGGTTGACCACAACATCTAGTAATTACACCGATGTGATTATCCACAGGTTGTGGTCACACGGCGGTCTGTCAGGGGAGGTCGACACAGGGTGCACTGCCCGTTCTGCCGCAACCCCGACAGCCGGGTGATCGACAGCAGGTCCGTCGAGGACGGCACGGCCATCCGGCGCCGCCGGTCCTGCCCCCAGTGCGGGAAGCGCTTCACCACCCAGGAGACCGTGCTCCAGATGGTGGCCAAGCGCAGCGGGGTCACCGAACCCTTCTCCCGGGAAAAGATCATCGCGGGGGTGCGCAGGGCCTGCCAGGGCCGGCCCGTGAGCGAGGACGCCCTGGCCAGGCTGGGCCACCAGGTGGAGGAGGCGATCCGGGCCACCGGGCTCGCCGAGATCCCCTCCCATGAGATCGGCCTGGCCATCTTGGGACCGCTGCGGGAACTCGACGAGGTCGCCTACCTGCGCTTCGCCTCCGTCTACCGGGGGTTTGAGTCGCTGGAGGACTTCGAGCGGGAAATCCAGTCGTTGCGCGCCGCCGCCAAGGAGCGGCGCGAGCAGCACGACGACTGAACCGGCCTCGGCCGGCGGATGAGCCGGCCTTCTGACAACGTTCATCCTGTTATGGGCTCCGCCATGGGCCTGGAGGGGGATAGAGTCATGACCGAAACAGTGAGCGGCTCGGCGCCCAGGCGCGGCAAGCGCAAAGGGCTCAAGATCGAGCGCATCTTCACCACTCCCGGCGTGCACCCGTACGACGAGGTCACCTGGGAACGCCGGGACGTCGTCATGACCAACTGGCGCGACGGCTCGATCAACTTCGAACAGCGCGGCGTGGAATTCCCCGACTTCTGGTCGGTCAACGCCGTCAACATCGTCACCTCCAAGTACTTCCGCGGAGCCGTCGGCACGCCCGAGCGCGAGTGGAGCCTCAAGCAGCTGGTCGACCGGGTCGTCAAGGTCTACGTCGACACCGGCAAGGCCCACGGCTACTTCGCCTCCGACGAAGACGCCGAGATCTTCGACCACGAGCTCAAATACGCCCTCATCCACCAGATCTTCAGCTTCAACTCGCCCGTCTGGTTCAACGTCGGCACCAAATCCCCCTGGCAGGTCAGCGCCTGCTTCATCCTGTCCGTGGACGACACCATGGAGTCGATCCTGGACTGGTACAAGGAAGAGGGGATCATCTTCAAAGGCGGCTCCGGCGCCGGCCTGAACCTCTCCCGCATCCGCTCCAGCAAGGAACTGCTGTCCTCCGGCGGCACCGCCAGCGGCCCGGTCTCCTTCATGCGCGGCGCCGACGCCTCCGCCGGCACCATCAAGTCCGGCGGCGCCACCCGCCGCGCCGCCAAGATGGTCGTCCTCGACGTCGACCACCCCGACATCGAGGAATTCATCTGGACCAAGGCCCGCGAAGAAGACAAGATCCGCGCGCTGCGGGACGCCGGCTTCGACATGGACCTGGGCGGCAAGGACATCACCAGCGTCCAGTACCAGAACGCCAACAACTCCGTCCGCGTCTCCGACGAATTCATGCGCGCCGTCGAAAACGACGAGGAATTCGGCTTGCGCGCCCGCCTCACCGGCGAGGTCATCGAGACCGTCAGGGCCCGCGACCTGTTCCGCGCCATGGCTCAGGCCGCCTGGGAATGCGCCGACCCGGGAATCCAGTACGACGACACCATCAACGACTGGCACACCAACCCCGAAACAGGGCGCATCACGGCAAGTAACCCTTGCTCGGAGTACATGAGCCTTGACAATTCCTCGTGCAACCTGGCATCCATCAACCTGCTGAAATTCCTGCGCGAGGACGACACCTTCGATATCACGCGGTTCGTCAAGCTCACCGAGCTGATCATCACCGCGATGGATATCTCCATCACCTTCGCCGACTTCCCGACCGAGAAGATCGCCGAGACCACCCGGGCCTACCGGCAGCTGGGCATCGGCTACGCCAACCTGGGCGCCTTGCTGATGGCCACCGGGCACGCCTACGACTCCGAGGGCGGGCGGTCGCTGGCGGCCGCGATCACCTCGCTGATGACCGCCACCGCCTACCGCCGCTCCGCCGAGCTGGCCGGCATCGTCGGCGCCTACGACGGGTACGCCCGCAACGCCGAGGCGCACAAGCGGGTGATGCGCAAGCACGCCGCCGCCAACGACCAGCTCCGCCCCCTGGAGGAGATGGACAAGGCCATTCACGCCGAGGCCACCAGGCAGTGGTCCCAGTGCCTGGCCCTCGGTGAGAAGAACGGCTACCGCAACGCCCAGGCCAGCCTGCTCGCGCCCACCGGCTGCCTGACCGGGGAGACCCTCGTCACCACCGACCGGGGACTGACCAGGCTGTCGGAGATCGGCGACGTCTACGGCGACCGGTGGCAGGACCTGGACATGACGGTTTCCACCGACGCCGGTCCCCGGCGGGCGACCAAGTTCTTCGTCAACGGCGAGGAGCCGACCCGGCTGATCCGCACCGAGGGCGGCTACACCATCCAGGGCACCCTCACCCACCGGGTCAAGGTCGTGGACGAGCGCTCCGGCGAGTGGGTGTGGAAGCGCCTGGCGGACATCGAGCCGGGGGACCTGGTGCCGATGCAGCTGGGCACGCTGGTCGGGGAGTCCCGCCGGGTGCCGCTGCCCGTCCTCGACCAGGCCTACTACACCGACGACCGGACGATCACGGTGCCGGATGCCGTCACCGAGGAGCTGGCCGAGCTGGTCGGGTACTTCATGGGGGACGGGAGCCTGCACGCCAAGGGCATCCGGCTGTGCGTCCCCGACACCGACCTCGACGTCGCCGACCGCCTCGGCATCCTGGCCAAGGAGCTGTTCAACCTGCAGCCGGTGGTGCGGCAGGCCGAGGGCTACCGGGAGCTGACGCTGCAGTCGGTGCGGCTGGCCCGCTGGTGGCGGGCGGCCGGTTTCGCCAAGGACCTGCCGGGCGTCGACCACGCCGGCAAGGGCTGGACGCCGCGAGTGCCCTCGGCGATCCTGGAGACCAACGACCCGGCGATCTACAGCGCGTTCCTGCGCGGCCTGTTCGAGGCGGACGGCACCGTGGCCGAAGGCGTGCCGAGCCTGTCGACCTCTTCGGAGTCCTTCGCCGGGGAGATCCGGACGCTGCTGCTGGCGCTGGGCATGGTCACCACCACCCGCCGGACCGCCAGCGGCTTCGGCGGCCCGGTCTTCCAGGTGCGGCTGCGCAACACCGATCACGCGCTGCGCTTTGAGGAGATCGTCGGCTTCATCGGCGAACGCAAGGCCAGGCTCGTGGTTCAGCTGGAGCCGGCCCGGTCGGCCAAGGAGGACTACGTCGTCCTGCCGCGCCCGGTCTGGGAAGAGCTGGTGCCGGCCGGGCACCGCTCGCGCGACGCGGTGCTGCAGTCGCTCAGGAAGACCGGCGGGGTCGCCCGGATGCTCGCCCAGGAAATCTTCCAGGAGACGCTCGACGAGCGGCTCCAGCACGCTCTGGGTTATGCGTTCGAGCGGGTCGCAGAAAATGCCGACGGCGGAATCCAGCCGACCTATGACCTGTCGGTTCCCGACAACGTCACTTACGTCGCCAACGGCATGGTGAGTCACAACACCATCGGCTTGATGATGGACTGTGACACCACCGGGATCGAGCCCGACCTGGCCTTGAAGAAATTCAAGAAGCTGGTCGGCGGCGGGTCGATGGAGATCGTCAACCACACCGTCCCGCGGGCGCTGCGCAAGCTGGGCTACCAGCAGGAGCAGGTGGAGGCCATCGTCGAATACATCTCCGAGCACGGGCACGTGGTGGACGCGCCCGGCCTGCGCCCCGAACACTATGAGGTGTTCGACTGCGCGATGGGCGAGCGGGCGATCAGCCCCATGGGCCACATCCGGATGATGGCCGCGGTCCAGCCGTTCCTGAGCGGGGCCATCAGCAAGACCGTGAACATGCCCGAGCACGCCACCGTCGAAGACGTCGAGAAGGTGTACTTCGAGGGGTGGAAGATGGGCCTGAAGGCCCTGGCGATTTACCGGGACAACTGCAAGGTCGGGCAGCCGCTGTCGGCGGCCGGGAAAAAGAAGAAGGAAAAGGAGGAGGCCAAGGGCGAGGCGGCGCCGGTGCCCACGCGGCCGGTGCGGCGGCGGCTGCCCAAGCAGCGGCCGGCGACGGTGACGCGGTTCTCGGTGGCCGGGGCCGAGGGGTACATGACGGCCTCCACCTACCCCGACGACGGGCTGGGGGAGGTGTTCCTCAAGCTCGGCAAGCAGGGGTCGACGCTGGCCGGGGTGATGGACGCCTTCTCGATGGCGATCTCCATCAGCCTCCAGTACGGGGTGCCGCTGGAGACGTGGGTGGAGAAGTTCACCAACATGCGCTTTGAGCCGGCCGGGATGACCGACGACCCCGACATCCGGATGGCCACGTCGGTGATGGACTACATCTTCCGGCGGCTGGCGCTGGACCACCTGCCGTATGAGAAGCGAGCCGAGCTGGGCATCTTCACCGCCGAGGAGCGGGCGATGCAGGCCAACGGGGAGGACCCGGCCACGCTGCACACCGACGAGCAGGTGGCGCGGGAGACGCTGGCGCAGAGCGCCGAGATCGACCGGCCGCACGCTCCGGCGGGACGGCCCGCCGAGCCGCAGGGCCCGTCGGCGAACGTGATCGAAAGCCGGCAGGGCCGCACCGCCGAGGACGCGCCGCTGTGCATGACCTGCGGGACGAAGATGCGTCCGGCCGGCAGCTGCTACGTGTGCGAAGGCTGCGGCTCCACCAGCGGCTGCAGCTGAGCGGTTCTGCGCGGTGGCGAACGCACCGGGGGCGGGATGCCCGGCATCCCGCCCCCGGTGCGTCGCCGGTTCCGGCCACCGGCGGCGTGGGCGTGGGACGGCGGGGTAGGAGTGGTCGACATGACCGTTCCTGACATCACCCTCAACAACGGCGTGCGGATGCCGCAGCTGGGTTTCGGGGTGTTCCAGATCCCCGACGACGAGGCCGAGCAGGCGGTGGCGACGGCGCTGCGGGTCGGCTACCGCAGCATCGACACCGCGGCGATATACCGCAACGAACGGGGCGTCGGCCGCGCCCTGCGCGCGTCGGGGGTGCCGCGCGAGGAGGTGTTCATCACCACCAAGCTGTGGAACTCCCAGCACGACTACGACGCGGCGCTGGCGGCCTTCGACAAGAGCATGGCGCGGCTCGGCCTGGACGTGCTGGACCTGTACCTGATCCACTGGCCGGTGCCCGCGCAGAACAAGTACCTGGAGGCCTGGCGGGCGCTGCGGCGGCTGCAGGAAGAGGGACGGGTGCGCGCCATCGGGGTGTCCAACTTCACCGTCGAGGCGCTGACCAGGGTGATCGAGGACTCCGGGGTGGTGCCGGCCGTCAACCAGATCGAGCTGCACCCCCGCCTGGCGCAGGCGGAGCTGCGGGCCTTCCACGCCGAGCACGGCATCGCCACCGAGGCGTGGGGGCCGCTGGGCCAGGGCAAGGGGCTGCTGGAGGACCCGGTGCCGGCCCGGCTGGCCGCCAAGCACGGCAGGACTCCCGCCCAGGTGGTGCTGCGCTGGCATCTTCAGCTGGGCAACATCGTGATCCCCAAGTCGGTGACGCCGTCGCGGATCGCCGAGAACTTCCAGGTGTTCGACTTCGAGCTCGACGAGGAGGACATGGCCGAGATCGCCACGATGGACGTGGGGGAGCGCCTGGGGTTCGATCCGGCCACGATGAACATCACCTGAGGGCCGGGGCGCGGGTCAGGCGCCGGGGTCGTCGCGCGGTTTGCGCCGCCCGGCCACGAACACATCGTCCGGGCCGGTGCCCTCGATGATCTCGGAGGCCGGGCGGGGCCGGGCGGCCGGTTCGCCGCCGGGGGCGGGCTCGGCGTCCGGTGCGTCCGGTTGCTTCTTTGAGCGGCCTTTGGCGGGCGGGCGTTTGCCGCGGGTTTCGGGCGGCTGCGGCTCGTCCCGCGGCGGCGGGGCGGGTTCCGGCTCGGGCGGGGGCGGCTGTGGCGCGTCCACCGGGCCGGGGGCGGCGCGGCGCCGGGAGAACAGGCGGTGGTCCAGGGAGATGCGCCCGCCGCCGCCCGCGGCGAACAGCAGGCTCGCCGCGCCCAGCGCCAGCACGAGTTCGAAACCGCCCCGGGCCGTGCCCGTGCCCTGGTCGACCAGGAAGAGCCCGTTGCCGGCGTGGACGAACACCAGCGCCCCGGCCATGTCCGCAAACAGCAGCGCGCCGGCGATCGGCAGGCCGAGCCCGGCGATCAGGGCCAGGCCGCCCAGCAGTTCGGTGAACGTGGCGTAGATGGCGGCGGCGGTCGGCGCCGGCACGTCCATCTGCGCGAAAGAGCGGCTGGTGGCGATGATGCCCACCTGGATCTTCTGCCAGCCGTGGGCCAGGAAGACGATTCCGACGCCGACCCGGGCCGTCAGCGCGGCGACGTCGTACAGCCGGTCGTGCAGCGGCCGAGTGCGCATGGCCGTCAGTTCCCTTCGTGCCTGCCGGGGGTGATCCGACGCCGCCCGGACCGGCGTCTCCATGCATCCGAAAGCGAAAACATAACGCTATCGGACTTGCCGTTTTAAGTTGCTTTTCATGAGCTTAAGTTGGGTTTCATGAGTATGCCCAAGGGCGCCAACGTCCCGGTGCCGGTTCCCGTCGTCCGGGTCGAGATGGGATGGACGCAGGGCCCGGGAGTGCCCGACGCGGACATCTCGGCATTGCTGCTGGCGGCGGGCAGGGTCCGCGGCGACGACGATTTCGTGTTCTACAACCAGCCGCGGCATCCGTCCGGGGCGGTACGGCATGAGGGAAAGCGGCGGGGTTCGCTCTGCCGGGACGTGCTGTGGGTGGATCTGATGCGGGTCGAACCGCAGATCGAGACCATCGTGATCGCCGCCTCCGCCGACGGCGGCGCCTTCGCCCGGTTCCACGGGCTGCATGTGCGGGTGCTGGATGCCTCCAACGGCGCCGAGGTGGCGCGTTTCGACTGCACCGGCGCCACCACGGAGACGGCGCTCGTGCTGGGCGAGCTGTACCGCAGGCGGGGCGTCTGGAAGTTCCGGGCCGTCGGGCAGGGCTACGACACCGGCCTGGCGGGGCTGGCCACGGATTTCGGCATCACGGTGGACGATGCGCCCGGCCCGCCTCCGCCCCCCGCCGCGCAGCCCCCGGTGCGGCCGGCCGGCCTCGGCAAGATCTCGCTGACCAAGGACGCTCCCGCGGTCTCGCTGACCAAGCAGGGCGCCACCGCCGGCAACATGCGGGTCAATCTGGTCTGGAAGGCCCGTCCCGGGGCGGCCAGGGGGCCGCTGGGCAAACTCCGCCGCGGCATCGACCTGGATCTGGACCTGTGCTGCCTGTGGGAGCTGACCGACGGCAGAAAAGGCATCGTCCACGCCATCGGTGATTTCGGCTCGCTGCACCGCCCGCCCTACATCCAGCTCGACCGCGATGACCGCATCGGCGGCAGCGACACCGGCGAGAATTTGACGATCAATTTGGATCATGCCGCCGAGTTCCGGCGGATCCTGGTCTTCGCCGAGATCTACGACGGTGCCCCGGACTTCCGGGGGGTGGAGGCCACCGCGACCTTGTATCCGGTCGGTTCACCGCCGATCGAGATGAGGATAAGCGGCTGCCGCGACGGCTCCCGCGACGTCGTCTTGGCGTTGATCGAGAACGTGGGCGGGGAGCTGGTGGTTCGCCGGGAGGGCCGTTTCATCCGGCCGCCGCCGGGCCGTCCCCGCTGGGGCAAGGTGGAGGTCGACCGCGCCTACGGCTGGGGCCTGCGGTGGGTGGCGACCCGCGGTAAGGACTGAACCCGCCCGGCCGCAGGCGAACCGGGCGGGTTCGCCTGCGGCCGGGCGCTTCTCAGAAGAAGACGGTCATCGATTGCGAAGCGGAGTGTTCATCGGGCGGTTTGCGGGGTAGTTGTCATTTGCCGTTCTTGACGATGGCGTCGGCGAGCTTCTCGTCGTGGCGGACGCGGACCAGCGCGACCGCGAAACGCGCCAGGTCCTTGTCGGGCACCAGGTCGGCCAGGCGTTTGGGATCGGTGGGCAGGCCGAGCCGCTCGGCGCCCGCGCGGGCCTGCTCATCGAAGTAGGGGCGCAGCCATGGCCAGATGGCCTGGGCCTCCCGGCAGAAGGCGTCCACCCCGGCGGGGCCGAATCCGGGGAACTCCTGCAGCAGCTCGGCGGCCCGGACCCGGTCGCGTCCGCTGTCGCGGGCCAGCCGCCGCAGGTCTCCGTCGTATTTGTGCTGCGCCAGCTCGGCGGTGTCGCTCAGCCGGGTGGGGGCGCTTTCGTCGTGGCGCATGCAGCGGTCCCGGCCCAGCGCGTCCACCAGGTCCTGCCAGGACATGCGCGCCAGGCCGCGTGCCGTGCCGCCTCCGGCGGCGAACAGCTCCCGGGCGGAGGCCACCGCGATGTCGGCGGGGATGCGGGAGCTGAGCAGACTGCTGAGGACCAGCAGCTTGAACAGGGCCGGCGGCTGGTCCTTCACCACGACCCCGGCCTCTTCGGCGTAGGTCCGCCCGGCCTCGCGCAGCAACTTTTTGACAACGGCGTCCATCACACGCACCTCCGTATGTTCACGAGGCTTACCCGTGTGACGGATGCTTATGAGCCGTCTAAAGAAGCGAGAGTTGTCCCGTTTCGGTCAACGGGTCGTGACGTTTACGTAGGTGCCGCCATCGCGGCAGGTCATCGAGGTACGACCAGGACAGCCGGTGGTGGGGGGTCGGCCCGTGCTCCTGCAGCGCCCGCCGGTGGGCGGGGGAGGGGTAGCCGGCGCTGTCGGCGAACCCGTAGCCGGGGAACTCCTCCTCCAGGCGGGCCATCAGCCGGTCCCGGTGCACCTTGGCCAGGACGGACGCGGCCGCCACCGACACCGAGCGCCGGTCGGCCCCCACCTGGCAGTGCACCCGCCACGGGGCGCCCAGCACATCGTGCTTGCCGTCCAGGATCACCGCATCGGGCCGGTGCGGCAGCGCCTGCAGCGCCCGCACGGCCGCCCGGCGCAGCGCCTCGGTCATCCCCACCCGGTCGATCTCGGCGGGTTCGGCGGCGCCGAGGGCGTGCGCCTCCAGCCAGGCGGGCAGGATCTCGGCGAACGCCTCCCGCTGGGCCCGGGTGAGCAGCTTGGAGTCGGTCAGGTGGACCGTGCCGCCGCCCCGGCCGGGCAGGGACGGGGGCGCGCCGGGCCCGGCGATCGCCGCGCAGACCACCACCGGCCCGGCCCAGGCGCCGCGGCCCACCTCGTCCACCCCGGCGATCCGCACCGCCCCGGCCTCGCGCAGCCTTCGTTCGATCTCGTCGCCGGCCCGCCGCGGATCCCGCGCCGGCGCCTGCGGCTCCTCCAGCCCCGGCAGCGCATCGGTCATGGGGTTCTCCGAACGTGAACGGCGGAACTTCGGCGCCCGCCCGCTGCGGTGAGCCTGCCGGGCGGGCCGGTCACGGGCGGGAATCTACCAGTGAACCTTCGTGTGGCTGCGCCGCTTCCCCAGGGCGGGTCCGAGACGTCCGGAAGCGGGGGAGCGGGCACCGCAAGAGAGGCCGGCCGGTGTCCCCCGGCACAGATCCGCCCGGCATCCGGCGGCAGGATGGTTCCCGGGCCCGTGGCGTGCGAGTCTGGACAGGCGCGGGGCGCGAGGTGGAGCATGATCGGACCTGACCGCCCATGGCGCGGCGGAAGATCCCCGGGCGACCGAGGAGGCCAGTCGGAACCCATGCCATGCGAGGTCGGCGGATCCCCTCCCCGCCCGGCGGCGGGGAGCGCGCTGCGGGATCTGTTCGAGCGCGCCCGCTGGCGCTACTTCCAGATCCAGCCGGGGCTGCGCCTGCTGGGCGGGGCGGTGCTGATCGCCGTGGCGGTCGCCGTCACCGTGCTGGCCCACCTGCCCGCCGCCGTCGTGGCGGGGACGGCGGGCGCGCTGGCGGCCGTGCTGGCCGTCTGCCACCTGACCATGCGCTCACCGGCCGGCATGGCCGTGGCGGCGGTGGTGGCCTGCTGGGCGGCGGTGTCCGTCCCGCTGGGCCAGCAGTATCCCCGGCCCGGCCACCACGGCCTCCTGCTGGCGTTGCTGGGGGTGCCCGTGGCGTTCGGCGCGGTCCGGCTGCGGGGGTATGCGCCCTGGCGCACCGTGCTGCTGGCGCTGACGGCCGCGGGGCTGGTGGCCGCCGCCCTGGCCCGCCCGCTGCACGCGCTGCACGTGGCGCCCGCCTGGATCACCGCGCTGGCGATCCTCGGCTACCGCTGGGAGCAGTCCCGCCGCGCCGTGCCCGCCGAGGCCTACGACACCGGCTGGGTGCAAGAGCAGCAGGCCGCCACCGGCCGCGGGGACGAGGCGGAGCCCGGCGCGGGCGAGGCGGTCACCGCCGGGGTCCCCCCGGCCACTCAGGCCGCCTACGAGCAGCTCGCCGCGGCCGAGCTGCGCGAGCCCGCCGAGGAGGCCCCGCAGATCTCGGTGGGGGACGCGCTGGCCGAGCTGGAGGCGATGATCGGGCTGGAGCCGGTCAAACGGCAGGTCCGCTCGATCGCCGCCGCCATCGAGGCCGCCCACCTGCGCGCCGCCGCCGGAGTGCCCACCGAAAAGCCGCTGCGGCATTTCGTGTTCGTCGGCCCGCCGGGCACCGGCAAGACCACCGTGGCGCGGGTGCTGGCCGGCATCTTCTATGCGTTCGGGCTGCTGCCCCGCCCCACGGTGGTGGAGGCCCAGCGGGCGGACCTGGTCGGCGAGCACCTGGGCGCCACCGCCATCAAGACCAACCGGCTGATCGACTCGGCCCTCGGCGGGGTGCTGTTCATCGACGAGGCCTACGGGCTGGTCAACGCCGCCGACGGCCAGGTGGACCGGTTCGGCAACGAGGCCGTGCAGACCCTGCTCAAACGCGCCGAGGACGACCGGGACAACCTGGTGATCATCCTGGCCGGCTACGAGGCGCAGATGGCCGAGTTCCTGGACTCCAACCCGGGACTGGCCTCCCGGTTCAGCACCCGGGTGCGGTTTCCCTCCTACACCCCCGAGGAGCTGCTGCGGATCGCCGAATACCACACCGGGCTGCGGGAGGACCGGCTGGATGAGGAGGCCGTCCGCCGGCTGCGCGCCCGTTTCGAGGAGGTGTGCCGCCGCGGCCTCATCGACGAGCTCGGCAACGGCCGGTTCGTGCGGTCGCTGACCGAGGCGGCCGCCCGCGCCCGGGACGTGCGGGTGGTCGGCTCCGGCGCCTGGTCGGGCCGCCGGCCCACCGCCGAGGAACTGGTGACGGTGCGGGCCGAGGACGTGGAGGCCGCCTTCGCCGAGGTCACCGAGCAGTACCGGGGCTATGACGAGACCCCCACCCTGCAGGAGGCGCTCGCCTCGCTGGATGCGATGATCGGGCTGGAGCCGGTCAAGCGGCAGGTCCGGGAGATCGCCGCGCAGCTGCAGGTCGCCCAGATGCGCGCCGAGCGCGGCCTGCCCACCCGGCCCCCCATGCGGCATTTCGTGTTCGTCGGCCCGCCGGGCACCGGCAAGACCACCGTGGCGCGGGTGCTGGGCCGGGTGTTCGCCGCGCTCGGGCTGCTGGCCCGCCCGACGGTGGTGGAGGCCCACCGGGTCGACCTGGTCGGCGAGCACCTGGGCGCCACCGCCATCAAGACCAACCGGGTGATCGACTCGGCGCTCGGCGGGGTGCTGTTCATCGACGAGGCCTACGCCCTGGACAACCCCGGCTACAGCGGCGGCGACGCCTTCGGCGCCGAAGCCGTGCAGACCCTGCTCAAACGCGCCGAGGACGACCGGGACCGCCTGGTGGTCGTGCTGGCCGGCTACGAGGCCGACATGGACCGCTTCCTGCGCTCCAACCCCGGCCTGGCCTCCCGGTTCGACGTGCGGGTGGTGTTCCCCTCCTACGGGCCCGACGAGCTGCTGAAGATCGCCCAGGTCATCGCCGAGCAGGGCGGGGACCGCTGGGACGAGGCCGCCCTGGACGACCTGGCCGGCATCTTCCAGCGGGTCTGCGGGCTGGGCCGCATCGACGAGCTCGGCAACGGCCGCTTCGCCCGTTCCCTGTACGAGCGGGCCTGCGCCTCCCGGGCGCTGCGCGCCGCCCGCCTCGGCGCCGCCGCCACGCCCGCCGACCTGACCGTGCTGACCGCCGAGGACGTCCGCGCCGCCTACACCGAGCTGCAGCCCCGCCGCCGCTGACGTGGGTACGGCGGCCCTCGCGGGCGGTGCCTCCGGGTTCCCGTGAAATGACCCGCGGCGGGGACGATGGGACGACTCTGCGGACTGGTCGGTAATCGTCCGATCCTTTGCCTTTCGCTCCGAGAAACCTCACATTCCCCGGGAATGCCCATTTGGCAGAGGAGGCACAGAGCTTCGCCCGGCCCCGCGGGCCCCGAACCGGGCAGCGGTCGCCCGGGTCCATCCGGCTGACGCCGTCGGGAGGAGTTTCCTGTGACGACCGTCCGCTCCAGCCCCGCCGGAACGCGCGATGCCCGGCGAGCCGCCTGCGCGCCGCCCGCCCGGCGGATCGGCCCGCACGCGCTGCTCGCCCTGATCGCCGGCGGGGCGGCCGGGGTGCTGGCGCTGTGGTGGGTCAACACCCCGCCGGCGTCCGGGCCGGGCGCCCTGATCGCCGGGGCCGGGCGGATCACCGGGCTGCTGGCCGGGTACGGCTGCGCCGTCCTGCTGCTGCTGATGGCCCGGGTGCCGGCGCTGGACCGGGGCGTGGGCACCGACCGGCTGGCCCGCTGGCACGCCTTCGGCGGGCGCTATGTCGTCGGGCTGGCCGTCGCCCACACCCTGCTGGCGATCTGGGGTTATTCGGTCAACACCCGCACCGGCCTGGCGAGCGGGGCGGCGACCGTGGTGCTGGACCAGCCGGACATGCTCAAGGCCACCGTCGCGACGGTGCTGCTGGTCGGCGTCGGCGGCATCTCCGCCCGCACCGTCCGCCGCCGCCTGCCGTATGAGGCCTGGCAGCTGCTGCACCTGGCCACCTATCTGGCGATCTTCCTGGGCTTCTTCCACGTGCTGTCCAACGGCGATGAGTTCGTCGGGAACCGCCCGGCCCGGCTGGCCTGGTATGCGCTCTACCTCGTCACGGCGGCGCTGCTGGTGTGGTACCGCCTCATCACCCCGGTGCGGCGCGGCCTGCGGCACCGGCTGCGGGTGCTGGGGGTCCGCCCCGAGGCCCCCGGCGTCGTCTCGGTGTACCTCACCGGCGCGCACCTGGAGGAGCTGCGCGCCGAACCCGGCCAGTTCTTCCGGTGGCGTTTTTGGGCCCCCGGCCTGTGGTGGACCGCCTCCCCCTACTCGCTGTCGGCGCCGCCGTCCCCGCACCGGCTGCGCATCACCGTCAAGGACGTCGGAGGCCACAGCGGCGCGCTGGCCCGGCTGCGCCCCGGCACCCGGGTGTGGGCGGAGGGCCCCTACGGCGGGTTCACCGCGGGACGGCGCCCGCGGCGCAAGGCGCTGCTGGTGGCCGGCGGCGTCGGCATCACCCCGCTGCGGACGCTGTTCGAGACGCTGCCGGGCGATGCGGTGCTGCTGTACTTAGCGCGCCGCCCCGAGGACCTGGCGCTGCGCGCCGAGCTGGAGGAGATCGCCGGCAGGCGGCCGGGCCGCGTTCACTGCTTCGTGGACGAACCGGCGGCCCACTCCTGCCCGCTGACCACCTGCGCGCTGCGGCGGCTGGTGCCGGATGTGGCCGACCGCGACGTCTACCTGTGCGGGCCTCCCGGCATGATGCAGGCCGTCATACGGGCCCTGCGGAGAGCCGGAGTGCGGCGCCGGCACATCCACTACGAGTCGTTCGAGTTCTGAAAAGGGGCCGACATGCACCGAGCCGTCGTGACCGTCAGCGTGACCGTCGCCGGCGTCTGCCTGATGCTGGCGCTCAAGGCGCACCAGGCGACCGGGTCCGCCGGCTGCCCGGCCGGGCAGGGCCCCACCGCCGGCCCCACGCCGGTCACAACCGCTCTTCCCGCAGGTCGCTGACCTCCTCGCGGGGCGCCCAGGCGTGGTAGACCCCCAGGTCGAACTCCTCCAGGCCGAGCCGCTCGGCGACCGCCGGATCCTGCCCGAGGTACTCCACCCGCAGCCATTCCTCGTGCTCGCCGAGCACCTGGAACGGCTCGCCCCGCCAGGTGCACAGCGTGACCACGTACACCAGGTGGTCGACCTCGTCGGCGGCCACCACCCGCACATGACGTCCGGGGGCCGCCTCCAAGAACCCCTCGGCCGGCGCGCCGGTGTAGAGCCTGACCACCTCGCCGTCCGGGCTGGCCTCGTACTCCAGGCCCCGCCAGCTCGCGTAAAACCCGTCCCGGACGGTCACTGCACGGCCTCCTCGATCCGGATCCAGCCGCGGACGTCGGCGTCGTAGACGGCCAGGAACGTCTCGTTGCCCAGCTGATCGATGGCGAACATCTCCGCCCCGTGCGGCAGCCGCTGGCTGCCGGTGCGGAACGCCGGCACCGTCGAGCCGGCGGCCGGGGGAACGGGCCGCAGCAGGGCCGGCTTGAGCACCGGCCAGCGGATCACGAACACCTGCGCGTCGCCGGGCGAGAACGCCGAGCCCTCCCGGTCCAGCCCGAGCTCGCCGATCAGCTGCCCGGCCGTCCGCAGGCCGCTGACGTCCTGCAGCCGGTAGATGCGGCCGGCGACCCAGTCGTAGCCGCCCTCCAGGTAGTGGACGACGTGGTCGGGTCTGATGACCTTCTGCATGACCACGCCCGCCTCCGGAACATCGTCGGCGGCCTTGTCACCGGCCTGCTCGCGGGCGCCGGAGGGCGCGGCGCTCCGGCCGGCGGCCGGGCCTTCCGCGACCCGCGGAGGCGGATCGCCGCGGAGGGCGTCCGCGGCCGGGGAGGGCTCGTGCGGGGCGGACGGGCCGGCGGCCTCGTCTCCTGCCTGCTGGGCGGGCTCGGCGGGCCGGTCCGGCGGCGGGCTAGGCGCGACGTTCGGGGACGCGCCGGTCTGGAGAACGTCCGCGGCCGGGGAACGGTCTTTGGGGGAGTCCGCGGCGGTGGCGGACCGGCCGGTGCCCGCGGCCACGGCCTCCTTCTCCGCAGGGTCGCCCTGGAGGGCATCGGCCGTCCCGGACCGGCTTTCAGAGGAGGGGGCGGCCGTTTCGTCTTCGGCCGGTGAGCCCTGCCCGGCGGCGGGCTCATCGGGCCGCTTGACCAAGGCGCTCCAGGCCACCGTGCCGCTCTCGGCGGCGGACCGGCCGGTGCGTTCCGGGCCGGGGGAGTCCGCGGCGGGTGCCCGGGAGGCGGGCGGCACCGGCGATCCCCCGCGGGCCCGCTCGGCGGTCTGCAGGATGGTGCTGGTGTCGATGTAGGCGGCGCTCGGCAGCCTGGTGTTGATCGCCAGCTGCCAGTCCGGGCGCTGCCAGTTGAGCGCCAGCTCCGTGAACGTGGTGCGCCGGTAGTCCATCAGCTTGCCGCCGAGCGCCCAGTCCATGTCCTCCGGGGAGGTGAACGCCAGCACGTACGTCCCGTCGCGGTAGTCGGCGGTGACCGGCTGCCCGTCCTCGGTGACCGGCACATACAGCACGCACCGCAGCAGCACTCCCAGGTACCCGGCCTGGTCCCCGCGGGACTTGGCGGCGACCAGCTCCGCCTCCACATCGCTCGGCGAAAGCGGGGCCGCCGCGGCGGGGGAGGCGAAACCCGCGGCGGGGGCCTGCTCCGCGGCGGGCGGTGGCTGCTCGGGGGGCGTCCGCCCCGGCAGCGGCCGGCTCGCCCGGCGCACGTCCACCCGGGCGGGGTCGGCGAGGGGAATGCCGAACTCGGTCAGCTCCACGTGGGAGGCGCCGATGAACGCCTCGTACACCAGATCGGCGGGGTTGCCCGCCAGCTGGACGTCCCGCAGCGCGGTGACCATCATCGCCGCCAGCCGCCGGTACTCCTCCGGGGAGGCGCCGGCCGGCAGCTCGCAGGTCCAGTTGGGATGCTCGCCCGGCGGCCGCCAGCCCGCCGCGGCCAGCCGCTCCTCGGTGCGGGCGTCGAAGGCGGGCGCCGACGGCGGCAGGGCCCGCCCGCTGACCGCCTCCGCCCGCACCCGCTGCGCGTCCCGGAACGCCTGCACGTAGTAGCTCTCCTGGAGCCGGTGCGAGATCACGATCACCATCTCCGGCTCCATCGACGCCAGCTCGCCCGCCAGCTGCTCGGTGAACTCCGTCCAGCTCAGCAGCTCCTCTTCGGCCGGAGTTCCGGCCGCCGGGATGCCCAGGCCGGGCATCGGCAGGAAGGCCGGCTGCTCGCCGCCCCGGCTCGCCTCATAGGTCAGCTCGGCCACCGAGGAGATCCCGTACACGTCGCTGAACGCACCGACCATGCGGTCGGCCAGCTCACCGCACTCGGCGGCCTGCTCGGGGGTGATGTCGGCGATGTCGGCCGGCAGCATGACCCGGCACCACCAGTTGCGGCGGGCCTGGCCGTCAGGGGCCAGCCAGCCCATCTGGGACAGGCGCGATTCCTGCTTGGCGGTCAGCGGCTCGGGCAGGTAGTCGCTGCTGACCGCCTCGGCGTGCAGCCCGTTCCGGTAGCGCATGGCCTGCACGTACGGAAGGCCGCCCGGGCCCTGCACGATGACGAACGCGTCGATCGGCAGGTGCATCAGCTCACGGGTCAGCCGCTGTGCGAAATCGGTCCAGTCCAAATGATTGAACTCCCCGGCAGGCAGGTGATCAATTGGCGCGATGTGACGGTAGCGGGTGGAACGCTACCCCATCGCTTATTTCATTCGGGTTCCCCGATGGCATCCACCCGCATGCGCACCCAGCCGCCGCCGGCGGCGTCGTAGACCGCAAGCGGCCGGGACCGGGTGCCGTCCCCCAGGTCCTCCCATATCTGGGCGCCCTGAGGGAGCCGTATCGCCCTGACGTCGCCGGACGGTGCCCCGGTGGGGCCCGCCGGGGCGGCGTGCCGGCCGGGGGGCGCGGGAGCCGCAGCCGGTGGTCCGCCCGGCGCGGCAGGGCCGCTCCCCGCCGCCTCGTAGGGGGTGGGAGCGCTCAGCGGGACCGCGGCGGTGCCGGCCGCCGCGAGCCGCTCGTCCGCATCGTCCGGCGCGGACGTCGCACGGTCGCCGGCGGTGTCCGGCCCGGTGCGCCGGCCCGGTGCGCCGAGACCCTCGGGAACACCGGGGACGGCATGACCGGCCGGTTGCGGGCCGGTGGCCTGCGCGAACGGAGCACCGGCCGGCTGCGGTCCCGAGGCCGCCTCCGGTGCGGAGCCGCCGTCGCCGGGGACGGGCTGCGGCCCGCTGTCCTGCGGACGGGGAACGCCGACGCCGGCCGGTTGCGGTCCCGAGGGAGCCTCTGCCGCGGGAACGCCGCTGCCGGAAGAGACGCCCTGAGGGGAGGCGGAGTCCGCTGCAGGGTGCGATCCGGTGTGCGTGGCCGGCGTGGGGACGCCGTCGGGAGTGGCGTGCTCCCCGAGCGTCGGCTGTGGCCCGGTGCCCGCGTGCGGAGCGCGGTGATGCGGTGCGGCATGGCCCCCGGGCATCGCGGGCTGCGGCCCGGTGTGCGCCTCCGGCGGGGGGACATCGCCCTCGGACGCGGTGTGCCGGGGGGAGGCGGTGCGGTCGTCCTGGGCGGCAGGCCCCGAGTGAGGGGCCGGGACGCCGCCGGGGGTGGTGTGTTCGCCGAGCGTCGGTTGTGGTCCGGTGCCCGCGTTCGGGACGAGGGCGGGGCTGTTCGGTGTGGGCTGGCCGTCGGAGGCGGTGGGTTGAGGGCCGGTGTGTGCGTCCGGTACCGGGATGCCGCCGCCGGGGGTGGTGTGCTGAGACGGTGCGGCAGGGCCACCGGGTTGGGGGCCCGCCCCCTGCGGGACGGAGGCGGCGTGCCGGGGGGAGGCCGCGTGATCGTCCGGTGGGAGGGGCGATGAGCCGGTGGCGTGCCGGGACGGCGGGACGGAGGCGTCCGGCGGGAGCGCGGCCTGAGGGGGAGTGCCCCCGTTGGGCGAGGAGGCCTGCTGCGGCCCGGCGGCCTCGGGGGAGAACGGCTCGGTGGGCAGGGACGCCGGGGAGGCGGGCTGACCGGTGGTGCGGCGGCTTTGGTCCAGGCGGGCGATGGCCGCCGCATCCAGCAGGATCTCACTGGGCAGGCCCGCGTTGACGGCCAGTGACCACGACGGGTTCGGCCAGGTGGCGGCGAGCGTGCCGAACGACACCAGGCGGTGCGGCGGCGGGGTGGGCGACCCCGGCCGCATCGCCGCGGTCATCGCGCCGACCGAGGAGAAGGCCACCACGTAGGTGGTGCCGGCGATCGTGGTGGTGACCGGATCGGCCGCCCCGGGCTCCTCGGGCAGCGGCAGGACCAGGTCCGAACGCAGCAGCAGGTCGAAGTAGGTGACGTGGTCGCCCTGCCGCTTGGCCTCGGCCAGCCGCCGCTCCAGTTCGCCGCCGTCGGGATCCGCCTGGGCAAGCGGGTCGGAACCGGCCTGCGCGGGCGGGGCGGACGCGGCGCCCTGGGCGACCCCGTTGACCGAGGCCGCCGGGCCTTCGGCGGCCGGATCGCCCGCCGGGGCCGCCGGCGGCTGGGGGGACACCGGGGCGGGGGTGGAGCGCCGCTCGGTGACGCGGGCCGGGTCGGCGGGGGGGATGCCCAGGTCCACCAGCTCGATCAGGCCCGTGGTGCCGAGCCGGTGGAACGACTCGTGCACCAGGTCGGAAGGCCGCCGCACGCCCTGCACGTCCCGCAGCGCGTGCACCATCATGTCGGCCAGCCGGAAGTGGTCGGCGACGGTGGCGAACGAGGGCAGCTCGGTCCACCAGTTGCGCGGGCCGGGGTCGCTCGGCGGCCGCCAGCCGGTCTCCCTGAGCACCTCCTCATCAGCCGGCGTCAGCAGCAGCGGCCCTTCCAGAAAGAAGTTGCTGACGGCCTCGGCGTACAGCCGGTCCGCCTCCCGCATGGCCTGGACGTAGTGCCTGCTTTCGGCGCGCTCGCGGATGATGAGGATCGTGTCGCGATCGAGACCCGCCAGCTCACGGCCGAGGCGTTGGGCGAACTCGGACCACTCCAACAAGATCACTCCTCACTGGCCATCGGCGGGCTTGGCAGGGCTCCGAGTGATGTGGCGCTTGCCTCGCGGGCGGGTTCGGTGGATTCCCGGAGCATTTGATAATCGCCTTCTCAGAAGTCTCCCGCAAACCGGAGATCTCGGCTGATCTTCATGGTCCTGCTCACATCGGCGGAGGAGAGTGACGCAATGTGTCGAGCTGGGCGCGGAGCGCCTGCGGGTCGTCTCCGTGCCGCTCCAGCACCTCGATCAGCCGGTGCAGGATCTCGTGCCGTTCAAAGCCCCTGTCCAGCAGCGCCTGCGCGGTCTCCCACAGCTGGGGCGGGTCCCCGTGCCACAGGCGCACGGCCAGCCGTTCATGCGCCATCAGGTGCTCATCGGCGTCGTCGGGATGCTCGAACCGCAGCATGATCCACCGGTCGCCCGGGTCGGCCGGGTTCAGCGTGCCCAGATCGACCCGTCCATGCCCGGGAATGTGATGCTCGCCGTTCAAAAAGGGCAGCGCGAACGCCCGGCGCGGCAGCGCGTCCAGCTCCCCGTCCGGCAGCAGCCGCCGCACCAGGTCGCGGTCCAGCCCGAACGCCGACGGGTCGCGGTAGGCCTCGGTGAAGGCGCCGGTGGCGTCCCAGACCGCATCCAGCGTCGCGCGGATCCCCTCATCCGGCAGCCCGGAGCGGCGGCCCGCCCAGCGCACCCAGGCGGCCAGCACGTGCGGCATGGCCTCCTGCTCGTCCGGTGACAGCAGCACCTTGCGGGGCAGCCAGTCCAGCAGGAACATCTCGCACTTGACCGGGCTGACCCGCAGCGGACGGCCCTGGTCGTGCTCACAGCCGTACTCGATGATGCGGTCCACGCAGCGGCCGGCGGCCGACCGGTCCGACAGCTCCTCGGCCTCGTCGGAGGCCAGGAAGCGGGCCGCCAGCGTCGCCCGCCGGTCCTTGCCGTACACCGGCGCCGTCGGCCGGCGGCCCCCCGGCGGCAGCGCCCGCACCCGGGCCCGCAGGAAGGCGTGGTAGCGGGCGAAGGACTCGGCGACCGGCGGGTGCTCGGCGGCGTCGGTGCGGTCCAGGGCGTGCTCCAGCAAGGCCCTGGCGTCGCGCGGATCCAGCTCGACGAAACGCATCAGGGGGTTGGTGCGGTGCTCATGGCGGCACTGCTCCAGCAGCTTGCCGACCCGCGAGGACACCCAGGCGTCCCGCACCATGCTGGAGCGGTTGTGATCGACCTGCACCACCAGGGCGTGCCGGTCCTCGCCGGCGTAGCTGTAGACGCACACCACCGAGTCCTGGTCGCCGTAGACGTCGCGGGAGGTGAAGCACTCCTCGGGGGTGACCATGCCGACCCGGTCCGACCAGGCGGGCCGGGCCACCCCGTGCTCCATCAGGTCCAGCGCGGCCCGTTCGGCCTTGACCGCCTGGCGGGCGGTGCCCAGGTAGGCCATCCCCGTCAGCAGCGCCAGCGCCGCCGGCACGCGGGCGCGCGCGGCGTGCCCGATCAGCGCCTCTCCGACGATGCGGTCCGCGTCGCCCTGGGGGGTGCGGTGCCCCCACCAGGTGCCCAGAATCTCGCTGACGATCAGTTCGGCGTCCAGCGGGCTGCGCACCGCCAGCAGTTCACGGGCGTGCCGCAGCATGTCGTCGAAGATGCCGGCGATCTCGTTCGGCGGCGGCTGGGGATCCCCGGAGGAACGGCTGCGGGGGTTCACGCCTCCACCTTCTCAGACTCGGTCACGTGCCAGATCACCAGGGCGGTGCCGCGGACCGCCGTAGGATCGCCCGGCCAGGGCCCGCTCAAGCGGCGCCGGGAGGGACGGCCGATGCCCGCATCGCCACTCTACCTTCAGGCAGTGGCGTCCATACCGGGACCGCGCGACAAGGCACGAAAACCGGTGCCTGGGGCCGGGACGGGGCGTATCGGCGCATCTGCTCAGCGGGCCTCGCTGGAGCGTTCCCGTGATCGGGATCTCCACGGCGTGGCCCGCCCCGACGGCGGCTCGGACTTGACCATCCCGGTGAGCCGCTCGCGGGCCATGCGCTCGACCAGCGAGGGCGTCGGCTCCACGCCCAGGTGCGCCATGCATGCCAGCACGTCGGCGACGCACCGCCGCACGGTCTCGGCCGACAGCGGGACGAACTCCGCCGCCAGGCGCCGGGACAGCAGCTCACGAGTGTCGCCTCTCCGGTCGGCAAGCACGCGCATCCGGGCACCCCCTCATCTGCGCCGGCCCCGCGAGAGCACGCCGAACTTCCCCCAGGTCCGGCGCGCGGGCTCACCGCCCATTCCAACCGTTTCGCGGCAAGTGTCAAGGGCCGATCGGCCCGCAGCCGGCACTCTTTACGGAACGTTCCGGGCCACGATCCACGTCCTTGACCAATCAACCTTTTCCGGCACTCGTCCCGCGGGCCGTCTGCGGGGCCTTCCTCGCCGTCCGGGGTGTCGCCGGCTGTGCCCTGCTGCACTGTTGTCCACGGGCGATCACAGAAGAGACGTGGGACGTGACTGTCCAGCCGCCCTCCTATTGCACTGTTTGTCTTTTTTGTCGCGAGTTGTGGAGAGTGTTCGTGTTCTGTCGGGAACGCAAGGCTGCGGATATGGATCCACGCAAGACCTGCAGAGCGGCTCTCATCTGCTCCTGAAGAGATGCGGCCGGGGTTAAGACTCGTCTGGGAACCTCACGCATTGCACCATTCCCAACAGTCACGACGGTTAGAATCGCGCGTTGGACGCGAGCAAGGGGGCTGGCCAATCCAAGCCCTGGACATGCGCCGGCAGATCCTGCCGTCCAGGGGCAGAGGGGAGATCGTTCGGTGGATGACGCGGACGCCGCGGTCGAGTCGGGACTGATCGATCTCAGCGAGTTCTCCCTCCAGGAGCTCGAAAAGCTCTCCAACCCGGTGCTGCAAGAGGCGGTGCGCCGAGTGTGCGCAGAGGCGACCGACCCCCGCCAGGTCGTTGCCGGGTTCGAATCGTCCCTGGCTGACGCCGTACCGTGAGCACCGTCCATAAACGAGAGGTGAGCTCCGGTATCTCAACCCAGGGCTCCGGCGGGACGTCGCAAAGCCGCTCGTGGCCTGAGGACGGGCTGGACGTTGCCCGGCTGCTGGCCGGCGGGTGGCGACCGGTTCCCTTCCAGGAGTTCATCCTCAAACTCCACGGCCGCTGCAATCTCGCCTGTGATCATTGCTACGTCTACCGGGCCGCCGACCGGAGCTGGCAGGACCGGCCTCGGGCGATGAGCATCGAGACCATCCGGGTGAGTGCGGCTCGCATCGCCGAGCATGCCGCCGCGCACGAGCTGCCGCGGCTCGATGTCATCTTGCACGGCGGGGAGCCGCTGCTGGCGGGACCTCGACTGATCGAGCTCACCGCACGCGAGCTGCGTCAGGCGGCCCCGGCCGGTTGCCGGGTGAACATCGGCGTCCAGACCAATGGCGTTTTGCTGACCCGGTCGATGCTGGATCTGCTGGCCGAGTGCGACATCGGCGTGTCGGTCAGCCTCGACGGCACCAGGGAGGCACACGACCGGCATCGCCGTCACCGGGACGGCCGGGGCAGTCACGCAGAGGTCATGCGTGGGCTCAGGCTGCTGGCCGGGCCGTACCGGAGGCTCTACCGAGGACTGCTGTGCACAGTTGACCTGGCCAACGACCCTCTGGCCACCTACGAGGCGCTGGTGGAGACCGAACCGCCCAAGGTGGACCTGCTGCTGCCGCACGGCACGTGGGCGGCCCCGCCACCCGGGCTGCGCCCCACGGGGGACGGCCCCACCCCCTATGCCGACTGGATGATCGCGGTCTTCGACCGGTGGTACCGCGCCGCACCCCGGCGCACCGGGATTCGGTTCTTTGAAGAGATCATGAACCTGGTGCTGGGCGGGCGCAGCCGGAGCGCCTGCATCGGCCTGTCCCCGGCGGCCATGGTGGTAGTCGACACCGACGGCACGATCCAGCAGGCCGATGTCCTCAAAACGGCCTTCGCCGGAGCCCCTGAGACGGGGTTGCACGTGGCTCGCGACTCCTTTGACCGGGCTTTGCGACACCCCGGGGTGGTGGCGCGTCAGATCGGCCTCGCGGCGCTATGCGAGACCTGCCTGAGCTGCCCGGTGCGGGACGTCTGCGGCGGCGGATCGTACGCTCACCGGTACCGGCCCGGCCACGGTTACCGCAACCCATCGGTGTACTGCCGCGAACTGGAGAAGATCATCCGCCATATCAGTGCCGAGATGCGTCGTGATCTGGCCGCGCTCACGCCCGCCCGCCCGATCCGCAGACACCGCTTGCCCGCCTCGGACTTTGCGGCGCTCGCAGCCGGCGGTGGCGGCCGAGCGACGGTGAAGCTGCTGCAGAACGCCGTCCTCAGCAAGCAGCTGCTTCGAATACGCGCACTGAACGAACTGACCGGGGCGCTGGACACCGCGAGTTTCCGCCTGCTGGCCCGGGTCCAGGCCACAGCCCCGCAGATCGTCACCGAACTGCTGAGATATCCGCACGTGGTCGCCTGGGCGGCCACCTGCCTGCGCAGCCTCCGCACCGGCGAGGGCGACGACGGCGACCTGGCGCACCTCGGCGGGATAGCGGCGGCGGCGGCCATCCGGGCGGGAGCGGATGCCACCGCCACGGTTCCGGTACGCGGCGGTGTGGTCGCGCTGCCCACTCTGGGCTGCGCCCACGTGGGGCCGCCGGACTTCGACGGTGTCGCGCGCGTCCTATCGGCACCGGACGGAGCGGAGATCTCCACTGAGCACGGCACCGTCCGTCTCCCCTCCGATCCCACTGCCGACGCCCCCGGATGGCTCGGCCTGCGGCGGTTGCGAGCCGACTGCGATGGGCGGGTTCTGGAGATCTACCTGGACGATCTCGATCCGTTCCGGGGCGGCTGGCAGCTCGATCCCGCACCGCGTCTCACAGAGGACGCCATACGGTCATGGCAGCGGACTTTGGAGGGCGCCTGGTCGATTCTGGTGCGGCATCACCCCCACTGGGCCGAGGCGATCGCGGCGGGGCTGACCGCCATAGTCCCCCTGGCCAGACGCGGAAGACATCGCGGCGTGAGCGCGACGAGCGCCGAAGCCCCTGGGGCGATCGCCTTGTCCCCGCCGGGCGATGCGCTCTTGCTGGCCGAGTCTCTCGTTCATGAGTTCCAGCACGTCAAGCTGTGCGCGGTCATGGACATGTTCGCCCTGCACACCGCCGATGACAGCCGGTGCTTTTACGCGCCCTGGCGGGAAGACCCCCGCCCGTTGGGCGGACTGATTCACGGCGCCTACGCGTACCTGGGAGTGACTGATTTCTGGGGCCGCCAGCAGCAGGTCGCGAACGGCGATGAGGCGGCCTATGCCAAGTACCTCTTGGCGTTGTGGCGGGAAGAAACCTGGCGCACCCTCGGGGTCATTGAACGCTCCGGCCGGCTCACCGGGACGGGGGAGAGATTCATCGCCGGGATGCGTGCCGCGCTGGAACCGTGGATGGACGTTCCGCTCCCGGCCGACTCTTGCGCCATGGCCGCCGACACGGCTGCCGATCACGCCCTCATGTGGCGGTTGCGGCACCTGCGCCCAGCCCTGGACGCAATCGACCGCCTCGCCGCGGCGTGGCCACAAGGAGAGCCGGAGCAGATGACCGCCACTGCGGCTTTGGTGCTCTCCGACCGAGGCCCCGGTAACCGCGCACGCCGTACCGAACTGCGGCACTTGCGGCTGCGTTTTCCCGAGAAATTCCAGCGATTGCGGGCTCGTGCGGAAAACACAGATCCATCCGTCCGGATGCGGGAAGAGGCAGATATCGCGCATGTGAGCGGAGACTTCGCCGCGGCGATCGATGGCTACCGCGCTCGGCTGGCGGACGATCCACAGGACATCGAGGCCTGGTCCGGTCTGGCCGTTTCCGCGCGCCGGGAGTACTCAGATCAAGGCATCGGGCCGTTGTTCACCCATCCCGAGGTGGTGATGGCCGTATATCGCCGAATTAGGGAACACGGGAAAGACGCACCCGACCCGGTGGACTTGGCGCGATGGCTGGCACCCGCCCTCCAAAGGGCTTCGCGCGAGTGGAGCATTCCCGCCTCGCACGGCTGAGCGATGCTCACAGCGGGATGGGGGCGATGTCACATTCGATCAGCTCGTCTGCGTCGGCTCTGCGTACATCGGGATGATCTGCGCCAAGAACGCTCGCGAGGTTCTGCGGAAGGGAAGGCCCTGAGGATTCACGGCCCAGCCTTCTCAACAGAACCTGGTGATTGTGCTCACAGATGAGGCTGTAGACATGGTCTGGGCCGTACTGCTCGCGGAAACGGGCGCGCGTGTCCTCTGATCTGCCCAGTGCGGCTTCCAGCCGGCCGGTGTGGAACAGGTCGTGCACCAGGCCCACAGAGCAGCAGAGCGAGTAGTGGTGGTCGGCTCCGAGCGTGCGCTGCAGGGCACGCAGGGCAGAGTCGTCGGCCAGGAGCGCGGCCTCGTGCTCGCCCAGTGCCCGCAGGTTAAGGGCCAGGTCGGTGGCGCAGGCATGCGTGAACGGATGGTCGGCGCCAAGAAGCCGGCGGTATCCGCGGGATGCCTCCTCGCTCAGCTCCCGTCCCCGTTCGGCGTCACCGGTGACCGCGCACGCCACCGCCAGGCTGCGCTGCGCGGCCAGCGTGTCGGGATGCTCGGGGCCGAACCGCTGCCGGTGGAGTTCGAACGTCGCCTCGGCCAGCTCCCTGGCCTGCCGGTAGGCCCCCAGCCGACGCAGGGTGCCGACACGGCTCATCTCCGCCTGCAGGACGATGGCATGATCATGGCCGAGCGTCTCCCGCATCATTTCCAGCGCCTGCCGGTGCAGGGTTTCGGCTTCTCGGTAACGGCCCAGCCCGTGCAGATCGCGGGCGACCTGGTTCATCGCCACCAAAGTGCTGCGATGCCGCAGACCATGCTGGCCGAGCAACCGATCGAACGCGTCTGAGTCGGTTTCATAAGCTTGCTGGAAACGCCCCATCAATCGCAGGTCGATGCCCACGTTGTTGATGACCCTGAGCGTTTCATCTCTATCCCTGCCGAGTATGCGCACCATGCGTCGCAGGGTTTGCCGGTCGAGCCGTAGCGCTCCGGCGAAGTCACCCTGCAACCGCAGATCGGCCCCGACGCTGTTGGCGATTTGGAGGGTCTTCAGATTGTCCGGCCCGAACCGGGCCAGGGTGCGCTGGTGGACCTCTGCATTGAGCCGTCTGGCCTCGCCGACCTCTCCGAGGGAGCGCAGCACGTTCCCCATCTGGCGGCCGGCGTCCAACACTTGCTCGTCATCTGAGCCCAGCAGGGGAGTCCACCGTTCCAGGGCTTTTTCACCGAGATCCCGGGCGCCTTCGAAGTCCCCCAGCAGGTACCGGTAGCGCATCTGATCGAGCACCACTTCTCTGGCGTGCTCGGTCGTGCCGTCGATGGCGCCTGCGGGCACCACATGGGGGGCGATCTGTTCCCTGCGCGCCCAGGTGGTCTCGTTGTCCGGGGGAGCCTCCGGGATCGCGGCGGCCAGGATCCGGTGGACGCGGTTGCGGACTTGCTCGCCCCTGCGTCCCGGCAGCCTGGCCTGCAGCATCACCCGCACCAGCCGGTGCACTTGGAGACTGGCCGTCTGCCGGTCGAAGCGGCCGAGCGCATAGCGGCTGATGTCGTTCATCGCCCGGGTCAGCCGGTGCGGATCCTCCAAGATCGCCTGAAGCACGGTCGGCAGCCGAGCATGGCCGCCGCTCGACAGCAGCTCCCGGGGGACTGGTTCGGACCCGAAGAACGCCCACAGTTCCAGCAGCCGTGCGGTCGCCGGGGCGTCCTGGCGCAGCCGTTCGAAGGCCAGTCCCAGCGTCGCTGCCAGAGGTCTTGGGTACTCCGGCGGCAGGGTGCGAATCCACTGCTGGGTGAACTGCGCCTCAAGTTGCCGCAGATATTCCTCGGTTTCCAGGCCGGTCTCGCCCAGCAGCGCGGCGGTCTGCTCCAGTGCCAACGGCAGGTCTTCCACCTGGGCGGCCAGCCGGTGGGCCTCGGACGCCGACAGCCGCGGTACCTGGTGGCGCAGGAAGGCGATGCTTTCCGCACGGGTGAACACGCCCACCTGGAGCACGGTGGCCCGCTGGCGCCACCGCTCGTCACCAGAAGTGACCAGGACGTGTCCCAGTCCTCTTTGCTGTGGGACGACAAGCCGCCCTTCGACCAGGTCAGCCGGCATCAGCGGCATGAGCTCGTCGGGGTCTATGGCGTTGTCATAGATCAGCAGCCATCGCCGGTACCGCCCGCCTCTCCGCAGTTCCTGGAGTACTCGTTCGACGGTCCGGTTGATGTCGTCGCTCAGCGGCGTTCCCAGCCGTCGCGCCAGCAACGTCAGAGAGGACCTGGCCAAAGTGATCTGCTCGGCGGGAATCCACCAGATGAGGTCGTAGTCGGCGATGTGGCGATGTGCGAACTCGATCGCCAGCTGGGACTTGCCTTCTCCTCCCAGGAAGTGGGCCTGTGGCAGCAGCGCTGTGACGCCGCTGTTCAGCAGGTGGCGGGTCTGCAGCAGCAGTTCGTCGCGTCCGATGAAGTTCGGGTTGCGCGGCGGCAGCCCGCCACCCAATACCGGCGCCGCCGGCCGGGCTCGGGTGATTTGCGGCAGGCCGCTGAACGGCGCGTCGTCCTCTTCGAACTCATCTGGCTGCCCGGTGGGGCCGGCGGATCCGAATTCGGCTCTCAGCCGCTCGGCGATCGCCGCATAGCGCCCGCCCAGACGGGCCAGCACCTGTGCCGTCACTCGAGCGAACGGCGGATCCAGCGGTGGGGTCTCGGCGCCCTGCTCCACTGCGCGCAGCAATGCCGAAAAGTCCGACCCCGCTCCCCACCGGTTCCGCATGACTTCCCAGACCTCCTGCACCACACGCAGCGCCTCACTCCGTTTGAGGGCGCTCAGCAGGATGTCTCGGATGCCGTCGAGGAACTCGTAATCGGCCTCCTCGGGATCTGCGGTCGTCCCCGTCTTGCGCAGCAGGCCGCTCAAGAAGACCTCGGCCAGATGAGAGGGCCGGGAATCGGGCAGCATGGCCTGCTGGACCAGTCTCATCACCGGCGGTCGCAGCGGAGCGGCGGCCAGATAGGCGGCCAGGCGGAATGCCGTGGGCGAGGCCGTGGCGCGGAACCGCTTCACCCGCTCGGCGGGGGAGAGCCCGTCCGGCTCGTCCTCGGGAGAATCCTCGGCGACCGGACGGCCGGTCGGCAGCGCCATGCCGGTCAGCCGGTTCGCCGTGCCGCCGACCAGCTCGGCCCATGGCCGCAGCCAGCGAGGCTCCAGTTCCAGCACCGGAATCGCGATGCCCGCAAGAGCCTCACCGCTTTCCTGTGACCGCACCTCCAGCTGTTCGTTCGGCTGGCCCGGCTGCGTCGCCCTGATCGACACCGGCACCACGTTCGCCGCACATCGCCACCACAGCCGTTGCGGCAACGGCTGGATGATCGCCACCGGCCCCATCCGGCCCCAGCGCGCCAGCAGCGCTGCGAACCGGCCGTCCTTCCAGGCACGGCCGATGCAGTCGCTGACGACCAAGACCACCCGCCGGTGAGTCGGATCGATCAGTTCCTCTGGGCTGCGGCCGGACCCGGTGCGTGGAGCGCCGGTATACAGGGCCAGCCGGTCATCGTCGGTGTCGATCCGCCACACCCGCACGTCGCGGAAGGCGGCGAGCTGTTCCAGGACGGACCGGAACTCACTGACGGTGCGCCGCCAGACCGCCATGGAGGCGCTTTCGTCGACCACCAGTGCGATGTCCAGGCGGCGTTCCTGCTCAGGGCGCAGCTCCGGCTGCCAGATGCCGGTGTCGGCGATCTGCTGGGCGGTCGCCTCCTCGTCCAGGTACTGACGCGTGCTGGAGTCGGCTCCCACCCGCAGCGGGCGCAGCGCCCGGGCCAAACGCAATATCCGGGGGAGCGCGGGTGGCGCGGGGACGCGCATCACCTGCGGGCCCGAGGCCTGGGGTGAGGTCAGGTGCAGGCCTGCCCGTGGGGGCGCGGGCCTGGCCGCCGCGGAGCGGCTCGGCGGGTCCGGGCGCAGGGCCGCAGGCTCGGGGAGGGAGGGCTCCTCCTGCCGCTCAGGAGGCGGGGGAGAGGGGTCGGCACGCGAAGCGCTCGTGGGTGCGCCGCCCGGCGCGGACAGATGACGAGCCAGCCAGAGGGCGTCGGCCAGCTCTTCGGCAGTGGGCTGAGGGTCGAGCCCGCGCAGGGTCTCGATGAGCCGGTCGATCATTATGAGCCGGCGGCGTCGAGCGGGCGCAGAACGGCTTCGCGCAGCTCCTCCATGGTCGCCTGCGGTGCACGCGCCCCGGAGGTGGCGAGGTAGATGGCGTTGAGCAGCTGGTCGGTGGCCAGCTCACCGCGGGCGCGGCGCTGCAGGAACTCCTCGATGAGGTCGGCGCTCTGCTCGCGTGCCTCCCTGCCCAGGTGCGCCTCGACGATCTCGGCGAGCTGCTCGGGACCGGGCTGTTCGATCATCAGCCGGATGCAGCGGCGCAGGAACGCCGGTGGGAACTCACGCTCCCCGTTACTGGTGATGATCACGATGGGGAACGCCGAGCAGCGCACCTGCCCGCGCTCCACCGGCACACGGTCCTGCCCGTCATTGGTCATCACGTGGACGATCGACTGCTCCTCGGGCAGCCGCTCCAGCTCCGGGATCGCGAAGCCGCCCTCTTCGAACACGTTGAGCAGGTCGTTGGGCAGGTCGATGTCGCTTTTGTCAAGCTCATCGATCAGCAGCACCCGGGGACGCGGCTGCGGCAGCAGCGCCGTTCCCAGCGGTCCGAGCCGGATGAAACGGCCGATGTCCGGAGCCTCATCACCGGCGGTGGACGACATGGCCTGACGCAGGCTGGTCTCGTGCAACCGGCCGATCGCGTCGTAGTGGTACAGCCCTTGCGCCAGCGTGGACTTGCTGGTGATGGGCCAGTACAGCACCGGTTCCAGCCCCAGTTCATAGGCCACGCTGTAGGCCAGCGTCGACTTGCCGGTACCCGGCTTGCCGGTCACCAGCAGTGGGCGCCGCAGGTAGATGGCGGCATTGACCATCGTGACCACGTTCTTGTCGGCCCGGTAGGAGAGCGCCCGGTCTCTGCGCCTGTCAATGCCGGAACGGTCGAACCGCCGCCAGGGCGGCGGCTCGGGCAGCCGGTCGAGTCCATCGTGCGGCCGGCCGTCGCCTCGGTAGATGAACCAGGTCTCCTCCGGAGCTGCGGGTGCGGGCTCGGTCGTCGCCACGGGGGTCCTCCAGGGGGTCAGGCCGGCGCGCTGAGCCGGACATAAGGTTCGGGGAGCCGGTCGGCGTCGTCGAACATCAGCGTGAGCTGGAACCCGAGGTGGTCATCGGCCGGCGCCTTCTCCAATGCACGCAGGGCCTTGCGCCGCAGCTGCAGCACGCTTTGCGGAAGAGAGAACACCCCTTGGTCCCACAACTGCTGGACCTCGGTGAAGAAAGAACCCGGGTCGCTTTCCCGGCGGCGGCACCAGACGGCGATCGGTATGCCCGCGTGCAGGCTGACCCACAGCTCGTCGGGCGTCTTTTCGCGCTCCGCCGACGGGGGGAAGGACATCGCGACGCCGATCGAAGATTCCTCCAGCAGGTTGTTGTAGAGCAGCTCGTGTCCCAAAGTGCTGCGTACCGGCAGCCGGCACAGGCTCGCCCGGGTGGGGTTTCCACGCAGCCAGTTCCACTTGCGCCGCCAGTTGTGGTGCAACGTCCGGCTGCGCATCCGGTCGAAGCTGCGTACCACGACCGGGTACTCGATGCCCAGCCGGCGCGTCAGCCCTTCGATATTGATCTGGATCTGGTCGAAGGGGACGTCCAGCAGGACACGAGGCAGAACGAACTCCACCATCAGCTCGGTGTGGGGCCGGTTGACGACCTGTGGGTCGGCGAGCAGCTTTTCGATCACCTCTTGCAGCCGGTGCCGCGGGAGGGGATCTTCATCGTCACAGTGGAGCATGACGCCGTGTTCGCCGTCGCACTGCAACCAGGCCGAGGTGAGGTAGTGGTCGGCGGTGATGGCGTCCGGCCGGAATTCGATGATCAGGTAGCTGTAGGGGCCGGCGGACTCGGCGGCAGGGACGGTGCCTTCCAAAGCGCGTACGGCGCGTTCGCGGACCGCCCCTTTGGCTTCGGGTGCCAGTTCGAGCCGATCGGCGAACCGGTCGGCCCAGGAACGCAACGCGCTTGCGGTGGGTTCGGCGACCCGGGCCGCCAGGTTTTCGACGAACACCAGCAGCGGTGGAACCCCATCCAGGCCACTGGTGAGTTCTTCCAGCTGAGCGAGGACTTCGCTCAGATCGCCGGGGTCGCAGTGCAGCGGTGGCCCGAGCGGCTCCACCGCCTTCCGGTACAAGTCGGCGACGAGGGCGGGGGTTATCGTCCTGAACCCGCCTTCGGCTGACTCGCGCACGATCCGGTGCAGGTCAGAGCGCTCCTGGAAGGTCAGCAGCGGCTCAGGGAACAGCTGCTCGACCAGCTCTTTGACACGCCGCACGGCCCTGCTGTCTCCACAAACCTGCTCAACGATCTTTACCAGAGTCTGGATCGCCCCAGGGTAGGCGAGGCATGCCCGCACCAAATGCATCACGTCGTACAAAGGGCGTTCATCGCGTGCGAAGGGCAGGTAGTGCCCCAGGGCGTCTTCCAGAAGCTGGATGTACAGATCCCGGTCGCTCTGCCGCCGCATGCCCTCTACCTCTAGGAGGGCGCGAACCAGTTGCAGCTGTTCTTCGAAATCTGGTGACCAGGCCACTCGGCCTCACCCCCTCTGGGCGCAGAGCCGCCGCATCCCCCTCCCGGTCGCCATATCGTACGTGCTCCAGAAGTGGTGGTCAGTTGGGCGCTTGTCAAGAACCCGTGCCGGAGGGAAGCAAGGGGTATTGGCCGAAGTCTCTATTAGAGGGCGCCTTCAACAACATTTTGGGATCGTCCGATACTGGTGAGGTGGTCGTAGGTGACCGCGCATGTCAGCAGGACCATGGTGATGAACACCGACCAGATGACTGCTTGCGTGTCCAGCATGGAGATCACCAGTCCGGCCATCAGCGCGCCGATCGCGGACGGGGCTCGGGTGGCGAAACTCTTCAGGCCGGCCACTCTGCCACGTAGCCTCTCTGGGACGCTCCTCGCTTGGTAGGCGGTGAGGGCGACGTTCATATGCCCTCCGACGAATCCCACTCCGAACCAAGCGGCCACCAGGACGATCGGGTGGTCGGAGATGAGAAGCGTGAGGGTGAGGAGTAGCCATATCCAGGTGCAGATTGTGCTTACCCGGGAGAGCGAGATCCGGTACAGCAGCCGTGGGGCGGTGCATGCGACCAGCATTCCGCCAACGCCGGAAGCGGCCAGCAGGATGCCGATGAAGGCGTGAGGGAATCCGTTTTTCTTGGCCATGATGATGAGCAGCAGAATAATCGCCTGGAAAAGCAGGTTGGTGATGGTGCATACCATCATGGCTCTTCTCATGGGCTTGTCGGATCGCAGCCAGGTTACGGCTTCACGGATTGGGGTGGTATGTCTTTTGCCGCACCGGTCCATCCGGAATCGGTTTTTTTCTATCTTTGTCAGGGTGAGAACGGAAATCAGGGTCGTTGCCGCGCCGAAGGCGAAGGGGTAGGCTGAGCCGGCCCCACAGAGAAAACCGCTGAGCGGGCGTCCCAGGGCCAGCGCCCCATGATTTTGTGCTTCGCTCTTGCTTACTGCTTTGAGCGTCGCCGTCTCTTTTGGTGGGAAGAGCCGAGGGAAAGCTGCAATTTCCGCGGTATTGTAGAGTGTTAGAAAGACGCCATCCAAGGCCGCTGCGAGCGGTAGCAGCACCATGAGCAGGCGGTGGCCTGCCGATCCCGCCAGTCCCGCTCCCAGCAGCATGAAAACCAGGGCGCGGGCCAGCTGGCTATAGATCATGATCTTCCGCCGGTCGAAGCGGTCGGCCAGCACTCCCGCCAGCGGGTACATCAACAGGATCGGCAGAATTCCGGCAGCCGTCACTGCACCGGCGAAGGCAGGTGAGAAATTCGCCTCCAGTGCCAGCAGAGGAAATGCCATGGTGACGCTGATGCTGCCGAGCCGCGATACCGTCGAACCACCGAGCAGAAGCCATAGGTCGGTTGACTGTTGTGCTTCCGGACGATCGAGCTCGGCGGCCTGGGTATCAACCGTCTCGGTCAACTCTGTACGCTCCTCTGCCTTGCTGGACCGCCGGCGTCGGTGCGTTCTCGGTTCAGGCCGGCCGGATGGTGGAGGCATTATCCGATCAAGGATCTGCCGATGCGTTCATTGCAAAAGCTTGATAATTTCCTGCCGGCCTCTTAGACTGGCATGAGAAGTGTGCGCATGGCACACAGAGATGCGGTGTGAGAATGGTACCACCGCTCGAAGATGATGTCCGAATTTACAAAATTGGGCATCTCTATTTTGGCCCCTTTTGTAGCATTTGTCGGGAGATGTCGCAAATCTTTCAAAGAAAGAGTGTTTTGTGGCGTCTGTATATCGGCGTCCAGGTGATGGCTTGCTTGTGTCTTCTGTGACCATGAAGATCGTTTGTCCTTTTCGGGGGCTGCTGGTGCCCCTCGGACGCCACACGAGTGACAAGTGCGGCAGTACGGCGGCAAGCAGGGGGAACGCCATCTCGGTCTGCTGGACGCGTCCGGATCTCTGCGCCGATCACAGCGTCCGGGTGCGACGGGGGAGAGCTTGTGACCCGACACTCGGCGTGTCGCCGTAGTGACAGTGTTCGATGGGTGCCGCCCCTTGGGATAGCGAGTCGCAGTGATCTACAACACTGACTCAGCTTCAAAGCCGCATAGCGGTCGGCACCCTTCATGGCCTGGTGGCCGGTGCAGGTCCAGGAGCGGCCTGCCCGCCGCGCGGATTCGGACACCACGCCTTGAGGGGACAGGTCTTCAGGGCGTGGGGGCGCTCTGTTTCCAGGCGGCATCGCGCCGGGCTCGATGCGACGGACGGCCACAGTGGGGCGGCAGGCGCTGAACCTTATTTCAACACGCCGTCTCCGCGGGCCGAGGCGGGCGCCCTTGCAGCCGAGGAGGAAGCCGTGACCCACCGGCCGCTGCTCCGCGGGGCGCCGGGGCCACGAAAAACGCTCGAACCGGGCCGGGAGCATGCTGAGCCGCCTCAACCAGCGGTTGCCTTCTCACTGCAATAGGCGGTGTGCCGACCGTGTCCGCCTGGAGCGCCGGCAGTTCTTGGTGGTGCTTCAGTGTTAGTTATGACTGAACGTAAAGCAGTTACGGTTGAGCGTAGAGCTTGAGACTGAAGCTTTGGCAGCAGTTTTAAGCTCACAGGGCACCAAGAAAGCCGGTGCTGTTGGCAGCCTTGCCAGAGCTACGGCATGGCCAAGGGAACGGACCGCTGCAAGCGGTTTGCCGTCACCCGCCCCCATTGTCGCCGGTGGCGGTGACGGTCTATCCAGCGGCCGGGACAGGGAACACGGCGGCTCTGCGGGCCGCCTCGTTGTCTGCACAGAAGGCGGCGCGTCCCCCGGTGTGCAAGGACGCGCCGTTGATCAGGTGTCAGGCGGCGGTGTGAGTGGGCTCCGGCTCCATGACCGAGTCGAAGCCCGCGGACGAGACCACCGACGAGGTTAGGGCGAGGGCCTCCCGAAGCTCCGCGAAGAAGGGCGAGTCACCTTGCCCGTCGTCCAGCTTCTGGAGCTGAATCAACGTCAGCCCCGACAGGTCGATCAAAGAAGCCTGGTGGGCGAGTTTCTGGTCTTGCATGGCCTTCTCCCTTGCGATGACCACCGGTGTTCGCCGCGACGACGGTGTCGATCTACACAAAAGCGACAAAACGCTCTCTTGTTCATAGTGCCATGGCCTGGCGGCCATGGGCCATCCCCGAAGCTCCACCGTGGCCCGGAGAAGCAAGAGATCAGACGATGTCCCAATTAAGGGGCGGCCGAAACGTGCTAATACGGAGAGCTGAATAAGGGCGGGAGGGAGGAGAACTGCCGAACTATGGCGTATTACATGATCGCTGTCTCTTTGTTATGGGACGCTCGGTTGAGCGAGCTTAAGATTCCCGGAAGGGAAGTCTTCCGTGGCGGTCTGGGAAAGCGGAGGTGGGGCATGACGCGGGGAGGATACACCGGGGCCGGCGGGCCGTCGGTTGCCGTCCCTGAGGTCTGGGGGAAGATCCCGCCCCGCAACAAGAACTTCACCGGGCGGGAAGAGCTGCTGGCCACCCTGCGGCGGAACATCAGCGGGCAGGTGACCGTGGTGGTTCCACACGCCCTGCAAGGCCTGGGCGGTGTGGGCAAGACCCAGATGGCGATCGAGTACGCCTGGCGGTTCCGGTCCGAGTACGAATTGGTGTGGTGGATCCCGGCGGATCAGCCCATCTTGGTCCGTTCGTCCCTGGCGGCGATGGCTCCGCACCTGGGCCTTCCCTCGGCCTCGACCATGGGAACGGAGGAGGCCGCCGAGGCGGTGCTGGCGGCGTTGCGCCGGGGCGATCCCTACTCGCGCTGGTTGTTGATCTTCGATAACGCTCACGAGCCCGAGGACATCAACGATGTCATTCCCCGCGGGCCCGGCCATGTGCTGATCACCTCTCGTAACCAGCGCTGGGAGGGAGTGGCCGAAACCCTCCCGGTGGACGTGTTCACCCGGGAAGAGAGCGTGCAGTTTCTCAGCAAGCGAGTGCCGCGGGCGATCAGCCCGCAGGACGCCGACCACCTTGCGGAGGCGCTGGGAGATCTGCCGCTGGCCCTGGAACAGGCGGGCGCGCTGCAGGCGGAGACCGGCATGTCGGCCAGTGAGTACTTGCGGCTGCTGCGCGAGCGCACCAGCCAGTTGCTGTCGGAGGGCAAGCCCAGCGAATACCCGGTATCGATGACGGCCGCATGGGCGCTGTCGGTGAACAGCCTCAACGAGAAGATGCCCGAAGCAGTGGAACTGCTGCGGTGCTGTGCCTTCTTCGGACCCGAACCCATTCCCCGGGACGTCTTCTTCCGGGCCCACCCGGGGCTGGGCCCCAAACTGTCCGCACTGCTCAAAGATCGCATCCGGCTCACCCGCGCGATCGGGGAACTGGGCCGCTATGCGTTGGTGCGCATCGACTTGGCCAGCCGCACGATCCAGGTGCACCGGCTGATTCAGGCCCTGCTGCGCGATCAGCTGTCCGAGGCCGAGCGGGCGCGGATCCGCAACGAGGTGCACCTGCTCCTTGCCCAGTTCGCGCCCGAAGACCCCGAGGACACCAACAACTGGGGCAGATACCAGCAGCTGGTCGGGCACATCGAGCCGTCGGGAGTGCGGGAGAACCAGGACCCGGCGATCCGTGACTTCGCCCTTAACATAGTGCGATACCTGTACATGTCCGGTGACTATGCCTCGGCCCGCCGGCTGGTCAATCAGCTGCTGGATCAGTGGGCGGCCGACGCCGGCCAAGAAGATCTCCGCATTCTGGCGGCCAGGCGGCATCTCGGCAACATCCTGCGGGCTCTCGGCGAGTACAGCGCCGCCTACGAGATCAACAGGGCCGCACTCGACGCCGCTCGGGAACGGGGCTTGGAGAGCCATCCAGAGGTGGTCAACCTCACCAACTCGCTGGGGGCCGACCTGCGGGCCCGGGGCGAGTTCGCTGAGGCGCTGAAACATGACGCCGAGTCCCTCAGACTGCACGAGGAGGTCTTCGGCAGGGAGAACATCGCGACCCTGCGAGCGATGAACAGCCTCGCACTGGACTACGGGCTCAACAGCGACTACGCCCGCTCCAGGGAGCTGCATCAGGATGTGTTCGATCTTTTGCACTCCGAAGAGCAGAACGCCGGCGCGGCCACCGTCCTGAACGCGTGGACCGGGCTGGCCCGTGCGGTACGGCTGTGCGGTGACTACGCGGAGGCCTGCGACCTCGGCGAGGACGCCTACTACTACGGCATCGAGCAGTTGAGCGCCGATCATCCGTGGACCCTGCGGACGGCCAAGGACCTGTCCATCGCCTGGCGACGCGCAGGCGACTATGAGAAGTCCCTGGAAGTGGCCGAGGAGATGCACTCCCGGCACTTCCGGCTGTTCGGGATCGACCACCCCGACACCTTGGCCGCCGCGATCGCCCTGGCGAACATCCAGCGGACGGTGGGGCGGCTGGATGAGGCCATGGAGCTGGCCGCCGACACGGCCCGGCGCTACTCCAAGGCGTACGGCGGCGACCATCCCTTCAAACACGGCTGTTACGGCAACCTGGCGCTGCTGCGCCGGGTGTGCGGGGACGCTCAAGGCGCCCGGGAGACCAACGAGAAGGCATTGGCGGGCCTGGAGAGCAAGCTCGGGCGGGACCACCACTACTCGCTGACGGTGGCCACCAACCTCGCCAGCGACCTGGCGGTGCTGGGCGATCTGGAGAACGCCTGCCGGCTCGGTCAGGGCACGCTGCGCAGGCTGCGCAAGCTTCTGGGCGAGACGCACCCGATGACGCTGCTGTGCGCGGCGAACCTGTCGGTCTCCCTACGGGCGGCCGGCGAGGAGGAACAGGCCGAGCGGCTGTACGAAGAGACCATCGACGCCTACGCCAGAACGCTGGGGCTGGAGCACCCGGACGCGGTGGTCGCCCAGGAACGCCGGTACCTGGACGCCGACTTCGACCCGCCGCCCATCTGATCCGAAGCCAGGTCCGCCCGGTGTCCGTCTCCCCCCGCGAGACACCGGGCGGATCTCCTTTCAGGAGGCGGGCAGCAAAGAGGGCTCCCCGTTGCGGAGCCGCCAGCGGGTCAGGTGACGGCGGGCAGCCTCGTGGGCGCGCTCCAAGGCCGGACGGCTCACCGGCTCGTCCAGCCAAGGGCGCAGGGTGCGGCGCATCCGTGCGACGAACGCCTCGCCTTCGGGGGTGAGCCGGCCGCTGGCCAGCAGGGTCCGGGCGCCCAGGTCCGCCGCCTCCCGCCAGCGGGCGAAGTCGCTGTGGGCGCGCAGGGCGAGCGGGCCCGACTCGCGTTCGCGCTGGCGCCGCCAGAAGCCGGCGATCCCGAGGTGGGCGTACGTGCCCTGCAGCAGCCCTTCGGCCGGACGGGGATCCTCCCGCCAGGGCGCGTAGTAGCGGCTGCCGTCGTCGGGCAGGGTCAGCGGGACCACATCCAGCAGCGCCGACAGCTTGGTGTGCTGCACCTCGTGGGCCAGCGTCACCGCGAAGAAGTGGGGGTCGGGCGGGGTCGACAACCCCACATTGCCGAAGGCGTGCCGGGGCGTGGCGCTGGATTGGCCCTGCTTGGGCGGGGTGAGCGGAGTCAGCACGGTGATGGAGGAGACGACCTCCTCGGCGGTGGTCCAGTGCCCGCTGCACAGAATCCGCCAGGCCTGCTGGAGCGTCTCCCGCCAGTGCCGCAGTTCTTCGTCTGTGAGCCGCCGGTCCAAAGGGGCGCTCCCAGGGGCGCGGTCGGGGTCGTGGTCGTCCAGCAGGAACTCCACCCGGGATCCCTGCCACTGGGCGCGCAGCCGGCGCAGCGCCTGCCAGCCGGGGCCGTCTTCGTGCGGGTCGGCGGGGATCGTGATGGTGGTGCCCGCCGCGATCACTTCGGACCGGTCGGGGCTCGACCGTACCAGCGCGGTGTCCTGGCCCGGGAGCAGCGCTCGTCCCAGGGAGGGCAGGATGACGGCGCCCTCTCGTACGGGGACCTCCACCGTGCAGGGACGTCGCGCCCGGACGGCCGCCGCGGCGGCCAGGGCCGCCAGTTCCCCTGGGTGGGCCGTCTTCGGATCCCCTTGCTCGCCGAGCAGTGCCAGCAGGGTGCGCCGTGCCCAGACCCCCACGAGGGGGTAGGACAGCACGGACCAGGTCTGGGCGGGGTGGGTCTGCTCGATGTCGGCCAGCAGGCGGTAGGCGCGCCGGGCCTGGTCCGCCTCGGCATGGCCGACCTTGACCGCGGCGTTCTGCACACCATGGATCAGCAGCATGCGTTTGCTGCGCTGCGCCGCGTGCAGCGCGGTCAGGGCGCGTGCCCCGCCTCCCCCGGCGGCCAGGGCGAAAAAGTCCTTTTCGGGGATGTGGTGCCTGCTGAGATCCATCGAAGACTGCCTCCGCATGATTGAGCACGGTCAGGAGGAGGGCCGGATCAGCGTCGCCATGTCCTTGGCGACCGCTCCTTGGATGTGGGTGATCAGGCGGAACAGGTCCGGGCAGTAGACCGAAGGGTTGGCAAATCCCGTACCGGAGCGGTAACGGTGCGTGTAATGCCCTCCGCCGCAGACCCGTTGCAGCGGGCAGGAACGGCACTGAGCGGCCAGTGCGCGACGGCCGATCTGCCGGGCGGCGATCTGGGGCAGCAACAGCGCGGAGTCAAAGGAATCCCGGGCGACGTGCAGCGGGGTCCCCGTGGCGCCGTGGTAGGCGGACTTGAGCGTGTCAACCTGCTCGATGGCGCCGTTGGTCTCCACCACGGCGACGGCGACCGGCGAGAGCCCGACCGCCTCGCTGCTCGAGGGACGCCCCAGCAGCAGCCGGAAGATCTCGCTGAACAGCCTGATCCGGGTCTTGCGGACCGGCGCCCGGTACCAGTGCTCGAACACTTCGATGAGCCAGTCGGCATAAGGGGTGGCTGGGTCACCGGGGACGCGTCCGGGAGGCGGGGTGTCCCAGTTGCCGTGGGGGAGCAGGAAATCGATGCTCGGCGGCTCGAATTTCAGCAGCGCCTCATAGCAGGAGACCGGGTCGTTGCGCAGGTCGATGGTGCTGAGCAGACCGCTGAACAGATGCCGGTAGGCCGGGTCGGTCAGCTTGCGCAAACCCGCTGTCACCGCGGCGTGGCTGCCCCGGCCGTTGGCCCACCGCCGGTGCCGGTCGTGGGCCTCCTCATCGCCGTCCAGGCTGACGCCGACAGAGATGTTCAGCTCGTCGAACAGCGCCAAAAAGATCGAATCAAGCCGGACACCGTTGGTCTGCACATGAAAACGCACCGAGATATCCGGGCCCGCAGCCGCGCGTATGGTGTTCACCGCGTATCGGATATGGTCCGGACCGGCCAGCAGCGGCTCACCGCCGTGCAGAATGACCGAGACCTCTGACAGCTGGTTGGCGCGGGCGTGCTCGGCGATTCGCCGGGCCGTGTGGTCCAGGACGGTCCTGCTCATCCGCCGGGGCTGTCGCCGCCATCCCTGGTCGGCCATCTCGTACATGTAACAGTAGTCACAGGCCAGGTTGCAGCGGCTATGGATCTTCAGGACGAACCGGTTAAAGGGGGTGGGCCGCCAGCCCGACTCCAGTAGCCCCTGGACGTCGAGCAGCGCCGGCCATTCGCTTCCGGGACCCGTCGGACCGGCGGCGACTGTCACGCTGATCAACCCCCATGGTTGGATACGAGCGCGACACTGCGCTTTGCCCGACTTGTAGTTATATGTACACCCTAAGAAGATTCTCAAAACCCGCCAACCCCTCCGATGTGCGTGATGGGGGTTGTACTTGTTCCGGTGTGGTCGGAAAAACGGTGAAGTTCTGCCTATATCGGCCGTGAAGAGACCGTCATCCTGCAAAGTGACCGGAACCGGTCACCGATGTTGTCCGTGATCGAAAGCGCGCAGCCGGGTAACGCCGTCTCGCCCACCCGCCGGTGCCGTACGGCGTAGGATCTTCTGACGGCCGCCCGTCGTCGGAGTGCCGCCCCGCCGAGCTCTCCGGCGGCATGGGGGACGCCCGTCACCTGGTGACCGGGGATGGGCGGCCGGCAAGGCCGTCCGAACATGTTGCCGAACGGGACTTCCTTCGGCGCTGAACCCCCGAGATGATGAAGACCTGATTCCGACCGGTGTTGCGATGGAGGTGGGAGCGCTAACCTGCTCCCATTCACTCATAGTGATGAAGACTTGCCTCACGGTACGGGCTCTTCTGCTATCCGTGCTATCCGGAAGGCTCTTGAAAATGAGCGCCGCCGACCGGCGACCGAAGGATTCGGAGGTGTCGAAGATGAGCGCCGATACGTCCGTGCCGCATCCACGGGTCGCCGGCTTGGACGCGGTCGACTCGGCGTTGCTGGCGGCGCTCATGAAGGACGCCCCGGTGGGGCTCGCGCTCTTCGATGAGGAACTGCGCCTGCGGCGGGCCAACGACGCCATGCTGGAGATCCTGGGAGCGCGGGCCGAGGACGCGCTGGACCGGCGGCTCTCGCAGGCGCTGCCGGGCGATCCGGCCACCACCGTGGAGACCGCGCTGCGCAAGGCGCTGGCCGAAGAACGCGCGGTCACCGACATCGAGCTGGCCGTGCCGCACGGCGAGCAGGACGCCTCCGGCGGCCGCCCGCGCTACTACGCCTGTTCCTGCTTTCCCTGCCGCCAGGACGACGAGCGGTCCGCAGGAGTGATCTTGACCGCCCTGGAGGTGACCGAGCGGAGGCTGGCCGAAGAGCAGATCCGGCGCAGGGAGCAGCGCTACCGCTCGCTGGTGGAGACCAGCTCCCAGGTGGTGTGGGTGACCTCCGCCGACGGGAGGGTCGTCGAGGACGCGCCGGAGTGGCGCGCGGTCACCGGCCAGAGCGTCGAGGACTACCTGGCCGGCGGCTGGCTGGCCGTGGTGCACCCCGAGGAGCGCCCGCGGGTGGAGGCGGCCTGGCGGGAGTGCCTGGCCGACCAGAGCCCCTTCGAGGCCTCCTACCGGGTGCGCACCCGCGGCGGTACCTACCGGTACTTCGATGTGCGGGCGGTGCCGATCTGGCGGGGCGATGCGGTGGTCGAGTGGGTGGGCGCCAACACCGACGTCACCGGGCAGCGCGAGGCCGAGGAGATGCGCGGGCGGCTGACCGAGCAGCTGTCGGCCGCCGCGCTGCGCACCGCCCGGCTGCAGCAGGCCACCTCGATGCTGGCCGAGGCGCTGACGGTCAGCCAGGTGGTGCAGGTGATCACCGAGGTGGGGCGCTCGGCCATCGGCGCCGACCACTCGGCGGTGGCGCTGCTGGACGACGACAAGCTGCGGCTGAGCATCATCGCCCCGGCCGAGGACGGCGACGGCGGCACGGCGCTGCGCGGCGCCATCTCCATCAACGAGCCGACCGTGATGTCGATGGCGATCCGCGAGGGCCGTCCCTTCACCGCCGGCTCTCCCGACCAGCTGCGGCTGCACCTGGGCCGGGACGAGACCGCCACCTTCCCCTGGCACGCCGACGAGCGGGCCTGGGTGGGGCTGCCGCTGCTGGCGGCCGGAGCCCCGATCGGCGCGCTGCGTTTCTCCTTCACCCGGCCGCGCGAGATCACCGAGGAGGAGCGGGTCTTCCTGGAGGCGCTGGCCGGCCAGTGCGCCCTGGCGGTGGAGCGGGCGCTGCTGTTCGAACGCGAGCACAAGACCGCCGAGGAGCTGCAGCGCAGCCTGCTGCCCAGCGACCTGCCGCAGGTGCCCACCATGCGGCTGGCCGCCCGCTACCACCCGGCCACCCGGCATGTGCAGGTCGGCGGCGACTGGTACGACGCCTTCCGGCTGCCGGACGACCGGCTGGCGGTGGCGGTGGGCGATGTGATGGGCAAGGGCGTGCTGGCCGCCGCGGGCATGGGCCGGGTCCGCAACGCGCTGCGGGCGCTGGCGCTCAACGATCCCCGGCCGGCCGCGGTGCTGGCCGGGCTGGACCGGTTGTTCGCGGCCACTGAGGACGAAGAGCAGTTCACCACGGTCGCCTACGCGGTGATCGACCCCGAGACCGGGCAGGGAGTGCTCAGCAACGCCGGGCATCCGCCGCCGCTGCTGCTGGGCGGCGAGCGGCCCGCCCGGCTGAGCACCGCCGAGCCCGGAACCCCGCTGGGCTGGCCGAGCCAGCGGCAGCAAACAAGTTTTTCCATCGAAACCGGCAACACTGTGGTCTTCTATTCCGATGGACTTGTGGAGAACCGTAGGCGGGGGGTGGACGCCGGCCTGGCCGAGCTGGTCACGGTAGCGGCCGACGCCCCACCGGAGGTGGTGGCTGATCCGGAGAGACTCGTCGACTTCCTGGTCGATCGGATGCTTGCCGGATACGAGCAAGTGGACGATGTGACCGTGCTGGCCCTGCATGTCCCGCCCAAGTAGGGCGTGCTGACCGCACAGGCGTACGGAGGACCGCCCGATGCCCTCTAAGGTGGTTGGGGTACCGGGCAGGACTCTTCGAAGCGGAATGTGCGGCCGTGCCACAATGCTTGACCTTGGTGAGAGCGGGTACGCTGCAGTGCCGCGCGATCAGTCAGGCCCTGCCGAGTGCGAGCTGCTCAGGCTCCGCCACCAGCGGGGTCACGCCCGCCAGGGCACTTGGGTCATAGCCACACGTTCGTTCGAGAGGTATTTGTGTCGCCTGCTAGCTCGACCTCGAAAGCGTCAGATCTGCACGAGCACGTCATCGGGCAACTGATCGAGCGTGGCTCGAAAGCGTCAGATCTGCACGAGCACGTCATCGGGCAACTGATCGAGCGTGGACGGTCCCAGGGTTACCTCGAAGCCGACGACGTACGCCGTACGTTCGAGGAGGCCGACATCCCCGTGTCTAAGGCCTCCAGCATCTTGCGGAGCCTCAGCAAGGAGGGTGTGACCGTCATGGTGAGCGCTGCCGACTCCGCGGCGCCGAAGCGTTCGCGCAAGCGGACATCGGCGGGGCGCAGAACTAAGACCAAGACGACGGCCGCGGCCAAGGAGCAGCAGCCGGACACGGTGACCGCGGTCGTCGGCGAGGAGACCGGCAAGAGCAAGAGCACGGGCAAGGCCACATCCAAGTCCACTTCGGCCAAGAAGAGCTCCGCCTCGACGAGCCGTGGCAGCACGACCAAGAAGTCCGCGCCGGCCAAGAAGAGCTCCACCAAGAAGTCCACCTCGACCCGCAAGACGGCCGCCAAGGCCGGCTCGGCCAAGGCGTCGTCCCTCCTCAAGGACGACCCGGAGCTGGTGGACGACGTCGAGGTCACCGACCTCGACGACGACCTGGACCTGGACGTCGACCTGACCGACGACCTCGTCGATGACGTGATCGACGAGGAGGACGAGCTGGACGAGGAGGAGGACGAGGCCGCCGAGACCTCCAAGAGCTCCTTCGGCAAGGACGACATCGACGACGACGTCCTGGTCATCACCGACGACGACGATGACGCCCCGGCCCAGCAGATCGCCTCGGCGGGCGCCACCGCGGACCCGGTCAAGGACTACCTCAAGCAGATCGGCAAGGTTCCCCTGCTCAACGCCGAGCAGGAGGTGGAGCTGGCCAAGCGCATCGAGGCGGGCCTGTTCGCCGAGGAGCGGCTGGCCACCATGGGCGACCAGCTGTCCGAAGAAGACAAGGCGGACCTGGAGTGGATCGCCGAGGACGGCCGCCGCGCCAAGGCCCACCTGCTGGAGGCCAACCTGCGGCTGGTGGTCTCGCTGGCCAAGCGCTACACCGGGCGCGGCATGCTGTTCCTGGACCTGATCCAGGAGGGCAACCTGGGCCTGATCCGCGCGGTGGAGAAGTTCGACTACACCAAGGGCTTCAAGTTCTCCACCTACGCCACCTGGTGGATCCGGCAGGCGATCACCCGGGCGATGGCCGACCAGGCCCGCACCATCCGCATCCCGGTGCACATGGTCGAGGTCATCAACAAGCTGGCCCGCGTCCAGCGGCAGATGCTGCAGGACCTGGGCCGCGAGCCGACCCCGGAGGAGCTGGCCAAGGAGCTCGACATGACCCCCGAGAAGGTCATCGAGGTCCAAAAGTACGGCCGCGAGCCGATCTCGCTGCACACGCCGCTGGGCGAGGACGGCGACAGCGAGTTCGGCGACCTGATCGAGGACTCCGAGGCGATCGTCCCGGCCGACGCGGTCAGCTTCACGCTGCTGCAGGAGCAGCTGCACTCGGTGCTCGACACCTTGAGCGAGCGTGAGGCGGGCGTGGTGTCGATGCGGTTCGGGCTGACCGACGGCCAGCCCAAGACCCTGGATGAGATCGGCAAGGTCTACGGGGTGACCCGCGAGCGCATCCGGCAGATCGAGTCCAAGACCATGTCGAAGCTGCGCCACCCCTCCAGGTCGCAGGTGCTGCGCGACTACCTCGACTGAGCGCTTCGCCCGGCGAGCCGTCCCCTGCGGGACGGCCCGTCGGGCTCGCCGTCTCCCCGCCGTCGGCGGGTGACGCCCGCGTGGTTGACCGGTTGAAAATTGTCAAGTCAAGTGTTTCGCGGGTGCGTAACATACTATTTACATGTAAGTAGCGCTGCCTGTTCCGCTTCTTCCTACGCTCCCCAATATGGGAGTGATGGAGCTCGACCGGGTGCGCCACCGGTCTTCTGGAGCACGATCCCGCACTGCACGTCTGGTACGTGGGCGTCCCTGGTGGGACCCCATCCTGGACCGGGCCGTCGAGGCCGTCCGCGACCGTTACCTGAGAGCCGGCGTGGCCCTGCTGGCCGACAGCCGTGCCGACCCGGAGGTGCGATCCCTGCGGGTGGAGGCGCTGTCCAAGGCCGCCGTCGGCTTGAGCCAGGGGATCGAGGCGTTGCTGGCCGAAGATCCCCGCAATCCCGACCTGTGGCTGTGGCTGGGACGCACCCGCGTCGAGGAGGCGTGGAAGATCCGGCCCGACGCCCGGGCTCGTTCGGTGCAGGCCTCCGGCTTCACCGCCTACACCAAGCGGATGCGCTCGGCGCACGAGCCGCTGCTGCGAGCCGCCGAGCTGTTCCCCGCCGATCCCGTCCCCTGGGAGTCCATGATGTGGATGGCCCTGGGCCTGGGCATGGACCGGGAGAACAAGGACGCCCTGTGGGAGCAGGTCTACCGGCGCTGTCCCACCCTGTTCGGGGCGCACGTGGCCCGGGTCGTCACCCTCTCCCCGCAGTGGGGCGGGATGAAAGAGGAGATGTTCGACTTCGCCCGGGTCGCGATGAGCACCGCCTCCCAGGAGGACCCGCGGGCCGCGCTGATCCCGCTGGCCTATTTTGAATATTTTGTACAGGAACGTTCCGGAATCATCCGTGGGGCGTCCTCCTGGTTCTCCGCCGACGAAATCCGCGAGGTCCAGAACGCCGCACGAGGGTGGTTCGAGGGCCATCGCCCCCATCCCCGCACGATCCAGGCGCACAACTTCTTTGGAGCCGCCTTCTACCTGGCCGACGCCCGGCGGCCCGCTCGCCAGCACTTGATCCGCACCTACGGGCGGCCGAGCGGCCGTCCCTGGAGCTACCTGGGCGACGAGACCGACCAGTACATCAAGGCCTGCCGCAACCTCAACCTCGACATCACCTGATCCGGGCCGAAGGCGCCGGGGCGATCAGGCGTGCAGGACGACGTCCAGCCGCCCGCCGCCGTCGGCCAGTTCGGCCGTGTAGCCCAGATCGCGGACGGCCTTGAGCAGCTCCTCGGGGGAGGCCGGATCCACTCCGGCGTTGAGCAGGTCATGGGCGATCTTGCCGCGCGTGGCCTTGGCCGCGTGGCTGACGACCGTGCGCCGGGGAGTCCCGTCCGGGCCGGACCTTTGGCGGAGCACCCGTACGGCCGTGCAAGGCGCCGCGGGCCGCCACGCGGCCGCATAGGGGGCCGAACGCATGTCCACCACCAGGCCCGCCGGGCGCAGCGCCCGCGCCAGGGCCGGCCGCCAGAACGCGGCCAGCGCGCCCAGCGGGGGCAGAGCGAGCCCCATCGCCAGCCGGTAGGGCGGGACCCGGTCCGTCAGGCGCAGCGCGCCCCACAGCCCAGACAAGATCACGATTTGTTCTTCGGCCGCCCGCCTGGCGTCGGCGTTCAGCGATTCCAGCGCCAGGTTCTCGTGCAGCACACCGGTGTAGAGCCGGGACGCCGGCAGGGTGGGAGCCCGGCGCAGCTCCCGGTTACGGCGCAGGGCCTCCTGCGCCTGCGTCCGCGGCAGCGCCAGCACGTGCGCGGCGTCCTCGCGCCGGCAGACCCGCTCCAGTGCCGCCAGCGCCCGTTCCCTGGCCGGTCTCAGCTCAGGGAAGCTCAGCTCCTCCAGACGCAGCGGCGGGCCGTCCCCGCCGGAGGCCTTGCCCTCCGACGGCGGCAGCACGATCAGCATGGTCTCCCCGATCCATGGTCAGCGGTGGACGCACGCGCGAACGGCGGCCACCGCTGTGATAGCCGCCGTTCGTGGTCTATGACCCCGGGGGCGTCCGGGGGCTTTTTATCGAAGGGCTACCGCTCCTGCCGGTGAGCGGTGGCCGGGGTCTTCATCAGCCGGTCGGTCTCGTCGTAGATGTCCGCCCCACAAGCGCGGAGCGACGCGCTGTACTTACGCCCGTGGTGGGCGCAGAACAGAAGGTCGCCGCCGCCCGCCAGGACCGCACGGACATAGGCCTGAGCACCGCAACGGTCGCACCGGTCGGCGGCCGTCAGCGGCTTGGTTGGGGCTAGGGCTCCGGTCACGGCACCTTCCTCAAATCTCGGGGTCGGTACTTAGGACAACATCTAACCCGACGCCGAGCTTCCCAACCCGGTTCTCACTACGCCCAGAGCGGAATGGGCCAATAGGTGACCGACGTCACATGTTGTCCGGTGCCGGGAAACTCACCGCTTCGCCTCCTGCCAGGTCAGAGCGGTGAAGCGGCGAGCCTTTGAGTGAAATGTCAGCGGGCGGGGGTAGCCTTCTGCCCGATGCCCTGACCCCCGAGGAGCGCAAGCACGTTGACCGCAGTGACCGCCGAAGCACCCGCACATGACGACCCCCACGGTTACTCCGCCCGGCACCTGTCGGTGCTGGAGGGCCTTGAGGCCGTGCGCAAGCGGCCGGGCATGTACATCGGGTCCACCGACAGCAGGGGCCTGACCCACTGCCTGTGGGAGATCGTCGACAACTCCGTGGACGAGGCGCTGGCCGGTCATTGCACCAAGATCTCGGTGGTGCTGCACGCCGACGGCTCTTATGAGGTGTGCGACAACGGCCGCGGCATCCCGGTGGACATCGAGCCCAGGACCGGCCTGCCCGGTGTGGAGCTGGTGATGACCCGGCTGCACGCCGGCGGCAAGTTCGGCGGCGTCTCCTACACCGCCTCCGGCGGCCTGCACGGCGTGGGCGCCTCCGTGGTCAACGCCCTGTCGGCGCGGCTGGACGTGGAGGTCGACCGCGACGGCCACACCCACGCCATGAGCTTCAAGCGCGGCCTGCCCGGGGAGTTCGCCGCCCCCGGCCCCGAGCGGCGCTTCAAGAAGAAGTCCGGGCTGCGCAAGATCGCCGAGGTGCCCCCCGGCGTGACCGGCACCCGCGTGCGGTTCTGGCCCGACCTGCAGATCTTCCTCAAGGACGCGCGGATCGACACCGAGACGGTCATGGACCGGATGCGGCAGACCGCCTTCCTGGTCCCGGGCCTGGAGATCAGCGTCCGTGACGAGCGCGGCGAGGAGCCGGTCGCCGAGACCTTCAAGTTCGACGGCGGCATCAGCGAGTTCTGCGACTACCTGGCCAAGGACGAGCCGATCTGCGACACGCTGCGCTTTCGGGGCCGCGGCCACTTCACCGAGACCGTCCCGGTGCTGGATGAGCAGGGCCACCTGACCCCCACCGACGTCGAGCGCGACCTGGAGGTCGATGTCGCGCTGCGCTGGGGCACCGGCTATGACACCGTCTGCAAGTCCTTCGTCAACGTCATCGCCACGCCCAAGCACGGCACGCACGTCACCGGCTTCGACCGCGCCCTGGTGCGCACCATCAACGAGCAGCTGCGCGCCACCAAGCTGCTGAAGAACGGCGATGAGCCGGTCACCAAGGACGACATCCTGGAGGGCCTGACCGCCGTGGTCACGGTCCGGCTGCCCGAGCCGCAGTTCGAGGGGCAGACCAAGGAGGTGCTGGGCACCTCGGCGGCCACCCGGATCGTCGCCCGGGTCGTCTCCGAGGGGCTGAAGGAGGCCTTCGACAACCCCAAGCGGGGCGCCCGCCAGCAGATGCGCGCCGTGCTGGAGAAGATCGTCGCCGCCGCCAAGGCCCGCATCGCCGCCCGCACCCACCGCGACAACCAGCGTCGCAAGAACGCCCTGGAGAACTCCGCCCTGCCGGCCAAGCTGGTGGACTGCCGCACCACCGACGACCGCAGCGAGCTGTTCATCGTCGAGGGCGACTCGGCGCTGGGCACCGCCAAGCTGGCCCGCAACTCCGAGTTCCAGGCCCTGCTGCCGATCCGCGGCAAGATCCTCAACGTGCAGAAGGCCTCCATGGCCGACATGCTCAAAAACGCCGAGTGCGCCGCCATCATCCAGGTGGTCGGCGCCGGCTCCGGCCGCACCTTCGACCTGGAGGCGGCCCGCTACGGCCGGGTCATCTTGATGGCCGACGCCGACGTCGACGGCGCCCACATCCGCTGCCTGCTGCTGACGCTGTTCTACCGGTACATGCGTCCCATGCTGGAGGCCGGGCGAGTGTTCGCCGCGGTGCCCCCGCTGCACCGCATCCAGCTCACCAACCCCAAGAAGGGGCAGGACAAGTACGTCTACTGCTACACCGACGCCGAGCTGCGCCGGAAGCTGGTGGAGTTCGAGCGCCGCGGCATCCGCTGGAAGGAGCCCATCCAGCGCTACAAGGGCCTGGGCGAGATGGACGCCGACCAGCTGGCCGAGACCACCATGGACCCGCGCCGCCGGATGCTGCGCCGCATCCGGTTGCACGACGCCGAAGAGGCCGCCAGGATCTTCGACCTGCTGATGGGCAGCGAGGTGGCCCCCCGCCGGGAGTTCATCACCGCCGGCGCCGCCGAACTGGACGCCGAACGCATCGACGCCTAAGCCGCGGCGAGCCGCCGCGAGGTGTTCGGATGCGCCCGCCGATCACGGCGAAACGCTCTGCCGGGGCGCGTCCGGACCGTCCCTTCGCCCGGGTGTGATCTGGGCGGGGAGAGCGGTTCGGGCGCGCCGCCCGGGGTATGTCGATCATGAAAGCGCGGGGGGCGCCTGACCGCGCGGGCATCGGGAGGGCGTGATGGCGAAGGCGGTCACCGGAGCCGGTGCGCAGACCGGTGAGCTGCGGCGGGTCATCGGGCGCAAGGTGCTCGCGCTGTTCGTGGTGGGCGACATCCTCGGAGCGGGGATCTACGCCCTGGTCGGCAAGGTCGCCGGAGAGGTCGGCGGGGCCATCTGGGTGCCTTTTGTGACCGCCTTCGTGCTGGCGGCGCTGACCGCCTCCTCCTATGCCGAGCTGGCCGGCAAGTACCCGCAGGCGGCGGGGGCCGCGCTGTATGTCAACAAGGCGTTCGGGCTGCCGTTCGTGACGTTCATCGTGGCGTTCGCGGTGATGATGAGCGGGATCACCTCGGCGAGCGCGGCGGCCCGCGCCTTCGGCGGCGACTACCTGGCCGAGTTCGTCTCGCTGCCGGCGCTGGTGGGGGCACTGCTGTTCCTGGCGCTGGTGACGGTGGTCAACTTCGCCGGGATCTCCGAGTCGGTCAAGGTCAACGTGGTGCTCACGGTGATCGAGGCGTTCGGGCTGCTGGTGATCATCGCGATCGGGGCCTGGGCGCTGGCCACCGGGGAAGGAGAGCCGGGCCGGGCGCTGCAGTTCCGCGAGGGCGGGGTGCTGCTGGGCGTGCTCGGCGGGACCGCGCTGGCGTTCTACTCGCTGCTGGGCTTTGAGGACTCGGTCAATCTGGCCGAAGAGGCCCGCGACCCGGCCCGGGACTACCCGCGGGCGCTGTTCGGCGGGCTGGGGATCGCGGTGGCGATCTATGTGGCGGTGGCGTTCACCGCGACGATGCTGGTGGACACCGACACCCTCAGCTCCTCCAGCGGGCCGCTGCTGGAGGTCGTGCACGTGGCCGGGCTGAGCTTCCCGCCCAAGCTGTTCGCGCTGATCGCGCTGCTGGCGGTGGGCAACACCGCGCTGATCAACATGATCATGGCCTCTCGTCTGGTGTACGGGATGGCGCGCGAGCGCATCGTGCCCGCGGTGTTCGGCATCGTCCATCCCACCCGGGCCACGCCCTGGGTGGCCATCCTGTTCACCGTGGCGCTGGCGGTGATCCTGGTGAGCACCGGCGATATCGGCGGGCTGGCCGACACCACCGTGCTGCTGCTGTTGTGCGTGTTCGCGACGGTGAACGTGTGCGTGCTGGTGCTGCGCCGGGACCGGGTGGCGCACCGGCACTACCGGGCGCCCACCTGGATGCCGGTGCTGGGCGCGGTGGCCTGCGTGCTGCTGGCCCTGCCGATCACCGGCAGGGACGCGGCGGTGTATCTGCGCGCGGCCCTGCTGGTGGCCATCGGGGTGGCGCTGTGGCTGGTCAACCGGGTGATCGTGAGCAGGGCCGCAGGCGGCGGCACGCCTGGGCCCGGCGCCGGGTGACAGACCCCAACATCGGGGCGCCGGACGGCATAAGGCTCGTCAAACCGCCGGGGCGGCCGATGCCCGCGACCGAAGACGCGGACACAATGTGTTCGTTCAGTGACGTAATGCAGTAGACGTGCCGGGCGGTCGCCGGGTGGGGAGGGGCGCAGGGTGCCGAAGACACAGCTGATCGCGGACTATCTGCACACCTGCGCCCGGTGGCGGATCAACCTGGTGGAGGAGAGCGACTGCGGGCGCAACGCCCGCGCCGCGATCGCGCTGATCGACGCGGCGGAGTACGCGGCCTCCCTGGACGAGCACGACCAGGTGGTGGTGCGCCTGGCGGTCGCCGGCTGTTTCTCCGGCGGCCGGTTCGACCCCGGCGGGGAGGGCGAGCGCATCGTCCGGAACTGGTGCTATGACGGCGGGCTGCAGCACCCGGGCGAGCTGCTGGAACTGCTGGCCGAGGCGGCGGAGCGCACGGTCGCCTCGGCGCCGCGCCCCCCGCGTCCGCGCACCGCCCAGCCGTGAGGGCGCCGTCCGGGCGCACCGGCTACACGAAATCGCGGTGGTGGAGCTGAGGCTTGCCCGTCGGCGTGGTGAAGATCCTGCCGCGGGACCTGCTGGGCAGCGGTCGCATCACCGTAGGCAGGCCTTCGCCGACCGTATGACCGGGAAGCCTTGAGGCGGGTGCTCGTTGGACTCGGAAAACCTCTGGGGCAGCAGGCCCGCCCGGCCGCACGCCGCTGCGGCGGACCGTCCAGGCGCTGAGCGAGGTGCTCTGGCGCCGGACGCGCACCGGAACCACATCGGGTGCGGGGCCGTGCACGATCGTGAGCCGTCCGGACGCCGCATTCGGCGTGATCTTTGGGTCGGCGGCGGGCCCGGGACCCGCGGGCGCGTCCACAGCGCTCCGCCCGCTCCACGGGCAGCCGCCCATCCGTCGTGCGGGCATGGCTGCCCGTGCCCGGTGATCGGACTGGCCGAGATCATCGCCAAGACGGCGGCGGCGGTGCCGGTGGACCGGACATCGGGCCGGTGGGGCCGTCCGATCACCTGCAGTGGCGGCCGTCACCGTGGACGTGCGGGCTGCAGGCCCTGCCGTTCCGGTTCGCCCCGGCCATCCGCGGAAAGCGCCCTGCCGGGGTCAGGCCGGTTCGTTGCCCGGCTTCCACTTGATGCCGCAGCCGAGGCTGGGGATGTGCGGCTCGGGCACGGTCTTGCCGGCCAGCACCAGGTCGATGGCGGCGCGCAGGGAGCTGCCGTCGGCGGGGACGTCGTTGCCGGGCCGGGCGCCGTCGAACTGGCCCCGGTAGGCCAGGCGCAGGTCCCGGTCGTAGAGGAAGAAGTCGGGGGTGCAGGCCGCCCGGTAGGCCTTGGCCACCTCCTGGGTCTCGTCCACCAGGTAGGGGAAGGTGAAGCCGGCCCGCTCGGCCTGCTCGCGCAGGTGGTCGGGGCCGTCGTCGGGGTAGTTGGTCACGTCGTTGCTGCAGATGGCCACGGCGGCCAGGCCCTTGTCCCGGTATCCGGCCACGACCGAGCCCAGGGCGGACTCGATCCGCCGCACGTACGGGCAGTGGTTGGACAGGAACATCACCAGCACCGCGGGGGCGCCCGACAGGTCCTTCAGCGACACCGTGCCGCCCGTGATCGCCGGGAGCGTGAAGTCGGGAGCCGGCGTTCCGAGCGGAACCATGAACGAAGCGATGGCCATGACACCATCCTGACAGAGTCGGCCCGCCGCCCGACTGAGCTTTTCAAATATTTCCTATCTAGAAAGTTGATTTTTTGTGCGGGGTGTGCCTACGCTCGTTGCGTGCCGTCGAACAAGCGCCTGACCAGCAGAGGCCACATCGACTTCTGTCGCGTGGCCAGCGCCCTGTGTCCGCGCTGACCGCGCCCCCGTGGCGACAACCCTCCGAGGCGACGTGCGCGCCCTGCCGGCCGGCGTGAAAAGACCTGCCGGAGCCGGACTTTCCACCCCCCCTTTTCGGCGCCGAAGGGTGCCGTGGCGTCCGCCTGCATGTCTGCCCGGAGGGGACGCGACCGAAAACGCCGCGGGAACGGGCCGCCGAGGCCGCCTCCCGGCCGTGCGTGCCCGACAAGCCGGAGCCTTCCCTCCGATACGGGAGGCGATCGAACCGGACTGTTGAACTCGCCCTGCCCGCCGCCATGCGGGACGCCCTGGAAGCGGGCACCCGCTGTGGCGGCGGGGCGGCAGGGCTCACCGACGGCTCGGCCCGGTGCTTGTGTCCTCACCGGCCGAGCCCGGAGGGCGCCGTCAGTGCGGCGCGGGGCCTGCGCCCGTCGCCTTCGGCGTCCTCCGGCCGCCGGGAGCGGCAGGCCGCCCGAGGCGGACCTTGGGGTGGGGGCCGCCGGCCCGCCGCTCCCGGCCTTCGGCGTTCACCGGGAAAGGGGCGCTGCTCGTGGTGCTCCTGAGGTCCGGGACATATTTCCCGGTAAAACTACGGCGGTATTGAAATCATGGTGAGGGTTTTTGTGTCGAGATGTGCGTGCTCGGCCCTTGCTCACCTGCCGCCATGTCGACTTCCGGTGGGTCACGGCAGACCGCTGTAGCCGCGTGTACCGGAACTGAGGTTTTCTCATCGAAATGAGGAGGGCGATCCGGGTGCACGGCGCCCATCGGAACGGCGCCGGTGTGCTGTCGCCCCAGTCGAGAGCGATCCGGCGCAAGGGCGCCTTTTCGGTACGTGGCCTTCGAGGTCTAGGACGGGGCTAGGGCGGTTTCCAGCGCCATGATGTCGCAGGTCACAGCGGAGTTCCCGGATGTAGCGCCCCAGCAGGCGACCTCCGGAACGGCGTGTCGAAAAGGCCCATCGAGAAAGCCTCACTGGCCGGCCTGACACCGAACGAATTTCACGGGCCGTCTTCAATGGAAACTGTGAACAGGAGTGTGCTTTTCCTGATCTGAGAGTTTGTCGTGCGCGCTTATAGTGAGTTGGTGCGGATCTGCAGAAATTTGCCGTCTTCAGTCGACCTTGGATAGTGCGCTTCGTGTCCAGATTGACACATAGCACGTGACAGGGAGAACGGGAGAGGGCAGAGCCATGCTCCTTGCGATGGTCCGGCAGGAGGTGGCTCCCGAGATGGGCGAGCAGTCCACGCGCCTGCGCCTGGGGGAGATCTACGAGTCGTTCGACATGCCGGGGCTGCGGGCCGAACTGCTCGATGAGCGGCTCATTGTGAACCCGACGCCGATCAAGCTGCACAACCGCGTCGTCACCTGGCTGACGGCGGAGCTACTGGGCCTGTGCGCGGAACGGGACTGGGATCTGCTGGCCCATGGCGCAGTGGAACTAGCGAAGACCTCCGACAAGGTGCAGCCGGATCTCTTCTCTGCCCACTGGACGAATCCATCGATCATCAATGGCTGACCCTTGCCAAGGACGTGCTGCCGGCGGTCGAGGTGGCCTCTTCCGTCCAGCGGGCACGGCGACCATGAGGTCGAACGGGGCGCCTGCGCGCGCAGCGAGATCCCGATTTACCTGGTCATCGACCCTCGGGACGCCGGGATCACCCTGTATTCGGGGCCGGAGCCGGGCGGTCATTCGCCGATGGCGGCCGTGCCGGTCGGCGACAAGCTCGACCTGCCCGGGCCGTTCGGGATCGTCTTGGACACCGGGACCACGCCGAGGCGTCCGGAGCGTTCTGAGGACGCCCAGCGGAAACCGGGGCGATGACCGTTGCTCCCGTGGCCGGGAGCGGCCACGGGAGCAACGGGTGGCTATTCGGCGGAGGGCTCGGGCGGCTCCTCGGGCAGGGGAGGCAGGAGCGAGCCGATCGCACCGCCGATGGCGGCGATGGCGGTGGGGAGCTTGTCCCCGGAGCCGTCACGGCGGCCCAGCTCGGCGGGCAGCTCCACGGTTTTGCCGGCCTCGGAGACGGCGCGCAGCGGGGCCGGACCGGCCCACGCCCGCAGCAGGACGTCCTCGCCCTTGAGGAAGCGGTGGGAGCGGACGCCGCCGGTGGCGCGGCCCTTGCGCGGGAAGACCGCATAGTCGGAGACCTTGACGGCCCCGTTCTGGGTGCCGGGCAAGGCGGTGGAGGAACCGGCGATCGTCACCACGCGGGACTCCCGGTCCGGGTCGACGGTGCCGAACCAGATGACGCGGGCGCCCTCCGACAGCTTGATGCCGGCCATGCCGGCGGCGGCGCGGCCCTGCGGGCGGACGTTGGCGGCGGCATAGCGCAGCAGCTGGGCGTCGCTGGTGATGAAGACCAGGTCGTGCTCGTCGGAGGCCAGCTCCACGGCGCCGACCACGCGGTCGCCGTCCTTGAGGGAGATGACCTCGAACTCCTCCCGGTTGGCCGGGTAGTCGGGCACCACCCGTTTGACCACGCCCTGTTCGGTGCCCAGGGCCAGGCCGGGGCCGTGTCCGGTCAGCGAGCCCAGCCCGACCACGCGCTCCCCGTCGGCCAGCGTGGTGTACTCGCTGATCGGGGCGCCGCCGGCCAGTGACGGCGGGCCGTCGCCGGGCGGCAGCGCCGGCAGGTCCAGCACCTCCACCTTGATCATCCGTCCGGCGGAGGTGACCAGGCCGACCTCGCCGCGGGTGGTGGCGCGCACCACCGCGGCCAGCACATCGTGCGGGCCGCTGCCGCTCTCGGCGGGCAGCGGGCCGGGGCCGGCGGTGCGGGCCAGCAGCCCGGTGGAGGACAGCAGCACCAGGCACGGCTCGTCGGGGACCTCCAGCGGGACGGCGGCGGCCGTCTGCCCGGAGGACTCCAGCAGCACGGTGCGGCGCGGGGTGCTGAACTTCTTGGCCACCTCGCCCAGCTCCTTGGCGACCAGCTTGCGCAGCTTGCGGTCGGACTCCAAGATCGCGGTCAGCCGGGCGATCTCCTTGCCGAGCTGCTCGGACTCTTTTTCCAGCTCCAGCCGGTCGAAGCGGGTCAGCCGGCGCAGCGGGGTGTCCAGGATGTACTGGGCCTGGATCTCCGACAGCTCGAAGGTCTCCATCAGGCGCCGCTTGGCCTGGGCGGAGTCGTCGCTGTCGCGGATGATCGCGATGACCTCGTCGATGTTGAGCAGCGCGACCAGCAGCCCTTCGACCAGGTGCAGCCGCTCCTGGCGCTTGCGGCGGCGGAACTCGCTGCGGCGGCGCACCACCTCCAGGCGGTGGTCCACATAGACCTGCAGCAGCTCCCGCAGGCCCAGCGTGCGCGGCTGGCCGTCGACCAGCGCCACGTTGTTGATGCCGAAGGTCTCCTCCATGGGGGTGAGCCGGTACAGCTCGGCCAGCACGGCCTCGGGGTTGAAGCCGTTTTTGACCTCGATGACCAGCCGCAGCCCGGTGGTGCGGTCGGTGAGGTCCTTCAGGTCGGAGATGCCGGTCAGCTTCTTGGCCTGGACCAGGTCCTTGATCTTGGCGATGACGCGTTCGGGACCGACCCCGTAGGGCAGCTCGGTGACCACGATGCCCTTGCGGCGGGGGGTGACGTTCTCGATCCGCGCGGTGGCGCGCATGCGGAAGGTGCCCCGGCCCTTGGCGTAGGCGTCGCGGATGCCCTCCAGCCCCACGATGATCCCGCCGGTGGGCAGGTCGGGACCGGGCACGAACTGCATCAGCTCCTCGAGCGTGGCGTCGGGGTGCTCCAGCAGGTGCCGGGCGGCGGCCACCACCTCCCCCAGGTTGTGCGGGGCCATGTTGGTGGCCATCCCGACCGCGATCCCCGAGGCCCCGTTGACCAGCAGGTTCGGGAAGGCCGCGGGCAGCACCTCCGGCTCGCGCTCCTGCCCGTCGTAGTTGGGCCGAAAGTCGACGGTCTCCTCGTCGATGGCGTCCACCATCAACATGGCCTCGTTGGACAGGCGGGCCTCGGTGTAGCGCATGGCGGCCGGCAGGTCGTCGCCGCCCAGCGAGCCGAAGTTGCCGTGCCCGTCCACCAGCGGCATCCGCATCGCCCACGGCTGGGCCATGCGCACCATGGCGTCGTAGATGGCGCTGTCGCCGTGCGGGTGCAGCTTGCCCATCACCTCGCCGACGACCCGGGCGCACTTGACATGGCCGCGGTCGGGCCGCAGCCCCATCTCGTTCATCGAGTACAGGATCCGGCGCTGGACGGGCTTGAGCCCGTCCCGGGCGTCCGGCAGGGCCCGGCTGTAGATGACCGAGTAGGCGTACTCGAGGAAGCTGCCCCGCATCTCCTCGGAGACATCGACGTCGATGATGTTCTCCTCGAAGTCCGGCGGGGGAGGGGGTGCTGGGGATCCGCGTCGTGCCATGCCCACATTGTGGCCGGTCCCGGGGACGGTTTCGGCCGCACGGGGCGTGCCCGCGCCGGTCGTTCCCGGCCGGGGACCTCTCGTGGCACATTTCGTGGCACATTGAGACGTCCCCGACATGACGGCCGGTGGAGGTGGCGATGGGCTCGCATGCGAACTTCCAGAACGAGATCTACCTGAACGGGCTCGGCGACGTCCGCCCCGAGCTGCCCACCGACCTGACCAAGCTGGAGAAGCTGGCCGAACGGCGGTTGCCGGCCGGGGCGTTCGGGTATGTGGCCGGCTCGGCGGGCGCCGAGGCGACGGCCGCGGCCAACCGGGCGGCCTTCGACCGGTGGCGGATCGTCCCCCGGATGCTGCGCGACACCTCCCGGCGGGACCTTTCGGTGCGGGTGCTGGGCACGGCGATGCCCGCCCCGCTGGTGGTGGGGCCGATCGGGGTGCTGTCGATCCTGCACCCGGACGCAGAGCCGGGGGTGGCCCGCGCGGCGGCCGAGCTGGGCGTGCCCATGGTGCTCAGCTCGGTGTCGTCGGTCACCATGGAGGAGGCGGCCGAGGCGAGCGGAGAGGGCTCGCCCCGCTGGTTCCAGCTGTATTGGTCCAAGAACCGGGACGTGGCGGCCAGTTTCCTGGAGCGCGCCAAGGCCGCCGGCTACACGGCGCTGGTGGTCACCCTCGACACCTACGCGATGGGCTGGCGGCCCCGCGACCTGGACACCGCCTACCTGCCGTTCCTGCGCGGCATCGGAGTGGCCAACTACTTCACCGACCCGGCCTTCCAGAAGGCGGTGGGCGGCCCGATCACCGACGCCAACCGGGACGCGGCGATCCTGCAGTGGGTGGCCGACTTCGGGGACCCCACGCTCACCTGGGACGACCTGCCGTTCCTGCGGGAGCACTGGGACGGGCCCATCGCGCTCAAGGGCATCCTGCACCCCGACGACGCCCGCCGCGCGGTGGACGCCGGGATGGACGGCGTCATCGTCTCCAACCACGGCGGACGCCAGGTGGACGGGGCGATGGCGGCGCTGGACGCGCTGCCCGGCGTGGTGGAGGCGGTCGGGGAGCGGGCCGAGGTGCTGTTCGACAGCGGCATCCGCACCGGGGCCGACATCGTCAAGGCGCTGGCCCTGGGCGCCCGGGCGGTGCTGGTGGCCCGGCCGTACGCCTACGGGCTGGGGCTGGCCGGGCAGGCGGGCGTGCGGCACGTGCTGCGCTGCCTGCTGGCCGAGCTGGAGCTGACCATGATGCTCTCCGGGTTCACTGGGCCGCAGGAGCTGACCCCGGAGATCCTGGCCCCCGCACCCTGACATATGTCATGGCCTGAGCCTGCGAATATCCCGGCCGGTTCCTGACGCTCGTGACTGCACGTTCCCGCCGTGCGCGGGAAGCATGGACGCCATGAGCGACCATGTGATCGAGGTACGCGAGCTGACCGCCGGGCACGGCGGGGTCGAGACCGTGCGCGGTGTCTCGTTCACCGTCGCGCGGGGCACCGTCTACGCGCTGCTGGGCGGGTACCGCTCCGGGAAGACGACGCTGCTGGAGACGGTCGCCGGGTGCCGGCGCCCCATGTCCGGGACGGTGCGGGTCATGGGAGCGGACCCGTATGCGCCTTCGGAGCGGCTGCCGGTGGGCACCGTGTGGCGGGAGGGCGGGCTGTTCCCGGGCCTGACCGTCGCCGAGGTGGTCGACGCCTGGCGCCGCTGGACGGTGAACCCGCTCGACCGGGACGAGGTGCTGGGACTGGTCGGGCTGGACCGCCGCGCCGGCACGCGCTTTGAGCGGCTGGGCCCGGCCGGCCTGCGGCGGCTGGACCTGGCGCTGGCCCTGGTGGGCCGCGCCGAGGTGCTGCTTTTGGACGAGCCCACCGCGGGCCTGCCCGCCACCGACGCCCACGCGATCCGCGGGCTGCTGCGGGACCTGGCCGGTGCGGGGGTGACGATCCTGCTGGCCACCCGCGACCTGGACGAGGCGTGCGCCGCCGACCGGGTCGGGGTGCTGGAGGAGGGGCGCCTGACCATCGGCCGTGCCTCCGGCTCCCTGCGCGCCGCCTGACCCGCGCTCACGTGGCGGCCTTGTCTCAAACGGCCGGTCCGAGGGGACTTCCCGGCAGGCCGCCAGGGGGCGCCTCATCTCCCTTCCCCCGGACGGGCAGCTCCCGGGACAGCTCCCCGGCGAAGCGCTGCAAGATCCCCAGCAGGTCGGCGGCCAGGCGGGGCGGACGGCGGCGATGCACGATGTAGATCTCGCGGGCCAGGGAAAGGCCGCGCAGCGGGCGGGCGGCGAAGGCGGGGGAGGCGGTGTGCCGCAGGGCGGTGCTGGGCACCAGGGCGACGCCGATGCCCGCCGCGATGAGCGCCAGCGTCACCTCATAGTCGTGGGTCTCGTAGGCGGTGCGGACCGGCACGCCGGTCTGCGCGGCGACCGTCTCCAGGCACACCCGGTTGTGCACCCCGGGCTCGCCGGAGATCCACTCCTCGCCGGCCAGGTCGGCGAAGGAGACGGCGGGCCGGTCGGCGAGCGGGTGCTCGGGCGGCAGCACCACCAGCAGCGGGTCGGTCAAAAGCAGCTCGCGCCGCAGCCCGGGCGCCGCGGGCAGGGACCCGCCGGGGTAGCGGTGGGTCACCAGCAGGTCCAGGTCCCGGGAGGTCACCAGGTCGTAGCCGCGCGGCGGCTCCAGGTCCAGCAGCGACAGCCGCACCCCGGGGTTGACCCGGCGGAAGGCGGCCAGCGCCTCCGGCAGCAGCGTCTTGCCGGCGCTGGCGAACGTGCCGACCGACAGGTGCTGCGGCTGCCTGCCGGCCGCCGTGCGCACCGCCTCTTCGGCGTCCCGCAGCTCGCCCAGCACGCGTTCGGCGTGCCGCAGCAGCACCCGGCCGGCCTCGGTCGGATGCGCCCCGGAGGCGGTCCGCACCAGCAGCGGGCACCCCGCCTCCTGCTCCAGTTTGGCCAGCTGCTGCGACAGGGCCGAGGGGGTGAACGACATCTGCTCGGCCGCAGCGGTGATGGACCCGGCTCGGCTCACCGCCACCAAAGCGCGCAACCCGGTGATGCTCAGCGCCATTAAGCGATTCTAAAGGCTTCCCATAGATCCTTACTGGTGCTTAAGGGGCAAGGGGACGAGACTCCTGGGCATGACAAGCGACACCATCGAAGCCCTGCCGGCCACAGAAGACGTCCGGGCGGCGGCGGAGCGGATCGCGCCCCATGCGCGCCGCACCCCGGTGCTGACCACCCGGATCGACGGCCGTCCCGTCACCTTCAAGCTGGAGCACCTGCAGGTGACCGGCTCGTTCAAGTTCCGCGGCGCGCTCAACGCCCTGCGCGGCGGCCGCGACGTCCACCGGGTGGTGGCCGCCTCGGGCGGCAACCACGGGCTCGGGGTGGCCGAGGCGGCCCGCCTGTGCGGCGTCCCCGCGCGGATCTACGTGCCGCGCTCCGCCCCCGAGGTCAAGGTGCGCCGCATCGCCGCCGCCGGCGCGCAGGTCGTCCGCTGCGGCGACCGCTACGCCGAGGCCGAGGAGGCCGCCCGCGCCGAGGCCGCCGCCACGGGCGCGGCCTTCCTGCACCCCTACGACCACCCCGAGGTGATCGCCGGACAGGGCACGGTCGGGCTGGAGATCATCGAGCAGGCCCCCCACTGCGACACCGTCGCCGTGGCGGTGGGCGGCGCGGGCCTGGCGGCCGGCGTCGGCCTGGCCCTCGGCCCCGGCCGCGCCCTGGTGGCGGCGGAACCCGAGCACTGCAACGCCCTGCACGCGGCGTTCGCCGCCGGCGAGCCGGTCGAGGCGCCGGTGGACTCCGTGGCCGCCTCCGCACTGGGCGCCTCGCGCGTGGGCCGGCTGCCGTTCGCCCTGCTGCGGGCCCGGCCCACCACGTGCGTCCTGGTCAGTGACGAGCAGATCCTGGCCGCCCGGGACCGGCTGTGGGAGGAGCTGCGCCTGGCCGTCGAACCGGCCGCGGCGGTGCCCTTCGCCGCCTGGCTCGCCGGCAAGGTCCCCGGAGAGCATCCGTGCCTGGTGCTATGCGGCGCCAACGCCGACTGGCGCCCGTCCTGAAAGACCCGGTGCGGCACGCCCGATGACGCCGTTTCGCATACCCTGAGCGGGTCCCGCCCCCTCTGTCGCGGACGGAGAGCAGAACCGGTGCAGTTGCGCGTTCCCCGAACCCCCGTGCTCGCCACCGCGATCGTGGGAATGTCGCTGGTGGCGCTGGGGGGAACACTGCTGCCCTCGCTGTGGCGGGAGATCGTCCTCCGCCACGACCTGGACCGCTCCCTGTACGCCCTGCTCAGCGTGGCCGGGCTGCTGGGGCTGTACGGGCGGCTGCTGTGGGGCAACCTGATGCGCCGCACCCACCCCCGCCACCGGGTGGGCCTGGCCGTCATCGCGGTCATCTCCTGCCTGCTGCCGGCGGTGCTGGGCCCGGACTGGGCGGCGGCGCTGGTGATGCCGGCCGGGCTGATCCCGCTGGTGCTGCCGCTGCGGGTGGCGGTGCCGGTCACCGCGATCGGGGCGCTGGGCATCACCGGCTACGGGCTGGCGCTGGGCCTGCCGGTGCCGACCATGGTGTATGAGTTCTTCTGGTTCCCGTTCGCCGCGCTGTCGGGCTACATCTCTTTCTGGCTGTTCCACGTGGTCACCGAGCTGCGCCAGGCCCGCGCCGAGCTGGCCCGCGCCGCGGTGGGGGAGGAGCGGCAGCGCTTCGCCCGCGACCTGCACGACGTGCTCGGCCACAGCCTGCAGGCGGTGGCGCTGCGGGCCGAGGTCGCCGAACGGTACCTGGACCGCGACGTGGCACGGGTGCGCAAGGAGCTGACCGAGATCCAGCGCATGGCCCGCGACTGCGTGCACGACGTCCGCGAGGTCGTCCGCGGCTACCGCGCCACCTCGCTGCGCACCGAGCTGGACGGCGCCTCGGCGGTGCTCAGCGCCGCCGGCATCCGCTGCCGCCCCCCGCGGGTGCCCGACCTGCCCGCCCACGTCCACGAGCCGCTGGGCTGGGTGGCCCGCGAGGCGGTCACCAACGTGCTGCGCCACAGCACCGCCACCTGGTGCCGCATCGAGGTGAGCGTGGACGGCCACGGCGTGCATCTGGAGATCGTCAACGACGGGGCCGGCCGCCGCGCCGCCGCCGAGCACGGCAGCGGCCTGACCGGGCTGGCCGAGCGGATCGCCGCCGTCGGCGGGAGCTTTTCCGCCGGCCACCGCGGCGACGGCACGTTCGCGGTGCGGGCCGCGGTGCCGGTGCGGGCGCCGGCGGAGGCGGCGCGGACCGGGGCGGAGGGAACGGCATGATCCGGGTGCTGCTGGCCGACGACCACCTGCTGATCAGGGAGGCGCTGGTCCTGCTGCTGGAGACCGAGGAGGGCATCGAGGTCGTCGCCGATGTGGGACGCGGCGATGAGGCGGTGGAGCAGGCCCGCGCGCTGCGCCCGGACGTGGCGGTGCTCGACATCGACATGCCCGGCATGGACGGTCTGGCCGCCGCCGAACGCCTCTCCCGCGAGGTGCCCTCCTGCCGGTTGATCATCGTCACCGCGCACGGCCGGCCCGGCAACCTGCGCCGCGCCATGGCCGCCGGGGTGCGCGGCTTCCTCGGCAAGGACGCCCCCGGCTCTCGGCTGGCCGAGGTGATCCGCCAGGTGGCCGGCGGGGCCCGCTACATCGACCCGCAGCTGGCCGCCGACGCGCTGGCCGCCGAGGAGTGCCCGCTGACCCCGCGGGAGCTGGACGCGCTGCGCGCCGCCGCCGACGGCTCCCCGATCTCCAAGATCGCCCGCAGCATGGGCCTGTCGGAGGGCACCGTCCGCAACTACCTGTCGGCCGCGGTCACCAAGCTGGGCGCCGACAACCGGCACGCCGCCGTCCGCGCCGCCCGCGACCGCGGCTGGATCTGACCGCCCGGCCGGAGGACCTTTGGGCCGCGGGCGGGTCGGGGAACGGCCGGGGCGGCTCGAACCGCTCCGCTGAGGCGGCGCGGCGGCACCGGAGGGGATCGCCGCCGTGCCCTTCCCGGCCTTTGAGATCGCCTTCACCACGGGCCGGGAGCGGATCGTCGACGGCGGGCTCGGCGTGTCGCGCTTCCGGCGGGGTCTTCCGCCGCCGGGCCGCGGTCTTCGGCGTTGATCGAGAGTTTTCCACAAAATCGCATTTCGGTGTGGAGACGTCCCAGCGGCTGATAAGCAACAAGGAACTATGGGCGACTCAAGCGACGGGCTGCGGGACGAGGCCGAGGCGTGCCTGCGGGCGCTGGCCGGTGAACAGGCCCGGTTGCGCGAGGACCAGTGGAACGCGATCCGCACACTGGTGCTCGAACGCAGCCGGATGCTGGTGGTGCAGCGCACCGGCTGGGGCAAGTCGGCGGTCTACTTCGTGGCCACCCGGCTGCTGCGCGACCGGGGCGCCGGCCCCACGGTGATCATCTCGCCGCTGCTGGCCCTGATGCGCAACCAGATCGCCGCCGCCGAGCGGGCCGGCATCTGCGCCCGCACCGTCAACTCGGCCAACACCGAGGTGTGGGAGCAGGTGTTCGCCGAGGTCGACGCGGGCGTGGTGGACGTGCTGCTGGTCAGCCCGGAACGGCTCAACAACCCCGCCTTCCGCGACGCGGTGCTGCCCAAGCTGGCGGCCGGGGCCGGGATGGTCGTGGTGGACGAGGCGCACTGCATCTCCGACTGGGGGCACGACTTCCGCCCCGACTACCGGCGGCTGCGCACGCTGCTGGCCGACCTGCCCGAGGGCGTTCCCGTGCTGGCCACCACCGCCACCGCCAACGCCCGCGTCGTCCAGGACGTGCGTGAACAGCTCGCTTCCGGCGCCGCGGCCGGTTCCGCCGGGGAGGTGCCGGTGCTGCGCGGCAGCCTGGAACGCGCCTCGCTGCATCTGGCGGTCGTGCGGCTGCCGACCGCCGAGCACCGCCTGGCCTGGCTGGCCGAGCGCCTCGGCGAACTCCCCGGATCGGGGATCGTCTACGCCCTGACCGTCGCCGCCGCCCACGAGATCGCCGCCTTCCTGCGCGAACGCGGCCACCGGGTGGCCGCCTACTCCGGGCAGGACGACCCCGACGACCGCCTGCGCGCCGAACAGGACCTGCTCGGCAACGAACTCAAAGCGCTGGTCGCCACCAGCGCCCTGGGAATGGGCTTCGACAAACCCGACCTGGGCTTCATCGTGCACGTGGGCGCGCCCCCGTCACCGGTGGCCTACTACCAGCAGATCGGCCGGGCCGGGCGCGGTATCGAACGCGCCGAGGCCATCTTGCTGCCCGGCGCCGAGGACCGGGACATCTGGTCCTACTTCGCGAGCCTGGCCTTCCCGCCCGAGCCGCTGGTGCGGGCCGCCCTGGACGCGCTGGCCGCCGCCGGCCGCCCGCTGTCCACCGCCGCCCTGGAACCGCTGGTCGACCTGGGCCGCAGCCGGTTGGAGATGATGCTCAAGGTCCTGGACGTGGACGGCGCCGTCCGCCGCGTCAAGGGCGGCTGGGAGGCCACCGGCCGCCCGTGGACCTACGACGCCGACCGTTACGCCCGGCTGGCCGCCGAACGCGCCCGCGAGCAGCAGGCGATGCTCGACTACCTGGACACCACCGGCTGCCGGGAGGAGTTCCTGCGCCGTCTGCTCGACGACCCGCAGGCGGCCCCCTGCGGACGCTGCGACAACTGCACCGGCCGGCACTGGCCCACCGAGGTCTCCGAGACCACCGCCGAACAGGCCCGGCGGCGGCTGCGCCGCCCCGGCGTCGAAGTCCCCCCGCGCCGGATGTGGCCCACCGGGGTCTTTGGTGACCTGGGCGTCTGCGGCCGCATCCCCGCCGGCGAGCTCGCCGAGCCCGGCCGTGCCCTGGGCCGTCTCACCGACATCGGGTGGGGCAACCGGCTGCGCGCCCTGCTCGCCGACACCGCCCCCGACACCGAGGTCCCCGGCGAGATCCTCAACGCCGTGGTGCAGGTCCTGGCCGCCTGGGACTGGGCGGAGCGCCCCGCCGCCGTGGCCGCCGTCGCCTCCCGCACCAGACCCCGCCTGGTCTCCAGCCTGGGGGAGCGCATCGCCCACATCGGCCGCCTGCCCTACCTGGGCGAGATCGCCTCCCGGGGCCCCGGCCCCCGCCGCCACAACAGCGCCCAGCGATTGCGCTCGGTATGGCGCTCCCTGACCCTCCCGGACCGCATGGCCGCCGCGGTGGCGGCCGTCCCCGGCCCCGTCCTGCTGGTCGACGACCGCATCGACACCGGCTGGACCATGACCGTCGCCGCCCGCCTCCTCCGCCGGGCCGGCGCCCCCGCCGTTCTTCCCCTGGCCCTGGCGGTGACGAAGTGATCAGTGGGGCTCGGCCGGGAACGCCGGCCGTGCGGGAGCGATCTGGGAACGCATCGCAGACGGCGGCGGTGCGCGAGCACGCCGTCGTCCCCGTCGCGAACTGCGGAGACGGCGTGTTGAAGAAGTTCGGCGGGCGTGCTGAACGACCGGTGAGCTGCGGGGCGCCTGACCGGTCGCCGGTGAGGTGGTGCGGGCGAGGCGACGACCGGCGGTGCGCGGTGGCCCATCGGGGTGAGCCCCGGCCGGGATGCCGCGCTGAACAGACCGACCGGCGGGCGTGCCGGAACGCCCGGTATGCCCCCGAAGGCGGGGCCGGCCGGGAAGCCGGTGCGGACGGGCTTAGTTATTGGCCTTCTTGATCTCGTTGTCGACGGCCTTCAGGACGGGGCGGGCGCCGACATTGGACATGGCACGGGCGGCCAGGCGGCAGCCGGAGGCCAGCGCCTCGGCGGGCGGCTTGCCGTCCAGCCAGGGGGCCAGGAAACCGGCGATGAAGGCGTCACCGGCGCCGGTGCCGTCAACGATCTTGTCGAGGGGCTCGGCGGGGGCCACCACCGGTTCGGCGCGTCCGTTGGTGTACCACAGCGCGCCGTCGGCGCCCATCTTGATGACCACCTGCGGGTACCAGGCGGTCAGCACCTTGGCGGCGGCCTGCGGCTCCTCCCGGCCGGTCAGCACCTCGGCCTCGGCGGCGTTGACGATCAGCAGCCGGACGCCCTGGGTCCACTCCAGGAACGGCTCGGCGCCGACCCGCTTGAGGGGCGAGGAGGACCCGGCGTCCACCGAGATCGACATCTGCGCCTCCCGGGCCAGCGCCAGCGCGTGCCGGGCGGCCTTGCGGGCCCCCTCGCTCAGCAGGCAGTAGCCCGACAGGTGCAGGTGGGAGCCCTGGGTGAAGACGTCCTGGGGAATGTCCTCCGGCAGCAGGGCGGCGTTGGCGCCCGGGTCCGACAGCATCGTGCGGTCGCCCTTGTGGGTGACGAGCACCACGCAGCGGCCGGTGGGGCGCTCGCTGTCCATCACCGTGCGGGGGTCCACGCCGAACCCCATGAGCTCCATGTCCAGGTTGCGGCCGGCGATGTCCGAGCCGCGGCGGCACACGAAGACGACCTCGGACCCCTCGACGGCGAGCCACGACGCGATGTTGGCCCCGGAGCCGCCCCCGTGCGTCGTCACCGTGGCCGGGGTGTCGCTTCCCTTGGCCAGGGGGTAAGCGGCCCGTGCCACGGTATCGGTCATGAGATCGCCGACCACGACCACGCGCGTCATGACGTCACCACCTTGATCAACACCAATAGCGCCCCGCTAGCAGATTATTCCGGGGGCGTGTGATCGACCGTAACAGTTCCAGGCCCCCTAGTAGGTCTCGAACTGGCACCGAAAACTTCGAACGCCCGCCACGGTATCCCCGGGAGGGACGTCCACCGGGTGACTACTCTCGAGTAGGTGAGCGACTCGTACCCCGATCACTGGGAGGCCGACGTCGTCTTGGCCGATGGCGGGACGGCGCATCTGCGGCCCATCCGCCCACAGGACGCCGACCTGCTGCGGGCCTTCCACAAACGGCTGTCGCCCGAGTCGATCTACTACCGCTTCTTCTCCCCCCGGCCGCGGCTGAGCGACCGCGAGGTCAAGCACCTGACCACGGTGGACCACCACGACCGGGTCGCGCTGATCGCCACCATCGGCGACGCCATGGTGGCGGTCGTCCGCTACGACCGCCTCCCCGAAGAGCCCGGCACCGCCGAGGTGGCCTTCCTGGTGGAGGACGCCCACCAGGGCCGCGGGCTGGGCTCGGTGCTGCTGGAACACGTGGCGGCCGCGGCGCGCGAGCGGGGACTGCGCCGGTTCGTGGCGCACGTGCTGCCGGAGAACCGGCGGATGACCAAGGTCTTCCGGGACGCCGGCTACCGCGCCCGGCAGCGCTTTGAGGACGGCATCCTGCAGCTGGTGCTGGACCTGGAGCCCACCGAGACGTCCCTGGAGGTGATGGCGGCCCGCGAGCACCGCGCCGAGTCGCGCTCCATCCAGCGGCTGCTGTTCCCCGGCTCGGTGGCGGTGATCGGCGCCAGCCGGGAGGCCCACAGCGTCGGCCAGACCGTGCTGCGCCACCTGCTGGCGGGCGACTTCACCGGCCCCGTCTACCCGGTCCACCCCACCGCGACCGCGGTGGCCGGGGTGCGGGCCTACCGCACGGTGCTCGACATCCCCGACCCGGTGGACCTGGCGGTGGTGGCGGTGCGCGCCGAGGCCGTCCACGAGGTCGTCGAGCAGTGCGCCGGCAAAGGGGTGCACGGGCTGGTGGTGGTCTCCGCGGGGTTCGGGGAGACCGGTGAGGAAGGCCGGGCCCGCCAGCGGGAACTGGTCCGCCTGGCCCGCGCCAACGGCATGCGCGTGGTCGGCCCCAACTGCCTGGGCATCGCCAACACCGACCCGGCCGTGCGGCTGAACGCCTCGCTGGCGCCCACCATGCCCGGCCGCGGCCCGATCGGCTTCTTCTCCCAGTCCGGCGCGCTGGGCATCGCCATCCTGCAGCGCGCCGCCGAACGCGGACTGGGCCTGTCGACGTTCGTGTCGGCCGGCAACCGGGCCGATGTGTCCGGCAACGACCTGCTGCAGTACTGGGAGGAGGACCCGGCCACCGGGGTCGTCCTGCTCTACCTGGAATCGATCGGCAACCCCCGCAAGTTCACCCGGCTGGCCCGGCGCATCTCGCGCGCCAAGCCGATCGTGGCGGTCAAGACCGGCCGCAGCACCCAGGGCGTGCCGCTGGGGCACGCCGCCCGCGCGCTCACCCTGCCCGACCACGCCGTCAGCGCCCTGTTCGCCCAGGCCGGGGTGATCCGGGTGGACGACCTGGACCAGTTGTTCGACGTCGCCCAGCTGCTGGCCTACCAGCCGCTGCCGGCCGGCGACCGGGTGGCGATCATCGACAACTCCAACTCCCTGGGCCTGCTCGCCCAGGACGCGGCGGTGGCGCTGGGACTGTCCCCGCGCGAGCCGGTCGACCTGGGGCCTGCGGCGGGCGCGGCCGAGTACGCCCGGGCGCTGACCGAGGCGCTGGCCGACGAGGCGGTGGACGCCGTGGTCGCCCTGTTCACCCCGCCGACCATCGGCGAGGTGGACCCGGGCGTGGCCACGGCGATCACCCGGGCGGCCGCCGCGGGCGCCAAACCGATCGTGGCGACCTACCTGGGCGCCGCCGGCATGCCCGAGCGGCTGCGCGCACCCGGCCCCGACGGGATGCCGGCGGCCGGCTCGGTGCCGTCCTATCCCGCCCCCGAGGACGCCGTGCGCGCCCTGGCGTACGTCACCCGCTACGCGCTGTGGCGGCGACGCCCCCAGGGGCGGTTGCCGCACCTGGAGGAGGCCGACCGCGACCGCGCCCGGGCGCTGGTGGAGGAGCTGCTGGACGGCGCCGACGGCCCGGTGACCGCCACCGCCGACCAGGCCGCCCGGCTGCTGGCCTGCTATGGCATCACCATCGACGACAGGCCCGGCAGGGGAGCGCCGACCAGGATCGTCACCATGGAGGACCCCTCCTTCGGCGCCGTGGTCTCCTTCGGGCTGTCGGACGACACCGCCGCGCTGCTGGACGACCGCGCCTACCGGCTGGCGCCGCTGACCGACGTGGAGGCCGCCGAGCTGGTACGGGCCATCCGCGCCGCGCCGCTGCTGTTCGGCCACCGCGGCACCGAGCCGGCCGACGTGGCGGCCCTGGAACGGCTGCTGCTGCGGATCTCCCGGCTGGCCGACGACCTGCCCGAGGTCGCCCGCCTGGAACTGGACCGGGTGCACGCCGGCCCCGCCGGCATCACGGTCGGCGAGCTCTCCCTGCGCCTGGCCCGGCCCCCGGGCCCCCGCCCCGAACTCGGCCCCCGCCGCCTGCCCACCCCGCCCGTCGCCCGCTGACATCTCCGCGGGCCCCGTCCGTGCGGGGAGGGCCGGGCTCCGGCGGCGGCCCCGGCTCCGGAGGGATGGGCGGGACCGGGTCCGGCGGCGGCTCCGGCAGCGGACCGGGCGGCCGCGGCGGGGAGGGCGGAGGCGACGGCTGCGGAGGCGGCGGTATCGGCGGCTCCGGGGCGGGAATGGGCGGCTCGGGAGCCGGGATGGGAGGCTCCGGCTCCGGAACGGGCGGGTGCGGACCGGGAGGCGGCGGCGGAGGAACGGGCGGAGGCCGGCGCATGAGATCGGTGGCGTCCATGCCCGTCCTCTACCCGGGATGAGACCGGCGACCGCCCATCCGGTCCGACGTGTGCACGCACGACCCCGGACAGGGCAGGATGGACTTCATGAGGGACACCCGAGCGACGGCTCATGGGTTGCGCGCCGCCATCGAGCGCAGCGGCTACTATCCGGCACTCGTCGCGGACGCGGTCGAATCGGCGTTGGGCGACGAGCCGGTGCTCGCCTACGTGGTGCACCATGAGGCCACCTTCGACCCGGCGATGGAGGTGCGGCGGCACGTGACCGTGCTGGTCCTGTCGCCCACCCGGCTGCTGGTGTGCCACACCGACGAGCACCCGCCGGGCGAGGGCGTACCGCAGGCGCATGCGTCCACCACCACCGAGGTCGTGCGGCTCGATCGGATCCAGTCGGTGGCGGTGACCCGCGTGGTGCCCGATCCGGCCTCCTATGTGCCGGGCGTCCCGCCCACCGAGGTGGTGCTCACCATCGGGTGGGGAGCCATCGCCCACATCGATCTGGAACCGGCCACCTGCGGGGACGAGTCCTGCGAGGCCGACCACGGCTACACCGGCAACGTGACCGCCGACGACATGTCGCTGCGCGTCAGCGAAGCCGCCGACGGCCCCGACGCGGTCGCCCAGGTCCTGGCCTTCGCCCAGGCCCTGTCCGCGGCCACCGGCTGACGGCGCGCCCGCGGCGCGGGAACGCACCGGCGGCCGCGCTCACCGCGATCCGCCGTTCCGCCCTCGTGAAACGACGGCCGGGCATGCCCCCGGCCGCGCTCGGGCCGGCCGGGATGAGACCGCAGACGGCTACCGTGGTCGGCGGATCATGCCCTGCGGCACCGGAACGGCCCGCAGGGCGCGAGGAATGGAGGGCGTATGCGGTCTGCTTCGGTGAGGTCCCCGCAGGGAGGAGCCAGGTGAGCGCCGGGCCGCCGGTGCCCCGGTACGGGAGCGCGGCGCTGGCCGACCTGCCGGCGTCGGTGCTGGGCGCGTTCGGAGTGCCGGGCGGACGGAACGTGCTGGCCCTGCCGCAGGCCCCCCGGGTCTGCGTGCTGATCATCGACGGGCTCGGCTGGGAGCTGCTGCGCGAGCACGCCCAGGACGCGCCTTACCTGAGCTCGCTGCCGGGACGCGCGCTGACCGCCGGGTTCCCGGCGACCACCGCCACCAGCCTGGCCTCGCTGGGGACCGGGCTGCCCCCCGGCGGGCACGGATTGTTCGGCATCCAGGTGGCGGTGCCCGGCACCGGCAGGCTGCTCAACTGCCTGCACTGGGACGACAGCGTGGACCCCCAGACCTTCCAGCCGGCGCGCACCGCCTATGAACGGGCCGCGGAGGCCGGGATCAGCGTGGGGTACGTGGCCTCGGGGGCCTACCGGGGCAGCGGGCTCAGCCGGGCGACCGCCCGGGGCGCCGCCTACCTGGCCGCCGACAGCCTGGGACAGCTGGTGGCCCGGGCCGAGCAGGCGCTGCGGGAGGGCGAACGCTCGTATGTGACCGTCTACCACGCCGACCTGGACTCCACCGGCCACCTTTACGGCGCGGGCTCGCCGGCCTGGCGCTACCAGCTGCGCTTCGTGGACCAGCTGGCCGAGCGCATCGCCGAGATCCTGCCGCCCGGCGGCGTGCTGTATGTGACCGCCGACCACGGCATGGTCAACCCCACCGAGCGGATCGACGTCGATGAGGTCCCCGCCCTCCAGGAGGGCGTCGCCCAGCTCGGCGGCGAGCCGCGGGCCCGGCACGTGTACGCCGAGCCCGGTGCGGCCGGCGACGTGCTGGCCGCCTGGCGGGAGCTGGTCGGCGACCGCGCCTGGGTGTGCACCCGGGAGGAGGCCGTGGCCGCGGGCTGGTTCGGGCCGGTGGCGCCGGAGCTGCTGCCCCGCATCGGCGATGTGCTGGCGGTGCCGCACGGCGACCTGGCCATCGTGGCGACCAAACGGGAACCGATACCGTCCATGCTGGTCGGCATGCACGGCTCGATGATCCCCCGCGAGCAGCTCGTCCCGCTGATCACCGCCGATCACCGGCTGTGACGCCGAAGCGCCGGGCGGCCACGGATGCCGGCGGTTAGGCTGGCGGACGTGACCGACGCGCCGACGCCTGGAAGGCAAGCCCGCGCCGGGGAGGGCTCCCCGCTCATCGGCGTGCCCGAACTGGCCGAACTGCTGCGCCTGCCCGGCCCGCCGACCCTGCTGGACGTGCGGTGGCGCCTGGGCGGGCCGCCGGGCATGGCGGACTACCGCCGCGGCCATCTGCCCGGCGCCGTCTTCATCGACCTGGACCGCGACCTGGCCGGGCCGCCCGGGCCGGCGGGACGCCACCCGCTGCCGGCACCGGAGGCCTTCCAGGCCGCCATGCGCGCCGCCGGCGTATCTGACGGCCGGCCGGTGGTGGTCTACGACGAGGCCGACTCCACCGCCGCGGCCCGCGCCTGGTGGACGCTGCGTTACTTCGGGCACCCGGACGTGCGCGTGCTGGACGGCGGCTATCGCGCCTGGACCGCGGCGGGCCACGAGGTGACCACCGCCGTCCCGTCCCCCGCTCCGGGCGACTTCACCGCCCGGCCCGGCGGCATGCCGGTGCTGGACGCCGCGGGCGCCGCCGCCCTGGCCGAAAACGGGGTGCTGCTGGATGCCCGGGCGCCCGAACGCTACCGGGGCGAGGTCGAGCCGATCGACCCCGTCGCCGGGCACATCCCGGGCGCGGTGTCGGCGCCCACCTTCGGCAACGTCGGCCCCGACGGCCGCTTCCTGCCGGCCCGGCGGCTGCGGGAGCGCTTCGCCGCCCTGGGCGTCACCGGCGCCGCCGAGGTGGGCGCCTACTGCGGTTCCGGGGTGACGGCCGCCCACGAGGTGCTCGCGCTCACCCTCGCCGGCATTCCCGCCGCGCTGTATGTCGGCTCCTGGTCCAACTGGGTCGCCGACCCCGCCAACCCCGTCGCCACCGGCGAGGGGTGAGCCCCGCCCCGCTCAGCCGGCGCCGAAGCACTGGAAACCGAGGGTGCCGGGGGAGCGGGGAACGGCGGCCACGGCGCGGGCCGGGGGCATGCCCGCGCGGAGGCGGCGGTGCAGGGACGTCATGAACGCATGCGCCCCGGCGTCCCGGACGGGAGCGACACTGGCGATCACCGTGGCGGTGCCCAGGGCCAGCAGCGCACCGACGATGCCGAGCATCCCCTCGCCGCCGGCCGCCCGTCCGGCGTCGCAGGCCGACAGCACCACCAGGCGCGGCGCGGCGGCGATGTCCTCCAGATCGTGGGCCAGCAGCGGCCCATCGGCCAGCCGCAGATGCGAGAACAACGGGTTGTCCTCGCGGAACTCCCCGTGGGCGGCCAGATGGGCCAGCTCGGCCCCGTCCAGGGCGCGCCGTACCGGCAGCGCGGCGGCGGCCGCGCCGCGCAGCACCGTGGCGTGCGGATACAGCTCGGCCAGCGCGGCGATCTCCGCCTCGGCATGCGGCAGCGACGGCCCGGCGGCCAGCACCACCCGGCCCGATCCGCGGCCGGCCGCGGCGGCGTGGGCGTGCAGCCAGGCGGTCGCCGAGGGGACGACGGTGAGCGGCCGGCGCGTCAGCGCCGCCCACGGCACCGCGTGCAGCGCGCCCACCGGGGCGATGACCAGCTCACGTCCGGACAGGACGCGGCGCAGCCCGGCGGGCGCCCACGCCGCCATCCGCCACGCCGCCTCCCGCAGCCCCGCGGCCGCGGAGTCATCGGCGCGGCGGGCCAGGCGCCGCACCGCGAAACGCAGCCGCTCGGCGTCGTGGGCCACCGCCCCGTAGGGGCCGATCGGCCAGCGCCGGCACCGGCCCGCGGCGACCGTCACCGCGTGCAGCGCGTCACCGACGCGCACCAGCTCCACCAGCGCCCGCTCGCCCAGGGCGGCCGTCAAGGCGGGGACGCCGGCTAGGCGGGGACGGGGCGGGGCGCCGCTGGGGGAGTGCCGGCGCGACGCCTCCCGCACCGCCGCCTCCAGCCGGGCCAGCCGCCGGGCGGTCGGCAGCGGATCGGCCCCGCGGGCGACGGCGGCGGCGTGCTCGGCGGCCGCCGCCCGCAGCCGCGTCAGGGCCTGCGCCCGCTGCGGGTCCGCCGGCGGGCGCACGGCCGTCACGCGGCGGGCCACGGCCCGGCGGCGCTCCTCGGCGGCCAGCAGCTGCCGGGCGGAACGGGCCAGCTCCAGGCCCAGCGCGGCCAGCTCCTCACCCACCCGCGCCGCCCGCACCCGCAGCTCGGCCGCGCCGAACACCTCGGCGTACTCGTCGGCGACGCGCAGCCCGGCCCGGACGGCGGCCAGCGCTCCGCGGCGGTCGCCCGACAGCGACCGCTCCAGCGCGACGGCGTGCCAGGCGGCCACCCGCAGCGCGGCCGGGCCGTGCCGGCGGGCCCGCCCCGCCTGCTCCAGCAGCTGCCGGGCGGGACGGCCCAGCCGCAGCGCCAGCCGCGCCGCGATGACGCGCATGCCGGCGGCCTGCTCATGCCAGCCGCCCCGCTCCAGCCGGTCGGCGGTGGCGACGGCGGCGTGCCACAGCGCCGCGGAGCGGTCCCCGGCCGCCCAGCGGGCGCGCAGCAGCAGATGCTCGGCCAGCAGCATCCACCCGGTCCGCTCCTGGGCGGCGAAGGCGGCGCGGGCCCGCTCGGCGGTCCGGCCGGCCCGCTCGGCGTCCCCGTCGGCCAGTTCGGCGCCGGCCAGCAGCAGCAATCCGTCGGCGACGTCGCAGCGGTAGCCGCGTTCGGCCGCCTCGGCCAGCGCACCGGCCAGCAGCGGCCGGGCCTCGCCGGTCAGCCCGGCGGCGATCAGGGTCTCGGCCTGGTCGAGGCGGCACTGCACGACCCGCTCGCCGGTCAGATCGGCCTCGGCTTCGGCATACAGCCGCAATGCCCGCGGCAGGTCGCCGCACCGCGACAGCACGAACGCCAGGTTGCCTTTGGCCATCGCCGCCTGGGCGCGCAGCCCGGCCCGCTCGGCGACCGTCACGGCCTCGGCCAGCGCCCGCCGGCCCGCCTGCAGGTCGCCCGGCCTGCCGCGGAGCGCCTGCGCCAGTCCCAGGTTGATCAGCAGCCCCGCCAGCGTGACCGGATCGTCGCCGCGGCGCAGCCGGGGCAGCGCCTGCCGGACGGCCTCCAGCGCCTGCGCCGGGCGCCCCGCCCGGGCCAGCGCGCAGGCCACATTGGCGGCCAGCCGGTCGGCGTCGGCGCCGCGCAGCACTTTCGCCGCGGCATCGGCGCAGGCCAGCGCCCGGGGCAGGGCGCCTTGGGCGGTCAGCAGCCCGACCAGGTTCATCTGCACCAGGGCCCGCTCGTAGGCCAGGCCGGCGCCTTCGGCGGCCCGCAGCGCCTCTTCCAGGTGCGCCAGGCCCTCCTCCAGCAGCCCGAGCTCCTTGGCGGCCAGTGCGGCGACCCGCCGTAACGTGATCGCCTCGCGCGGCGTCCGCTCGGCGGCGTCGCCGAGCGCCGCGACCGCGGCGGCGTGGGCGCGCGGCGGATCGGCGGCCGCCAGGCGCAGCAGTCTCGCGCTCACAGCCGGATCCAGTCGGTGACCACCGGGGAGCCGCCGTCCGGCAGGATCAGCAGGCTCACCGGCCCGGCCGGCACCCCCTCCACCACGAACTGCCCCGCCGCCTCCGCGCGTCCCGCCAGCTCGCCGCCGGTGTGCCTGACGCGTACCAGGGCCTGCGCGGGCGGCAGCAGCTGCCCGGCGAGCTGGTACGCCGGCCCCGCCCCGCTCACCTCCAGCTCGACCGTCAGCCCGCCCCCGGTGAAGGTCAGCAGCCGGGCGCCCGTCTCCCGCAGGACCGGCGTCCGCCGGTCCTGCCCGGTCTCCACCAGGCGCGCCGGCGCGGCGTCCGCCTCCCGCCACCGCAACGCCGCCCGGGCATCGGCCAGCACGTGCTGCGGCACCGGGTCGTAGGCCGCGAACGCGGCCCGCACGAGCTGGAGCAATTCGGCGTCGGTCACCGGGGGTTCCCTTCCCTCGTCGCGGCGCCGCCTGCGCGGTGATCGCCCCTCACCCGGCTTCCTCCAGACGTTTGCGCAGGGAGGCCAGGCAGCGGGCGCGGGCGGGGCCGATGCTGCCGATGGGGATGTCCAAGGCCGCCGAGATCTCCGCGTAGGTGGGGGACAGCGCCAGCAGCCGCAGCATCTGCCGGCACAGGTCGGGCAGGGCGCCGATGGCCTCCATGACGGCGCGCAGGCGTTCCCTTCCGGCCAGTACCGCATCGAAGACGGCCGGGTCGGGCAGCACCTCCAGCGGCTGGTCGTCGAACCGGCCGCGCCGCTCGCGCAGGCAGCGGGCCGCCTCCCGCCGCGCCGTCACCGCCAGCCAGGTGCCGACCCGGGCCGGCCGCCGCAGCGCGCCGATGTGTTCCACCAGACGCAGCCAGGTCAGCTGCACGACATCGGCGGCGTCCACCCGGCTCAGCCCGTACGCCCGCGCGATCGCCCACAACATCGGCGAGTAACGCTCGGTCAGCGCGGCCCACGCCGCCTCGTCCCCGCCGCGCGCCCGGAGGACCAGCTCACCGGGCGGGAGCCGGCGCAGCCCCTCAGACGGCATCGCGGGACCCTGCCGCCGCGGCGGGAACGGGACGCTGTGCGCCGGCCGCGGCACGGCCCCGGAAACCATCGGGGCTCCCGTTCTCGGCACCTGGAACCACCTGCTGGGAAAGGCTCACCGGACACCTCGTCTTCCATAGGGCCGCCGCCGCAAACCTTAGGAAGACCCCATCATTTGGACGCGGAGAGTTACTGCATCGCTACTGCTTTGTTTCCGACATCTGATGATTGGAGCACGCATACGTTGGGTAACCGTCCCTGAACGCAGTGAACTTCACCGGCCTTTGCAGGACATGTCGTATGACTGCTGGTTTGTTCAGATAAATCGGCATCGTCCTTCTTGGCGGGGACGTGCAGGCCCCTGCCGATCACACGACCACGCCGAGGCCGGGCAGGGTGCGGGATCTGGCCGGATCCAGCACCCGCGCGGCGGCCGCCGGGGCGGACAGGTCCTCGGCCGCCGCCGTCGCGGCGATCAGCCCCGCCACCCGCGGGGCCGCAAACGAAGTGCCGCTCCAGGTCGCATACCCGGTGAACAGGTCCGGGTCCACGCCGTCCACCGGCGGACGCGGGCCGTCGAAGCGCACATGGCAGCTGACCACGTTCACCCCCGGCGCGCAGGCGTCCACCCACCGACCGTAGTTGGAGAACCGGGCGCGTTCGCCGCCGTCGAGGGCGGCCACCGCGATCGCCTGCGCGAGCGCGGCCGGCCAAAACGGCCGGTCCGTGGCCGCGTTGCCCGCACAGGCGACCACCACCGCGGCGCGGCTCAGCCGCGCCACCGCCCGCGCCAGGAGAGGGGAGGGCCGGTCGTCGTAGGTGCAGCAGCCCGCGGACAGGTTCACCACGTCCGCCCGTCCCCAGTCGGCCAGCCACCGCAGCGCGCACAGCATCGCCAATTCGTCGCACACTCCGTCGCTGCCGAGCACCCGCATGGCCCGGATCCGGGCGGACGGGGCGTGCTGCAGCACCACCCCGGCCACGAAGGTGCCGTGCCCGGCCTGTGCGTCCAGTTCCGAGTCCAGGTCGGCGTCGAGGACCTCGGCGACCTCCGCGCGCTGTTCGGCGTACCAGTCGGTGTCCTCATACCAAGGGTGCGGTGACAGCCCGGTGTCCGGGATCGCCACGGTGACCTGCCGGCGCGGCGGTGCGGCGGCCGCCGGGACGGGCGGCGGAGCGGCCGGACGCGGCCGGCCGGCCGGACCCGACCACCACATCGGCTGTCCGCACAGCAGGGTGTTGGGCGCCACGGCCGGTCCGGGGCGCAGGCCGTCCCCGCGGAGCCGGTCCGACAGCTCGCAGACGTCCACCCGCGCCCGGGGCCGCAGCCGCATCAGGCACACCCCGCCCTCGATGCGGCTGGAGTCGTGCCAGCGCCGCACCCGCTCCTCCACGGCCGCCGCGTCCTCGGCCGCCACCAGGAGCTGATCGCGCCGCACCACCGTGGGCCGCCCCGCCATCGGCTCCACCAGGGCCGCGTCGGTGTGCCGTGCCAGCATCCGCTCCAGCCGCGCTTCTCGATCGAACACGACGCCTTCCTTAACTCTTTGAAATCATGTGATTACTTTTAGTGTTGAGATGTGTGCGGGCGCCAGCGGACTCGCCCATGAATGGAGCGGCGCGATCCTCATCCGGTCGGCGCCGGTTGAGGAAAGCCAAGGGAAAGGAATGGGCAAGAGAGGTTCGATCTACTAGATGGAGTATGTGATTACCAGGACGGGGGTCGCTGAGCCCGCCGGGTGAACGGCCGTTCCCGTGAGTGCGGCAAGACACCCGGGGCGGCGGCCCCTTCCGGCTCGGGACGCCGCCCCCATGCCGTCTTTGCCGCGACGGGCCGGGGCACCGCCCGCCGCCGGGCGGCGGGGGGAATCGCAAGGAGGCGGCCGGCCGTCACATCGTGGGAATCGGCAAGAGTTGACCAAAGAACGGTCGTGCTCTGGTGCGACTCGTGCTGATGATGCACAATGTTGAACGCGGGCACTGTCCTGAGATTTCTGAGGCCGTAGGGGAAGGCGAGCCTCGGTACGCATCCAGGAGGTCCGGTGACCGCACGTGGCGTTTTTTACGTCCACTCCGCGCCACCTGCGCTGTGCCCGCACATAGAGTGGGCCGTCGCAGGTGTTCTCGGTGTGCCCGCGTCTTTGACGTGGACTGACCAGCCCGCTGCTCCCGGGAGCATGCGTGCCGAACTGCACTGGGAGGGCAGGCCGGGCACCGCAGCCGCGATCACTTCCGCGCTGCGCAACTGGAAGATGCTGCGCTTTGAGGCCACTGAGGACGCCTCACCCGGCTGTGACGGGGTGCGCTTCAGCGTCACCCCCTCACTGGGCGTCTTCAGCGGGGTGATCGGGGCCAACGGCGACGTCATGGTGCCCGAGGACCGGTTGCGAGCCGCCCTGGCCAACGTCGCCATGGGCAAGAGCACCCTGGAATACGAGATGGACCGCCTGCTCGGCACCCCCTGGGACAACGAGCTGGAGCCCTTCCGCCGCGCAGGCGACGGCGCGCCCGTCCGCTGGCTCCACGCCGCCGTCTGACAAGCTCCCGGCCCCGGGGCCACCGCCTGGACCGAGCCAAGGGCACAACCGCCCTCGGCCGGTGCCGCCTGCCTGCCACCGGTCACCCTCGGTGAGCGCGGGACACCGTACCGAAGACGCGCCCGCCGCCCGGCCTCGGCGTGCCCGCCCCGGCGCGGGACCCATGCCCTCGAGGGCGATGCCCGTTCGGCCGACTACGTGATTGCGACAGGGCGCCCCTCTATCTCGTCGCTGGAATGGATGCGCATAAAAGAACAGCCCTCAAGCCGTTGTCCATCAGCGAAGAGGCCGGGAAGGCACGCAGGGCGTCTCCGCGGGAAGCCGGGCCTTGCGGTGCAGACGCACAAGGGGCCCGTGCGAGCGCACGGGCCCCTTGACGGTGAAGCAGACTACAGCGGGATGTTGCCGTGAGCGCCGCGCGCCGGGATGGCCTCGGCGACGGCGCGGGCGATGGCGACGCGGGTCGTGGTCGGGGTGATGACCTCGTCGACGACCCCCAGCTTGCGGGCGCGCTCCAGACCACCGGCGATCTTCTCGTGCTCGGCGGCCAGCTTGGCCTCCAGCGCCGGGCGCTCCTCCTCGGAGGCGGCGGCCAGGGTGCGCCGGTGCAGGATGCGCACCGCGGCGACCGCGCCCATCACCGCCACCTCGGCGGTCGGCCAGGCGAACACCTTGGTGGCGCCCAGGGAACGGGAGTTCATCGCGATGTAGGCGCCGCCGTAGGCCTTCCGGGTCACCAGCGTCACCCGCGGCACGGTGGCCTCGGCGAAGGCGTGCAGCAGCTTGGCGCCGCGGCGGACCACCCCGCCGTGCTCCTGGCCGACGCCCGGCAGGTAACCGGGCACGTCCACCACGACCACCAGCGGCACCCCGAACGCGTCGCACATCCGCACGAAACGGGCCGCCTTCTCCGCCGACGCCGCATCCAGGCAGCCGCCCAGCCGCAGCGGATTGTTGGCGATCACCCCGACGGTCCGGCCGCCCAGCCGGCCCAGCGCGGTGACGATGTTGGGCGCCCACTTGGGCTGCAGCTCCACGTAGCCGGAGTCGTCGGCGCTGTCCACCAGGCCTTTGACCAGCGGCAGCACGCTGTAGGCGCGACGCGGGCTCTCAGGGAGCACATCGGAGAAGTCCCGCTCCTCCACATCGTCCAGCCGCAGCCGGCCCTGGTGGCCCAGCAGTACGGCCAGGGTGCGGGCCCGGGCCAGCGCCTCGGTGTCGTCCTTGGCGACCACGTGCACCACGCCGGACTTGCGGGAGTGCGGCTCAGGGCCGCCCAGCCCGGCCATGTCGATCTCCTCGCCGGTCACCGACTTGACCACATCCGGGCCGGTCACGAAGATCTTGCCGCTCTCGGACAGGATCACGATGTCGGTCAGCGCCGGGCCGTAGGCGGCGCCCCCGGCCGCCGCGCCCAGCACCACCGAGATCTGCGGGATCACCCCCGAGGCCCGGGTCATCGCCGCGAACACCAGCCCGACCGCGTGCAGCGACTCCACGCCCTCGGCCAGCCGGGCCCCGCCCGAGTGCCACACCCCCACGATCGGCAGCCGCTCGCGGAGCGCATGGTCGTAGGCGGCCACGATCGCCTGGCAGCCGGCCATGCCCATCGCCCCGCCCTGGATGCGGGGGTCGGAGGCGAAGGCCACCACCGGCAGGCCCTCGATCCGGCCCAGGGCCGCCAGGACGCCGCTGCGGTCGTTCTCGTCGGTCAGCGGACGGAAGGTGCCGTCGTCGAACAGCGCCTGCAACCGCAGCCGCGGATGCCGCGGGTCCAGTTCCTCCTGCTGAGCTGCCGGGGCCGGGCCGGCGACCCGGTTGTCGAGCACGGTCATGCTGGCTGGCTCCTTTTCACGGGCGACCGGTCAGACGGCGCGCTGGAAGGCGACGGCCACGTTGTGACCGCCGAAGCCGAAGGAGTTGTTGAGCGCGGCGATCGGCCCGTCCGGCAGCTGCCGCGGCTCGCCGCGGACGATGTCCAGGTCGACGGCGTCGTCCAGGTCGTCGACGTTGATGGTGGGCGGCACCAGCCGCTCGCGCAGGGTCAGCACGGTGATCAGGGCCTCCAGCGCCCCGGCCCCGCCGAGCAGGTGCCCGGTCATCGACTTGGTGGCGGTGATGCAGACCTTGGCGGCCACCTCCTCGCCGAGCGCGGCCTTGATCGCGGCCAGCTCGGCCACGTCCCCCTGCGGGGTGGAGGTGCCGTGGGCGTTGATGTGCACCACGTCCTCAGGGCGCAGCCCGGCGTCCTCCAGTGCCCGGCGCATCGCCTTGGCGGCGCCACTGCCGGTGGGGTCGGGCTGCACGATGTCGTGGGCGTCGCCGGAGTAGCCGCAGCCGGCCGCGATCGCGTGGATCTTCGCGCCGCGGGCCCGCGCGTGCTCCTCCGACTCCAGGATCATCACCGCGGCGCCCTCGCCGAGCACGAACCCGTCCCGGTTCTTGTCGTAGGGGCGCGAGGCGCGGGTGGGCTCCTCGTTGCGGGTGGACATGGCCCGCATCGACCCGAACGCCGCCACCTGCAGCGGGTGGATGCACGCCTCGGTGCCCCCGGCGATCACCACGTCCGCCCGGCCCGAGCGGATCATGTCGATGGCGTAGCCGATCGCCTCGGCGCTGGAGGCGCAGGCGCTGACCAGGGCGTGCGAGCCGGCCATGGCGCCGAACTCGATGCCCACCAGCCCCGAGGAGCCGTTGGGCATCAGCATCGGCACCGTGAACGGCGACACCCGCGCCCAGCCCTTCTCACGGAAGACGTCGTAGCTGTTCAAAGCGGTGTGCAGACCGCCGATGCCGCTGGAGATCACCACGCCGAGCCGGTCGCCGTCCACGGCGTGGCCCTCCCGGTCGCCGAAGGCGAAACCGGCGTCCTGCCAGGCCTCGTGCGCGGCGATCAGCGCGATCGCCTGGCAGCGGTCCAGCCGGCGCAGCTTGTGCCTGGGCAGCACCTGCGACGGCTCCACCGCCAGCTGCGCGGCGAAGCGGACCGGCAGTTCCTCGATCCCCTCCCAGTCCAGCGGGCGCACCCCGGACTTGCCGGCGAGCAGCGCCGACCAGGTCGACGGCACGTCGCCACCGAGAGGCGTCGTGGCACCAAGGCCGGTAACGACGACTTTGGTCTGGTTCTTGCTCATGTCAGTGCTCCTGGTTCCTGGGGGGAGTCGAAGGCGCGCCGCCGACCGCGCCGGGCGTGCGGCGGCGCGCCGCACGAGCTTCAGGCCTTGGTGGCGCCCGACAGGTTCTGGACGTAGTTGATGACGTCCTTGACGGTCTTGAGGTTACGCAGCTCGTCGTCGGGGATCTCGACGCCGAACTTGTCCTGGGCGGCCACCGCGATCTCCACCATCGACAGCGAGTCGATGTCGAGGTCGTCGATGAAGCTCTTCTCCGGGGTCACCTCGGCGGCCGGGATGCCGACGATCTCCTCGATGATCTCGCCGAGGCCGGCCAGGATCTCCTGCTCGGTGACAGCTGGCATGTCGTGGTCTCTCCTTCGTTGTGGACGCAAGGTCATCGCCGGACGGCGGCGCCCTACGGGATCTGGATGACTTGGGCAGCGTAGGTCAGACCGGCGCCGAACCCGATCAGCAAGGCCGGGGCCCCGGAGGCGACCTCGCCCCGTTCGATCATGCGGGCGAGTGCCAACGGGATCGACGCGGCGGATGTGTTGCCCGAGCGCACGATATCGTCAGCCACCACCGCGTTGGTCGCCTTCAGACGGCGGGCGATGGACTCCACGATGCGCAAGTTGGCCTGATGCGGCACGAACGCCGCCAATTCCTGGGGGGAGATGCCGGCCCGCCGGCAGGCCGCCTCCGCGACCGGGGCGATCGCGGTGGTGGCCCAGCGGAAGACCGCCTGGCCCTCCTGGACCAGGAACGAGTGACGGTCCTTGATGCGGATCCGGTGGGCCTGGTCGCCGGCGCTGCCCCACACCACCGGGCCGATGCCGGGGGTGGAGGAGCCGGTGACGACCGCGGCGCCGGCCCCGTCGGCGAAGATGATCGCGGTGGAGCGGTCGGTCCAGTCCACCCACTGCGACATCTTCTCGGCGCCGACCACCAGCACGTTGCGGGCGTTGCCGGCGCGGATCGCCGAGTCGGCGGCGGCCAGCGCGTAGCAGAACCCGGCGCAGGCGGCGTTCAGGTCGAAGGCCCCGGGCGCGCGGATGCCGAGCCGGTGCGCCACCGTGGCCGCGTTGCTGGGCACCGTGGTCTCCGCCGAGCAGGTCGCCACCACCACCAGGTCGATGTCGTCGGGCGACAGCCCGCTGCCCGCCAGCGCCTTGCCGCCGGCGTGCACCGCCATGTCGGCGACGGTCTCGTCCTCGGCGGCGATCCGGCGCTCGACGATGCCGACCCGGGTGCGGATCCACTCGTCGCTGGTGTCCATGCGCTGCGCCAGGTCGTCGTTGGTGACGACCCGGGCGGGCTGGTAGTCGCCGAACGCCAGGATGCGCGAGCCGGGCACGGCCTCCGGCAGGCGGAGCCGGGCGGTGCCGGTGTCGTCGGTGCCGCTCATGACGCGTGCGCCTCGATCAGCTCACGCGCCTTGTCCAGGTCGGCGGGGGTCTTCAAGGCCAGCGTCTGGATGCCCTTCAGCTCGCGGCGGGCCAGCCCCACCAGGGTGCCGGCGGGCGGCAGCTCGATGAGGGCGGTCACGCCCAGCTCCCGCATGGTCGCCATGCACGCGTCCCAGCGGACCGGGGAGCTGACCTGGCTGACCAGCCGGTCCACGTACTCGCGGCCGGAGGAGACCACCGCGCCGTCCCGGTTGGACAGCAGCCTGGTCTTGGGGTCGGCCACCGGCATCCCCGGGGCCAGCGCGGCCAGGTGCCCCACGGCCGGGGCCATGTGCTCGGTGTGGAAGGCGCCGGCCACCGACAGCGGACGCAGCCGCGCCCCGGGCGGCGGATCGTCGGCCAGCGCCGCCAGCGCCTCCACCGTCCCGGCGGCCACCACCTGGCCGGCGCCGTTGATGTTGGCGGGGGTGAGGTCGTGCTTTTCGATGGCGGCCAGCACCTCGTCGGGGTCGCCGCCCAGCACGGCGGTCATCCCGGTCTCGGTCACCGCCGCCGCCTCGGCCATCGCCCGGCCGCGCTCGCGGACGAACACCAGCGCGGCCTCGGGGGTCAGCACTCCGGCGATCGCCGCCGCGGCCAGCTCGCCGACGCTGTGACCGGCCACCACGTCCGGGGTGACCTCCAGCGTCAGCGCCGCCGCCAGCGCCGCGCTGACCAGCAGCGGCTGGGCGATGGCGGTGTCGCGGATCTCCTCGGCGTCGGCGGTGGTGCCATAACGCACCAGGTCCAGCCCGGTGACCGCGGACCACCACGCCAGGCGGTCGGCGACCTCGGGCACGTCGAGCCATGGCTGCAGGAAGCCTGGGGTCTGGGCGCCCTGACCGGGCGAGGCGATGACAATCACGCACTTCACCCTGCCGGGTCAGCCCCCCCGCCGCCGATGCCGATCGGCACGAAGTTTCCACGCGGGGCTTTGTGAGGGACCTACAAGCGGCCCTGAGGTCACCGGCCGTCGGGCCGCTGCGCGAAACGCCCCAGGACCAGCGCCAGGCGCAGGGTGAAGGCGTTGCGCCCGTCGGTGGGCGACAGGCCGGTCAGCTCGCTCACCCGGCGCAGCCGGTAACGCACCGTGTTGGGGTGGACGAACATCAGCCGCGCCGTGGCCTCCAGCGACGAGCCCTGCTCCAGGTAGGTGGTGAGGGTGTCCAGCAGCGGGGCCCCGGCGGTGCACATCGGCTCATAGACCTGCTCGACCAGGTAGCGGCGGGCCGACTCATCGCCGTCCAGGGCGCGTTCGGGCAGCAGGTCCATCGACGACACCGGGCGCGGGGCGTCCGGCCAGCCGACGGCGGCGCGCAGCCCGGCCAGCGCGGCCTGCGCCGAGCGGGTCGACTCATACAGGTCGGCCACCAGCGGCCCGACCACCACCGGGCCGGGACCGCACTTGGCGGCGATCGGCCGGGCGGCCTCCATCGGGTCCTCGGCGCCGCCGACGATGACGATGACGCGCCGGCCCTGCACCCCGGCCAGCACGTCGACCCGGGCGCGCCGGGCGGCCAGCTGCATCTGGTCGATGGTCACCTCGGGCTCTTCGTCCGGCGGGGTGTAGCCGGCCACGACGGTGACCGGCTTGGCCGTCCACCCCAGCGCCGCCGCCCACGAGTGCATGCCGTCGTCGACCTCGCCGCGCAGCACCGCGTTGACCACCAGCGCCTCCAGCCGGGCGTCCCAGGCGGCGCGGGTCTCGGCGGCCTGCGCGTACACCGGGCGCGGCCAGCTCCTCCAGCCGGGCCTCCACCACGTCGATGATCACCCGGATCATGTCGATGGTGTGCCTGAGCTTGATGGAGCGCATCAGCTCCCGGGGGGCGGTGCTGAAGATCTCGGCGGAGATGAGGGGGCGGTTCTCCTCCCCGTTTTTGAACCACTCCACGAAGGCGGCGATGCCGGCCTGGGCGACCAGCCCGATCCAGGAGCGCTGGTCGGGCGGCATCCGGCGGAACCAGGGCAGCCGCTGCTCCATGCTGGCCAGGGCCTGGGTGCCGAAGGCGCCCATGGCCTGCTCCAGTCGCTTGGTGGTGGCGGCCCGGATCGTGTCGTCGCTCGTGGTCTTCACGCAGTCAAGGGTGCCATCTCACCGCCTCCGTTCCGTTGCGTCCCGTCATCAAGGCAGGTGGATGCGGTGTCCGGCACGGGGGCGGGGGCCGTGGCGGCGCCCGCCGGGGAGGAGGCGGTGATCCGGTCCCTGCCGCGGGACGGTAGTGTCCGTGCGATGGCGGAGATCACACATCGCACCATCGAGGTCAACGGCCTGAACATGCATGTGGCCGAGGCCGGCTCCGGGCCGCTGGTGGTGCTGCTGCACGGCTTCCCCGAGTGCTGGTACTCCTGGCGGCACCAGCTGACGGCGCTGGCCGAGGCGGGTTTTCACGCGGTCGCGCCCGACCAGCGCGGATACGCCCGCACCGGCGGGCCGCAGCGCGTCGCGGAGTATTCGATCCTGCACCTGGTCGGCGATGTGGTGGCGCTCATCGCCGCGCTGGGGGAAGAGCGGGCCGTCGTCGTCGGTCACGACTGGGGCGCCCCGGTCGCCTGGCACACCGCCCAGTTCCGGCCCGACCTGGTCCGCGGGGTCGTCGGGCTGTCGGTGCACCCCAGGCCGCGGACGTCCCGCCCGCCGGTGGCGGTGATGCGCGAGCAGTTCGGCGAGGGCTTTTACATGGTGGCCTTCCAGGAGCCGAAGCGGCCCGAGGCGGCCTTCGAACGGGACGTGGCCGACACGTTCCGGCGCACGCTGTACGCCCTGTCCGGCGACGCCCCCGGAATGCTGCCGGTCGTTCCGGAGGGCGGCAGTTTCCTGGACGTCTGCCCGGCCCCCGAGCGGCTGCCCGGCTGGCTCACCGAAGACGACATCGCCGTCTACGCCGCCGAGTTCGCCGCCTCCGGTTTCACCGGCCCCCTCAACTGGTACCGCAACCTGGACCGCAACTGGGAGCTGACGGCCGCCTGGCACCGCGCCCCCATCACGCCCCCCGCCCTGTACATCGCCGGGGAGCGGGACATGGTGCTGGCCGGCCCCGGCGTCAAGGAGCGGCTGCCCCGGCTGCGGGAGTTCGTCCCCGACCTGCGCGACATCGTGCTGCTGCCCGGCTGCGGCCACTGGACCCAGCAGGAGCGCCCCCGGGAGGTCAACGAGGCCCTGCTGGCCTTCCTGCGCGGTCTGTGACGGACGCGGCCGGGCGCGCGGCGCCCCCGCGGGTGCGGCCCGATGCGGACCGGGCGGCGCGGTCGAAGCACCGTCCCCGGCCGGTCCGGGACGGGGCGGTGCGCCGGTCTTCGGCCGTGCGGCCGGTGGACCGCACGGCCGAAGAACCGGTCAGGCCCTGTTGGGCTGTGCGGAGACGGCGAACACCTCCGAGATCGGCCGGTCCAGGTCGTAGCGCTCGATGGCCTGGCGCAGCACGTCCGGCTTGACGTCGCCGCGGCGGGCCAGGCGGGTCAGCACGGTCAGCGTGATCGAGGCGGCGTCCACGTGGAAGAACCGGCGGGAGGCCGCCCGGGTGTCGGAGAAGCCGAACCCGTCGGTGCCCAGCGAGGTGAAGTCCTGCGGCACCCACGGGGCGATCTGGTCCGGCACCGCGCGCATGAAGTCCGACACCGCCACCACCGGGCCGGGGGCGTTCTCCAGGCGACGGGTGACATACGGCACCCGCTGCGGCTGGTCGGGGTGGAGGGTGTTCCACTCGTCGCAGGCCAGGCCGTCGCGGCGCAGCTCGGTCCAGGAGGTGGCCGACCACACGTCCGCGCCCACGCCCCAGTCCTCGGCCAGCATCTTCTGGGCCTCCAGCGCCCAGCGCACCGCCACCCCCGAGGCCAGGATCTGGGCCCGCGGGTAGGTGCCGTTGATGCCCTGGGGCGCCCTGGAGTACAGGTACAGGCCCTTGAGCAGGCCCTCGGTGTCCAGGTTCTCCGGGGCGGGCGGCTGCTGGTACGGCTCGTTGTAGACGGTGAGGTAGTAGAAGATGTCCTCGCCGTTGGGGTGCTCGGGAGAAGAGCCGTACATGCGGCGCAGCGCGTCCTTGATGATCACCGCCAGCTCGAAGGCCCAGGCCGGGTCGTAGTAGACGCAGGCGGGGTTGGCGGAGGCCAGCAGCGGGGAGTGCCCGTCGGCGTGCTGCAGGCCCTCGCCGGTCAGCGTGGTGCGGCCGGCGGTGGCGCCCAGCATGAACCCGCGGCCCATCTGGTCGGCCAGCGCCCACATGAAGTCGCCGGTGCGCTGGAAGCCGAACATCGAATAGAAGATGTAGACCGGGATCATGTGCTCGCCGTGGGTGGCGTAGCAGGTGCCCGCGGCGGTCATCGAGCCCATCGCGCCGGCCTCGCTGATGCCCTCGTGCAGCAGCTGGCCCTCGGTGGACTCCTTGTAGCTCAGCAGCAGCTTGCGGTCCACCGGGTCGTAGGTCTGCCCGTGCGGCGAGTAGATCTTGGCGGTGGGGAACAGCGAGTCCATGCCGAAGGTGCGGAACTCATCGGGGGCGATCGGCACGAAGCGGGCCCCGATGTTCTTGTCCTTCATCAGGTCCTTCAGCAGCCGGACGAAGGCCATGGTGGTGGCCACCTTCTGCTTGCCGGACCCCTTCATCAGCTCGCCGTAGACCGAGTCGCCGGGCAGCGTGAGCGGCTTGGCGCGCACCACCCGCTTGGGCAGGTAGCCGCCGAGCGCGGCGCGCCGCTCGCGCATGTACTCGATCTCCTCGGAGTCCTCCCCGGGGTGGTAGTACGGCGGCAGGTCGGCGTCCAGGGCCGAGTCGGGGATGTCCAGGTACAGCCGGTCCCGGAACTCCTTCAGCTCGGCCTTGGTGAGCTTCTTCATCTGGTGGGTGGCGTTGCGGGCCTCGAAGTCCGGCCCCAGCGTCCAGCCCTTGGCGCGAGAGCCTGCGGATCTCATCGTCGGACAGGTGCTCGACCATCTTGCGCAGCCGCGGGTCGTCGCCGAAGAAGTGCTCGCGGATGTAGGCGCCCGACTCCACGCTGTAGGTCTGGAACTGCCCGTCCGGCGTGGTGTTCATCTTGTTGACCAGCACGCCGTCGACGTCCTTGGCCAGCAGCGGGTCCCAGTCGCGGCCCCAGATGACCTTGATCACGTTCCAGCCGGCGCCGCGGAAGAACGCCTCCAGCTCCTGGATGATCTTGCCGTTGCCGCGGACCGGGCCGTCGAGCTGCTGCAGGTTGCAGTTGATGACGAAGGTCAGGTTGTCCAGCTCTTCGCGGGCGGCCAGCCCGATGGCGCCCAGGGACTCCGGCTCGCCCATCTCGCCGTCGCCCAGGAACGCCCACACGTGCGACCGCGAGGTGTCCTTGATCTTGCGGTTGTACAGATAGCGGTTGAACCGGGCCTGGTAGATGGCGTTGATCGCGGTCAGGCCCATGGACACCGTGGGGAACTCCCAGAAGTCCGGCATCAGCCGCGGGTGCGGGTAGGAGCTCAGGCCCCCGCCCGGGTGGGAGATCTCCTGTCGGAATCCGTCCAGCTGCCGCTCGGTGAGCCGGCCCTCCAGGAAGGCGCGGGCGTAGATGCCCGGCGCGGCGTGCCCCTGGATGAACACCTGGTCACCCGACTCGCCGTGGTCCTTGCCGCGGAAGAAGTGGTTGAAGCCCACCTCGTACAGCGAGGCGGCCGAGGCGTAGGTGGCGATGTGACCGCCGACGCTCAGCTCGGGCCGGTTGGCCCGGGAGACCATGATGGCGGCGTTCCATCGGATGTAGGCCCGGATCCGGCGCTCGATGTGCTCGTCGCCGGGGAACCACGGCTCCCGCTCGGGCGGGATGGTGTTGATGTAGTCGGTGCTGCGCAGGCCGGGCACGCCCACCTGCTGCTCGCGGGCCCGCTCCAGCAGCCGGAGCATGATATAGCGCGCACGGGCGCGACCCTCGGTCTTGACAACCGTATCGAGCGATTCCAGCCACTCCCGGGTCTCTTCGGGATTGATGTCCGGGAGCTGGCTCGGCAGCCCGTCGCTGATGATCGAGAAGCGTTGGCGTCCGGAAGCCACGGGGTCCCCTCTTGCTTACCGTTCTGGTCCGGGGAGCGGGTCCCGACGGTCGTCGGTCGTCCGTCCCCCCTCCCATCGTCGTCTGTTATGACGGCTAACGCATCTCTACTCCACGGTAACTATTTGCGCCGGTCAGCACGGGTGACGCGAGGGTCGGAAGGGGAAGGGTCTCGACTGCGGCGGTCGGCCGCAGCATGGTGGAAAGAGGGAGGAAGTACACCAGTACGACCGACCCGGGGAGGTGAGCGATGCAGGCGACAGTGGGCGACCGGCTGCACGTGCACGGCAACGCCGTGGGGCAGCCGGACCGCAGCGGCGAGATCGTCGAGGTGCGCGGTCAGGACGGGGCGCCGCCTTATGTGGTGCGGTTCGACGACGGCCACACCGGGCTGGTGTTCCCCGGACCGGACGCCGTGGTCGAGCGCAAGGGCGCCGGGCGGCGTGTGCCGCAGCACTGACTGGACGACCGGCCGGACAGGCGGCCGACGGCGCGTCCCCGGCCGCGCGTTTGCCGGGGACGCGCCGGCCCGGATACACAGATGACCATGCAGAGCACGGTGATCCGGGTACGCACCGGCGGCATGGAGACGGTGCACGACATCACCGCCGCGTGCGCCTCGTTCGTCGCCGAGGCCGGCGGGGACGGGCTGCTGCACGTGTTCGTGCCGCACGCCACCGCCGGGATCGCGCTGATCGAACTGGGCGCCGGCAGCGACGAGGACCTGCTGGCGGCGCTGCGCGACCTGCTGCCCGCCGACGACCGCTGGCGGCACCGGCACGGTTCCGTCGGCCACGGGCGCTCCCATGTGATGCCGGCGCTGATCCCCCCGTACGCGACGATCCCCGTGCTGGACGGCCGGATGGCGCTGGGCACATGGCAGTCGGTGGCGCTGGTGGACCTGAACGTGGACAACCCCGACCGTCAGGTCCGGTTGTCGTTCCTCAGGGGCTGATTCCCACCCTTTGTTACGCTCAGTGATGGCGCAACCGGAAAAGCGTCGCCCGGCGGGCCGGGTGGACCGAACGGACCGGCAAAGCGCCCGAGACACTTGCGCTGGAGGCCGTCACTTGTGTGAACTGTCCCGCAACGCCACACCGGGTGGCCAATCGACATTGGGAGGACGTTCGTGAGCGCGACCGCGGGTCAGGCGCAGTCTGAGCGCAGCCTGGCCGAGCGGCTGGGCTTCAAGCCCAGCCAGGTGGTGCAGGAGATCGGCTACGACGATGACTGCGACGAGGAGCTCCGTCGCTCCATCGAGGCGGTCACCGGCAACGAGCTGGTCGACGAGGATTACGACGGTGTCGTCGATGTCGTGGTGCTCTGGTGGCGCGACGAGGACGGAGACCTGGTGGACGGGCTGGTCGACGCCCGCACGGCGCTGGCCGACGGCGGTCACATCTGGCTGCTGACCCCCAAGGCCGGCCGGGAGGGACACGTGGAGCCCAGCGAGATCGGCGAGTCGGCGCCCACCGCGGGCCTGTCCCAGACCAGCAGCATGAGCGCGGGCCGCGACTGGTCGGGGACCCGGCTGGTCGCCCCCAAGGTCCGCAAGTAGCCTCCGCGCGGCAGGAGCGTCATGACGATCGATGCGGGTCCCGGGGTGGGGGACCTCGCCCCGGACTTCGAGCTGCAGGACCAGCACGGCGCCCCGGTGCGCCTGTCGTCGCTGCGCGGTCGCGGCGTGCTGCTGGTGTTCTACCCGCTGGCCTTCAGCGGGGTGTGCACCGGCGAGCTGGACGGGATCCGGGACGAGCTGCTGCCCGGCCTGGATGAGGACATCCGGGTGCTGGCGGTCTCGGTGGACTCGATGTTCGCGCTGCGCGCCTGGGCCGACGCGCGGGGGTACTCCTTCCCGCTGCTGTCGGACTTCTGGCCGCACGGCGCGGTGGCCCGCTCCTACGGCGTGTTCGACGACGAACGGGGCGTGGCCGTGCGCGGCTCGTTCGTCGTCGACCGCGAGGGGGTCGTGCGCTGGAAGGTCGTCAACCCGATCGGCGAGGCGCGCGACCTCGACGCCTACCGCGAGGCGCTCGCCGCGTTGTGATCGTCACGGCCGGGGAGGCCCCGGCCGCCGGGATGTGGGAGGCGTCATGCCCTGCTTTCGCTGCGGGGCGCGGCAGACCGACCCGATCCGCGGGGCCAGCCCGTGGAAGCGCGGGGTGCGCGCGGATCGGCAGGTGCTGATCTGCCCGACGTGCCAGCGCACCACGGACTGGACCGCCGCCCTGGACCGCTGTGAGGCCTGCGGCTCCACCGTCCTGATCTGCCGGCTCGGCGAGGTGGAGTGCCGGGACTGCGGGCACGTCCGGGAGGCCCGGCCGTCGGAGCAGCCCGGCGGCCCGGGCGCCTCCGACGCCCCCGGGCTCTCGGAGGAGGTCGCCGCCGCGCTGGATCGGGTGCTGGGGCGCGGCCTCCTGGGCTGACCCTCCGGGCCGGCCCCCGCGTCTTCCGGGCCGATCCC